>NZ_JBHTHC010000002.1:0-749142 GCF_042676285.1 Paenibacillus sp. GCM10027626 | reverse complement strand
CAAGGTTCGGGTCTTCGCCAAAATCAAGGGGATGGCGGTCAACATCAAATTGATCGTGAAAAAACTAGGTTACTCTTACAAGGACCCCTTTGTCCGGCAAAAAAGCCGAAGACAGAGGGGCGCTTCCCCATGCGCATAAAGGCCGATTCGTCAGCCCGGTAGCCTGAAGAAGGCTGAAGGACGATGTGAAATGTATCGTTCGAGTCTACTCGAAGGCCACGTTTAGATGGAAATCTTCCTGAAATTTCAAAAAATCTTCAAAACAGATACGGGGAGCCTTAACATTTGAAATTAATCGACGCTCTCCGTAGATCCGTTATCTGTGAACAAAACAGCTAATTGGCGTGCTTGCGGACCGTGGTTCCGTTATTTGCCTCAAAACGGCGCGAAAACCCGGCAAAATCGGCAAATAACGGATCGTGTGTCCGCGAAACCTTCGAATGAGCCGGGGTTTGACAAAATAGCGGATCGTAGGTCCGCATGCCTCAAAGTTGGCCGCTCAAAGCCACCTTCATGAAAAAGTCAAGGTGATTTGAACCTGATGCTGCAACTAACTGGAATTCTACAGTCCATTTTCATGCTTTGTTCACAAGACAGCCGGACTACACGGAAAACCTACAGTTAGAAATGGTGAATTGACCTAGATGGTGTAGATTCAGCCGAACTAGCTGTATGAATTCCAGTTAGATTGCGAAAATCGTCCTTTTGGGCTGATTTACCTACCTAAAATCCTGTTAGACGCCCATTCCATTGCATACCACTGAGCGGCAGACATTTTTCTAACTTACCTATCAAAAAAGGATGAAGCAGGACTATCATTCCCGGTCCATCCTTAACCTTCGAAATCATGCTATACAACCACTTGCAGACCGGCCTTCGCAAAGCTTACTGCTGCCGGAAGCGAGTAGTCGCGGCGAATATCAATGTCATGCGACATATGGGTAAGCAGCATCCGTTCCGGCTGAAGCTTGCCAAACAGCTCGCATGCCTCCGTTACATCATAAACAGAGCGTGTTTCCATCGGATACGGCTCCTGATAAAAGCTTGCTCCCAATATAAGCAGCTGCAGGTCATGCATAGGGGCAAGCTGTTCCGGCGTCAGATTAATCGCATCCGGACAATACACCCACGCTTTGCCTGCCGCTTCATGGTCGAATCGAAAGGCGAATGAGATCCCGTTTTTCCCGTGATTCACCTTCCAACAGGTGATTTTCCAAGCTCCCAAATTGAACGGTTCATCTATCGGTTTGAAGGCAATATTGCGTTCAAGCCACGGAAAACGATTCACGATTTCAGCGATGACTTCCGCCTTCGCATATGCTTCCCCGCGCCTGTTAAGCCAGCGGCAGCTGTCGGCCCACTCCGCTAATCCGGCAATATGGTCAAAATGCGCATGGGTCAGCAGCATTTTATCGATATGCCGCATATTCGCCGCTTCCATCTGACTGCGCCAATCCGGTCCGCAATCAATCAGCATCGTGCCGTACGAAGGGTCGCTTAGATGAACAAGCGAACGGGTGCGGCGATTGCTGCCCCCCCTTCGCGCTTCTGTACAGACGGCACAGTCGCAATAGACCCTGGGCACCCCCATCGAATCGCCAGTCCCCCAGAAAGTGACCTCCGTACCGCCGGCATGCTGCATGCTTCCTTCCATTAAAACGGCTCCAGGCTCAGCATTTGCCGCTCAGCGATGCCTGCCATCATTTGATGCCACTGTTCTGGCTTGGCCGGCAAGGCCGAATAATAGCGGGTCAAAAACCGCGAAACCAGCTCAGCCGGCAGCTCCTCCAGCGGCTCGTCCGCCGGCATAAAGCATAGATCCAGCCCCGTTACTGCCTCGCCATTTTCCTGCCACGACGGATGCACATAGGATAAATCGATGCGCTTGTATCCCATATGCGACAGCACCTCGCGCCTTACATAAGGATTCATTGGCGTTACGCCGCCAAAATGATAATCGGCCGTGATTGGGTTATACACTTCTGCAAACATGCCAAGCGGCACAGTGCCGCTTTCTTTCGCCAGCCGGGCAATGTCCTTCTCGCGGTTGCGCATCAAAAACCGCCCAATCCCCATTGCCGGCCGCCCGATGATCGTAAAATCAGTCATCGCCACGGCTAAATCCGGATAGTAGCGGTACTCGGTAGCTCCGACCACCTCATCATTGTGGAGCGCAGCATAAACATGAATACCTTCATCCTGCAGCGGCTCTTCCCAACGCTCGAATGCCAATACTTCCTCAGGAGGAAAGACCGTTTGAATAAGCTCATGCAGCTTCTTGAACAACGGATCGCGGATAGATTGAATGCGTACATATTCCATTTTGATACGATACCTCCTTGAATTGAATCATAAGTTATGAAGTTGACTCGCTTCGAATGCGTCTTTTTGGTAAAAAGGATTTTTCCATTCCATCAGCGCTGCATAATGCAGCGACTCTTCGTCCTCCAAATAGCGCTCGGCCACGCCTACCGGCATACGTCCGCAGCGCAGCAGAAAAGAAAGCACCGAATCGTTCAATTCCCCGGCTATTACCCGCTCGACGTATTCCCAAGCTGTGCATTGATCAGCATAGCGATGATAGCCTGGCAGACGCCCTCCGCCAAGCAAACGCGGGATGCCAAGCTGGACAACGACCTCGTACATCGATTGCATAAGCCATTTGCCGACACCATACTTGCGATATTCTGGAATGACGCATATATCGACTACATATAAAGTGTCACCCTGCGGATTGTGGTTGCGGATGTAGCCGTTATCGGTAACAGCCTCCCAGCGATGATCAGCTGCTATTGTCGCGCTATTCACCCGCAGCCCGGTCATAGAGCCAATAAGCCGGTTGCCCGCTTGAGCAACGAGCGCCCCTTCCGGAAACCGGGTCACATGTTCCAGCAGCTGCTCTTCTTTCCACCACAGCTCAGAAGGAAATGGCGGCGGAAAGCTCTCCTGCTGGATGGCGATCAGGCCTGCTATATCATCGGCTGTATAGTTGCGAATTGCAATACGCTCCGGCTTGCCGGATGCATATACAAACAGCTCCTTACGCATAACCTCACTTCCAATCCGGGTACAGATCAGTGCGGCGATCGCGCCAGGTCGTCACTGAGCCTGCCGCTCTCACCTTCTCCAGCAGCGATACATCTAGATCGCCCACGACCAGCATATCCTCGTTGATAACGCCTTCGGCGATGATCCCTGCCGGCGGAAACGGAATATCATTCGGCGACAATATAGCGGCCTGTCCAAAATTCGCCCGCATAAAATCAACTTTGCGCAATGAGCCCACCGTCCCTGTCGTAACAATATAAATTTGATTTTCTATTGTACGGGCATGGCAGCAATAGCGTACACGATAAAATCCGTGACGGTCATCGGTGCATGAAGGGCAAAAAATGATATTGGCTCCTTTGGCTCTCGCCATCCGGACGATTTCGGGAAACTCGATGTCATAGCATGTAAGCATGGCCATGGTGCCAAACGGCGTATCGAACACCTCGAGCCCTTCACCTGGCGCCATATTCCACTCGGCCACCTCAGTCGGCGTTAAGTGCAGCTTCGCTTGCGTAACAACTCTGCCGTCCGGATCGAACAAATGGGCGACATTCCGCCGTTTGCCCGCTGCATCGGCTATGACATGCGTACCGCCGATAATATGCATCCCATATTCCGCGGCGAGCCCTCTGAACAAATTCACATAATCGTCTGTAAAGGAAGGCAAATCCTCAATCTTCAGAGCATTGCCCTTACTGTCGGTCATGGAAAGTAGCTGGGTCGTCAAAAATTCCGGAAACAATAAAAACTGCACCTCATATTCTGAGGCATTTCGTACATAATGTGTTACTTGCTCGGCAAATTGTGCAAAACTGCTAATATCCTCAAGTCTATACTGGACGGCGGCTACACGTAAATTCAATTCCTGTTCACTCCCAATTAAAAATTTCTCACCGTTTTTTAATAAAGCGTGTAAAAGCGTATCTATTACTGAAAAACAATCTTTTTATGTACGATTTGGTAAATTTTAGAGAGATGTTTTTCTGATATAGTAGCCCTGTAGCATGATTCACATCATACAAACGCTGGAGGGATCTTACACATGTTGAAAAATAACGCCATCGTCCGCAAATTATCGGTTGCAGCAATCGGCGCTGTGATCGGCTTCAGTTCACTAACAGTCGGAAGCGTACCGAAAGCAGAGGCTGCTACTGCTGCTCAAGCAAGCCAAATTATTAACATTGGCGATAATTACTTGGGTGTCCCCTATCGCTTCGGAGCGCCGAGCGGTGTGACTTATGCATTTGATTGCTCATCATTTACACAATATGTATATAAAAAAATAGGAATTAATCTGCCTCGCACTTCCAGACAACAGGCTAAAGTAGGTACTTATGTACCCCGCTCCAATTTGAAGCGCGGCGATCTTGTTTTCTTCCGCACAACCGGAAAAGGGATCGGCCATGTCGCCATCTATGTCGGCAACAACAAAATCCTGCATACGTATGGCCAAGGCGGCGTTCGCTTCAGCAGCCTCAAACAGTCGCATTGGGACTCGCACTATGTGACAGCAAGACGCGTATCCTAGTGACTCTTCCCATTAAATATTGCCGTTTCTTCGCTCGGGATGTGCACCGCACAATCCGGGCAGAAGAAACGGTTATTTTTTTTGCGGAATTGCCACTGTAATTGTCGTCCCTTGATTCGGCTTGCTGAATACGTCGATTTGTCCTTCATGCAGATCAACAATCCGTTTGGCAATGGAAAGGCCTAAACCTACTCCTCCCGTTGTCCGTCTGCGCGCGCCATCGACACGGTAAAAGCGCTCAAACAGATGGCTCATATCGCTCTCCGGAATGCCTATTCCCTTGTCGGATACAGAAAGGCGTACATTGCCTTTTGTAATTGCAATCGTAATATCGATTGGCTCTTTGCTATATTTGATCGCATTGTCCAGTAAAATTACGAGCAGTTGTCTGATCTTATCCTTGTCCGCGCTCACCTTCACGTCGGTCTTCGGCGTATGCACGCGAATTATCCTTTGAAATGTCGTATAAAGCATATCAGCGGTTTCATCTGCCAGCTGCACCAGATCGAATGTCTCCAGCTTAAGCCAATCTTCCTGTTCCGCCTCCGCTAGTACAAGCATCGATTTGGTCAAGTTTTGCAATCGCTCGCTTTCTTTGACGATCGCTTCAATCGCTTCATCACGCACGTTATCGTTGTCTCGGCCCCAGCGGCTGAGCATATTGGCGTAGCTGCTTATGACAGTAAGCGGCGTCTTCAATTCATGAGATGCGTCAGCTACGAACTGCCGCTGTCTGGCGAAAGTCCGGTCCAGCTTCTCGATCATCTGATTAAAGGCTCTAGCCAGCTGCTCCAGCTCGGCGGACTGGTCCTTGCCGTTCAGTTCTATTTTGCGCAGCTTGCCGCTGCGGTCAATCTCGCGCATCGTCTGCACCATATGCTGGATCGGAGAAGTCAGCCGCGAGGTGAACCAATAGGTGCCCAGTATTGCAAACAAGATGGCGCCTGCACTCGTCACGGTCAGCGCGATAACGAGTACCTGCAGATAGCTGTCAAGCAGCGTCAGCTTGCGGTACAGCTGTATTTTGCCAATAACCTTATGCCCCTCGTACAAGGGCACTTCCATATAAATGACCCGCCGCCCTTCAACTAGCAGCATCCCGGTTTCAAACTGGCTGCTAAAGGTCGTCTCCAGCGCAATGAGCTCGGGGTCGGAGCCCTGGGAATTGATCGTCTTGCCGTCCGGTGTGACAATCCGGATCAACTCATTGACATTATAATAGTCGCGCAGCAGCTCGGGATCGCTCAATCCCGCTATATTGTCCACCCTTGGATCTTCAAGCAATATATTGACCTTGTTCGTTAGCAGCTGCTCCTCGCTGCGCATCGTAATCTTAATGACGAACAAATAGACAAATATGTTGAATAAAATAAGGATGAAAATTAACCAAAATATTGTGAAAAAAGTAAATCTCCTGCGGAGTGTCATGCGTCAGGCTCCTTTAACATATATCCCACCCCGCGAACGGTATGAATCAGCTTATGCCGATAGCCCTTGTCGATTTTCTGCCGCAAATAACGGATGTACACATCAACGAGATTCGTCTCTCCGATGAAATCGTATCCCCACACCTCTGACAAAATGTCTTCCCGGGATTTTTCTTGATTTTTGTGCTCGGCCAAATAAACTAGCAGTTCAAACTCCCGCGGCGTTAGCTCGATTGGCATCTCCTTGCGGAATACCTTACGCGAGCGCAGCTCAATTGACAGGTCTGCCGCTCTAATGACATCGGCACTCTCGGCTTCCTTCTGCTGCTGTCCGAAAATACGCAGCAAATTGCGAACGCGGGCCAACAATTCTTCCATCGCAAACGGCTTCGTAATATAGTCATTGGCCCCATGCTCAAAGCCGCTCACCTTATCAGGAATCGTATCCCGCGCTGTCAGTAAAATAATCGGAATCGGGTTGCCTGCTTGTCTTAATCTTCTCAGCACCTCAACCCCGTTCAGCTCAGGCAGCATGACGTCGAGCAGCAACATATCCCACTCGCCGGACACCGCCTGCTCCAGTCCGCTGCGGCCGTCGGCAGCCCGTCCAACTGTATATCCTTCATGCTCCAATTCCAGCTGTAATATGCGGGCAATTCCGTCTTCGTCCTCTATAACTAAAATACGTTCTTTCATCTCGTTGTCCACCCATTTCTTGTGGTTTCTCTAATGGAACCGATCTCCCTTTATCATAATAGAAGCGCCTGGGGCAATTCAAGTTGACCGAATGTCAAGGACCCCAGAGCGCTCAGGCATTATATGAATAACGTTAAGTCGTTTGCATCGACCAGGCTTCGACATCCCATACTTTAGTAACCCAATCCTCATAAAATTCGGGCTCGTGGGATACGAGAATAATGGTGCCTTTAAAAGCTTGCAGCGCGCGCTTCAATTCCGCCTTGGCTACGACGTCAAGATGGTTGGTCGGTTCGTCGAATGCAATCCAGTTGCTTTCGCGCAGCATCAGCTTGCACAGACGCACCTTGGCCTGCTCGCCGCCGCTCAACTGGCTAAGCGCGCGAGTAATATGCTCGTTCTTGAGCCCGCAGCGCGCCAGCGCTCCGCGCACCTCATGCTGGTTCATATGCGAAAACTCGTTCCATACATCGTCCAGCGGCGTAATGTTAGGCGCCTTAGCCTCCTGTTCAAAATATGCAGGATGCAAATAGTCGCCATGGTAGACCTCGCCATCAAGCGGCTGAATCAAACCGAGTATCGTCTTCAGCAGGGTAGATTTGCCAACACCGTTGCAGCCGACGATCGCAATTTTGTCGCCGCGCTCCACCAGCATGTTCATGCTTGGCAGCAGCGGCTTAGTATAGCCGATGACGAGCCCTTTAGCCTCGAACACGGTTTTGCCGCTTGTGCGCGCCTCTTTAAAGTTGAAGGTCGGCTTCATTGCCTCGTCGGGGCGGTCAATCCGCTCGATTCGCTCGAGCTGCTTCTCCCGACTCTTGGCCCGGCCGCTTGTAGAAGCGCGCGCCTTATTGCGCTGAATGAAGTCCTCCTGCTTTTTAATGTACTCCTGCTGCTTTTCATAGGCTTCAATATGCTGGCTTTTACTAATATCAGCCATAGCGAGAAACTTCTCATAGTTCGCCGAATAGCGCGTCAGCTTGGCAAACTCCAAATGATAGATCACGTTGACGACCTCATTCATGAAGCTTGTATCATGGGAAATCAGGATAAACGCATAAGGATAGTTTTTCAAATAGCTGGACAGCCACGTAATATGCTCTTCATCCAAATAGTTCGTTGGCTCGTCCAGCAATAAGACCGTCGGCTTTTCCAGCAGCAGCTTGGCAAGCAGCACTTTCGTCCGCTGGCCGCCGCTGAGCGCCGTGACATCGCGATCCAGCCCGATCGCACTTAGGCCGAGACCGTTCGCCATTTCTTCCACCTTGACATCGATCAGATAGAAATCGCCAATCTCCAGCTGCTCCTGGATTTCACCCATCTGCTCCAGCAGCACCTCCAGCTCCTCCGGATCGGCATCCGCCATCTTGGAGGCAATTTCCCCCAGCTCCTTTTCCAGCTCCAGCAGCGGGAGAAAAGCATCCTTCAATATATCGCGAATCGTTTTTCCCTGTTCAAGCTTCGTATGCTGATCGAGGTAGCCGTAACGGACCTTGGGCGTCCACTCGACTCTGCCTTCATCCTTGAGCACCTTCCCCGTTAAAATATTCATTAGCGTCGACTTGCCCGCCCCATTGGCGCCTACAAGTCCGACATGCTCGCCGGCCAGCAAGCGGAAGGATACATTTTTAAAAAGCATGCGATCGCCAAAATTATGATTTAATTCTTCCACGGTCAATAAACTCATTTTACTGCGGCTCCATTTCTTCTAAACTAACGACTTCGATAAGCCGCTCGCGTTCCATTGTATCACAGGACATGTCCCGATTAAATCAGCTTCCTGCGAAAAGCTGCTCAATCAGCGGCCAAAGCGCCCTTTTCGTACTTGCCAGGGAACTTTTGTCAGAGCCAATTCCCCGCCCATGCCACACTTGATGAATCATATCCTCGGGTGCGAACTGCGGCAGGCTTGCAGCCGGCTCGCCCGGAAGCATGGCAAGCCATTCCTTGCGCCCGCGGAATGCCATATCTTTATTTAACAGCCACCAAGTCCGTTTGTGTTCGAGCGCCAGCCGTCCAGCCTGCAAGCCTTTGCCCTCGCGCAGCCGGGCCGGGGTCCATTTGGATAAATACGGATCGGTCACCAAAATCAGATCATCCGCCTCCATTGCATAGCGGAGCGCTTCCGGCTGCAGCCAGCTGCTTGATAAGTCGAGCAGCGATACAGGAGCGCCGCAGTTCTCGTACATAAAATGAAATTTTTCCATTTTATCGGCCTGATCCTTATAGCCCCCCGTTTCCAGCCAGGGCAATCTGGCATGCCACTTGACCGCACCCTCCTGACATTGCGCATACCTCATGTCGGCCGCCTCAGATGCAGCGCGGCTTTCATCAAGCCGGAGAGCAGCATACCACTCAGGCGGCAGCAACGGATGCTCAAAGGCTGCACAAGCCTGCTGAATTCCGATCAGCCGCGCAAGCGCTAAAGCGATCGTCGTCGCTCCTGCGCCGGATGACAAGGAGGCAACCGCAATGCGTCTCGTCTTCTTCCCGTTATTGCAAGTAAGCTTCGGGGAGATATTCGCCCTTTTACCGTTATTTCCATTTTGTGCAAGCCACCCCTGCAATGCTTCCTCTACTTCCGCGACACCCGGATAGCGGCGTTCCGGGCTCTTTTCCAGCATGCGGGCTACCATAGCTCTTATCACTTGCGGGACGGCAGGAGGCAATTGCCGCGCGGAATCTGCAAACGAGGTTGGCGCAGTGCCGCCGCTCAGCAAGAAATAGAGCAGCGTGCCTAAACCGTATATATCTGTCCGCGGATCGCTTTGTCCAGCACCAGTCTGCTCCGGCGACGCAAAGCCCGGAGAACCGATTAGCACCGTGTCTTTGCCCGCTCCGGCTTTGAAATGCCTGGCAATGCCAAAATCAATCAATTTCACTTGCCCGCTATGATCGACCATAACATTGCCCGGCTTTAAATCACGATGTATAATCGGCGGCTGTTGCTTATGCAAATACGCCAGCGCACGGCACAGCTGCACACCAATCTCTAAAATCTCATTAAGCTCGGCCTTCCATACTTGCAAAGTTACGCCGTCGATATAATCGATGACGAGCAATTCCGCCTGATCGCGGCCAGGCGGGAAATAATCGACAATTTGCGGCAGGCAAGGATGGTTGAGGCGCATGAGCATTGCCGCCTCCTCCGCCAAATACAAGCCTTCAGCGGCATGTGCCCGATTAACTTTTACCGCCCGCAGCTTGCCCTGCAGCTTCCGGTCCTCGACCGCATACACTTCCCCCATACCTCCGCGGCCGATACATTTTATAATCCGGTAGCGCCCATTCCCGACATACTGTCCTGTAATTAAGCTCAACTTGTCTTCCTCCCTCGCACAAATGGCCGCAAAAAAAAAGCACCCCGGCATGCACAGCTTCATTCATCTGTGCAGCGGGATGCTTTCCCGGCTATGTTTTTATTTCTTCATTAAGTATAACGTAATTTCCTCGCGATTGTGAAATAATTGCTTCGCTTTCTGCAAAGTAAATTCAGCGTCCAGCTTTGCGATCACATCGCGTATCGTTTGCAGCGGCTTCTTGTGCATAAGCTTCACAGTAATAATTGCCGCAGCCCCGGCTTCTAATGCCGGAACCAGATCCAGCACCAGCTTGCACATTTGCAGCGGGCTCCAGCTCATATCGCATACCAGCAAATTAAACTGTCCCTGCTTGAACTGTACATCGGCCGCATTTTTGTTCAGTACGGTCAGCCGCGGATAAGCTGCAAGCGACGGGTGCAGTTCCGCTGGATCTACCGCCGTGACCTTCAGCCCCCGCTCAAGCAGCAGATGCGTCCAGCCGCCGGGAGCAGCGCCGATATCAAGCGCTTCCCGGTAGCTTGCCAAATCCAGATGAAAGGTCTGCTCCGCTTCCAGCAGCTTGAATTTGGCGCGTGATATTTGGCCGTCCTCCCGCTGGAATCGGACAGCTCCCCCTGGCCAATCGGAAAGCTGCTCCTCCGGTGTGCCGATCCCGACATATAATACATCCTTGCCTGCCAGAATTGAAATAATTTGCTCTGGTGACTTCACTGTTGGTTCAGCGCCAGTCTCCATCAGCACCGCATCCAATACGGCCTTCGTATCGGCAGCTGAATAAGGAAACGGACTATGGTCTACACGGCGCAAATGAACAGCAACCGTATGTCCGGCAAAGCGCAAACGGGCATGGCGCACTACATCGCCTAATGCCTGCAAGTCGTCTGCAGAGCCGCGGATGGGCAGCTTCCGCTCCACAGGCTGAAGATGGCGCAAAAAGATCGGCTCTTTGCTATGAATGCGCTCAAGGGCCTCCTCCCGCTCTTCAGCCACTTCAATCCAAAATATTTCGCCTGCTGCCAGCTGCATCATCTTCATGCCGGGGAACAAACGGCGAAGCTCCTCTGCAGCATAAGCGGCAAATCCGCGGTTAGCGGTACAAATCCATTCTGTCAAGCCCGTTCTCCCCCTATCGGCCGAATCCACGGACGATCATCTGCCCATTCGACCTCAACCGGCCAATCATAAGCATCGCTAATAATTTGAGCGGTTACGACATCCCGTTTAGGTCCAGCAGCCATAATTTCACCTTGACGAATAACAGCAACATGTGTAAATAATGTTATAATTTCCTCCAGATGATGGGTTACATATACGATGGTAATGCCGCGCCCTTTTAAATTGCCCAGGTCGATAAGCAGCTTCTCCCGCTCATGCAGATCAAGCCCGGCGCAAGGCTCGTCCATAATAAGCAGCTTGGGATTGCTCATCAGCGCTCTGGCCAGCAAAATTTTTTTTCGTTCCCCTTGGGATAACGTTCCGAAAGGCTGCTCGGCCATATGGCCAAGCCCAACTTCCTCAATATGCTGCAACGCCTTCAAGCGAACCTGCTCATCGATCTCTTGGTAAAATCGCAGGAAAGCATATTCGCCTGTCGCCACTACCTCCCATACCGGGTCGCCCAGGTTGAGCTTCTCCACCATCGATTGGCTTATATAGCCCACCTCTTTGCGCACTTCGCGCACATCGCATTCCCCAAAGCGATTTCCCAGCACATCGACAACCCCTGATGTCGGGAACAGATACCCTGTCATCATTTCCAGCAAGGACGTTTTGCCTGAGCCGTTGCGTCCCAGCAGCACCCATTGCTCGCCTTCCTGAATATGTAAATTGACATTGTTCAATATTGTTCGCTCGTCTCGGCGCCAACAAATATTCTGCATTTGAATCATTATCTTCAATCCCCCATTATGAATCGGTCATCGCTTTATTAATGATATGTACATGAACCGGAGCATGCTCCGCCAGCATCCGGTACATCTGCATTTTGCCTGCCGGACTGGAAGTATGCAAATAAATCGTTTTCGGAAACCGTCCGCTTTCAACAATATAACGAACGACCTCAAGCCCCGTCGGCTGTCCCCACCCCAGGTCATAATCCAGTGACAGCGTGTCAACTTCCTCATGCTGCAGCAGCAGGATGCATTCCTCTGCATTGCTGGCCAATACGAATCCGGCTGGACATGGTCTGTAATCATCCAAATAAACGTTCATCGTCCTATCTCCTCTCCCATTGACAGATAAGATCGAGCTGAGATCGATGTGTCCCATCGTCGTCTGACGGCGTTTCCAGTATAAAGGGTACTTCCTTCAGCAGCGGATGATTGACGAGCCATTCAAACCCTTCCGCGCTAATATGCCCCTCGCCAATTCTCGCATGACGATCTCGTCTGGCGCCGAAAGGGTAGACGGAATCGTTCAAATGAATAGCCAGCAGATGGTCGATAATGCCCAGCTGCTCGGCCTTGTCCAGCCACGCTCCGTGCGGTTGTCCGTCCCACTGGCCGCTGGCGACCAAATGGCAGGTATCCAGGCAAAAGCCAATCTTATTATGCCCGCGGCTCAGGCTGCGGACCTGTGCAAGCTCCTCCATCGTAATTCCCATCAGCGTATGCTCGCCGGATTGGTTTTCAATAAGCAGCTTGGCCTTCCCATTCCAGCGGTCCGCAATTTCGCTCAAGGAGATGACGATGTTTTGATAGCCTTCCAGCAATGTCTTGCCTTTATATACGCCAAAGTGTACGACCACTCCAAGCGAGCCGCATGCTTCAGCGATCGTCAGATCGTTAAGCAGCGACTCGGCAGTGCGCGCACGGTGAAGCGGATCTTCTGCCGCAATGTTAGCAGGATAAGAAGAATGGGCAATCGACACAAGACCGTTCTGCTCGCAATACTGCCTGCAGCGCTCCGCATCTGCGTGATCGAATGCTTTTACGGCAATGCTGCGAGGGTTTTTCGGAAAGTACTGAAAGGCGGCCGCCCCTTGCCCTAGGGCGCGTCTGGCCGCTTCCCGATATCCGCCGCGGGTAGAGACATGACAACCGGCTCTCATCGGCCGCTACCGTTCCTTCTGACAGGCTGGGCAGAAAAATATTTTGCGCGAGCTTGCTTCACTCTGCACAATCGTGCCATTACAACGCAGGCAGGGTTCGCCGCCGCGATCATAGACAAGGCACCGCTCGTTATAACCGCCCGTTAAAGTATCGTCTGAATCCAGCGGCAGCTCCATATAGCCGCCGGCAGAGAGAGCGTCATGCAGCACCTCCCGCATCGCTTTATATAACCGTTCCCAATCGGCCGCTTCCAAAGATGGAATGCGGATATCAGGACGGACGCCCGCTGCAAAGGCGATTTCATCTGCGTAGCAATTTCCTATGCCGGCAATTACATGCTGGTCGACCAGAGCAGATTTAAGCGCCGCTCGCTTGCCCGCAAACAGCTGTTTGAAGCGCTCAAGCGTCAGCCGCCTATCGAACGGATCAGGCCCCAGCGCTTGCAGCTGCGCGTCGACCTCCTTGGCGGTCAGGATGTGGATATAGCCAAGACGCAGGCCGATAAAGCGAAGCTCTCCTTTCGGGAAGCCGATCGTCACTTGGACCGATCGCTCGGGCTTCTCCGCCGCCGGTTTGAATTGAATCAAGCCGTCAAGCATAAGATGCAGCAGCAGCCTTTTCCCGTTATCCAAATGAAACAGCAGGAATTTGCCGCGCCGCTCCACATACCAGACTGTGCGCCCGACCAGCTCTGCTGCGAACTGCTCAGGCATCACGTTGATCGATTTTTCGCGGGTTACCTGCACGCCTGTAACCGGCTGTCCGGCAATGCGCGCTGCTAACTGTATACGATAATTTTCCATTTCCGGCCACTCTGGCATCGGGTCACTTCCTCGCTTATTGGTACAACTTTAGTAGGAACTAAAGCAAAATCTAGTTGTATTACAATTTATTTCTCCATTATCGTTAGCGTGCCAGTTTGCCAGTCATAATAAACGTCAAGGCGAGGATAATTGTTCAATTCTTTGCAACAATAGATGCAAATCCCCGATAACTTCATCAGCATGACAATTAGCGCGTCCAAGCAGCTCCTTGTAATTCGTTTCCGTCGCAAGACCTGTCAATACAAGCGCCGACCGGCAGCCTACAGCATGCGCCGCGGCGATATCTGTCGCCGGGTTATCGCCGATAACCCACACCTGTTCCACCGGGAGCCCGATGCGTGACAGGGCGTAATTCATCATGATTGCCGACGGCTTACCGATGACAGTCGGCTCTGCTCCGCTGGCCCGCTCCAGCATGGCCGATATCGACCCTGCTCCGGGAATAAAACCTTTATCAGAAGGAAGAAGCACATCCGGATTCGTTAATATATAGTCGGCTCCTGACCGGATATGGCTTACAGCTGCCGCCAGCCGCTCATAGGTGAGATGGCGGTCAATTCCTTGTACAACAACGTTCGGCTTTTCCTGGACGACCTGCAATCCGGCTTCGAGCAATGCATGCTCAAGACCGTGCTCGCCAACGACAAACACGCGTCCGTCTTGGTAACGATCGCAAATATAAGCTGCCGCAGCTTGCGCCGATGTGCAGACATGCTGCGGTTCAGCAGGAATCCCCATCGACTTCAGCCGTTCTGCTACCGCCTCCGGCGCAGCGGATGAATTGTTAGTAACAAATAAATAAGGCAGGTTAAGCCGTTCTAAGCCGCGAATAAGCCGATCGGCACCGTCAATCATCGTATTGCCGTGATAAAGCGTGCCGTCCAGATCAATCAACAATCCGCCGAGCTTCCGCATACTCATCGCTGATCCTCCTAACTTTAAGCCGCAGCCGTTCAATTCGCTTGCGTATCCCTTCAAGCTCTGCACGCTGCTTTGCCCCAGGGCGGACAAGCCCTGTATAGCGCCTCCTTGCAAGCGACAGCGCTGTTTCCGCTAACGCCAGCGCCGGCTCGAATTGCTTTGTTTTATGTTCATAATACATGGACAGCTCAATATGGGCTTCCCAGCTGTGCCATTCCGCCCCATCGGCAGCCTGTACAACCTTCTGCCACAATAACACAGCCCGCGGCCAATTGCCATACTTCTTGTCCCGCGCAGCCAGCATTAGCCACGCTTGGGGCGCCGGACTGCTCCATTCCTGCAGCCTGGCATAGAGCGGTTCGGCAGCGGGAGCGCCCTGCATCTTTTCCAGCCACATCCCGGTGCGGATCAGCTCTTCCGCCCCATCCGGGTAAGGCAGCCTTTCTCCCAGCTGTCCGGCAAGCAAGTGGGCGAAGCGAATCGCCAGACACGCAAGCGATATCATGTCGATTTCATTATGCCGGAATACGCCCAGCAGCGGAGCAGGCTCTTGGTCAGCCAGAAATTGAAAATAAATCGAAGGCGCCAGCATGCCAGGCACATCATCGACGCGGGCAATGCCAAGACGCTCCTCCTCGATATGGCTTAGCTTGCAGGAAGCGAGCGTATTGCGCCAAATGCTGCGGGAAGGATGCAGCAGATCGAGGTGAACCGGCTGCCAGGCAAATTGGCGGAAGCCATGCAGAATAAAACGGTTCATCAATACGGGCCAGTCGAAGGTTTTCCCGTTATAGGTGGCCAAATGCGTAAAGTTCGGCAGCTTATCCATGAGATAGGCCAACATTGCCCGTTCCTCCGCCGGATGGCGAATCAGCATTTGCTCGACTACAAATTGTTCGCCGCTGCAAAAACCGAGGCCGACCATGAAAGGAACATTGCCAGCCCCAATCCCGAGTCCAGTCGTCTCCAAATCAAAAAACAAAATGCGGTCATGGATAGGATTAACGGCTGACGCCCCTTCCTTCTGCGCCTGAAAGGCGATGAGACCCGCCGCAGTTGAAGCCAGCTCATCCAGCTGATGCTCCCCATGCCGGTAGGAAAGCGGGTAACGCCGCTCGCGCAGCAAAAAGCTGCCTTCCGCCGTCCGCTCCTCGCGGACGTCCATCCTTTTCCAGTCAGCCGACAGCTCCTCCTGCTGCGCATCTCCTGTATTCGCCGCCTCCGCTTTGCCTTCCTCCTGCTCCTGCGCAGCAGTATGGCTCTTCATTCGCAAAAGCTTATCACGCAGCCTGCTCATGGCATCACCTGTACTTCATCAATTAGTTCCAGTGCATTTGTTTTGCCGAGCAGCCCAACCTCTTCCATCGGTCCTACACAAGCCGGGCAGCCGCTCAGACAAGTACAGGAGCGAATAACCTCTCGCGCTTGCTCCAGCAGCTGCTCATGCACCTCGTAAAGCCGCTCGCTAAGCCCGATGCCGCCCGGGTAACGGTCATAAAAAAATATCGTCGGCCGTTTCGTATGTATCGCCTTCACCTGAGGCACCACGCGAATGTCCTGCGGATCACACATTAAATAGAGCGGCGCAATATGGACAAGCACGTTGGACAGGCCAAGCAAAGCCTGCTGCATCTCGTTCGTGCTTTTGCGCGCAGCCGCCTCTTCGCTGAAGGAAAACCAGTAGCTGCTCGTATGCAGCTCTTCCTCCGGCAGGTGAATTGGCCCTGAGCCGATATTTTCATGCGAGCGCAGACGAAGCTTCTTGAAAATAGTCGCTTTGGCGTTGACCGTTACTTCCCCGTATTGGCGAAGCAGCTCTCCGCTCTCGCACTGCTTGTCCACATGAAGCACCTTAAGCTCAACTGCCATGTTCGCATCTGTAAAATAGTCAACGTCCACTTCGCGGACGTAAGCTTTTTTCTCGGGATAATCCAGCTTCTCCACCTGATACTGGACGCCTTCATGGATATAGATCGCTTCTTCATGGATGAGCGTCGGCGCACTGAAGCGGTCAACTTCGCCAAGCACCCGGCTGCCGTTTGTCATATCGATAATAATAAAGTTCTCCTGCGCTGCAGACCGCAGCGATATTCCATGAGCCGGAAAGGACTGCTCCATCCAGTACCAGCGATTCTGGACCCGGTGCAGCACCTTTTCCTCTGTCAGAAATTCCAGCATATGCTCCAGCTCCTCCTCGCCAAATCGCTCACCTGCCTCAAACGGCAGCTCATAGGCCGCGCATTTGATATGGTCGATCAATATGAGCAGATTATCCGGATGAATCAACGCCCGCTCCGGCGGTCGGTTGAAAAAGAATTCCGGATGCTGAATCATATACTGATCGAGCGGATTGCTGCTTGCCACGAGAAACGTAACGGAAGTGCCCTGCCGCCGTCCGGCCCGTCCGGATTGCTGCCAGGTGCTGGCGATCGTTCCCGGGTAGCCGTTCATGACGCAGGCCTGAAGCTGGCCGATATCGATGCCGAGCTCCAGCGCGTTCGTGCTGACCACGCCGCGGATTTCGCCATTGCGCAGGCCGCGCTCGATTTCACGCCGCAATTGCGGCAAATAGCCGCCGCGATAGCCGCGAATCGTCTTCGCTCCCAGCTCATCCTTCACCTGCTCCTGCAAATAAGTAAGCAGCAGCTCGACACGGACCCGGCTGCGCGCAAACACGATCGTCTGCACCCCTTGGCGCAGCAGCATTCCCGCCAGACGACGCGTCTCCAGCACACTGCTGCGGCGGATTCCCATCTGCTTGTTCACAACCGGAGGATTATAGCAAATAAAGTGCTTCTCTCCCATCGGAGCTCCATTGTTGTCTATGAGCGCCACCTGCTCGCCGAGCAAACGCTCGGCATGCTCGCGTGGATTGTCGATGGTCGCCGAAGCGCAAATAAACTGCGGATTAGAGCCGTAGAAGCGGCAGATTCGCTTCAATCTTCTAATGACATTGGCAACGTGGCTGCCGAACACGCCCCGATAGGAGTGAACCTCGTCTATTACGATATACTTAATATTTTCAAACAGCTTTACCCACTTGGTATGATGCGGCAAAATCGCGGAATGAAGCATATCCGGATTGGTTACAACGATATGCCCGGCATTGCGCACCACTTGCCGCACCGCAGGCGGAGTGTCGCCGTCGTAAGTACTCGTCTTCAAATCGACATCCATCAGCTCTGCCAGCTGCTGCAGCTCAGCGACCTGATCCTGCGCCAGCGCCTTCGTCGGAAACAAATATAGCGCCCGCCCGCTCTCCTGCGCAAGCAGCGATTGCAGGACAGGCAGGTTATAACAAAGCGTCTTGCCCGATGCTGTCGGCGTGACCGCAACCACATGCCGTCCGTCTCTTACAGCGGCGAATGCTTCCGCTTGATGTACGAACAGCCGCTCGATCCCTCGTTCAGATAATGCCTTGCTAAGCTCAGGATGTATGCCGTCAGGCATCGGCACCGTCCGCGCCTCGCGGGCCGGAAAGGTATGCCAATGCGTAATGTTCTCAATAATGTCCGGCTGCTGCCGCAGCAGCTCCAGCCATTCCTCCAGACCGGAGGCTTTCCCCGTCCACCGGTTCATTGCACGATGTCCTCCTCATTCGTATACCTAATTTCTATTGTACAGAATGCATGTTCGGCCTGCAATGCCCACTCTAAACGGAGCGTTCAAAAAAATCGTAAGCCGCTTCAATTTCGGCAAACTGCCGCTTTCCTTCTTCGATCATCTTCGCAACGCTCTGTTTGTCGTAACGCGAGCTGAAATGCGTCAGTACAAGCCGCCTCGCTTTTGCCGCCTTCGCAATATCGATTGCCTGCTGTACAGTGGAATGGCCATAAGTATAAGCTTTTTCCTCCAGCCCTGTCTCAAATGTCGCCTCATGAACAAGCAAATCTGCGCCGCTGGCCAGCAAAATGCCATTTTCACAAGGGCGGGTATCTCCTAGCAAAGCTACAGTTCTGCCCGGAACATCAGGCTCAACCACCTCGGATGCAAGGATGATTCGGCCGTCAGGCAGCTGGGCATTCTCCCCCCGCTTCAGCCTTCCATAGAGCGGCCCCGGCGCTATTCCCAGTTCGGCCAGCCGCTTCGCATCAAGCCTGCCCGGCCGGTCTGCTTCCTCGACCCTGTAGCCATAGCAAGGCACCCGATGATCCAATGACGCAGCGGTGACGCGGTAATGCCCGTCGTCCATTACCACCTGTCGATCACCTTCAACCTCTACAATTGTTAGCTCATAGCTCAGCTGGGTCGCCGTATAATGGAACACAGCCTCCAGATAGCCTTTGATACCTGCAGGACCGTACAGCTCAAGCGCGCCCGCTCCTTCAAAATAAGAGCGACTGCTCAGTAAGCCCGGCAAGCCATGCAAATGATCGCCATGCAGATGGGTAATAAATATTTTTTCAAGCTTGTTCAGCTTTAATTTTGTTTCCATGAGCCGATGCTGGGTCGCCTCACCTGCGTCAAACAGCCAAAAACCGTTGGCCGGCTCAGGCAGCACCAAAGCTGCAGACGTTACATTACGCTCTTTTGACGGCCTGCCCGCACATGTACCGAGAAACAAAAACTTCATCGCGCAGCCTCCTTTTTATCATCATATAACAATACCCTTGAGCATGCGAATTTGCAGCTTCGCACACCCAAGGGTTAATGATCGTCCTACGCCTTATCTACGTTAAAATACTGTGCCTGCGGATGAGCAAATACCATGGCCGATACTGAAGCTTCCGGCTCCATCATAAACCCTTCTGTCAGTTCAATGCCAATGTCCTCCGGCTTCATCAGCTCGAACAGCGGCTGCTGATCCTCCAGGTTGGGACATGCCGGGTAACCGAACGAGACGCGTATTCCTTGATAACGGGCGCCATGACGCTGCTTCATCGTCATTTCCAGCGGATCCGGGAAGCCCCAAATGTCGCGCATCATATGGTGAACCTTTTCCGCCAAGCCCTCAGCGACCTCAAGCGCTACGGCTTGCAGTACATGGGAGCGCAAATAGTCGCCGCTGTCCTTCCACTGATTGGCCAAATCTCGTACACCCGCTCCCGCTGTAACGACAAGGAAACCGACATAATCCATCTCCCCGCTCTCTACCGAGCGTAAAAAATCTGCCAGACACAGGTAAGGCTCTACCTGCTGGCGTGGGAAGGAGAAACGTTTGATTTCCCGTCCCGGCTGCTGCGGATCGTAGATGATAATATCATTGCCCGAAGATTGCGCCGGGAAGAAGCGATACATGCCATGAGCCTGAATAATGCCGTCCGTGACCGCTAATTGCAGCACCTGATCGACCGTTTCTTTAAGCTGCGCCGCCTTTTCGTTGCCTTCTGCGAGCAGCTGCTCCACCTTGCCCTTCAAGCCCAAGTGATGACCAAGCAGCATCTGCATATTCACATATGGAATAATCTGCGGAATCGGCACATTGCGCAGTACATGACGCTCTAAATCCGGCGGCAGGTAAATGGGAGCATCTGTGGCAATATTCGAGCGCACAGCCCGCGTTAAAGTCGGCCCTTCCTTCTTTTCCTCAGGCTCCAGCCCGCCTGATGCCTTGAAATTGGCCCATTCCTCCTCAAAGGCTTGACGATGCTCAGGCACCATCAGCTTGTTGACGATATCAAGGCCTTCCATTGCATCTTTGGCATAAAGAACAAGTCCATCATATTCTGGACCGATTCTCGTTTTTGTAAACTTGCGGGTCAAGGCCGCTCCCCCTACAAGAATAGGGGCATTAATGCCTGCCGTACGCAAATCCTGAGCTGTCACGACCATCTGCTGCGCCGATTTAACAAGCAGACCTGAGAGCCCGATGGCATCTGCCTGCTCCTTGCGATAAGCTTCTATCAATTGCTCCGGCGGCACCTTAATGCCAAGATTTATTATTTTATAGCCATTATTCGACAAAATAATTTCGACCAAATTTTTGCCGATATCATGGACATCGCCTTTTACGGTCGCCAATATAACTTTCCCTTTGACCGCCGTTTCATTCTTCTCCATAAACTGCTCCAAATGAGAAACCGACGCCTTCATTACTTCCGCGCTTTGCAGCACCTCTGCCACAATCAGCTCATTATTGTTGAACAGCCGGCCGACTTCCTCCATCCCTTTCATCAACGGGCCGTTAATAATGTCCAGCGGGGCATATTTTTTTAGGGCCTCGTCCAAATCGGGGATAAGGCCTTCCTTCGTGCCTTCAACGACATAAGAAGCAAGCCGTTCTTCCAGCGGCAAATTCGACGTTTTTTCTTTTTTCGCGATCTTCTTGTCCCGGAATGCAGATACGAATGCCGCAAGTGTCTCGTCATTCGTGTTGAAGATCAATTCTTCCGCCAGCTTCCGTTCTTCTTCAGGTATAGACGCGTAACGCTCCAGCTTTTCCGTGTTGACAATCGCATAGTCCAGTCCGGCCCGCGTACAATGATACAAATAAACCGAGTTCAGCACCTCGCGGCCAGCATCCGGCAATCCAAAAGAAATGTTGCTTAGGCCGAGAATCGTTTTGGCCTGCGGATATTTCTCTTTGATCATGCGAATGCCTTCAATCGTCTCTACAGCCGAACCGATATATTGCGGATCGCCGGAGCCCACCGGGAACATATTCGGATCAAAAATAATATCTTCCGGATTTAAGCCGTATTTGTTGACAAGTAGTTCATACGAACGGGTAGCGACCTCCATCTTCGCTTCCCGCGAAACAGCCTGGCCGCGCTCATCAATCAAAATACAGACAACGGCCGCTCCATAACGATGAATGAGCGGTACAATCTTCTCGAATTTCGTTTCGCCGTCCTCCAGATTAATGGAGTTGATGATCGCTTTGCCTTGCGAATATTTGAGCCCCAGCTCAATGATATGATCATAGGTTGAGTCAAGCATGAGCGGCACTTTAATTTTCTTGACCACCTGCGGCAAAAATTGCTGCACCGCATACGCTTCGTCAATGTCTGTATCCTGGAGATTGATGTCGATAATATGAGCGCCGCCCTTAACTTGCGCCCTGGCGATTTCGGAAGCTTCATCGAATTTTTCTTCTTTAATAAGCCGCTTGAATTTGCGCGAGCCCGAAATGTTGGTGCGTTCGCCAATCATGATCGGACGATTGTCCGCTTCAATAAATACGGTATCTATTCCGGAAACGGCCGGCGGATGCTCGCCCATCTGTTGGCGCGGCTCGTATTTGGACAAAACCTCCACCATGGCACGCGTATGCGCCGGCGTTGTCCCGCAGCAGCCGCCGGCAATGTTGAGCCAGCCCTGCTCAGCAAAGGCGGCAATCTTCGTCGCCAGCGATGCCGGCGATTCATGATATTGCCCGTTCTCATCAGGCAAGCCCGCATTCGGATAACAGCTGATTGCCGCATCGGCAATTGCCGACAAGGAACGAATATGGTCGCGCATAAATTCCGGTCCTGTCGCACAGTTGAGACCGATCGAGACCGGCTTCAAATGTTCCAGCGAAATATAGAACGATTCAATGCTTTGTCCGGCAAGCGTCGTGCCCATCGGTTCGATTGTGCCGGAAATCATGAGCGGCAGGTGGGTGCCTGTTATTTCATACGCCTTTTGAATGCCGATGCTGCCAGCCTTTACATTCAGCGTATCTTGAGAAGTTTCCAGCAGCAGCGCATCAACTCCGCCTTCAATTAGCGCCACCGCTTGCTCGCAATAGCTGTCAACGAGCTGATCGAACGTTACGCCGCCCGTGACTGACAACGTCTTTGTCGTAGGTCCCATCGCACCAGCCACATAGCGCGGATGGTCCGGCGTCGAAAACTTTCTTGCCGCTTCGACGGCGATAGCTGCCGCTGCCAGGTTGATTTCCCGCGCCTTCTCGGGTATATCATATTCCACCAGAACGACTCCTGTTGCGCCAAACGTGTTCGTCTCCAAAATATCGGCGCCTGCTTCCAAATAAGCTTCATGAATATCACGAATGACGTCCGGTCGCGTCAATACAAGCATTTCATTACAGCCTTCGAGGTCTTCGCCGCCGAAATCTCTAGCTGTCAAATCGCATTGCTGAATCATCGTTCCCATCGCGCCATCCAATATTAAAATGCGCCGCTTCAGCATTTCCTGCAATGTCGGTTTGTTCATTCAAAAGACCCCTTCCGTGTCGAAAATCATTAAGACATAGTCTACCAGAATACTCGGAATTTGAAAAGCTGGCAATCGACAGCCTTCCGGTTTTATAATATAATTATTCATATCGGAAATAAGAATATTGGAAATGAGGGATTCGGGAATGGCTGAAATTCGCATTCGCAACACAGAAGAACGTATCCAGGGCGAAGAAAACGTTCGCGCTTTTTTGGACCAACAGGAAGTATTATATGAACATTGGAATCCAGCCAAACTTTCCGCAGAGCTGCAAAATAAATTTGTTTTGAGCGCTGAAGAGAAAGAACAGATCTTGGCTACTTTCGACGAAGAAATTCGCGATCTGGCACAGCGCCGCGGCTATCAGACATGGGATATTATCGCCCTGTCCGATGCTACGCCTAATCTGGATGAGCTGCTCAAAAAATTCGAGCAGGTGCATACCCATACCGAGGATGAAGTACGCGCCATTACTGCCGGCCGCGGCATCTTCATTATTAAAGGCACTGACGATGTCGGCTATTTCGATGTTGAACTGGAAGCCGGCGACGTCATCTCCGTGCCGGAGCACAAGCCGCATTTTTTCACCTTAATGGACAATCGTCAAATCGTTGCAGTTCGTCTCTTTATTGAAACTGAAGGCTGGATCGCGCATCCCTATGAAGATCCCGCATTTCAAAAATGAGAAAAGGTCGAGTTCAGGAAAGCATCTCCTGTGCTCGACCTTTATTTTAACATATCCGATCTAGCTAAGCAGTGGCAACAATTGTTCCAGACTGGAAATTTCAAGCGTAGGAATAATTTCGTCCGTCCGTTGTTTTCCGTCGCGGTTGATCCATACCGAAGTCATGCCAATTGTATTGGCGCCCAAAATATCAGTTGTCAGCTTGTCGCCCACCATGATGCCATCCTCCGCCTCAAGCCCAAGCCGCTCAAGCGCATGCTCGAATATCTCCGCCGCCGGTTTGCCACGGCCAAATTCGCCGGAAATAATAATATGATCGAAATACGGTATAAGCTCAGGCACGCCATCGAGCTTTTCCTGCTGCAAGTCCGGCGAGCCATTCGTCAGCAGGAGCAGCTTATATTTGCCTTTCAATTGATCGAGCACCCGGAATGTCTCCTCGTATACAATCGGACGCTTGCGGCGCTCTGCCGGGAATTGCTCCGCCAGTTCAGCGCCAAGCTCAGCATCGTCGATGCCTAGCGCCTTCAGTCCGTTCGTCCATGCATCCTTGCGATATCCTGGCACTAACTGCTCCATCTTGCGGAACTCAGGCTGCTTGCCGGCAGTGAAATTGCCCCAAAGCCCCTCGAATGGATTAATTCCGATCATCTTCGTAAACGTAATCGTCTCGTACGATTCATACAGCTTGCGGGCTTCAGCGCGGACTGCCTCTTCCAGCTTGTCCGGATCGATGCCGGTCTTGGCCGCTGCCGTCTCGCAAGTTGCCGCAAATGCTTCCTGAACGCTGCGGTCATCCCACAACAAAGTGTCATCCAAATCGAATAAAACTGCCTTCTTAGCCAACCCAATTCCTCCTAAATGCGATTACAGCTTATTTTTCGTTGAAAGTAACTTGATTTGCCGCAGCAAAGGCCCGCAGACGCTCCGTCATTTGTTCAATCGGATAACGGTTAATCGTACGCGTAAACACCCAGTTCGCACCCTTCACTTGCTCGATGACAACATTGCCGGGTTCAACCTTAATCGCCTTTATATTGCTAGCCATCAGCATCCGGTCGCCGCTAAAACGGCGCGTCTTCACATAATCCTTACCAACAGCCAAATAAGGGCGCCGCAAAATAAACATGACAGCCAGCAGCAAATAACAAACGATGGTTACCCAGAACAAGGTGCCGCTCGTCTGCTCCGCTCCAGAAGCGGTAGACATAATGGCAAACAAGGCTGTAAACAGCACTAAAAATGCCGGTAAAATAATGCTGCGCCCTTTAAAGATATCCGCGCCGGGCGCAGAGACACCCGTATTTAACGGCTTCTCCCCCCGCTTTTTCCGCTGCTTGTTCAGTTGAGCTTGATTTTTTCTTACTTTTCTTTCCCATGACCGCGCTGACACAAATATAACCTCCTAAAATGCTGTCTAATGTTTTATTGAGCCTCCGCCGTTTGAATCTTCATCCTCTGCCCAGCGAATCGAATTCATCTGATTGCGGAAGTTTCTTCTGAAGTTGTCCAAATATTCCTTGCGCAGTTGTTCGCGCTCGGCCGTCTCCTCTGCTGTGAGCCCAACTGTCTTATGCTTGCGCGACAGCTCATTAATTCTTGCAATTAACTTCTCCAAAACAAGACGCCTCCCTGATCATTAAAGCAATGACATATGTACCACCCTTTACTTTGCATTTTTAATCCTCAATTGTCAAGAATGCCGCGAGATGTTCACCCTTTGTTCCTTAATACTGCCAAAACAAATGCATAAAAAAAAGCGTCGAATCCGGGCAATGACCCGGACGCAACGCTTACCTAAATTGAAACTATCCCCCATAACGTCCAACCATTACTTCGCAGGCACGATCAACGTCTGTCCTACCTTCAACATACTGCTCTTCAATTGATTCCGCTGTTGAATATCATAGACGACACGTCGTAAATCCTCGTCTTGATTGCGTACCTTGCCCGCTATTGCCCATAGCGTGTCCCCCGCGCCAACTACGAGGATGCGTTCATCGGCACGAGCCGGCTCCAACTGCTCCCCGTTAGCGCTGCTTTTCACTAAATTCAACCCGCTGTAGAGCAATATTGCGAACAGCGCTGCTGCTGCAACACGCACCATCAGACGTCCTGCCGTCCGCTTCTTCATTGCCTGCTTTGCCGGCTTATTGCCCAGTTCCTTCCGATCGCTGCTATAATAAGAGATTGTCATCATGACCAGCACCCCAAACGTTTGTTCTGTTTTGTTGAATTTAGAATAGCACGAACATCCGTTTGCAGTCAATACCAAAACAAGAACTTTTGTTCGTAATTTTTTTGCAAAATAATTAAAGTGCATTTTTTCTCGAACCTATGTTTGTACGAACTCCGGTTCTGTGCTATAATTTTACACAAATGAACTTATGGAGTGATTCCAGTGTCGAAACTTTCCAACCGCCAGCAGGCGATACTCGAATTCATCAAGAATGAAGTTCGGGAGAAAGGCTACCCGCCATCTGTACGTGAAATCGGTGAAGCAGTAGGTCTCGCCTCGAGCTCGACGGTACACGGCCATCTGGATCGATTGGAGAAGAAAGGTCTGATCCGGCGCGATCCAACCAAACCGCGGGCGATCGAGATTTTGGACCAGACGATTTCAGAGCTGCCGTTCCCGCAAGCCATCGCCAAAGTGCCGGTCGTCGGCAAAGTAACCGCAGGTATGCCGATAACAGCAACCGAGAACATCGAAGACTACTTCCCGTTGCCGGCCGACCGCGTCGGGGACGATAACGTCTTTATTCTCAGCGTTATGGGCGAAAGTATGATCGAAGCGGGTATTCATGACGGCGACTATGTGATCGTCCGTCAGCAGCCGACTGCCATGAACGGCGATATCGTCGTAGCAATGACCGAGGATGATGAAGCAACCGTCAAGACCTTCTACAAAGAGAAGGATCATATCCGCTTGCAGCCGGAGAACGCTACGATGAAGCCGATTCGATTGCGCAATGTCACCATTTTGGGCAAGGTTATCGGATTGTTCCGCGACATCCATTAGAATGCGGGGCTGCCTTGCATAAGGCAACTCAAGTTACAGTGAAAAGGAAAGAGCTGTCTCAGAAGCAGTTGACAAACCGCTTCTGAGACAGCTCTTTTTTAACCACGCCAGAATTTATACGTTTTCAGGCTGTGCGGAAAAAACAAAATTCTTATTGGCGATAAAAACCACCTCAAGCTTACGAGGCGGGTTTGCCAGGCAAACCTATAGGTCGCTCATCCTCGAAGGACTTCGATAGAAGTTTTTCTCATCGCGTTCATATAGATACAGCTTCCCATTATCCGCATAGGTAAAGCCTGGGCCGTGAAAGCCCCTCCTTTTCAGCTCCTTGCGCAAATAATGCATCAGCGCTGCATGGCTCACAATAAGCACGCTGCTTGCCTGTCCGACCATAATTTCATCGATCACCGTTTTGACCCGCGCCTTTGCCTCCTCTATATCCGCTCTCGTGCGGCGATTAAACAGCCCTGAAAACCTGATTAGGATCGCCCACACAAGAAAGGGCAGCTTCAACTTGAACTTGAATTCAGGCGCCGGAATTTCCCGCAGCTCTGCCTTCACATGAAGCTTTCCGCCAAAAATTAATTCAGCCGTACGAACCGCCCTCGGCATTACACTGACATAGCACTCATCCCAAGCCGTTTCCCCCAGCCCGGTTTCTCCCTCCTCAATATCAGCCTGATCATAGGCGCGAAACCATTCCGTCACCTCATCCGCACTAAAGCGCCTCCCTTTCGGATATGGATGCTTCACTTTGAAATGTCGAACTAACCCGATTTTTCGTACCATATGCATATGAGCAATCTGCTCCCTGTCTCCCCTTTCACCATCAGACTCAAATGCGAACAAACGGACTTATTCGCTAGTATGCCAATTGTGGCAGAACTTGTATCCGTATGCAACCCTTTTACAAACAAATAAACTCTGCAGGCAGGCAGAGTTTAATCGCTTCTATACTGGGCAAAAACCACGGATTTATGCAATTAGTAACAAACACCCAATCATTAAGCAACTTTCAAGCATAACTTAACATGTACTCTGATCAAGGAGGTGCATGACAAAATGGGATGTGTTGGAGGAGAATTTCGTAACAACATGGGCTCGACGCTGGTTCTGTTCATTCTGCTGGTTATTATCCTTTGCGGCTGCTTTGGATTTGGATTCATCTAATCTGTGCTTGCTCATTCGCAAGACCCGCCTATGCGCGGGTCTATTTTATTTTGTTTGCTTATCATCGGGGAAGATCCCCTTCCTGCTTTGCTTGTAAAGCTGATGGCCGTATACAGCCGCCGCACCGCACAATATCCCCTGAACAACAGACTCTACACCCCACCCGATCGAAAAGCCGGAAAGCAATATAGCTGTGGCAGTGACAATGTAGATAATCGTCCAGTCGGGAACGTGCGGCGTGCGTTTCAACACTATTCCTACAATCCAGCAGCATACAACGATAGAGCTTAACCGTTGATCAACCAGGTTCATAATCGCATCCCATTCCATTACTATCACTCTCCCATTTTTAATAGAATATGCTTGGACAACATATCTTATGAGGGCGATTGCTCTAATAGGAACACCCGAAATGAGAGTTGATAGAAAACGACTGAAGCCTCCCTTGGTGCTATCGCTGCTTCGCCGTAAAGCAAGCTCTCATGCGCTTTGTCGCTGCAGTGAACTTAAACTTTCTGTGCATCAAAAAGAGCCCCGCGCTAGCGGAGCCCATGTGCCAAAGCAATATCGAATTGACGGATATTTCGCTCTAATATAACCGCAAATATTGATCCCGTTCCCACTGATGAACTTGCGTTCGGAACATATCCCATTCAATCTCCTTCAGCTCGCAAAAATGAGCTAACGCGTGATCGCCCAATGCGGCACATGCCACTTCACTGGCAAGCAGTTCGTCAAGAGCTTCCTTTAGATCAAGCGGCAGACTTACAATTCCTTCGCTCTCCCGCTCTTCCTCTGTCATGATATAAATATTGCGGTCCGTAGACGCAGGAAGCGGCAGCTTGCGGGCTATGCCGTCAAGCCCGGCCTTCAGCATGACCGCCAATGCCAGATACGGATTAGCCGCAGGATCGGGATTTCTCACTTCTACACGCGTGCTGAGGCCGCGGGAAGCGGGAATCCGGATCATCGGGCTGCGATTGCTAGCCGACCAGGCTACATAACACGGCGCCTCATAGCCGGGCACCAGCCGCTTATACGAGTTGACTGTCGGGTTCGTAATGGCGGCAAACGCTCTGGCATGCTGTAAAATACCAGCCATATAATGCCTTGCCGTATCGCTTAGGCCAAGCTCGTCATGCTCATCATAAAATGCATTCTCCCCGCCGCGAAACAGCGATTGATGGCAGTGCATGCCCGATCCGTTCACCCCGAACAGCGGCTTCGGCATAAAGGTCGCATGCAGGCCATGCTGCCGCGCCACTGTTTTGACGACAAGCTTGAAGGTTTGGATCTGATCCGCCGCCTTCACAGCATCGGCATATTTGAAATCGATCTCGTGCTGTCCAGGCGCCACCTCATGATGTGAGGCCTCGATTTCAAACCCCATCTCCTCCAGCGTCAGCACAATTTCCCGCCGGCAATTTTCGCCCAGATCGGTAGGCGCCAAATCGAAGTAGCCGCCCTGATCATTCAACTCTGTAGTCGGGTTGCCCTTCTCGTCGGTCTTGAACAAAAAGAATTCCGGCTCCGGCCCTACATTCATAGCGGTAAAGCCCATTTCCTCCGCTTCGCGAAGCACGCGCTTTAAAATCCCCCGCGGGTCTCCGGCAAAGGGCGACCCATCCGGCATGTAGACATCGCAAATCAGCCGCGCGACACGCTCCTCCGCAACCCACGGGAAGACGACCCAAGTATCAAGATCCGGGTACAAGTACATGTCGGATTCTTCAATCCGTACATAACCTTCAATTGAAGAGCCGTCAAACATCATCTTGTTGTCAAGCGCTTTTTGCAGCTGGCTGACCGGAATTTCGACGTTTTTAATCGTGCCCAGCAAATCTGTAAATTGCAATCGAATAAACCGTACATTCTGCTCCTTGGCGATTCGCTTAATATCCTCTGCTGTATACCCCACGAAAAACTCATCCCCTTCCATGCTACTTCTTGGTATAAAAATGAGAAAGCTGGCCTTGAATCATCAAGTTCTTGCCCGGCTGACGTTCCGTCAGCCCTTCCTTAAGCAGCCCTCTGAGCTGCTTGACATTCAATGAGCGCCGCCGCTGTTCCGACTGTTCGCTGACGACAGTAGCTTCCTCGGATTGCCGCTTAAGCGGATTTATAACCTGCTTGATGCCGGCAATATTGATCCCCTTCTCAATGAGAGCCTTAATCTCGAGGAGGCGTTCCACATCATTAAAAGAAAATAACCGCTGATTGCCTGAAGTGCGGGCCGGAACAATCAATTCATGCTGTTCATAATAACGGATCTGACGCGCAGTCAAATCCGTTAGTTTCATTACGATGCCGATCGGGAATAGTGCCATATTTCGACGTATTGCATCGCTCATGACCTATCAGCCCTCCGCATTGATATTATGATCAATATTTTACTCCCGGCGCCAAAACATGTCAATCGGCGTAAGGTTTTATAACAATAAGTTCACGTTCAGCTAATGAAGATAGTGCATGAAGCACTCCATACTTGACATGAGCATAAGTAAGACCGCCTTGCATATACGCGATGTAAGGTTCTCTTACAGGAGCATCAGCAGACAGCTCAAGGCTGCCGCCCTGCATAAAGGTGCCCGCAGCCATAATAACCGGGTGCTCATAGCCTGGCATATCCCATGGCTCAGGCACGACATGCGAATCGACTGCCGCCGCGCGCTGGATGCCTTGCACAAAAGCGATTAATTGTTCCGGCTCTTTGAAGCGAACCGCTTGAATCAAGTCCGTCCGCAGCTCGTCCCAGCCCGGCTTGCTGATAAAGCCCAGGCGCTCAAACATTGCCGCGGCGAACACACTGCCTTTGAGCGCTTGTCCTACCAGATGCGGGGCCAAAAATAGCCCTTGGTACATCGCCCGCAAAGTGTCGAGCGTCGCTCCTACCTCTCCGCCAATCCCGGGCGCAGTCAAGCGATAGGCGGTCAGATTGACCGCTTCGCGCGTCCCGGCCACATATCCCCCCGTAGGTGCTATGCCGCCGCCCGGATTTTTGATTAAGGAGCCTGCCATCAAATCTGCGCCAACCTCAGTCGGCTCCATCAGCTCTGCAAATTCCCCATAGCAATTGTCAACGAATATTTTCACATCCGGCTTCAGCTTGCGAACACGCTCGACCATTTCCGCGATTTGTGCGATCGTAAAGGACGAGCGCCAGTCATAGCCGCGCGAGCGTTGAATGCCGACCACCTTCGTCTGTTCGCCGATCCGCTCGGCGACCTGCTCCCAATCCACGCCCCCATCCGGAAGGAGGGCGACCTCGCCATAGCCGATGCCAAAATCCTGCAATGAGCCGCGGCCATCGCCCGGGTCGCCAATGACTTTATGCAGCGTGTCGTAGGGGCGGCCTGTAATGTAAAGCAGCTCGTCCCCAGGCCGCAGCAGACCAAAGAGCGCACAGCTGATCGTATGCGTTCCCGACACAAAATGAGGGCGGACAAGCGCCGCTTCCGCCCCGAATACGTCTGCAAATACTTCATCCAACACTTCCCGGCCGCGGTCATTATAACCATATCCTGTCGAGCCGTTGAAGTGATAGTCGCTTACACGATGCTTCTGAAAAGCTTGAATAACTTTCCATTGATTGCGTTCTGCCGTCCTGTCCAATCTGCGAAAAGCGCTTTGCACCTGTTCTTCTACTGAATCCGCCCATTGCAGCAGGATGTCCCAATCCGGACGCCCGTCGCTTCCTAGCTGTCTTCGCTCCATCCCCGTCACGCTGTTCTTCTCTCCCTCTATTAGTGTGCCTCGGACTGATGCTGCTGTGTATAAGCCTGCAGCTTATAGCCATGCACCTCATAATCATGTTTGTTCAGCTCGATCTTCAGACGCATCGTGCCGCCGTCAAGCTCCTGCGCGACTACTTCGCCAATCCGGTATGCCAGAGCGATCAGATCGCCTCTGTCGGCCGGCAAAGCAAAAGTGCGCGTATCGCCCGTCAGTTTATTTTGAATCGCTTGCCGCAGCCGCTCCAAATCCTCCGGGTTAAATGCGCTCATCAACAGCGTATCTTCGCCGCTATGAGGCAGCAATTGCGCCTGTTCGCCCTCGCAGAGGTCCATCTTATTGTACAAAATAATCTGCGGCGTGCCGGAAGCGCCGAGCTCGCCAAGTATTTGATCCACAACAGCCATCTGCTCATCGCGCATCGGCGAAGAGCTGTCTACGACATGCAGCACCAAATCCGCTTCATTTACTTCCTCCAGCGTCGCCCGGAAGGCAGCAATCAGATCATGAGGCAAATTTTGAATAAAGCCGACCGTGTCTGTCAGCACGACCTCTTTGCCGCTTGGCAGCTCCAATGCCCGCGACGTCGGATCAAGCGTTGCAAACAATTGATTTTCCACATAGACGTCCGCATCGGTCAGTTCCCTTAGCAGTGTTGATTTCCCCGCATTCGTGTATCCGACGAGCGCAACTTGCAGCGCCCCCGATTTGCGTCTGCGTTCGCGGTGCAAATTGCGGTGCTGGACAACCTCTGCCAGCTGCCTCTTCAGATCGGCAATCCGATCGCGAATATGGCGCCGGTCCATCTCCAGCTTCGATTCCCCCGGGCCGCGAGTGCCGATGCCGCCGCCAAGCCGGGATAAGTTTTTTCCATGCCCTGACAGGCGCGGCAGCAAGTAGCTTAGCTGTGCCAGCTCGACCTGAATGATCCCCTCTCTCGTCTTGGCCCGCTGCGCAAAAATATCAAGAATCAGCTGAGTGCGGTCAATAATTTTCAAGTCAAGCTCCTGCTCGAGATTGCGAACCTGCGCACCGGAAAGCTCCTGATCAAAGATAGCCGTCGTCGCCCCAAGCTCATCAGCAACCGCCCGCAATTCCTCCACTTTCCCTTTGCCAATAAACCAGCGAGTGTCCGGCGTTTCCCGATTCTGCGTAATTGCCGTCAACACTTCTACGCCAGCCGTTTCGGCAAGACTCACCAATTCTTGCAGCGAATGCTCCGGATCAGCACTCCCGCGCTTAATCGCAGGCGTCACCAAGCTGACCAAAATGGCGCGATCGGGTATTCCAGCCTCTGTCTCATAAGTCGATTGTCGCATCCGCTTAATGAAAGCTCCCTTCTATTATCACTTATCCCATTTCAAATCCTCCGGGCGGATTGCCATTAACTCTTGTCTGCCCGGCGAACTGCTCTGATATTGCCCCAGCAATCTGACCGCCTGATGACGAAACGCCTTTTCAATGATATTGCGCACATAGCGCGCATTGCTGAAGGAATAGACAGCAGACATTTTTTCCTCCATCAAGTGCTGCCTAAGCTTGAACAGCGCATGCGGCATCAGGCAATAATCGCGCTCCTTGGCCATCAGTTCGGCGATTTGGATCAATTGGTCGATCGAATAGTCGGCGAACTCAATCTGAATCGGAAAACGCGAAGGCAAACCCGGGTTCGTCAGCAAAAACTGTTCGATTTCCAGCGGGTACCCCGCTAAAATCAGCACAAACTGATTGCGATGATCCTCCATCGCCTTTACAAGCGTATCGATAGCCTCTTTGCCAAAATCCTTTTCACCGCCGCGCGCCAAGCTGTAAGCTTCATCAACAAACAGTACCCCGCCTAACGCCTTGCGCACAAGATCGCGCGTTTTTTGTGCCGTATGACCAATATACTCCCCGACAAGATCGGCCCGCTCCACTTCGATCAGATGTCCTTTGGAGAGCACACCCATCTTATTAAACAACTTGGCGACAATCCGGGCAATCGTCGTCTTGCCTGTGCCAGGGTTGCCTTTAAAGATCATATGATAGACATGCGAGCCGCTTGAAAGACCTGCCTCACTTCTCATTTTGGCTATTTGCAGTAGAGCATAAATTTCATAGACCAGCAGTTTCACATTATCCAGTCCAACCATCTGCTCCAGCTCTTGGCTGATTTCGTTGTAAGGATCTCCCGGCACAGGCGATTTGACAGCTGCAGGCTCACTTTCGATCGCTTGTGCAGTGGCGCCAACTGAGTGCGTTTCTTGTGAGCGCAATACAACGTTGATTTGCCTTGACGGCCGCGAGCTCCCGGTCTGTCCAGTCGTCACGATTCGTTCATTCATCCGCTCCATCACCCGTCCCCCGTATCCGTCTCTATTTGAGCGCAGCACAGCGGATTGCAATCTGCAGCAACCGTCCTTTGCGCGCCTTTTCCATATGTATTCTAGCGGAACAAGGCATATTAACAGATTTGCGAAGACGATTGATTATGAAAGGGCTATAGCGCACCTGTCGAACGAACGCCTATCAGCATCAAAAAAGCATCCAGCTTCCACTTCGTCATTGCAAGCACTTCGCGGGACTGATTGCGGGCGGCAGACAGCACCTGCGACTTGAAACCGGCTGTAACTGTGTTCTCATAGCCGATAAATGACGCAATCTCTCCGGCGCGAACAGCATGGTAATCATGAGTAACAATTATGATGCTGTTCCACCCGTTTAGTTTGGCCAAAGGCTTGCTAAACAATAAATTTTCATATGTACTCGTCGATTTGTCTTCGAGGACGAGCCGTTCTGGCGGCATTCCCTTCTGCTCAACCAAATAATTGCGCATGCCTTCAGCTTCTGTAATTGAAGCACCATTGGAATCGAGTCCGCCGCTCAAAATCAAATGCGAGACAACCCCCTGCTCGTACAGCTTGTAAGCATGGTCAAGCCTTTCCTTCAGCCCCGGGCTCGGCACGTCATTCCACAAAGCCGCCCCCAGTACGATTGCAGCGTCGGCCTTGGCCAGCTCCTTCGGAGGGGAATAGCTATTAATCGTCCACAATAAATAAGCGCACCAAAATGCTCCGAAAGCACAAACCCAAGCCATAAGCCGAAGCAAACGAGCAAAGAGAGGCCTCTTCCCGCCTCCCGATCGCTTATTTCGCCGCTTGACCGACTTTGGTTCAGCCTTCTTTGCCGGTGCGCTTCTGCTGCCGCTATCAGCGGCTGTCTTGGAAACGCCAGCGGGACGGCCAGGACGCGTGGCCCTGGCTGCCGTGCCGGCTGACTTCACTTCCTTCTTGCTTCCGCTTCTCTTGGTCGATCCGCGGTTATTCGGCTGTACGGTCTTGTTCATGACTCACTAACCTCACCATTCTGAGCGGCAAGTGCTTTTCGATGCTTTAAGCTTAATGTAAAGTAGCGAAAACGCCCGCTCTTAATTGCTGATAGCAGTCTGCCAGCCGTCTTGCGGGCAAGCGCCGCATCCTTATTGCTGATAACGCCTTGACGCACCGCATCCTCCAGCTCATCCTCATCCAGCAAATATACTTCCCCGGTCGGCAAGACGACGACATCCAGATACAAATCATCAAACCACGGCACCTGCTGATCCGTCAGCCCTTGCGTCTTACATACATCGATATACCACTGGACAACACGATTTTTGTCATCAAACATTGTCGTCACCACAAACTGTTCTCCGCGGGGAAAATGCTGCATCCACAAATAGCCGCGATCGGCCAGGCAAAGCTTGCGGCCATTGTATTCCTTCCATAGCGGATCCCGCAACTCATGAATACGATACAGTGTGACAATTCCCTTGAACTCATCGCCATTCATCGTCAGACAAGTGTAACTTTTTCGTAATATGCGCCGCCAATTGGCTCGGTCTGAAAATTTTCTTTTCATACGGAACGACCTTTCCGTTAAAATCGCAACCAAGTATCGAGCTTTCCTCAGGCTGCAAGTTGCGTGTTTCCCCACATACTACTAGTATATTCCGACTTATAAAAAAAAGCTTACCATATCTTAACTTCTATCTCCAGCGCTGATGGTAAACCGGCTGATTATTTTGAAAAAAGGAGAGCATCGGCGCTCTCCCGTTCATAACGAATTATTGTACTTCAATCTCAATCGTCTCGATTTTCACTTCTTCCGTAGGCTTGCTCATCTCTCTGCCATTTGCCTCTACTGGTGTCTGGGCGATTTTTTTGACAACGTCCATGCCATCTTTCACTTTACCAAAGATTGTAAAATTCGGCTGGCTGTTCAAGCCCCCCGCAACCGGGCCTGTACAAATGAAAAACTGGCTGCCGCCGGTGTTGGGTTGCCCCGTATTTGCCATCGCCACGACGCCATCCTCATATTTATGGCCGTTGTTCAGCTCATCCGGAATGTTATAGCCCGGGCCGCCGGTGCCATCCGCTTTCGGGTCGCCGGTCTGGATCATAAAATCTTCAACAATCCGATGAAACTTAATGCCGTCATAAAATTTTTCGTTGGCCAAAAAGACAAAGCTGTTTACGGTTTGCGGCGCATCCTTGGCAAAAAGCTCAACCGTAAAGGCGCCTTTTGTCGTTTTGAATTTTGCCAGATAAGTTTTCTCTACATCAATCGCCATTTCCGGCATCTTTGGCCACGACAACACTTTTTGTTCGGTTTGCTTGTCGTTGTTGTCAGCGGCTTTATTTGCATTTTCTTTATTTCCGTTTTCTTTTTTGCCGCAGCCAGCCATTACGATCACTAGCGCAACAGCCATTACAAGCAGAAGACCCTTCTTAAACGCCATGATGTTATTACCTCCACTATTGGTTCACTTCGACCGGTTCAGGAGTGCTGCTGAAATTCGCAGCGCTCCTGTTATCTTCCCGTTGTTCATACGATTGCATATTGCCGCTGTTTGTTCCCTGATTGCCCATCCCGTTATCCGGCGGCTGCACTTCCTCGACCGGCATTTCCGGATCCGGCTGCTCTACAGCACCATTTCCTGAACTGTTGCCGCTGCCGGGATCTGTTCCCGGATCCGGACTTCCGTTACCTGGATGAGACCCGCTGCCGTTGCCTTGTCCATGGCCGTTCCCTTGTCCATTTCCTTTTCCCGGCTGCGCAGGCGAGCCATTGCCGTTGCCTTGTCCGTTGCCGTTCCCCTGGCCTTGGCCATTGCCTTGTCCGTTGCCCTGGCCGTTGCCTTGCTCCTGGCCGTTATCGGTGCCATTGCCTTGTCCATTGCCGCTGTCAATCGGCGGCAGGCTCCAGTCGCCATCGCCGCTGCCATTCGTGCCATCCTCCGGATTTTCCGGAGTGTCAGGAATTACCGGATCCAGCTCCTCTGCCGGAATCTGCACGGTCAATCGGTCGGAAGGCGTGCTCTCTACATCGTTATCCGCATCGTAAGCCGTTATATAGTATTGATAAGCCATACCCGGCTGTATGCTTAAATCTGTCGTTCCATTCGCGCTAAGCGAATCCAGATGGCGAGACGCTTCCTGCTCCGAGGTCTCTTTGCGGTATACGCGATAGGTAATATTTTTCCCTTCCACAGGGTTCCAGGATATATCGACGCCCTTTTTGTCCGCATTATAGGAAGCAGTCAGCCCGGTTACCTGGGCGAGCGGCTTCTTCTCCTTCACGCCGTTTGGCTTATCAAAGCCTTTTACCGGCATCCCTTTCATAGCCGCCTGCATAACTTTGCTGAACATTGCGGCCGACTGCGAGCTGCTTTGCTTCAGCAAATGCTCTTTGTCTGTTTTGTCGTAGCCCATCCAGACGACTGCTGTCCATTCCGCCGTATAGCCAGCGAACCACGCATCGCGGTTGTTGCTCGATTTGTAATTTGGAATGCCGTGCTGCGTTGTACCGGTCTTGCCTGCGACCGGACGGTCAATGCGCGCTTTTGTACCGGTACCGCCCTGCTCTAATACCCCGCGCAAAAGATCTGTCATATACCATGCGGTATCGGAGCTCATCAGCCTTTTCGCTGCCGGCGCATTATATTCATATTCCGCCTTGCCGTCTTTGCTCTCGATGCGGATTAGCGCATGCGGGTCTACCTCCCGGCCATCATTGGCAAAAGCGCTGTATGCCTTCGCCATTTGCATCGGCGTCACCCCGCGCGTCAGCCCCCCCAGCGCAATGGCGAGATTGCGGTCATTTGCCTCATCCAGCTCAAAGCCAAGCTTCTCGGCGAATTTGAGCCCAGTCTTGACGCCAATTTCATTCAGCAGCCATACGGCCGAAGCGTTGCGCGATTCCTTGATGGATCGGCGCATGTCGATCGCACCGATAAATTTATTGCGATTGGAATCGCTAGGGCAATAGTTGCCGTAGCAGCGCTTCTCATCCATTACGGTCGACCATGGAAACCAGTCTCCTGTATCAAGCGCCGGTCCATAGGAGGCAATCGGCTTAAAGGCCGATCCAGGCTGGCGCGGTACAAGAACCCGGTTAAGCCCTTTATTTACATAATCGCGTCCGCCGACCATCCCCTGGATGTTGCCGTTGCGGTGATCAACAATAACCATCGCGCCTTGCACCTTTTGATCGTCGACGCTCTGTTCGAAGTTGCTTTCATCCTCAAACTCTTTCTCCATAACCGATTGCGCCTGCGGATTCAAAGTCGTATAAATTTTGTAGCCGCCGAGATTGAGCTGCTCCTCGGACAAACCTGTGCGCTGCTCAGCCTCATCAACGACATAATCGATAAAGGCCAAATATTTTTGTTTGCCGCCATCTTCTACCGATTTGGCCGGCGGCACATATTTTTCAGCGGCGGCCTTCGCTTCCTGGACCTGCTGATCCGTTATAAAGTTCTGCTCCCGCATCAAGGAGAGCACGACGCCCATCCGTTCCCTCGATTTCTCCGCATTGCCCAGCGGATTATATTTGTTCGGCGACTTCGGCGTGCCCGCCAACGTCGCAATCTGCCACACTTCCAAATCTTTAAGCTCACGGTCAAAATAATACTTGGCCGCCGCCTTGACGCCGTAAGTGCCTTTACCGAAATAAATCCGGTTCAAGTACATTGTCAGGATTTCCTCTTTCGTAAATTGATGTTCCAGGGCAACAGCGATCGAAGCCTCGGTCGCTTTGCGGAAAAAGGTCTTGTCATGCGATAAAAAGAGGTTCTTGGCGAGCTGCTGGGTAATCGTACTGCCGCCCTCAACCGCGCTCCGCGCGACGACGTCCTTCACCAGCGCCCGTCCGATCGAGACAAAGTCAATTCCCGAGTGATCATTAAATCTGCGGTCCTCTGTGGCAATAAATGCGTTGCGCAGCAGCTCGGGCAGCTCTTCATATTCTACCACTTCCCGGCTGAAGCGCTTGAGCTTGGCCACCTCATTGCCATTGATGTCGTAAATGGTGGATGGCTCCTCCATCACGAACTTATCTTTGTTCTCCGTCAAAATCCGCTCGCCATTCAATACAATTAACAAATATCCAATTATTCCACACACAACTGCAAAGGCACTCGTAAAAAACAACCATACCAGAACTTTTTTGCCGCTGATTCGCTTCTTAGCCTTCTTCGGGCTCTTCTTGCTCGTATTGCCAGCTCTGCTGCTTCTTCTTCCAGTGTTTGGTCCATCAGCCATAGCCGACTCCCCTCCTGCCTTGACGAGTGTTGTATCCCGCCTCTATTTATGCTCTTTATGTCTAATCGGCAAGCTATGAGCGTACGGCGCGCTCACAAGAACGAAAAGAACAACCCTGCACGCAGCGGGTTGCTCTTTCGTGCCGTTATCCAATTAAACGCAACACAAAATAAAAAAGTTTCAAAACGGCCGGCGAATTATCCTTCGCTCCCTGAATCCTGCTGCATTAAGGATACGTTGCGCTGCGGCGTAAAGGTCGAGATCGCATGCTTATACACCATTTGCTGGCGTCCTTCGCTATCGATAACAATTGTAAAATTGTCGAATGCTTTAATAACACCGCGAATTTGAAAGCCATTGGTCAAATATACCGTAACCGGGACACTATCCTTGCGCAATTGGTTCAAAAATGTATCCTGAATGTTGATCGTCTTGTTCATTATCCGTTTCCCCCATCACTAAAAAGATTGGTTAGAAGTATATTCAATATCCTCTTTAAACTTTCCTGCTATTATAGCATGAATTGGTTTTAAATTCTCATGAAAATTTTCAAAGATTTCAACCCATTCAATTTCCTTCATATGCCGGAACCAAGATAGCTGCCTTTTGGCGAAGCGGCGCGTATCTCGTTTGAGCAGCTCCACCGCCGCCTCAAGCGCATACTCCCCTTGCAAATAGCCGACAATTTCTTTGTATCCGAGCCCTTGCATGGAAATCGCAGCCGGCGGCACGCCGCGCGTCAGCAGACCTTGCACCTCTTGGACAAGCCCCTCCGCCATCATCGCATCAACGCGCTGCTCGATCCGCGCATACAGCTTTGCGCGCTCCATCGTCAGGGCAATCATGCACAAATGATAGGGCGATTCTTTTTGCTGGCCTTTTAGCTGCTCGCTCAAGGTTTGCCCGGTAATATGAAATATCTCCAGCGCGCGGATGATGCGCCGCTGATCGTTAACGTGCAGCCGCGCAGCCGACTGCGGATCGACAGCGCGCAGCCTTTCCAGCAGCATTTCGTTGCCATGCGTACTGGCCAATTGCTGCATCTCCGCGCGAAAGGCTTCATCGGAGTCCGCCTCGGAAAAATCATAGCCGTACACGACTGATTCCACATATAGCCCGGTGCCGCCTACAATCATGGGAAGCTTGCCCCGGCCGGCAATCTCAGCGATCAGCGCGCGGCAGCGCTCCTGAAACTCCGATACCGAGAACGGATGGTCCGGCTCGCAAATATCGATCATATGATGAGGGATGCCCTCCATCTCTTCCGCCCGAATCTTCGCCGTTCCGACATCCATCCCGCGGTAGACCTGCATAGAATCGCCGGATATAATTTCCGCGTTCCACGCCTTTGCCAGCTCGATGCTGGCGCTCGTCTTGCCGACTGCCGTCGGCCCGACAAGCACCAGCAGCTTTTGCTTTGCCGGCATCTCTAATTGCTTGCTCATGATAGCTTAATCACTCCATAGGCTATTTTGTTAACATGCTGCCGCACAAAACCGAGCCGCTCAAATTCCCTACTTTCGCGGTGCTCCTTCAAGACAACGGATTTGCGCGCGACCCGAACTGCATCCGCCACCGCTTGCTCCGTCAGTGCGGCCCGGTTAGCGACGCCGCGCAGCGGCTGCAGTGCGGCGGAATCATGCAGCGGTTGACGAAACATCGGGTCAAAATAGACAATATCCGCACTTTTGTCCGGCAGTGCGGCCAGAAACGCGCCATGCTCAGCACACTGCATCTCCACGCGGCGCAGCGCCTCATTGACATCTTCATGGATCGTCTCGTACCGCTGCAAGCCTTCGCGGACAACGGCACATAGCACAGGCTCGCTCTCCAGTGCGGTAACATGACCATCCGCACCGGCGGCGTAAGCAAATACAATCGCATCCGATCCTAAACCTGCCGTACAATCGATGACGCGGTCGCCCGGCCGACAGCCGCTCAACTCAATAAGCGGGTCCCGCTCGCCGCGGCGCATCCGCTTAATGCGGACATAAGCCATGCTGGGATGGAAATAGAGCGGCGGCTTGGCGTCATCCTCGCCATAAAAGCGCAGCCCTTGCGCGTCTATTATAAGTAGACGATGATCATTGTATCTTCGTTTCAATCCGATGAGCGATTCTTTTCGGCGGGGGACGACGCGCGCTCCCAATTCCTCGCCTAATTGCGCCGCCTGCTGCATGAGTTCGGGCGATGGCTTGGGCGCAGTCGTAATAATCATGACATCACCCGCTTGAACATTTTTTCCAGCTGATAAGTCGTCATATGTACAACTATCGGCCGTCCGTGCGGACATGTGTAGGGCTGGCTGCAGGCGGCCAATCTTGCGAGCAGCGTTTCCCCTTCTTCGCGGGATATCCGGTCGTTAGCCTTGATCGACGCTTTACAAGCGCACATGATGGCCGACTTCTCCCGCAATTTGCCGATGTGAACGGCGCCTTTTTCCTGCAGCAGCCATTCTGTCATCTCCTCGATCACTGCCTGCTCGTCGCCGCGTGGCAGCCACTCCGGACAAGCACGCACGAGGAAGGCGCTGCTCCCGAACGGCTCAAGCTCAAGTCCGGCATCTGCCAGCAGCTCCAGCTTGCTGCGCAGGGCGCTTGCCTCGGATGCTGTAAACTCCAGCGTAATCGGGACAAGCAACTGCTGGCTTGCCTGCTCTGGCCGCCCGAATTTATCCAAATAATACTCGTAATTTATTCGTTCATGCGCGGCATGCTGATCAATGAGAAACAGCCCTTCCTCATTTTGGGCGACAATATAAGTGCCATGAAGCTGGCCAATCCAGTAAAGCTCCGGAAACTTCTCCCCATGCTGTTCCCGCTCGGGAGCGGCCGTCTGCGGCGGGACCGGATCTGGGCCGGACGGCTGATCGGGCTGCTGCTGCTCCTGCTCATGTACAGGAGTTAGCGGTGCTGCAGCCGCCGTCTCTCTGACCGCCTCAGCAGTCGCTGGCGCGTCATTGTAATATGAATCTTTCGCTGGCGGAGCCATAGGCGGAGCAGGGGCATAAAGCCGTTCAGCCGTGTCCTTCGGTATAACCGGCTTACTGACATTATAGGCAAAGCCGCCTGTCCCTGCGCCGCTCCAATTTCCGCCCGCCCTCGTCTCCGCGGCCGCTTCCCCTGCCACTTTGGCTTGTGGCGGTTCTGCAGGGTCGGGGCGATGGAACGAGATCTGATCCTGTACGAACAGCGGCTTCGAGCGTTCTGTCTGGGCCGGCCCGGGAATATGGCGCTGCTTTCCAAGCGCTTTCTTCAGGCTTTCCTCAATAAACTCCCGCAATTCGGCTTCTTTGCTGAAGCGCACCTCCATCTTGGAGGGATGGACGTTGACATCCAGCAGTGACGGATGCATGCCCAGTTCCAGCACAACTAGCGGATAACGATTGATCGGCAGCAGCGTGTGATAGGCCTGCATAATCGCCTGATTCATAATAAAGCTGCGGATGTAGCGGCCGTTGACGACAATGGTAATGCCATTGCGATTAGCTCTGGTCTGCTCCGGCTTGGAGATATAGCCGCGCAAATCATAGTCCGGATGCTCGCCTTCTACTGCGATCATCGCCTTCGCTGCGCTTGAGCCGTATACCGCGGCAAAAGCTTGAAGCCTGTCGCCGCTTCCCAGTGTGCGCAACAGGGAATTGCCGTTATGTTTTAAAGTAAAAGCTATTCCCGGATGAGCAAGCGCAAGCCGATTGACATAATCGGCAATATGTCCAAGCTCGGTCTGAATGGACTTCATATATTTTAAGCGTGCAGGCGTGTTGAAAAACAGATCCCTCACGGCAATGTCTGTCCCTTGCGGCGCACCCGCCTGCTCCAGCACCTGTACAGCGCCGCCTTCAATCACGAGCCGCTTGCCCAGTCCGCTTGAATCTGCGGCAGAGAGGCACTCCACCTTCGATACTGCCGCAATACTCGGCAGCGCCTCGCCGCGAAATCCAAGGCTCGCAATCCGAAACAAGTCTTTATCGCTTTTTATTTTGCTTGTTGCATGCCGAAAAAAGGCCGTCTCCATATCATCGGCTTCGATGCCTGAGCCGTTATCCGTCACCCGAATCAAGCTTAAGCCGCCTTCTTCAATGACTACATCTATTGCCGTTCCCCCTGCATCGATCGCATTTTCCAGCAGCTCCTTGACGACCGAAGAAGGACGCTCAACGACTTCTCCGGCGGCAATCTGGTTTGCCAGCTGCTCGTCCAATACTGTAATTTTACCCATTCCACGTCCTCCTTTAACGGTCTGTCATCATTTTTCTTCCTGCAGCCGCTGCTTCATTTCGTTCAGCCACTGCATCGCCTGCATCGGGGTCATATTAAACAAATCGAGCTGCCGCAGCTGTTCCGCTACCATTTCAGCCTTCGGGGAAGCCTTGCGAACCTTTACAGGCTCGTGCTGCACAGTTTCCGCGCTAAACATCGCCAATTGCACGACATTGCCCTGCGTCGGCAGCTCCTCCTTCGCCGGAGCCGCTAATGCGGCTGCTGTTTCTTTCACCATATCGGGAGCTGTACGCGGCTGAGCCGTTTCGTTATGCTCCAGCGATTCCAGCAGCGAATAGGCCCGGTCAATGATGCCGCTCGGCAGCCCGGCCAGCTGCGCACAGTAGATGCCATAGCTTGTACTCGCCGCCCCGGGCACCAACTTGCGCAAAAACGTTACATTATCGCCCGTTTCCTGCACAGCCATACATGCATTTGCAAGCGACGGCAGCGTCTGCTCCAGATGCGCCAGCTCATGGAAATGCGTTGAGACGAGCGATTTGCAGCCGACCTCATGATGGACAAATTCAATAACCGCTTGCGCAATTGCCATCCCCTCGGCTGTCGAGGTGCCGCGGCCCAGTTCATCGATAATTACAAAACTTTGCGCAGTGGCCTTTTCCGTCATTGCCTGAATGTCCTTCATCTCGACCATAAACGTGCTCTGTCCGCCAATCAAATCGTCAGCAGCGCCGATCCGGGTAAAAATGCGATCCGTAAGCGGCACGACAGCGCGCTTAGCCGGTACGAATGATCCGATCTGCGCCATGATGCAAATAAGCGCCACCTGACGCATATATGTACTTTTCCCTGCCATATTCGGGCCGGTAATGAGCAGCATCGCTTGCCCGCTGCGCGTAAGCGACGTGCCATTCGCTATGAACGGCACTCCCTCCATAACAGCTTCCACCACGGGATGCCGCCCTTCTTCAATAACGAGGTCGTACGACTCCGTTATTTCCGGCCGCACAAAGCGCTGCTCCGCGCCGATCGTCGCCAGCGACTGATATACGTCCAGCGTAGCCAAAGCCTCGGCCAGCTTCTGCAATCGGTGCAGATGGAGAGACAAATGCTCCCGCAGTTCAACAAATTTGGCATACTCCAGGTCGACCATTTTCTCCTCTGCCTCAAGAATAAGCCGCTCCTTCTCCTTCAGCTCGGGCGTTACGAACCGTTCGGCATTAGCCAGCGTCTGCTTGCGCTCATAGCGTCCTTCTGGCAGCATCGACAGATTCGCCTTCGATACTTCAAGATAATAGCCGAATACTTTATTGAAACCGATCTTCAGCGTGCGGATGCCCGTCGCCTCGCGCTCCTGACGCTCCAGCTCGGCCAGCCACTTTTTGCCGCTGACGCTCGCTTCACGCAGCTGATCCAAATAATCGTCGTAGCCTTTGCGGATCAGACCGCCTTCGCGAACCGATACCGGCGGATCATCGACGATAACCGTCTCGATCATAGCCGCCAAATCGGCACAATCGTCAATGCCCTGCATAAGCAACTGCAGCGTTGCCGAGCCTGATGCGGCACATAAAGCTGCGAGCGGCGGTACATGCTGCAGCGAGCTTTTAAGAGCGTTCAAATCACGCCCGTTGGCGCTGCCGAAAGCTACGCGGCCGACCAGCCGCTCAAGGTCGTAAATCTCATTCAATTCGCTGCGCAGCTCATCGCGCAAAATCAAATCATGGTACAGCTTGTCCACCGCTTCCAGCCGCTCGTCGATCGGCGCTTTGGACAATAGCGGCTTATCGATCCAGCGGCGCAGCTGGCGCGCCCCCATGGAAGTGCGCGTACGGTCGAGAAGCCACAGCAGCGAGCCTTTTTTGCTGCGGTCGCGGACCGTCTCCGTCAGTTCCAGATTGCGCCTCGTGAAAGGATCCAAAATCATATACTGATTCGGCTCATAGACGCGAATTTGTCTGACATGACCGAGCGAGCGCTTCTGCGTTTCATTCAGATAGCCAGTCAGCAGGCTTACAGCCCGATAACGGGCAGCGGACAGCGCCGTTAATTGCGCAGCGTCAAATTGCGCGGCAAGGCGCTCATCCTCCATTGGCTGCCGCACGGTGAACAAGACCGGACGGCTCCAGCCCGCCGCAAGAGGCTCAAGCTGCTGCAGAAGCGCCGCGTCGCCCACGATCTCAGAAGGATGATACAAATTCATTTCATCCAGCAGTATATCTACAGATCGCACAACGCTTGTCACATAGAGCTCGCCAGTTGACAAATCGCAGGCAGCGACACCGTAGGCTTCGTCCCCGACGGCAACTGAGACAATAAAATTGTTCGCCTTATCGGCAATCGACTTCGACTCCATAACCGTTCCCGGTGTAATGACGCGAACGATCTCGCGCCTGACTACGCCTTTGGCCGCAGCCGGATCCTCGACCTGCTCACAGATCGCAACCTTGTAGCCTTTTTCAATGAGACGCGCTACATAGCCCTCGGCTGAATGGTAGGGAACGCCGCACATCGGAATGCGCGATCCCCCGCCCCCTTCCCGTCCTGTTAGCGTAATATCCAGCTCTCTGGACGCCTGTACGGCGTCATCAAAAAACATTTCATAAAAATCGCCCAAGCGGAAGAAAAGAAAAGCGTCCTTCGCCTCCTCCTTGATGGCGAGATACTGTTGTATCATCGGGGTATATGATGCCATGGCGCCCCTCCTGCATAAAAGATAGCTGATTGTTAAACATCAGATCTCCATTATAACAGAAAAGCAACCCGACGTGCTCAAAACGGCACGATCACCGATGCGCGGCCGCGCAAACATCGCTATCACTTCCCGAAATGCGCCATTTCGCCCGGAAATCGCTTGCTTCATCCCAGCATGCTCCGCGGGCGAGCGCCTTAAAAAAGGGCTCAATGCCGCCAGCCAATCGCCGCCATGAAGCCGTTGCACGCATTTCGGCAAGCAGCGGCTCCATGCACTCCATCAATCGTTCGCGGTCATTGGCATAGTAGGCGGCCGCGTACCGCTCCTCCTCGGCCGGGCAATAGCTTAGCGCCGCACACTCACATGCGCAAAGCAGCGCAAGCGAAAGCGCCGCCTTGGCCGCTAGCGGCGAGACGAGCCAGCTTGAAGGTGTACGATATTCAAATCCGCCATAAGGCTGCAGCCGAAAATCGCCGAGCGAGCCGTAGCGGGGACGGCGCCTGCGGGCGCTCTCCGGCTCAGCCAGGGCAAGCGGGAACGCCACGTAGCTGTCCAGCAGGCGCAGCAGGCGGCCATGGAACGGCACGCCGCTAATATGAATATGGCCGCCTAAGGCAAAGCCGCTGACCGGCATCCCCCCGGCTAGCCAGCGCAGCGTTGGATCATCAATTTTTTCCGCTGCCTGCAGCAGCAGCCTTCGAATGTTTTTTATCAGCTGCTCAGGCGTCTCTGCCGGCGCCGGTCGCAGCTCGGCAACCGGATACCGGACTTGCCCGCCAATGAATACCCCATCGCAGCCGGCCCCATGTCCGTCCTGCAAAAAGCGGGAGGCCGGCACTACCTTCCCTGTCTTTGAGGCAAGCAAAAATTCCGGATCGGCTCCAAGCAAAATAGGACGCTCGGAGCTCAGACTGCAGCGGTAATCGCCTGCAAAGCGCTGCAGCGCCGTGAGCCAAATCATGGCAGCTTCCTCTCCTGCCCCTCCGCCCAGCTCGCGATCCGGCAAATAAATCGGACCGGCCCTGCTATTTCCCCGTTCGCCAAGCTCCACCTCAACACAGCCGCAATCGAGCCCGGCTGCGTATAAAGCGCGAACGGCGATTTTGACTGCTCTGCGGTAGTTGAGATCGGAGCTGTCCAGTTGTTCATTTGCCCGGCCGCCTACTGCCGGCTTGAGGCCGCCAATGACCGCCACCTGCAGCGGCGCAAGCTCAAACAGCCGTACGATCAGGCGGCGCCGATTGACCCAGCTGCTCCGGCTGCCTACGGCGCCAGAGGCGCTGTGGTTGACCGCAACACCTGCGCGCTCCAGCTTGCGCTGCAGTGCCGCCCGGTTCATCGTCAAGAAAGCGGCGGCTCCGCGATTGACAATATACAAGCCGGAATCAAGATATTGACCCGGCAGCCTTTTACCGCCCAACGCCACAACCGCATCTCCGGCTTGGGGATCGCCGCCTGCCTCCGCGATATGAAAACCTGACATTGCGGCATCGGTGCGTCCGACTCCCCATAGCCATACTTTTCCTGGCCTCGTCCCCAGCATTTCACATCACCGCCAGCTTCCCGTTATCATGCATTTCAATTGAACAATTGGAGCATAAAATTTTTTTCAAAAAAAAGAGGGCAACCGCCCTCGATCCCCAATCTGCTTTTGCATATGATACAAAGGCAGGAGGATTCCTGAACCATAAATTACAATTCGTCGTCAAGCAAATCCGGATCGAGATCGTCGAAATCGCCGTCATGGAAATCGACATCCTTTTCCCAGTCGTCCCCTCCAGGAAAGACGGCTACGAACAGTTTCGTTTCCGCAATCATTTCGACCGAAAATTCACGTTCTACCCGGAGTACAACGCTTGAGCCATTGGCAGAAATATTCGCCTCGATACAATTTGGTTCCTGCGTCGACTCTGCCGTAACTTCCTCCGTCGAAGCCCGGTGCCTCGGGTCGATGTAGGAAAGCGGCACATGCTCGACATACGAGAGCGTTTCCTTGGCCACATCCGTTTGCGAGTTTTTGTTGTAAGAATACCAAATGTTGATATCGTAAGTACCAATTACTTCGATTCCGTCACCCGAGCGGACTGCTTCATACTGGTGATTAATAATCCACGCACCAAGAATGCTAGTGGGATTATGAGGCGGCGTGACGGTGTGGGTAACTGTAGAAAACTTACGACCCTTGCCACAGACAGCTTTCGTTAAAATCTCTCTACGCTGAAGCTGTTTATCTGCAATAGTCATCGATTTAACCTCCTCCATACAATCATTCAATTAAAGTGTATGCAGGACATAGGCATTTGTTGATAAACTTAGACGAACAAATAGACAACATTATTAAAAAATGCCGACATCCCAGCAATATCAAGCTTTATCGGCTTATCTAACGACTATGAAAGGGATGAAAGTATAAAATCCTCGCCGCAGCATGAAAATGCTAACCGGGAGGATTTTTTTGCGCGTCTTGTTACAGACGGTAAATAGCTTTGTATTTTTTCTCCAAATAGGCTACCAAATAGCCCGGATCAAGCGGCTTGCCGGTTATGGCCCGGATAAGCTCGGATGGGCTGCGCAGTTTGCCATAGCGATAGATGCGCTCTGTCAGCCACTCCTTGATCGGGTGCAGCTCACCGCGTTCAACCAAATCCCACATTTGCGGCAGCTCGCGCTCCATCGTATCCGTCATTTGTGCCGCGTACATATTGCCGAGCGAATAAGAAGGGAAATAGCCGAACGCTCCGCCGGACCAATGTACGTCCTGCAGTACGCCTTCCCCATCATGCCTCGGCTCTACGCCCAAATATTCGCGGTATTTCTCATTCCAGAGCGCCGGGAGCTCCGCAGCCTTCACTCCTTCATTGAAGATCAGCTTCTCCAGCTCATAGCGAATAATAATATGAAGATTGTAGGTCAGCTCATCGGCTTCCACGCGGGTTAATGACGGCTCCACTACATTGATCGCCCGATAGAAATCATCAACAGGTACCTGTAGCTGCTTGGGGAACAGCTTCTGCAAATCGCCATAATAACGGTTCCAGAACGGCTTGCTGCGGCCGATTACATTTTCCCAAAAACGGGATTGCGACTCGTGAATGCCCATCGAGGTTCCCGTGCTAAGCGTCGTGCCATTCAGTTCTTTCATTATATTCTGTTCATACATCGCATGGCCGCACTCATGAATCGTGCCGAACAGCGCACTAGTCACATCGCGGTCCAAATAGCGCGTTGTAATCCGGACGTCACCGGTGCTCAAACCTGTCGCGAACGGGTGCACGCTTTCATCCAGCCGGCCTGCTTTAAAATCAAAGCCGAGCTGCTCCAAAATAAACAGACTGAATTTCTTTTGCGTCTCTTTGTCAAACGATTGCCCCAGGAAGCTCCGCTCCGGCTGATGCGGAGATGCGGCTACTGCGGAGACAAGCGGCACCAGCTTCTCGCGCAGGCCGCCAAAAACCTGATCCAGCTCAGCCGTCGTCATGCCCGGCTCGTACATATCGAGCAGCGTGTCATAGCGGGTGGCGCCTGCCCCCCAAAGGTCGATAAATTGATTCGTATATGTAATAATTTTGTCCAAGTACGGTTGAAACGCAGCATAATCGCCCGTTTCTTTAACTTCTTCCCAGAGCGATTCCGCTTGGGAGGTCAGCACCACATACTCTTGATTAAGCTTTGGCGGAATTTTCACACTGCGATCGTATTCCTTGCGAGTCTCTGTCACGAGCCGCTGATTAATTTCGTCCAGCTGCCCGAATGCGCCAGTCTCCTCCAGCTCGGATAACCATTCTCCCATCTCCGGCGCTGTCTGCAGCTCGAACAACCGTGCGGAAAGCGTACCAATCGCCGCCGAGCGCGAATCCATCCCTTTGCGCGGCGCTCCTGTCCGCAAATCCCAATACAGTACTCCGAGTGCTTCCTCATAATTTTTGATCTGTCCGATCCGCTCGCGAAATGACTGCAGCGTATCTGTCGTCTTCGTCGTCACTAGGTTCAGTCCACCTTCCTTGGAAAAAATTAGGGAGCCTCATCTCCCTCTAACTTGATAGTACATGGAGCAAAACGTATAATCAACCTTAGTCCTAATAAAATGTCAGAAAGGAGCGGCCTCACATGCATTTTACCTTTACTTCGTCAGCAGTTGAGCGGCTCTCCGCCTATCTTGAGGAAGGAAACCGCAAATTGAAGCTTCATTATGATACAGAGGGCTGCGGCTGCGTCGTCAGCGGCGTGCCTGCCCTGCAAATAATAGACACACCCGACCCGGAGGACGTCGAAGGCAGCGGCGAGCCCTATGCCGTCTGGTATGAGCCGCGCTACGAGGTGTTTTTTGAGCCGCGTTTAAAAGTCGACTTCGACCGCAGCCGCGGCAGCTTCAGCCTGAAGAGCGATAATCAAATTTACACCGTACATATGCGTTTGCTGACGTAAGCAAACGCGCTAAAAAAAGCGTCTCTCCATTGCGCTATATTGCAGCGTGAAGGAAAGACGCTTTATCAATTTTACATCTGCGCCGTGCGCCGCGCATACAACTTCGCCTGCGCCGCCGCCTGACGGGCTAAAATAACATCCGAGCGGTCCCGCAAGCGATGACGGTCGATTAACGCGGCTTCTGTACCGCTTGGCCGCCCCCAGCTGCCCCGCATTTCGGATATACATAACGACCAGCATTGCTTCCACAGCTGCGGATCGGTTAATGGCAGGTTAAAATCGCGAAAAGGCTGATTATTTTTTACAGCAGCGATTTTCGTTCTAATTTGCAGTACAAGCGCCTCCTGCGCGAGACCGATGGCCGGCAACTCGCCTGCCGACAAACGTCGATGGGCTTGCTTGAACATTTTTAATGCACCCGGCAAATTACCGCGGCGATGATGGTATGAGCCGACCGCAAGTTGAATGAGCCCTACCCAGACTTCCGCAAGCGGATCGTCGCTGCGCTGCTCCTTCCAATGCTCCTCCAGCAATTCATGACATTCGAAATAATCTCTTGTGACATGAAATTCTACCAAAAAACGAACATACGCCGCGGGATAAATAGTATGATTCATGATGTTTACCCGCCTCTATGAAAATTATTTTAAATTTCGGCATGAAAAATGAAACCTTTGATAATATTAGACGTAATTGTACTGAAAGGCAACTCAAATTTTATTGTGGTCCAAACAGGAGGAGAAGTATCAGATGAAGAAAGGTTTGCTTTTGTTTATGGCTTTCACACTGTTCTTCGCTTTTAGTGTAGGAGCGGCTGATGCCAGACCGAGAGGCGGACTGAAATCCCCGAAGCAAAGCTTTACAAAAACGCCGTCCAAACCGGCGGACAATGCGAAGCAAAGCAACCCGGGAACTGGCACGAAGTCGCCAGCAGCGAATCAGCAGCGCGGTTTTAACAGTGGGGGCGGATTTTTGAAGGGTATGATGATCGGCGGCCTGGCAGGTATGCTGTTCGGCAGCATGTTTGCCGGAATGGGCTTTATGGGCGACATGCTCGGACTGATCGTCAACTTGTTCGCGATTTTCCTTTTGATCGTGGCCATACGCGGCATCTTTATGTATTTCAAAAATCGCCGCAAGCCTTATGAACCGAATGATCGGAGACCTTATTAATAATGCGGATTTACACCGACGAAATTATTAATGCCGTCTGTCTCCACATCGCTGAGCGCAAAGGCGTGACGCCCAATGATGTTGAAGCCCAGCTCTCGTATGAAGAAGAGTACGGCTTCACCGCTGAGGTTTGGGTTCAGGGACGAAGCCAATATTTGGTGGAAGCCAACTTATTAGAAGCGATTGAACAATATATGTTCAAGCAGTACAATATGCGCGTATTCCGCTCACAAATTACGATCGATGCCGATGAAGAGTTTTGGGCGGATATTGAAGAGTAATAATATTATAAAGAACGAACAGGCCCGGAATGCTTCGGGCCTGTTTTATTTTCCAAATTGTTGAAGTCAAGCTCTATAATAGAGCAGCAGAGCGTATCTTTATATGTATTATTGTACATCCGAGAAATATCAATAAACCCGGCAATAAGACAATAAGCCCCGGTTGCGTGACGTTCTCAAACAAAGCGTTAATAACGGAGACAACAACAAAAATCAAAACAATAATAACAATGTCAAGCAAAAGCGTCCGAATACGGAAATACCCTGCTTGGATAATCTTTAGCGCACGGAGATTCCAAACTGCTGCAATGAGCTCCAGTAACAGCAGGCTGATCGCGGCTCCAGTATACCCGAAACCGGGGATCGCCAAGAGGAAATAAAGGAGCACAAAGCTGATTAAAATGGCGCTGGCAAGGCTTACGAATGGAAGCTTCTTGTGATTCTGCGCCCACAGTACGCTTATCGATATTTCCCGCAGTCCGGTAATTAGCGGCACGGGCGATAAATACTGAATTGGAAGCTTCGCTTCATGCGTCCCAAAAATAAACCAAGACAATTCCCCGGCATAGAGATATAGAAATAATCCGGAAATCAAGCCCCACAACCATCCTATCTCGAGAGCCGCAGACGTACGCCGATAAAAGTTATCCGTTCTGCCTTCCTGCCAGTCTACGGCTATTTTCATGGTTAACGTGTGAGATACTGCCGCAGTAAGAATCGTCGGCATATAGACAAGGATCATGGCCATCCCCGTCAGGACGCCGTACATCTGCATGGCTTCCAAGGCGGAATACCCTGCCGCCTGCAACCGCTTAGGGACCAGAAGCGCCTCAATGAAGTCCGAAGCGGGGATAAGCAGTCGTGTAACAGCTATAGCGAATGAGGTTTTAAGCAACAAAGAAAAAGCCTGTCCGGTGGCGGACGGTTCATAGGCCTTCTGCTGCTGCTGGGAGCGGGAGAACAAAAGCAGGACGATAAGTACAAGAAAGGCGAGCAATGCGCCCGCGGATGTGCCGAGGACGCCGCCACCTAACGCCCTGGCAACACCGCTCGGCAGAAAAAAGATCACGAGCAGCACCAAAGCAGCCACGCGAACAAATTGCTCTGTTAACTCGGATATCGCGATCGCATTGTACCATTCCAATCCTTGTAAATACCCTCGCAATAAACTAAGCAGCGGAACGATGAGAAGTGCGGGCGATAAACAACGGATTGCGAAATCAAGTTGAGGATTTCCGAGAATATGAGCAATCAAAGGGGAAAAGTGAAAAGCAAAGAGGCTGACGGCCGCGCCGATCAGAAGGATGATAAAGGAAATTATTCTAAAAAATAACCATCCTTGTGCAGCATTCTTTGCTGTTGATAATGCCAGCGCTGTTGGCAACCCTCCCGTAATAAGAATAAGCGTTAATCCGTAGAAGGAATATGCAATTTGATACAGACCAACGCCTTCCGCACCAACCAGCCTTGTCAGGGCGACTCTTCCAATCAATCCAATAAATTTAACAAAAAATATAGTAGCGGCTCGCATAGCGGTCTGTTTCATTAAAAGTGGCAGCTTCAATACATTCACCCCATAAACCAAACTTGCCCTTGTCCATTCATATGACAAGATGGCTACAGGTATGAACTTTTAATCGTTAATATGAATAAGAAGATACTTCGTATATTTATCCCAACCGAGATCAAAGGGAACTTGATAACGATCCGCCGTATGGGAATTTACAAGCGGATATCCATTCAGATCAAATCCAGTTACTACAGAGAAATGATCGATATCGCCCTTCATTTCATAAGCGATCAAGTCACCCGGTTTCAATTGAGAAATAGCTCCGGAACGATTTTTTTTCGTTGATTTCACGATTTCCGGAAATGATCCATGAGCAATGAGTGATGCATGCCCGGATCGCAGCAAATGATTTTTGAAGGCATCCGTTTGCACCCACGCTCTACTCCCGCCAACTGACTTAATATAGCGCCAGTTATACGACATTTTCAATCCGCCGCCTTCTACTGGATCCCCGACAACCTGAGAAGCGAAATTGGTACAATCTCCACCTATTCCGGTATAGTCCAAATAATTGCGGTTATACCGGTTATTATTGCCCGCACCCCATGCAAGCCCCGCATATTTATTGGCATATGCAACCGCACGCTGCCGATTATATTTCGATGTTTTTTTTACAGTTATCGTATTCTGATTTACAGCAGGGGTAATTTCGTTCGGCAAATCCGCGATTAAAGCTGGATTCTCATCGAGCGGATCCAGATACCACTCACGAGATAAAGACCATGTGTCATTTCTTTTCTTAAGTACAACGGCATGTCGGGTCCCAATACCAAAAGATTGCGGCGGCAAGTTTTTATTGTTTAAGTAAACGTAGTCCAGCTTTAATTGTTGAATAAGGGATACCTTGGCCGTATCCTTGCTAATATGAAGTCGCACGATTCGAATCGTACTGCTTGCATCAACAAACTGCATTTTTCTTTTTTTCGCCCATTCATGCAAATATTCCGTTTTATTTATTTCATGTTGAAACGCACTCTTGCTGAGTTTTTCTTGAATCCGGTAATATTTTGAAATCTCTTCTTGTTTTTTGTCGACAAAAAATTGGGTACGCTCATCAAAAAGACTTTGCAAAAATCGGCGGACGGTCTCTTCAGCGACATCATCCGCCTTCTTAACCGGTTCATATGCCGTAGCGTTAACAAGAAAAACAATCATAAGAAAAACTTTTCCGATGCTGAACATGAATACTATTTCTCCTTATAGGATTATCATTGGCGGTTTCGTTTCGTTCCAGCGGCAAGAACTTCCTTCCCCTCTCGATACAAGCGCGAGTAAGCCATACAGACCATCGAATGGCTATCGCAAAAAAGAAAGAGGGGATCTTAGTGGTCCCCTCTTTTGATAAGGAGCGCTAGTCTGTAAACTCTTGAACCCAGCCGCCATTAAAATAGGCGATGCCAATTTGATTGAAGCTGCTATTCAAAATATTGGCGCGATGCCCCTCACTGTTCATCCATTGGTTCATTACTTCTCTCGGGCTTGTCTGGCCTTTGGCAATGTTTTCTCCAGCAGCATTATAGGTAATCCCGAACGATTTCATCATATCAAACGGAGAGCCATATGTTGGAGATTGATGATCAAAATAATTGTTATTGATCATATCCTGTGCTTTGGCCATAGCCACTTTCGAGAGGCTGCTGTTCAGAGTGAGGGCCTTTAAGCCTGCACTCGTTCTGGCTTGATTCACCAGCTCCAATACTTGCTGCTCATCTTGGGATGAATTTCCTGACGGTTGTTGTTTGACGGGCTTCTCTGGGGTTACGGGTCGCCCGCCATTTACCGGCTGCCGCGGATTTTCTGGCTGCACCCCGTTTACCGGCTGCCGCGGATTTTCAGGCGCGACTCCATTTACCGGCTGTTGCGGATTTACGGGCTGATTCGTCGGTTGTTGTACCGGTGTAGTAATACCTTTGAACAAATCCAGCCAGTTAGATCCATCACCATTAGAGGGTTGATTCATCTTAACCGATAATTTCCCTGGAGCATTTGAAATCGATGAAGCTTGGGTTAAATTCGGCATATGTGCCCCATGACGTGCCTGTGTTTCAACCCTTGTTTGTTTTGGCGTTATTTGATTGTTGACTGTATTAGGACCTGAACTCGCACCCGAACAACCAGCAACGAGTAATAATGCAGCTATTGCAAGAAATGATTTCATAACAATCCCTCCCTGTACCGTCAATGTATTGGCGCTAATGAACAAAGTTTGTGCAAACTGCCATTGATTTATTCAGTCCGCAATTCCAAAAAATCACAACGCAAAATACGAACTTCTGTTATTCTATTGTCAGAGGAGATCGATGCCATTTGGTACCATTTGAGTCTAGAAGGGAAAGGAATGAACTAGATGAGCAGAGTATTTTTAGACATCTCAATGTCACTGGATGGATTTATTGCTGGAAGGGATGACGACGTAGAACGGCTGCACGATTGGATTCTGGATTTCAAAACCGGCATTTTTAAGAAAAGCGAAGTCCTGAAAGAGCTGTTCGAAAGGACAGGTGCGATTGTTGCCGGCAGACGAGTCTATGAGATCACATCTGGATGGAGCGGAAATCATCCGATTCGCGGCGTTCCCATCTATGTACTTTCCCATGACATCCCGGAAAACGTTCCTCAAGGAGGGACTGTATTTACTTTTGTTTCAGAAGGCATTGATGCTGCCATACGAGAGGCCAAGGGGGCGGCAGGCGATAAAGACGTATATGTGCTGGGTGGGGCGGCAGTAGCCCAACAATGCCTCAAAGCGTCGCTCCTTGACGAGATTCATGTGCATATTGCCCCCGTACTGCTTGCAGACGGGTTTCGTTTGTTTGATCATATCGGATCCGAGTGTATCCAACTTGAAACGATTAGGATCTTAGAATCTCATGGGACAACCCACCTGAGATATCGCATCATCAAATAAATATTTGTCTTGAATAAAAAGAGCGGACAAGCCAATAGCACATGCAATAGCTTGTCCGCTCACCACGGCATTTAGAAAGCTTCTGGAACAGAATCAATCCTTAACTATAATTTGATTTAAATGATTGCGCGGAGCTTCATTATTCCGGATTTTCTCTATATTTTCCACAAAATACCTACACCGGGTTTCGTGGAATTTCATGCCGTCCGGCATGCCTGCCGTATGCGGAGTCAGAATTACATTTTTTAATGCTCGCAGCTCACTGTTCAAGCTTAACGGCTCCACTGTAAACACATCAAGACAGGCCCCGCCGATTACATTATTCCCCAGAGCCTCAATCAAGTCTTCTTCACAAACAATCGGGCCTCTTGCCGTGTTCACAAGCAGCGCATTACGTTTCATTTTACTTAAAAAGGTGCGGTCGACCAAATTTCTGGTGGATTCGTTAAGAAAAATATTGGTTGTAATGACGTCAGAATTTATAATTAAAGTGTCTAAATCAACGAGTTCTGCCGTTTCACTTTGGATCGTTTTATTTGTATCATAGGCCAGCACTTTCATTTTAAAAGCACTCGCCAGCTCCGCAACTCTTGAGCCAATCGCGCCAAAGCCGATCGTTCCGAGCGTTTTCCCGGCCAGCTCGCCGCCAACGTATTCCAGGCTCGTTTCATCTCCCCTATTTTTCATAAAGTGATCCAGAAAAGGGATATTTTTGTAATAACCTAAAATGAAAGCCATAATATGCTCTGCCACTGCATTCGCATTTACGCCGGCCGCATTGCTTACCCAAATATTTTTGCTGGTGCAAGCTTCGATGTCCACATTGTCATAACCTGCACCGGTTTGGACCAGCTTTAAATTTCCGGCCTTTTCAAGCAGTTCATCGTTTACTTCGATATGCTCCGGAATTAATACATCCGCTTCGCCAATGAACGCCTCAACCCGCTCCGGTTCAACAATGCGAATGGACCAGCTTTCCGGAAAAGCTTGTACGACCCTCTCTTTAGAGCGATCACTAAAATAACCAACAATCAAAATATTCATTCGTTCACAACCTCTGCAGCTAGTTTTATCATGCATTAGCCCAAGCTTCAAAGAAAGTACGCTTAATATTGGCAATTACCAGCGCCGGAGGCTCATTTTCCAGACAATCGACCTCAAATGTAATGACCGGCTTTCTTGTCGGCTTCGGGCTCGTAAAAAATTGAATATCCCGCAAAGTGGAGAGGAAGCTTGTCAGCTCCCCTACCCCCACTTCAGAATCCTTGACCCCAAACGGGAGATGCTTATCACCGAAATAAGGGGCTTCACGGTCTTTGATGTAACTGTTTCCGATGTGGATATGCGTCAAGTATTCTTTGGCCAGCCATAATGATTTGTGCGGATCTTCCCCCATAATCGGGAGATGGCTTTGATCCAGCAGAAGGCCGAAGTTATTGTGTTCGCTTCGGACTATGGCTGCTGCATGTACCGCCTCATGAGTAGGGCCAAGCAAATATTTGCGGTCCATGTAGCGATCCCCGAGCTCTAGCGATATGCAAAGCTCATATGCGCCTGCCCGCTCCTTGGCATACTTGCATAGCTGCATCGCAGAATCTATAAATGCCTCGATACTCTGGCGCTTGCTTTCTTCACCCTCAAATTTGCCGGTTACGATATGCATCACTTTGGCGTCCATTTCATAGCATTGCTCGATCAGCATTTGACATTGCTGAACAGACTTGCTTCTAACAGCCGGGTCCAAGGAGCTTAGATTAATGTTTAGCTGTCTAAAAGCATCACCACCATTGAAAAGAATTTCCACGCCACTGTACTGCATATATTTTTTGGCAAGCTCTCTTGTTTCCCGACTGGCAATATAAGAGACTTCCACGGCGGTAAAAAACGGGTCTTCCAGTATCGTAAGCAGACCAGTCATCATCTGTTCAGGTCTATCCTGCGGAAAAGGAAACAGTTTCGGCAGCACAATACCGATACTGGCCGTTTTTTCGAGCTGCTCCATCATACAATTTTGCCAGACAGAATAAGCTCCGGCAGTTCCTTTACCGTATCAATGACATGCGTATGATAATATTTCCCCCACACTTCAATCGGTGTCGATCCTTGCATGACGCCAATGATTGCTCTGCAGCCCGCATTATAACCCTCGAGCATGTCCGCCGGCGTATCGCCGATTTTAATGACTTGCCTGACGTTTTGCACATTTAAATATTCCATCGCTTTAAAAACCATGAACGGAGCCGGGCGTCCCTTGCCCTCTGGAACCATGTCCAGATGTACCGCATAATCGATCAGCCCATTTTTAACCCAGCCCAACGAATCCATAATGACGTCGTTGATATCCTTATGGAATCCTGTTCCTGTCGCTACTTTGATCCCGTTATCCTTGCACCATTGCAGCGTTTCCGTGGCGCCTTCGATTTCCCGGCAATTTTCTTTATAGTAGGCAATCATATATTCCGTGTACTTTTCATAAAGTTTGACCGCCTCATCATGCGTCGAAGCATCAATATCGACCTCGAAATTTTTGAAGTCAATCATATTCCCATTTGTCCGTGCAATCAGAAATTGATAGAGATGGATCTTGTTTGTGCCCATATGCGTGCTGATTTCATCTCTCGTCACATTCAATCCGTAATCAACAGCCGCTTGATAAAGGCAGTCCCTTACGCCATTGTTGTCTTCTACCAATGTTCCTGCCAGATCAAATACAGCTAATGCAATATTTTTGTTCATGTTTAATCTCTCCTGTTCCAATCATTTTGTACCGGTGTAATATCTACTTCTGCAAAACTTTGTCCAGCGCTTTCTGCGCCTTCATCTTCGCTTCCTTCAGCACTTCTGCCGCCGGTTTGTTTTCAATCAACACTTTGTCCTTCGCCAATTCGATTTCGTCATAAATTTTACCGCCTGTCGGGTCGACATATGGAGCGATTCCGTTCGTTTTTGCTTGCTCCAGCGGAACGGCTAAATAAGGATTTTTCTTCAAAGCTTCCTGATAAAGTTCTGTGTCCACTGCACTTTCCCGAACAGGAATATATCCGGTTTCGACAGCCCAATATGCGGTTTGCTTCGCTTCAGAATAAAATTTTACAAATTCCCAAGCGCCCTGCTGCTCTTCTTTCGAGGCATTTTTAAACAGATTAAACATGACCGATACCGCTACAGGCCGAGGCTTGCTGCCTTTAAGCCCTTTTTGCATCCCGGTTGCCACTTTGGTGAAATCCAAATCCCCGCCATCGCCGGAAGAGCCTGTATAGCCTGCGGATTTCCCGTTCATCACATTATCAATCGTTTTGTACCACCATTCCCAGCCGTTGCCGCCATAAACGGTTTCCATAATTTTGTCCTCATGAATCCATTTGCGAATCAAATCCCAGGCATAAATCCATTCTTCCGAATCAATGGTGACGGTTTTGCCGTCTGCGGACACAATATCTCCGCCTGCTGAACGGGCATAATCAATCATATGCTCGGCATACCACATAACGGACCAGCCCATAATGCCTTCTTTTTCTTTAATTTGTTTTGCCGCTTCCCCCAGTTGCTCCAGGTTCTCGAGGGCGTCATAATCAATCTTGTGTTTTTCAAAAATATCTTTTCTGTAATACATCATTTGCGAAGCGACATAGGCTGGAACGCCTAATGTTGCCTCCTTATACCGGCCTTGTTCCAGCAGAAGCACATCGTCCTTGTTATACTCCGGCTGATTCATATACTCATCCAGCGGAAGCAATACATCATTGCTGGCCAGCTTCATAAATTCAGGATAACCGTTAATTGCCAGGGCGGGAGGATCGCCGGCTGCCAGCGAGGCCTGCAGCGCTTGCAGCGTTTCACCGTAATCCCCTTGAATGACAGGCACAATTTCATACTGCTGATTGCTGCTGTTAAAATCTTTTATAATCTTGGCCATCGTTTCCCCGAGCTTGCCGCCCAGGCCGTAATAAAACTCGATTTTGGTTTTCTCTTTTGTTTCAGGCGCAGCACCTGTATTTTTTGCCGGAGAAGCACCGCTTGAGCAGCCGATTACACCCGTCAAAAGGACGGCAAAACTCAAACAGTACAACAACACCTTTTTCTTCACGTTTTTCACAGTGTACATCCTCCCGGGTAAAATCCCTTTTTGGTCTCATCATCAAGTCTTCTTGCCTTAGCAGTTGCGGATTAATCTGATAGTAGCGCATCACCACCTTATTTATTGACATAAAGACTGGCCATCGACTGAATAATTTTTTTACTCGATACGGCAAGCAGAATAAACATCGGCAGCAGCGATACGGCACAAGCGGCCATTGCCAGCGGGAAATCCATCCCGTAGCCTGCCTGGCTCATAAACAATCTTCGCAAACCGATCGTAACAAACATATTGTCTTCGGACTTGAGCAGCAATGAAGGCCACATATAATTGTTGTAGCTGTAAATAAAGGTAATCAGAACCAATGAAGCAATCGCATTTTTGGAATAAGGAATGTACACGGTGAAGATAAGCTTCAGATGTCCGGCCCCGTCCAATTTGGCTGCATGAATGACTTCCTTGGGCACTTGAACGAACGTTTGCCGCAAGAAGAAGATCGAGAAGATGCTAATAAACTCACTCAAAATATAGCCGCTATGGGTATCCAGCAAATTCAGTTTAGAAATCAGAATAAAGGACGGGATATAAGTTACAGCTGACGGCAGCATATAAGTAGCCAATATAAGCACGAAGCAGAACTGCACCCATTTTTTCTGAATCGCCACGAAAACATAGGCTGCAAATATTGCAGACAGCAGTTGAAACACAATGATGATCGCACTGACGTAAATACTGTTCCACAAATAAAGCAGCATCTTCGTTTCTGTAAAGACGCGAATGTAATTTTCGAAATGAAACACACTCGGCAGCAAATTTCCGCTGTATAGTTCATTTTTTGGTTTGACGGAAATGACAAGCATCCAGATATACGGAAAGATCATCGTGAAGCTGACTAAAACTAACAGCGTATACGTTACAAAGTTCCTCATTTTCCCCGCGTACAAAGATCTCACCTCACTTCTTGAACAGGAATTTGGACAACACATAATTAAATGCGCTGATCAAGAGACAAATGATTAGAAAAATAATGGCCAGGGCCGATGCCGGTCCGGTTTCGTACCATTCAAACGCCATGACGTAAAAATAGTAGAGAATCGTTGATGTCGCGCCCGAAGGTCCGCCTTGTGTTAAAATGTAAATCTGATCATAAGCTTTGAGTGAATCCAAGGTAAATAAAATAAACAGAAATACAAGAATAGGAGCAATTGCCGGCAAGGTGATCCGCATTAATTTCCTGAATCCTTTGCCTCCGTCAAGCGCATTTGCTTTCTCCACTTCCGGGTCTAATTTGGCCATTGCAGAAGTCAGCAGCAGTACAGCAAGGCCGAGATATTGCCAAACCGTTACAACGATGACGACCATCATGGAGGTCGATTGTCCGCCCAGCCACGCGACCGGCTCCAGGCCGATTCCCTTCAATAGCGCATTTAGAATACCTGTATCCTTATCGAATATGCTGATCCACACCATGGAAACGACGATCGTCGGCGTAATCCAGGCTGAGAACACAGAAGCAACGAAGAAATTCCGCAGTGCTTTGATTTTGTTTAGCCATACGGCCACCACCAATCCGAGCACGATCGGCGGGACAACGGTAAAAAAGGTAAACACCAGTGTATTCATCAGTACCTTTTTGAAAAAGGAATCCTCTATAAAATTCCGGTAATTATCCAGCTGTACATATTGATAGTCGGGTGAAATGTAATTCCAATCCGTAAAACTGATGTGGAATGTTCTAAACAACGGATAAATCCAAAAAACAACTAACGGAATGAGTGTTGGCAGCAGCAGCGCAAGCGCCCATAAATTGTCTTTTGCCTTTCTGCCGATCGTCTTGGCCATCTAATCGTGCTCCCTAATGATGTCATTGATCTCCCTGCCGTCACAAATATGCGGGATTTGAAACAGTTTTGCTAAAGTAGGCGCAATGTTTTGCAGATGTTCCTGCTCCATTACTTTGCCTGGCTTTATTTGCCGGCCTATCCCTACCATAAATCCATTCATTTCATCCACATTGTCAGGATGGTATCCGTGCAAGCTTTTCATCTCCTCATATTGGGGCTGCTCCGGAGCAAGAATATCTTCGCCGCACACCGTGTGATTCAAATCCAGAATGCCCGCAGGTATAAATTCTGAGGCCGCATCTCCTTCTACTACATAAAAACGATTCACCTCAGCCAAACCATTAAAATAGTCCATAATTTCGGCGTTCTCCCACGGCTCCAACGAACTGTAAAACAAGAGCGCGCCGCTCCCGTCGCCAACAAACCGGATTTGATTGGCTAGTAGATGCTGCCGCCAGCGGCTGCGGGCCAAAACTTCATTCGGGTAAAAAAACGTTCGGACATCGCTTTGGCCGTGGTCTGAGAAGACAATCAAATTATACGCGGCTTGGGACTTCTCCAGCTCGTTATGAATCTTAGCGATATAGCCCAGCAGCGTGTGAAGACAGCGGAGTGCCTCGGGCGACTCCTTCCCGTGTTTGTGCGACAAGGCATCATAACCGACAAACCTTGCAGCGATAAAATCAAACGCGCCGGACGCAATCGCCTGAATCGCCTCCTGCAGCGCCAACTGGTCCATCTTGTCTATTGGCTCAGCATCGGAAATCTTTTTTTTGCTGCTTGATTCTGTCACCAAATGATCAATATAGATATTGCCTGATGTTAACGGCCAATGGATGCAGCAGCTCTTCAGACCCTTGTTCGCCAGCGAATAAAATAGCGTTTGCCGGTGCAGCGCTTCATTGCAAATGAGCTCATGATCACCGTAGAGCAAAACTTTATCCCTTGAACCGGTACGGGACAAAACATTATCAACGACAAGATGTTTGTCAAACTGGTTCCCGGTAATCGCCGTCGCATGTGCATTGAAGGTTACTGAAGGGAACGTCGTGATCAATTTTTTACAATAGAAAAAGCCGTTTTTGATAAAGGTTGAAGCGTAATGTTCAAACAGTTGATAACTTAATCCGTCTAATGATAGCAGTACATTCATTGGCCGCACCTTAAATTTGTTTGCGTTTGTTTGTCAAAAAGATTCACATGGTTAGCTGACATGCCCACCCTCACCTCTTCACCCTTTGTGTAAGTCCGATCAAAGCTTTTCTTTACGATGAAATTGAACGTCTTAAACTGTAAATGCAATAATACATCCGTGCCGATAATTTCCGTAAATAAAATTTTCATAGCTAATGAATGGTTTGGATCTTCTGTGATAAAACAATGCTCCGGTCTAATCCCCGCTATAACTTCGGTGTTGTCAGGAATCCTTTCGGCCGGCAGCTGTGTTTCCATCAGCACGCCCTCTATATCCACATAAATTTGTCCCTGCCGTTTAACCAGCACTGCGTTTAAATAATTGATGGGAGGCGAACTTATGAAATTCGCCACAAACATGTCGACAGGGCGATTCATAATTTCCAGCGGCGTCCCGATTTGTCTGAACTTTCCGTCTGCCATGATCGCGATCCGGTCGCCTAAAGTAACGGCCTCCACTTGATCGTGAGTGACATAAATAAAGGTCGAATTTAAGCGCTCATGCAATTTTTTTATTTCAATTCTCATTTCATTTCTTAATTTGGCATCCAGGTTAGATAGCGGCTCGTCCATCAAAAATACGTTTGGTTCTTTGACAATGGCTCTGCCGATGGCGACCCGCTGCTTTTGGCCGCCCGACAATTGGCTGGGATGACGTTTCAGCAATGGATTGATTTGCAGGATGTCGGCAGCCGCTTTAATTCGTCGTTCCCTTTCGGATTTTTTCACTTTTTTTATTTTCAGACCGTAAGCCATATTCTCATATACGGTCATATGCGGATAGAGGGCATAGTTTTGAAATACCATGGCTACCCCGCGATCTTTCGGTTCCACATCGTTCACACAAACGTCCCCGATATTCACTTCGCCTTGCGAAATGTCCTCAATGCCGGCAATCATTCTGAGCAAAGTGGATTTTCCGCATCCGGACGGGCCGAGCAGTACTAGAAATTCTTTATCTTGAATGTGGAGATTAATATTATCCAATATTTTTACTTCATTGCTGTATTGTTTTGACAGTGACTTTAATGTAATACTTGACATATTGAAACTCCCTTCTTCACATTTCTATACAAATTTTGTTTTACATTTGCTAGAATTATCGTATAAACTGATGATAATCATCATCTGTACAAAAAATATTGTACATTCAATGTAGTCTTCTATTGTTATCTGTACGTCAAACAGAATTGAATTTCTTGTAAAGGAAGTGAAGGAATGCATCAGCTGAATACACCGGCAGAAGTTCAAGAAGCAACGCGCCGCAGCGAATTGCGTGCGCAAATCATCGACGCGATCGCACAAACGATGGACTTATACGGTGCCAATTACTCGTTTGGCAAGCTGTACGGCATTATGTTTTTCGAGGATAAGCCGATGACGCTGGAGGACATGAAGGACTATATGAATATGAGCAAGAGCAATATGAGCTATGCCATCCGGTCATTGCTGGATTCCAGAATGGTCACTAAGCTGGAGGAAAAAAGGGATCGGAAAGATCAATATGTGGCGCAAACGAACTTCTTTCAAGCATTCCAAAACTTTTTTATAACCAAACTGCAGCGGGAAATTGATGTTATGCTCGGTGCGATCAATGAAGTGCTGCCCGAGCTTTCGGAGATTGTCCTTGCGGAAGAAACCAGCGATGGTGAGAGGCAGGAATGCTTGCGCGACTTACATAAACTGCGCCACGGAGTGAGCTACTACGCCTGGCTTCAGCAGTTTGTGAACGGTCTGCAGAACGGGGATTTTATGAAGCATACGAATGACCGGCAGCAAGATAATAAGATATAGATGTTGATCATGCTTTCAGTCACATGACTCTAACAGCCATGCGTGAACGTTGTGCTTTTTGGAAAAATGAAGAAGCGGTTGTATGGCTGGCAATTGCAGTCCAAATGAAGCCGGCAAAGAAAGCATGGAAATGTCGGCTTCCGCCCGTTGAAGAGGCCATGGGCTATGGTCGATCTCGCCTCGATAGATTCGTCCTTTTTCGTCTATGGTGTACAAGCAATATCTCTCGGTCAGCCAATGCTCCAGCGATCCCTTTTTGCTTTGAAAAATATCAGACACTGAACGATAAACAGCCGCGAATTGCCCGGGATTTGTTCTGTGATCTGTGCGAATACTGTGATAATGCACCAGATTATTATCTTTCACAGCATATTGAATATTGGCGCGAAAATAAGGAAGATGCAGGCCCCAACGGGCAATTTCAACAATGATTCGTTGATCTGCATCCAAGCTGAAAAAATAGACACCTGGTTTGCCGTTCAGCGTCACATAAGTCCTTAAATTGATTTCTGGAAATTGGGACAAAAAAGGCAGTGACGGCCCCCAACGCAGCCGCGCCCGATTTGTCCAGAAAGGAACTACACTAATCCAAGCCTGTTTTTCGAATGTATCAATTTGTAAAGAGGAAGGGACGAGAGCTTGAATCTCTTTCAAAGAAATCGGCCAATGGGCAAACAATAAATCGTTCAACGTTTGACTCATCATCCAAGGCTTTTCAGGTACCGGCCAAGGCCGATGATCGCTTTTTTGTATAATAAAGCACCCCCTCTCTTATCATCATTCATTTTTAGTGTTTCCCAAATCTATATCTAAAAATCCAATGGCTTTCCGAAGACCTTTATATTATGATTGACTTGACTACTTACGTTTATATACGGGGGTACAAAGATGGCAAATTGGGGGGACTTGCTGGAAGTACCGATCCGGCTTGAGCATTTGGATGTCGGTTATGGGGAAGGTCCGCATGGGGTAGTTCATAAGAAGACGGTACCGTTCGGCATCATTGCCCAAGCTGTGGAAGGTACTTACATCGTCCATACCCCCGTGGGAACACAAACGGCATCGGACGGACATGTATTCATCACACCGCCCAACATGCCGCTTGAAATTACGCACTTGGCCCGCGAAGGGGATAAAACGATGCGTATACGTTTTGTTCACTTCCGCTTCACATTCATGGGGACGATCGACTTATTCGATCTATACGACCTTCCATCAACTACAGATCTGGAGACAAGCATACTGTACGGGGAGCTTATTCAGCAACTTGTGGACATAAAAACACGGGAGAACGGTCTCTCCTTTACTTATTGGGCGAAAAAAAACGAGCTAGCCTACCGGCTGCTCGATGTTCTTCTGCGCACCTCCGTCCAAAAGGAAACATACGAATCCAGAATTGCCGTGTTACAGGAACTGCAGCCGCTGCTACTCTTTATAAGGGATCATCTGCATGAGCCGCTCGACATCGATAAGCTGCTGCGCGTGTTCCCCTTCTCCCGCTCCTCGATGTTCACCCTGTTCCGTGAGCAGTTCGGTCAAACGCCGATGGAATATGTCAAGACCGTTAGGCTCAACGAAGCGCTTCGCCAAATCTGCTCCACTTCGCTAAACATAGCCGAAATCGCAGATCGAACGGGCTTCGCAAACAGCTTCCACTTCAGCCGGGAATTCAAGGCGCGTTTCGGTATGCCGCCTACTGTAGCACGCAAGGAGCATTTGATATGGGAAAAATGGAGTACGTTAGGGGGCAAAAACTCAGCCCCCACTAACCTGAGTTGACGCTTACAGTCTTTCCGGCGATTGTAAACCAATGAGACGCAGGCCGTTCCGCAGCGTGATTTGTACAGCCTTTACAAGCGAAAGCCTTGCATTTCTCACTGCAGCGTCCTCAACGAGTATAGGGTGATCATGGTAAAACCGGTTGAACGCTTGAGCCAGATCGACCAAATAACGGCTAACAATCGAAGGCTCCAATTTCATCATCGCCAGCTCTATTTTGTCGGTAAAGTGATACAGCTGCCAAATGACCTCCAGCGCTTCCCGCTCCCGCAGCAGAGCAGGCTCAATCGCCATTTCTTGACCGGACCAGGGGACAGCTTGTCCTTGATTGGCTTTCCTAAGTACGCTGCTAGCACGGGCGTGCGTATATTGAACGTATGGCCCGGTCTCGCCTTCGAAATTGAGCGCCGTCTCCCAGGAAAACACCACATCTTTGATGCGGTTGCCGCTTAAATCATTAAAAATAACGGCACCAACGCCTACTTGTCTGGCGATTTCAGCCTTGTTTTCCAAATTGGCATTTTTCTCTTCAATAATAGCCTGGATTTTATCAATTGCCTGCTGAAGCAATTCCTCAAGCTTCACTACATTTCCTTTGCGAGTCGAGAGACTCATGCCTTCCAGGCTGACGCGGCCAAAAGGCACGTGGATAAGTTCAGACGCCCACTCGCAGCCCATCAGTTCGATGATTTTAAACCATTGCTGGAAATGTAAATTTTGCGCATAATCTGTGACGTAAAGCGCTTTTTCGAAATGGAAGGTCTCTTTCCTGTAGATCGCGGCAGCGACATCGCGCGTATGATAAAGCGAGCTGCCATCCTTTTTTATCATTAATGCCGGCGGCATATTGAATTCGTCCAGTTTGACAATCCGGGCGCCATCGTCCTCAACAAGCAGATTTTTATGCTGAAGCTCCTTGATTACCTTGTCCATCTTATCATTATAAAAGCTTTCTCCGGTGAAATAGTCGAACGTAATTCCGAGAAGCTCATAAATGCGCTTGAACTCCCCAAGACTGATGTCAACAAACCACCTCCACAGCGTGAGCGCCTGCTCATCTCCCTGCTCCAGCTTCACAAACCAAGCTCTTGCCTGTTCTTCCAATTCAGGATTCTGTTCAGCTTCTTCATGAAATTTCACATAAAGACGAAGCAACTCATCAATAGCGCCTTGCATGACCTGCTCTTTATCTCCCCAGTTCTGGTACGCTACGATCAGTTTGCCGAACTGTGTTCCCCAATCGCCGAGATGATTGATCCCAATGCACTTATATCCCTGAAAGGAGTGAATTTGGTAGAGTGCATTGCCGATAACCGTCGATCTCAAATGGCCCACATGAAAAGGCTTGGCAATATTGGGTGACGAAAAGTCAATGACGACCGTGCGTCCTTGTCCGATATTTTGTGCGCCGAAGCGTTCGTCAGCCTCTAGCACATGATGTATAACCCCGCTGGCAAACTGCCCTTTATCCAAGAAAATATTAAGATAGCCGGATACTGCCTCCACACGTTCGATGAAAGTGTCGCATGATAGATTTCTTTGCAGGTTCTCGGCAATTGCTTGGGGAGACATTTTCATTTTTTTACTTAACTTGAAGCAGGGCAAAGAAATATCCCCCATCTGCCGGTTCACCGGATATTCGAGCAGCGATAATATTTCCCCTTCTTCCGTTCCTTCGGTCAGCTTATTGATTTGCCGGACGACTAGCAGCTTATAATTTTGCATGTTTCGACCTTCTTTCCCTTGTTTAATCATAGCTCATTTCAACCCTTCCCAAATATACCCATGATTATAGCTCCACTCGCCAATGGAAGCAATACACCCGCCGCTAGGAACGGTAAGTTATGGGAACGGCATTTTTACCGTAACCTCCAGCTCCTTTTATAGTCTAATTAAAGGTACGCTGAAGAAAGAAGAGGTGATTGCACGCACATGAAAGCAAGATGGAGTTTGCTCTTGATACTCGTCCTGGCCTTGCAAGCCGGCGCGGGGACATTCACTGCGGCATCGGCAAATGCCGCCGGCAATGAATATCGCGTTTATCAGTACGACCGTGCATTAAAGGAATTTTCATCGGAGAGCGCAGCGGTCGCCTATGCTAAAGGATTCGCCTACAGCCACGTGGAAAAAACTGCTGGGCGCGTGTGGGTATGGGATAACTTCCCCCGCTACAAAGTTTATCAAGGCGGTTACTCGACGGCTGTTCGGGAATTCAGCTCACTAGCAGATGCCAAAACTTTTGCAGCGAAGCTGGATTTCGCGCAAATTCGCGATTTGCAGCAGCCTGGCTGGATTTATGGCACTTATCCTAAATATCGGCTTTATCAAGGCGATGATACACGCGCTGATTGGGTTTTTGCCACTTTGGCTGAAGCGAAGCAGGCCGCAAAAAACTATACCGGCGTACATATTATTGAGCTAGCCTCCAATCAATGGGTATGGGACAATATGACCGCTGAGCAAAAAACGGCAAAACGGGCCGGCACGCCAATCTATCGTGTACTGGCAGACGGAAAGCCAAGCGGCGAAACGCAATATGCATTCTTGTTGGATGCGATCCGCGCAGCCGCCAAAGTACCGGACAAATCCGGCACCGTAGTGAACACTGTGACTGGAGCTACTGTCTACTCCAATGTCCCTCCGTTTACCGTCAAGCAGGACGGTAAAGTTGTCCGCTCCTTTTACGGCATCGGCAATGCTGTCGTTTGGGCGAAAACGGTTGCCAATGCCACAGTTAATGAAGGCAATGCAGTGTGGTGGACAAATCTGCCCTTTTATATCGTTGCCAAAGGAAACAAGACGACCAGCCGCCATCATACGTTCAAAGAGGCGATCTCGTTGGCTTCCAAAACAAAGGGTTCAGTCGTAACTACAGCCGATGGGCGTAAAATATGGACAGACCGCAGCGACTTCCTCTATCTTGGATGGAACGGAATCTGGCATACAGATACGATACTGTCCCAAGTCGCCCAGACAAACGGACTGGACATCGATTCCCCGACCTGGTTCGAGCTTGCCGCAGCTGACGGAACGCTGACAGACAACTCCGATCCGGCACTCGTTGCATCAATGAAGAAATTGGGGATCCGGCTCACTCCCCTCGTTCATAATCAATTCGATGCCAAAATGACAAGCGCCTTCCTGCGGGATTCTGCTGCGAAGAAGAACTTTATTGCTTCCCTTACGGCACGTCTGGCTGAGCTTGGCGTTGAAGGCATGAATCTTGATTTCGAATTGCTAGCAGGCGGCGACCGCTCGTTATATACAGCTTTCGTACGCGAGCTCACAGATGCCGCTCATCAAAAAGGATTAACTGTCTCGATCGATCTGCCGCGCGGCGAGAAAAGCTGGGATCAGTATACCGCTTACGATCACGCCGCATTGGCGAAAATTGTCGATATGGTCATGCTGATGGCCTACGACCAGCACTGGGAAGGCGGAGATACAATCGGCTCTGTCGGCGAGCTTGGCTGGGTAGAGGAAGGCGTACGCCAATTTCTCGATTATGGCATCTCGCAAGACAAGCTGATGCTAGGCGTTCCATTCTATGTACGGGAATGGAGAATCGGCAGCAATGGGGCGCTAATTGACAGCCGGGCTGTACTGATGAAGGATGTTCCGGGCTTGATTTCAGCCACCGGTGCAAAAGGCAGCTATGATGCTGCTGCCGGACAAATGAAATACAGCTATTATAAAAATGGTTATACGTATATATTTTGGGCAGAAACCGCCGAAACGCTCCAAGCTCGAGTAGCGATTGCGAAAAAGTATAATCTCGCCGGAGTGGCTGCATGGAGACTTGGCTTTGAAGATGCTTCACTATGGCAGATAATGGCGGAGCAAAAGTAAATTTGCAGTTGTCTGCAGCGTAAGCTGGAACGCTTGTTGATGCACATTGGAGGGCGCAAGCCCTCCTTTTGTTGTATAAAAAACCAGCCGCGCGGACCTACGGTTCGGCATTGATATAGATAAAGCCGTTTCCTCTTGCCGGCGGCATGAAAAAACGGCTGCTTTATTGGTTAATCCGTAAAAATTTGAACCCATTCATCATTATAATGAGCGATGCCGATCTGCTTGTAACTGCTGTTCATTATGTTTTTGCTATGACCCGGACTGTTCATCCACTGCCCCATCACTTCGGGAGCGCTCATCTGCCCTTTTGCAATATTTTCAGCGGCCGCATTGTAGGTAATGCCAAGGGAATTCAGCAGATCGAACGGCGAGCCATAGGTCGGAGATTGATGATCGAAGTAGTTGTTATTGTACATATCCTGCGCCTTGGCCATCGCTGCCTGCGAAAGACCGCTATTCAGGCTTAAAGGCTGTAGTCCGGCTTTCGCTCTGGCTTGGTTAACCAGCTGCAGCACCTGCTGCTCATCCCCCGCAGAATGGGCTCTCTGGCCAGTTGAAGCAGCATTGTTATTCCCATTAAAACGGTTTGGTGAGTTTTCTAAAATTTGGTTCATCTTCAATTTGGGCTTAGTCGTTACGGATTTGCCGGTACCGTCAGTAGAAATTGAGGATGCGTGTGTAAAGCCAGTCGGGGCATTGTTCTTTGTCATGTTGTTATGGCCTATCCAGGAACAGCCGGCGGCAAGAAAAAGCGCTACTATTGCAATAATGGATTTAATAACCATTACCTCCTCGACATAAGTGTTCTGACATTACGTCGAGCAAAGTTTTTGCAATATGTGACTGCTTTATGCAAAAAATATGAGACCCCTGGGCAGGCATTACAAATATTTAGTTTCGATCTATTCTCTAGGGTAATCCAGACTCATGATGTCCATAAAAGGAACTTTAACGATCTGCTCATCAGGCTGTCGAACATGAACCTTGCCCGTTCTGGAATCTAAATGCACAATTTGTCCGCGCAACGGTTCCTCCCATCCCCAAATCGTCAGCATGACATTTGATTTCTCATGAAACGCTTCTGTCACCTGATTGCCGAGCTCCTCCATTACAAATTCATCTCGTGTAGGTCGTTTCGGTACTTTAGCTTTTGCCATGATTAATATTACTTCCTCCAAACGAATCCATTCTTTTTTATATGAGCCTTGAAATCCATTATACTCCCGGTACCCTGACAACAGGCTGGCAGCAATCTATATCAATCCGTAATATTGCTGGTGTAGTAGGCGATAATATCCTTTCGGCGGATAAGTCCGATAAAAATTTGATACTCATCTACAACAGGAACGAAATTCTGATCGGCGGCCAAATGAAGCATATCCTCCAAAAACGCATGAACTTCAACGCACTCATGATGGATGCGCCGCTTTATTTCTCGTACCGTAATGGTATTTAGATTGTGGAAGTTCAATCCGTCTGTATTTTTCAGCTTCCATAAAAGATCTCCTTCCGAGAGCGTACCGAAGTATTTCCCCTCCTCATCAATAACAGGAATGGCCGAGTATTGGGTTTGCTCCAGTTTTTCCATCGCCTCCTGCATACTGGCTGCAGCAGAAATGTAGGATACTTTTTCTTTTGGATACAAAAAATCTGAAATTTGCATCGGTCAAAACTCCCTTCTTGTGAACTAAGCGCCTTAAGCGCCCGCCGCGGTTCACCTCCTCTTGATTTGTTCCAGTTGAAGCTATTATACCAAAATATGCACTTTCCCCGTTGCAAGCAGCTTTTCCCAAAACTTCTCTTCTCTTTAAGTTTAATGAAGTCATGCGTGAGAAACAAGTGTTCTGGGTAACATTTCTCCTTTCCAAATATGGAAAATGCTTTATCGCCAGATGAGCTGCGAATTATCGTCCATGATGACGGTCTATTCTTGCTGACAATACGCCTCAAGGGTTGCAACAAGGGAAGATGAAAGCTCTATTTCATCCTTAAAACAACTGCCGCCGGGGATGTGAATCCCTTTGGAGGACAATCGTTCGAGTTGAGAGGCCATTCGGGCCGAGAAATCTGGAGCGAGCAATTCAGGGTTTAGGGCAACCAAGAACAGCCCTACACCAGGCGAACGATTCCCTTGCTCAAAAGATGGAGCATCAAGCGACCAATTGGCGCCCGTCATACCAGCGGCAAGAATTTCAACCATAAGTGCGATATTGGCTCCACGCATACCGCCGAAAGCAAGTAAAGCACCTTTGATCGCTTTCCGTGCATCAATTGTACCTTGCCCTTTCTCATCAATGGCCCAGCCTTCCGGTATCATCTCTCCGCGTTCTGCTGCCTGCCGTAAATTGACAAACGCCGTGGCGCTGGACGCCTGATCGATAACCAAAGGGGCCCTATTGTCGACAGGTGTTGCAAATGCTAGCGGATTGGTGCCATAGACAGCCTCGCTGCTTCGGCCTGCAGCCATTAAGGCAGGTCCATTGGTCGCAGCAAGTGCAACCAATCCCTTATGGGCAAGACGCCTTACATAATAGCCTAATTCTCCGGCTGTATAACTGTTATTTAACGACAATACGGTTACGCCAAATGTACTTGCCCGTTTTTGCAATTCCTCAATTGCGCGATCAAAACCAAGTTGGGCGATACCACCCCTGGCATCAACCTGAATGAGTGCGGGGGCTGGAAAACAAATTTCTGGCTCTTCTTTAGTAGTGATGCGGCCGTATACAAAGCCTTCCAGATAGTCAGGAAGATGAGCGAAGCCAACTGAACTCCTACCGGAACATTCCGCAGCGACAGTGGCTTCGGCTAGAGAGATTGCCGCCGCTTTACTTGCGCCAGCAGCAACGCATACGCGAATAGCCAGCTCTCTTGCGCTCTTAAGATCGTATCGCATGGGCTATTATCCTGAAATTCGGCTGAATTTGTGGCTCTATTATGGCGGGGAATACAGATACCGACTTATTTATGGTTTTCCTGTATCTTCTCAGCATTTCATCACACTCCCGATTGAATTTTATATCATGGAAATAGATTAGCCCAGGCAAGCCACCGCGAGCCAATCTCGTTCGGTCATTTTCATGATACATGGATCAGCCTGCTGCCGCTCGGTCTGCCCATCGGGTAACTAGCGGCTTTTTCTTGGCAAGCTCGTTAACACTAACAAAAAATCCACTTAAAAAAAAGAAACAGCCCCTTAACGAAAGGAACTGCTTTCCTTCACAATCTGCTTCTCAGTTGGTTAAAAGCACACAGGCCCAATCGAGCCTCTTATAGGACGACTAAAGGGATTTTTTGCATTTAGTTTCCCTGTCTTTCAGGAATCACGAGGAACTACATGCATTTTCTCCCTTTAGTTTGCTGCAAAATCACAAATCCCGTTCAAATCGGCTAAACTAAATACAGGTTTTGCATTTAGATCGCGAATTGTCTGCTAATCCCCAGCAACTAACTACCTAAAACGCAGTTAGTTGCTACCCCATGCTACTATGCGGCATCATCAGGGGGGATTGCGATCTGGACGCCCTTCATTTCATACTCCCTAAGCTGACGATTAGGGCTAACGAACCGGAGACACGCTATTGGCCGAAAAATCGGCTTGCTATGCGTGTAACGAACCGGAGACACGCTATTACTGAAAAAAAGGTCGGGAACCGGCCGATTTTCGGTGAATAACGATCGGTAGATTCGTTACAGCCCACAAGGTCCCATTTTGAGCCGAATAAGGTTTGTCAGGTTCGTTAGCGGCCCTTCAAATCAAATCCGCCAAAAAAAAAGTAAAAACACAAGATTAATAAAGCAGCAACTCCAACACTGGTTCTCGGGTTTACCTAGCTACATCAAGGGATACCTGTCTTTTTCATCCTGAATGAAAGTTGAGTTATAAAATTTGTTTGCTCAACGCTTTAACCTTTTCTTTTGGCAAACCTGTTACTTCCATTACTAATTCTACATCCATTCCTTTGCGCAGCATATTGAGCGCAGCTTGCTCTAATCCTTTCTCGAGGCCTTGCTCCAGCCCTTTCAAGATTGCCTGCTCCTGAATCCATTCCAGATTCCTCTCCAAGTTCGAGATCACGATACTCATCCCTTTCTCTTGAATTTTGGCCACCATCTGTTTCACTTCATCTTCTTGTTCCTTTTCTTTCATCAATCGCCGTAGTATAGGCTCAAACCAGACCGCAAAAACCTGGCGCTCCTCCACTGGCGTCCCGTCAATAGTTGGGGCCAATTTCTTGAACATGTTCACCAGTTCATTCACCTTCAGATGCGTATGCTGCTCAATTAGAAAGACTGTCCCAATCAAGTTCGACAGCTTCTCCAAATCCTCCGGTGTGTAACGGCATACATCCAGCAAAAAATATGAAAAGTTCATCAATTCCTCGCCTGCGAAAAGCCCATCATCAGCCAAAATGTCCCGAAAATCCAGCGGCACGTTCCACAGATCGCTGCCATTATACAAAACAAGCGGTACGATAACGGGCAGTTTGAAATCTTTGCGTTCCCGCTCGGCCTGAGGGGTGTCGCGCATAACCTGCCGCCATATTTCCACCTGATAGAGCAGCAGCCGCCAAGGCATAAGCGAATCAACCGTGGATTGCAGTTCAATCAAAATATAAAAAATAACTTCTCGGCCTTTTATTTTCACCCGGTAGACCAGATCAGCTTCTTTCCCGCTGAAATCCGGCAAGATATACGTTTATCCACTTTTATGATATGCGCTTCATCGATTTGATCGACCCATCCGCGTTTGATAAAAGAGCGTAACAGCTCAAGAAAATTTTTTTTGCTGGACAGGAGATGTTTATAGCCGCGATCATGCGGATGGCGAACTTTGTTATTATTTTTACCCATTTCATCGCTCCTTCCGCATAACCCCGTTCATATTCCTCATTATAGCATAAATCGATTATCCCCAACCGCGAATTAAAGATCGTCAACAACTCATGACTAAAGTCGCGAGCTTGTAAGGCTCTAGCGAGCCTTCGGTATCGACAGCCTTAGCTCAACTTTCGTTGGCTTACACGTCCTCCGACATGCCAATTTAACCTATCAACGTTTCGGGATAGGACTGTCTGGAGAGGAATACCGAGCGAACCCCTATGAGTATGTTAGCTACGCCACAGGCGCAGGTTGAAATTTCTTTTCACCATACTGTTTCAAGTTTAACGCGGCATTGATGTCGCGGTCATGGCATGACCCGCAATTCGGACACGTCCATCCCCTGACGTCAATGTTTTCAATGCCTTTAAGGGCCGTATTTTTCTTTCCGCAATCCGAACAGATTTGTGTGGATGCAAATGTCTTCGGTGTTTTCAAGAGGATTTTCCCCTGTTCTTCCAGTTTGTATTGGAGATACAGACGGAAATGCCCGAAGTCGTTATCCTGTTGTTTTTTCGCAAAGTTGGGATTACGGCTTAACTTCCGCAAGTCGAGGTCTTCAAGCACCACCATGTCATAGTGTTTCGCTAGTGCATGGGCTTTCTTATGTAACCAGTCTTTCCGTTGATTGGCTACCTTCACGTGCAGATTTGCAATAACGCCACGCTGTTTCGACCAACGGTTGGACCCTTTCACCATACGTGAGAGCTTACGCTGTTCCTGTGCCAGTTTCTTTTCCATCTTCCGCATATACAGTGGGTAATTGGCTTTCTTACCTTCACTGTCTACAAAGAAAGCGGATTGCGAATAATCCAGTCCAAGAACGCGAGTTGGAGAAACCATGTCCGGTATTTCGATCCCATATGCGACACACAACGACACATGGAACTGACCTTTTGCGTTCATGGAAATCGTGACATGTTTAATCACGCTGTCTTCCGGCAGAGGCCTGTGCATGCTCAGCTCAACCGATACATGCTTGATTTGGGCTTTCTGTGCCGTTGGCAAAGTCAGAACGCCATTTTCAAGCGTGATGTTGCCATTCTGATTGAATGTCGTGTAGCTGAAATCATGATTCTTCTTGGAATGGAATTTCGGCAGACCTTTCAAATCACGGAATGTCAATTCCTTGCCTGTGGTTCCCTGACGTTTCAGTGCAGACTTCTTGTACTGTTTCATAGAGGCAATCTCGTTAAAGTTGGAAAGTGCCTTGAAAAAGTGCTGTTTCGCTTCATTTGATGCAAAAGCATCCACTTCATACAAATACATTTCATTTTCGTCGCTTAGACATTGCTTTTTAAGTTGGGATACCGTCGGGATTCCGATCGCCTTTTTGTCGATTTTGTCGCCAATCTGATATCCGATTCGTTCCATGTACCGATAGAGATAATCGACATGGAGATTGTAGATTTTTCGGTCAGCGCCAAAGCATTGAAGAAAGTATTTCTTGACTTCGTCTTTCGGATAAGCCCGATACACAAAGCCGCGATGAACGGTTGCGAGCATTATTTTCACCTCGCTCTCTACTTGATTTGTTGGTTTTGGATATATCTATGAACCTGTTCTTGTGTGTTCTCGCTAACTGTTGCGATAAAGTAACTCGGATTCCATTATAGCACAAAATATTTAAGTCATAGGGATGTCGTCTTTCGTGGTGGCAGAAGCCACCCCTCATGCCGAACGGCGATTCATCTCATGACTAAAGCCACGAGGGTTCTCGCCTATCTCCTAAATTTGTGTTGACAACAAAACGCAGAATCCCTCGATAACGAAATCGTTTTGCCCAGGCCTTATACAGATAACTCCCCAAATACCTTTAGCATATATTTTGTAGATGCGCAATGTTTTGTCTTGTCTATAAGCATGCTTAAAGCATGTTATATTGACATCCTCCCCTGCCTTCCCCTTATTCGCCTCATAAGCATGAAGCAGGTTCAGTTACCGTTACCTTAGGAATTTGTTCCATGATCATAGAAGAGGTTCGTACGCTCGCTTCTGTACCCGAACAAACTCCGGGGTTCAGTTCCGTCCCTGTTGAACGTCTTTGGTGCTACGGATAGAACTTCTCTGTTAGGTATTCAGCACAGTCAGGTGCCTTATGCAAGGCATCTAGCCCTGCACAACGGCTTTTTAGGCCGTCGTTTTGTCTTATATGACAAGAGATGGTCTGCGGGAGATGACGAAGGCGGCATTGACGTCCGCATTCTCGTGATAGCCGCAAGAGCATTGAAATTGATCTTTCCTGCGATGGTTCTTCCGAATGAGTCCGCATGGACTGCTTTCCTGAGAGGTTTTATAGGGATTCACCTTTTCCAGAGTTAGCTCGGCTAAAGCGGCTTTATAGGTGATCTTTCATTCCAAATCATAGAACGCCCAAGCATGAATATTGCCTCCAGTTCTGATTGTCAAACAGGATCAAGATGTTTGCTCGAAAGGAAGGAAAACCCTTGGTATTTGCATGCTTCCGCCAATCCTGATACCGGCTTACAGCTAGTTTTCTTGCTTCTTGAAGAAGCGTTGATGGTAGTGGTATGGAACGAAGCAGGCGATCCAGTTCTGTTGCCGTACGTACTGGGACTTCCTGTAGGTATAGAAGGGCTTGATTGCTAGCTTGTGAAAAGTGGGCTCGCATGGTTCTATACATGGCTTGTTTCACCAATGTGGGCCGATACAAAGGAAGTTCGATCGTAATTGTATTCAGACTCATTTCCAATCCAACATATCTATCATTATATCAGAACACCAGTTCGATTTCAAATCGGGAAGGGACTGCTTGAAAATCATGTCGGACAATTGAGATAGTAAAGTTGCCACCCTTGTCCGAAGACGATTCATCTCCTACCTAAGCTCGCGCTTTGAGCGAAGGAGTCTTCTCGTCTGTATTTGATAAAAAGAAACGGAGTTGATTGTTAAATGGCGGATTAAAATTCGCCCTGCCCGATTAATAAGGGCAAGGGCGAATATTTTTATTGGCGGTTTTCTAAAAGATCGTTGCTAAATGCGGAACTTGTCCATAATTTGTTATAATATATGGTAGAAACGTTCAAATGGGCGCTGTTCCGCATCTGAGAAAGACAAAAGGCAGTTGTTTGAAGCGACATTAGGTCATACGGCTTTAAGTGGCATCGTAGAGAGTGGTGAAACGTATATCTTGGAAATTGAAAAAGGCAAAAAAGGCGGCATTGCCCATCGTAAACCCCGCAAAAGCGGCGGTAAAGCCCAAAAACGCGGAATAAGTAATGAACAAATTTCTGTCGTGGTTGCTCTTGACCGTAACGGTGCAATTTTCTCTATAATGGCAGGACGTGGACGAATTCTTAAATCAATGATGTAATGGGAGAGCTTCTTCGTGATGATGTTGTTTTGTGTACGGATTCCGCAACCAACTAAAAAGCGTTTGTCAAGGAGCATATGATTAACCATGAAGTGATCAACATTCGCAAAGATGGCTACGTGAAAAAAGGGATCTACCACATCCAACATGTGAATCATTATCATGGCGAGTTGAAAGGGTGAATCATTTGGGATTACTACATCATATCGAGATTTACGTATCAGACCTCAAACGTTCGGCTGAGTTCTGGGGGTGGTTTCTGTCAGAGCTTGGTTATACGCCATACCAGCAATGGGAAGAAGGTCGTAGTTGGAAATTAGGAGACACCTACCTTGTGTTTGTTCAAGTAAAAGAAAAACACTTGGACGTGCCATACAATCGTTGTCGGGTAGGACTGAACCATTTGGCATTCCATGCGATTTCGAGAGAACAAGTGGATGAGTTGACTGTAAAGGTTCGTTCCAAGGGAATGAACGTGCTTTACAAAGATAAGCATCCTTTCGCGGGCGGAGAAAATTATTATGCTCTGTTTTTCGAAGACCCTGACCGAATAAAAGTCGAATTAGTTGCTCCTTAAAGTGTCTCTACGCACTTCTCATATATCAGATAGCAACAATTTTATCGAAAACATCCTTTTTAATAGAGGGAACATCTTACATGGGCGCGATCGCCAACCTGTTAATTCTGAGGTGAATAATATGAGTGAATTATCGATACGAATATGTTCTCACGTAGATTTGGCCCTTCTGGCTACTCTCAACAAGCAGCTTATTGAGGATGAGCGACATGATAATACAATGAATATTGAGCAGCTAAAAGAAAGAATGAGGAGTTTCATTGATACAGATTATAAGGCTTACATATTTGGACGAGATTGTGAAATTATAGGCTATGCTTTAGTAGATCACACTAGACACCCCTTATATTTAAGGCACTTCTTCGTCTGTAGAAACTTTAGAAGGAACGGCTATGGGAAATTAGCTTTTGAAAAGTTAATTGAACGATTGAACACAAAAGAAATTGATATTGAAGTGATGCACTGGAATCATATTGGATATGAATTTTGGAAATCACTTGGTTTTATTGAAAGAAGTATTTACATGAGACTTGAAGGAGGAAATGATTGAACATGCAAAAACCACAAAAATGGCCTGAATGCGATCCTGGCGTCAAGCGATTCATTCACTCTTTTGTCGAACTGCTTCAAAACCACCTTGCTGATCATTTAGTTGGCGTATATCTTCACAGTTCACTTGCGACGGGGAGCTATTATCCTCCTAAAAGCGACATGGATCTAATTGCAGTAACAGCTGACAAACTCAGTGCCAAAACAGCCAAAGAGATCGCTATCAGCATTGCCCGCTTCTCAGATACGCGGCCGACAACAGGCAATATCGAGTTCAGTATCGTTACAGCATCAGCAGCCAAGACGATCCCTTCCCCTATGCCCTACGAATTGCATTACAGCTCATCATGGCATGACCGTATACTGGGTGATGAGGTTGAATATGGGGGCGAACAATTTGATTCCGATTTATTTGTGCACTTGTTGTATGTAAAAAAACGCGGATGCTGCTTATATGGTGAACCTGTACATGTTGTATTTGGCGATGTGAACTGGGATGACTTTATGTTTGCAGTACTGGATGATTTGGACTGGATTCTGGCAGACGAAAACATCGTTGAATCCCCTTACTATGGCATCCTGAATATATGCCACACTCTTCAGATGCTGGCTGATAAAAAGCAAGTTGCATATAGCAAAGATGAAGGCGGCGAATGGGGTCTTGTTCATCTTTCAGAAAGATTTATACCATTAATCAATATGGCTCTTTCGGTCTATCGCTGCAATGATCCTATTGACGAAGAAAACAGACGGACCGGCGGTGTTAGCTGGAACTCCGCTGAATTGCTGGCCTTCAGGGACTATGCACGCGAGTTATTAAATACGTACTAGTCGGATTGATTGCCTCTCGGCGAGGTGCTCACAAGGCATTTTTTTTTGCTGAAGCACCTTTTTTGTTTTTCATTTTTGCTCGCCGCCGCTCAATTGCCGCATCCGTAAATCAAGAAAAACCGTTACCTTCTGATCCATATCGTCGAGATCGATTTCTCCGATTTCCGCTATTCGCTTCAACCGGTAGCTAAGAGTATTGATGTGAACATGCAGCGCTTCTGCTGTTTTCTTAACATTGCTGTCGGAAGCAAGAAACACCTCCAGCGTATGCTGCAATTCGCCATTATGCTCTTGATCATACTGGCTCAGCTTCTGCAAGCATCGATTTTCGACCGCGTGTATACTGCTTTCCACAAGCATAGCCGGGAGCAGACGATAATAGCCTAGATCCGGATAATAGTAGACGTCCCGGATTTCGCACGGAAATCGCCGCTTGATCTTCAGTACCGACAGCGCCTCCTGGTAACTGCGCTCTGCCATGATGTACTCGGCATAGACGGAACCGCTCCCCCCGCCGGAAGGGGAAAAACCGAAACGCTGCTGCATTTGCTCAAACACATATTGAAAGTGGGCGAAATATTCTTTGTTTCCATCATGCTTCGTTAAGCCCGACAGCAGAATGAGCCGATTATGGTGCAACGTATGAAAGACGATACGCAGCCGCGGCGCAGTGGTCAGCATGTATTCGATCTGCTGCTGCTTCTCGCCGATGTCGGATTCGAATTCCAGCACGACGATCTGGTACCGGGAAGGCAGTTCCAGCCCGAACGCGGCGCTTTTTTCTGCGATATCGCTTTCCTTTTTCAAATGTCCGGTAAGAAGCTGCCAGAAAAAGTCTTCATGCCCCTTAGTCTCCTTGTGCCGCTTTAATTGCAGCTGCAGCAGTTTGGCCGATGCCGCACGCGCCGCTTTCTTCAACATATCGGCAGCGTCGCCGCCAAGCGGCCTGTTCTCCTCCAATACCCAGATGAAACCAAGTATTGTGCGCTGCTTGCGAATCGCGATGACCAGACGATCGCCCAGTCCGATCGAAGGGATGGCAGACAGCGACACCGGTTCTTCACTTTCAAGAACACGCTGCATGACGCCTTCTTCCCAAAGGGTGCTGATCACTTTTTCGGGAACGCGCCGACCGATAATCGTTGCCACGCGAACCTCATCAGCCTGCGAATCGTGGGAGCTGTACGCAATCAGACGATGCTTGTCATCTTCGATCGTAACGGGATTATGCAACACTTCGCTGACCATGTCGGCCAAAGCCTCCACGCTCTCGAAGCTGCGGTCAAAAGGATTATGCTCATGGACCATCCTAGAATAACTCCTTCTATGAGACACGATAATTGTCGATTTTCACAAAAGAACCGTCATCTTTTCTGAATTCTCTACAAAACCAGTGAACACAAATTATGATAGTATGTTGCCATAAGTTTTTGATTGTTCTAGCCTTTGCTACATTCGGAAGTTTATGCATCTGCCGGATCTGGCAAAAGCTCATGTTGGCACTATTTTTGACAACGCTTTCACAAAAGTTGGGAGGAACAACATGAAAAAACAAGACGCACCTCAACTGCATCGTGGACTTGAACAAAGGCATATTACGCTGATGTCACTAGGGGCAGCAATAGGTGTAGGACTTTTTCTCGGATCGGCATCCGCCATCAAGCTTGCCGGTCCGGGCATTCTGCTCGCCTATGCGCTTGGCGGCGCGGCCATGTTTTTTATTATGAGAGCGCTGGGCGAAATGGCGATTCACAACCCGGTCGCCGGCTCCTTCAGCCGTTATGCGAGAGACTACATCAAACCGGTCTTCGGGTATTTAACAGGCTGGAATTACTGGTTTCTCTGGGTCATCACTTGTATGGCGGAAATTACGGCGGTCGGCATCTATATGGAATTCTGGTTTCCCGACATGCCGCGCTGGATTTGGGCATTGGCCGCCCTGCTCGTCATGACCGCGGTCAACCTGATTGCCGTCAAGCTGTACGGCGAATTGGAATTTTGGTTCGCGCTTATTAAGATCGTGACGATTATTTTAATGATCGGGCTCGGCATTGCCATGATTGTGTTCGGTCTGGGCAACGGCGGTGAGCCGCTCGGCATCAGCAATTTATGGCAGCACGGCGGAATTTTTGCAAACGGTTTCTATGGGCTGCTGATGGCGATGCCGATGGTCTTGTTCGCTTACCTTGGCATCGAAATGATCGGCGTCACTGCCGGCGAAGTGCAAAATCCGAAGAAGTCGCTCTCCAAAGCGATCGATACGGTATTTTGGCGCATTCTTCTTTTCTACGTCGGCGCGTTGTTCGTCATTATGTCCATTTATCCATGGGATGAAATCGGCAAGGCGGGAAGTCCTTTCGTGATGACTTTCGACAAAATCGGGATTCCATATGCGGCCGGCATCATTAATTTCGTTGTCATTACCGCCGCGCTTTCTTCCTGCAACAGCGGGATATTCAGCACGGCGCGGATGCTCTTCAATCTCGGCCAGCAGGGTGAAGCGCCGTCCCGCTTTAGCCGCGTGACGAAAAAAGGCGTGCCCGGCCTTGCGACATTGGCCTCTGCCGGAGCGTTGCTGATCGGGGTTGCGCTAAATTATCTCGTTCCGGAGAAGGTCTTTACGTGGCTGACCAGCATCGCCACCTTCGGCGCCATCTGGACCTGGTCCATCATACTGATCGCCCAGCTTCGGTTTCGCCGCGGCCTGCGCTCAGCGGAACGTAATCGGTTAAGCTACAAGATGCCATGGTATCCTTACAGCTCGTACCTTACGCTTGGTTTTCTGGCTGGCGTCATCGGTCTGATGGCCTTCAATCCGGATACGCGGGTTTCGTTGATTGTCGGTCCGCTCTGGTATGGGATACTTGTCGCTTTTTATTACGGAAAGGGTCTTCATAAGCGCAAGCGCAGCGCGCATGAAACTTATAGCTTGTCCTCGCTGGAGACGGCCGGTTATCCAGAAAACAAAGATGCCAATAACGTTCTTGAAAAGCAGACAAGTTTCTAATATCGAATCATGAAAAATCGTCGTACCTTCAACTTTGGTTCGTCCATGGATGAATTACCTGCAATTAGGAAAAAATAGGGTATCATGGGCGAACTAAAGGAGCTGGAAACGTTTGATTCGGAATATCCGGAAGCTGCTGCAAAAAAAACAGAATAACATTCGGCAAAATCAAGAACAGCCCGTTGCCAAGCCGCAGCAAGAGCTTTACATCGATTTGGACAGCAATATTGAGACGATTCGTACGATTTATACAAACTGTTCGGATGTTGTGTTTCGTTCTTTCCTGATCGGCGAGAGAACGAAAGCCGTTTTAATCTATATTGAAGGACTTTCCGATGCCAAGGTGATCGACGATCATGTACTTGCTCCGTTGATGCAGGCAGCCCCTGTGGAGCTCACGGACCTCCATGTACTTTTCGAACGAAAAATATCTGTTTCCCAGGCAAAACAAATCGCAAGCTTTGCAGCGTGTATCGAGTACATGTCGGCCGGGCTCCCGATTCTGCTGTGTGAGGGGGAAAACCGCGGTCTTGCGCTCGGTCTTTCTCAATGGGAAAAAAGGAGCATCGAAGAGCCTTCGGCCGAGGCAAGCATCAGGGGCCCGCGCGAGGGCTTCACCGAAACGCTGCAGGTGAATATCTCGCAAATTCGGCGTATTATCAAGAGTCCCGCTCTGAAAATGGAATCGCTCAAGATCGGCGACTATACCCAAACCAAGGTCGCCATCGCTTTTATCGACGGAATCGCCGATAAGTCGTTGGTCGAGGAAGTCAGAAACCGGCTCGGGCGCATTCAGATCGATGGCATCCTGGAAAGCGGATATATCGAGGAAATGATTGAAGACAATCCCTATTCTCCATTCCCTCAATTGTTGAGCACGGAAAGACCCGACGTAGCCTGCTCCGGCTTGCTCGAAGGACGCGTGGTGATTCTGATGGAAGGCACTCCCTTTGTCTTGATCGCCCCAACGACGTTCTTCTCCTTGATTCAGGCAGCCGAAGACTACTACCAGCGTTTCCTGGTCGGGACGATTATCCGTTGGCTGCGGTACATCTTTCTAGCGGCCTCCCTTTTGCTGCCATCGTTCTATGTGGCTCTCCTTACCTTTCATCAGGAGATGGTCCCGAGCTCCCTGCTTTTTAGCATGGCCTCATCCCGGGAACCGGTCCCCTTTCCCGCCCTGGTGGAGGCGCTCCTTATGGAAGTGGCCTTTGAAGCGCTGCGCGAGGCCGGAGTCCGGCTGCCCAAACAGGTAGGCGCCGCCGTCAGCATTGTCGGAGCGCTCGTTATCGGCCAAGCTGCGGTTCAGGCGGGTATCGTCTCTGCGCCGATGGTCATGGTAGTCGCCTTAACAGGCATCGCTTCTTTTATGATACCGCGCTATATTGCCGGAATCGCGATTCGCATGCTGCGTTTTCCGATGATTTTTCTCGCTGGATCTTTAGGCCTTTTAGGAATCATGATGGGCATTATTGCGATTGTGCTCCATCTGTGCAGCCTGCGTTCCTTCGGCGTCCCCTATCTGGCCCCGCTGGATACGCAAAAGATACGCGATATGAAAGATGTCCTCCTCAGAGCACCCCATTGGAGTATGGACACCCGCCCTCACTTTACTGGGGATTACAACGAATACCGTCAGGCTCCGGAGCAGAAGCCCGGACCCGGGCGAGGAACAGATACATAATACGGAAAGTGATGAAATGAGATGCTGGAAAAAGGAAAAATATCCGCCGTTCAATTAGCAGTTCTGATGTATCCAACCATACTTGCTACGGGCTTCCTGCTGCTGCCGTCCATCACGGCCAAATATGCCGGTAATGACCTGTGGATCGCGACGCTTCTCGCCTCCGTGAGCGGCTTTGTGGCTATTTTTGCAGCATACAGGCTGCACAAGCTTTATCCTGAGTACACAGTCATTGAATATGGCGAGCAAATTTTAGGAAGAGTCCTTGGCAAAATCGTCGGTTTCGTCTTCGTCATCTTTTACTTGCATACAACCGGGGTCATTGCACGGGAGTATGCCCAGTTTGTTGTCGGCAGCTTTTTTTTTCGTACTCCGATGATCTTTGTCATCTGCTCAATGATTTTGCTGTGCGCAGTTGCGGTCCGCGGCGGGGTTGAGCTTGTGGCGAGGAGTGCGCAAATTCTGACACCTGTTTTTATTTTGCCTCTCGCCATGCTCTTGCTGCTCATTCCCGATCTGGATGTGAGAAACATCTTTCCAGTTCTGGAGCATGGCTTCGTCCCCGTACTCCAAGGAGCGGCCACGCCTCAGGCATGGTTTTCCGAATATTTTCTTATTTCGTTCTTCTTGCCTTTCCTGGCAAAGGGCCAGAAAGGAGCGAAATGGAGTACCATTTCGTTGTCTGCCGCCGTGGCAAGCCTGCTGTTTACCAACTTGATCGTCTACTTTCTCTTTGGCGAGGACACAGCGACCAAGAACTATCCCGTATTAATCGCATTCCGGTACATCAGCCTTGCTGAATTTATCGAAAATCTGGAGGCGGTGCTCCTGGCGGCGTGGGTGATCGGCAGCTTTATCAAAATCGCCGTGTTTTACTATGCGGCCGCTTTATCTGCCGGGCAATGGCTGAATCTCTCCGATTACCGTCCTGTCGTCCTTCCGCTCGGTATCCTGATTGTGGCGTTCAGTTATTGGGATCTGCCAAACTTCCCCCAACTGGCGAAGTTCCTTAGTACGACCGGTCCTTTTTACATTTTGACCACCCAAGCGGCGATCCCGCTGCTGCTGTTGCTTGTAGCTGTTTTGCGTAAAAGGAAGCGGCGTCCGAAGGGAGCATCGGCACCATGAGAAAAATGATCGCAACGGCAATCGTGTTCGCACCGGTCTTGCTCCTTGCCGGCTGCTGGGACCGGACAGAACTGAACGATTTGGCACTTGTTACGGCGGTTGCAATCGATAAACCGGAAGGCCAAGGGGTAGAGTTGTCCGTACAAATTATGATTCCGCGGAAAATAGGCGGGGGAACGATGGGAGGAGGCACCTCCTCCTCAGAGGGTAAACAAACCTTGGTGAGAAGCGAAACGGGAACCAATATCGCTGATGCTTTATCGAAACTGCAGCGCATTGTGCCAAGGAAGCTTTTCTGGGGACAATGCAAAGTGTTTATATTTGGCGAATCCATGGCGAAGGAAGGCATTCAGGAAAGTATGGACTTCCTCGTTCGCCACCCGCAACCTCGGGAAAGAGCCTATATGTATGTCAGCAAAGGCAAAGCGGCAGCCGCGCTCGAAGTATCGCCGCCACTTGAACGATCCTCCGGGGAAGTATTGCGGGAGTTATCCGACCTGCAAATTGGGATACAAGTGACAATGAAGGAATTGAATAAAATGTTAACCGGAGAATCTCAGGCGGCTACCCTTCCGTATGTACACATCCTTCCCCCTGAGAAAGGATCCAAAGAAACGCAAACGATTCCCTATATATACGGATCGGCTATTTTCAAAAAAGATAAAATGATCCAACGGATCACGGAAAAAACAACGCGCGGCGTTATGTGGCTCCGCAATGAAATTAAAGAATATACCGTTACTTTTCAACATGAAAACGAAAAAGGCGAAAAAGGCGCTATTTCTTTAAAACCGATCAAGGCCAAAGTGAAATTGATCCCCCGTATTGACAAAGAAAAATGGAAGATGGTCGTCAAGGTATGGACCGAAGGGGATATGGTGCAAAACGGAACGAAAATGAATCCTCTCCATCCAGAATTAATCAGTAAGTTGGAGCAATCGTTTCAAAAGGATGTAAAGGAGCGGATCGAGCTGGCTCTTCGCGTCGTTCAGCAGGAACTGAAAGTGGATATTTTTAACTTTGGCAGGGAATTTCATCGCAAATATCCCGCGCAATGGCGAAAAACGAAAGAGCGATGGGAAGAGTTGTTCCCGCAAGTAGAAGTAACTACCATTATTGACGCACATATTCGACGGCCGGGTTTGATCGGTCCGCCGGGAGGGCTGCCCAAAGAAGAGGTGGAAAAACAATGAATTGGAGGATCTGGATTAGCGCGACTATCATCATCCTCCTTATATTCTGGTTTGAATGGCCGAGAATCAAACAGAATCCCCCAAAAGACAAGGCAGCCTTTGTGGTGCTGCTGCTAATCGGATGGGTGCTGTCTATGTTTGATCTTCTGCATCTTCCGGGGCCGACCACCTTGCTAAATGCCATCTTCAAACCGTTGGCGAGAATGCTCGAATAATGAGATTTAGCAAACACAAATTTCAATAATGATTCATCGCTTCGTAGTTGAGGCGGCCGACAAGACGTTCAACGGCTTTCGATCGCCCTCTTACTTCTTCATCGGAGAGCACCGGACCGTATTCCTGCGTCCGCTCGTTGAGTGCAAGAAACTCAATAACGGCTACTGTGCTCAGATACTTGCAGCTCGTTTCCAAATGCGCGCCTTAACTATTGGCATAATCGAGCTTTTGCGTTATAATTAAGTTTATTTTTAAAACAATATCCTCGCTTCATTAATTTGTCAATTCTATTTATTGTTCAGTTTAGCGGCTCATGCAGATGTGCAAGAGCCCTTTTTTATTCAATCATTTCGCTACGACACGTGCAGCAAGGAGGATTACGAGCCATTAGAAAGCAGGGCGATGCGGACCGTAGGAGGCTGTCTATTCATTGTGGACATCTGTAAGCGCGGGCGAAGTGGGCCGTCGCGGACAATGGATCCGTTATCTGTGAACAAACATGTCAAATGACGGCGAAGGGGACCGTGGTTCCGTTATTTGCCTTAAATCGCCGCGAAAACCCGGCAAAACCAGCAAATAACGGATCGTGTGTCCGCGGAACCTCGGAATGAGCTGGTTTCGACCAAATAACGGATCGTAGGTCCGCATACCTTTTTTTGGCCGCTCAAAGCTACGACCGCCCACTCGTCAGCTGCCAGCGGTCTTATGACGAAATTGACTCATCCATATTTTTATATTTAGAGGTGAATGGAATGCTTAGCGTCAATCGCGACGACGAACGTCCGATCTGGCAGCAGCTGCTTGATCAAGCGATCCACAACATTACCACCGGCAAATGGCCGCCTGGCGAATTGCTGCTTCCATCGCGCGAGCTCGCGCAGCTGCTAGGGGTTTCACGCTCAACGATACAGATTGTGTATGAGGAATTATTCAGCCGTGGCTATACTGAGACTTCCACGCGCAGCGGCACACGGGTAGTTGAATGGAGCTATGTACCTGTCCCTGCGGAGAATGTCGCTTCACGCGGTCCTGTCCCCCCGGAGCTGCCGCTGCTGAATGTTGCAGTCAGTCAAATGAATAGTTGGTTTAGAGGAAAAGAATATCGAAATGTCGAGATCGATTTCAGTCCGCATGAGCCGTACTTGGACGAGCATTTTCAAAAAAAATGGCGGCAATCCTTTTTACAAGCCTCGGCAGAAACCGATCTGGCCAGCTGGACTTACGGCAACGCCTACGGCTACGTGCCGCTGCGCGAAGAGATTCAACGTTATTTGTCCCTTGAACGGGGCATTCATGTGCATATTGATCAAATCCTTATTACATCAGGCGCACAGCATAGCATCGATTTGATCGCCCAAGCGCTGCTGCATGAGGGCGAAACGGTATCTGTCGAGGATCCCGGCTTCCCTGCTGCCTGGCTGACGATGAAATATCGGGGGATGAATGTCGTTCCGGTGCCTGTCGATCAGTATGGACTGCAAGTAGAACGCCTCCCTTCACAATGCAAACTGGCTTTTGTTACGCCTTCACATCAATGTGCGGTTGGCGTCATTATGTCGGAGCCCCGCAGACAACAGCTGCTCCATCTGTCTACACAACAGCAATTTTGGATTGTCGAGGATGACTATGATAGTGAATTCCGGTATCGCGGTGCGCCGCTGCCCACGTTGTTCAGCCAGCAGCCGCAAAACACACTATATATGATGAGCTTTTCTAAAATGGTTGCGCCGGCGATTCGTATATCTGCGATCATCGGCCCGATGGAGGCCATTCACCAGCTTGCCCGCGTCCAAGAACTAACCTATCGTCATCTGCCAATTATGGAGCAATTGACGCTGGCTCATTTTATTGAGCATGGGCATTTTATGCGGCATATGCGGCGAGTAAGAAATGTATACCGGCGGAGGCATGAAGCGATGACAAAAGCCATCAGCGCGACCGGTCTCGGTGAACGCTTTACACTGGGCGGCGTGGAAACGGGGCTGCATGTGCTGCTCGAAGCCGAGAAAACGTTCGATGAGGAAGCATTAACGAATCAGGCGCTCGAAAACGGAATACGCGTCTATCCGCTGAGCACATATTGTTTGGAAAGCGACCGGAAAGGCTGGGTACTTGGCTTTGCCAAAGTCGAGGAGTCGCAAATCGAGGAAGGCATTCATCGTCTTGCAGAGCTGCTTTTATGATAAAAGCAACTCTGCATGCAAACAAATAACAGCCGCCTCTGTTCAGAGACGGCTGTCCGGTTCGAAACTTTATTATATACCGCGTTCCTGCATCCGCTCGTGCTCCCGCAGGCTGGAAATTTCAATGCCTTTCATAGGTGTGCCCAGATTTTTGGACACTCTGGCAATCAATTCATAATCTTCATAATGTGTGGTCGCTTCAACAATGGCGCGGGCAAACTTTTCAGGGCTGTCGGATTTGAAGATGCCTGATCCTACAAACACGCCGTCTGCGCCAAGATGCATCATCAACGCTGCATCCGAAGGCGTAGCTACGCCGCCCGCAGCAAAGTTGACGACCGGGAGCTTGCCGGATTCATGAACCTGCAGCAGCAGTTCGTACGGCACACCAAGCTGCTTCGCTTCATTATAAAGCTCATCCTTCGATAGGCTCTGTACTTTGCGGATTTGGCCGTTAATCAGACGAAGGTGGCGTACGGCTTCAACAATGTTGCCTGTACCCGGCTCGCCCTTCGTGCGCAGCATCGCAGCGCCTTCCTGAATGCGGCGAAGCGCCTCGCCAAGATCCTTTGCTCCGCAAACGAAAGGAACGGTAAATTCATTTTTGCTAATATGGAAAATCTCGTCTGCCGGTGTCAAAACTTCACTTTCATCAATGTAGTCTACTCCAAGCGACTCGAGCACTTTTGCTTCAACATAGTGGCCGATGCGGGCTTTCGCCATTACCGGGATCGTTACAACCTTCATGACCTCTTCGACAATCGTCGGATCAGCCATGCGAGCTACGCCGCCGGCTGCACGAATATCGGACGGTACGCGCTCCAGCGCCATGACAGCAGTTGCGCCGGCAGCTTCTGCTACTTTAGCTTGCTCAGCATTCATGACGTCCATAATGACGCCGCCTTTTTGCATTTCGGCCATTCCTCTTTTGACTCGTTCTGTACCTGTTTTCATGGTTTACACCCTCCTGATAGCTTGGCTCTAGCTCAAGCGATTATGAATCAATGACGATTGTCATGATTGGCTGGTTAGGCAACAAAATTGCCAAGTTGTTCCCATATAAGAAGCGCTTGTTTGAGTATAACAGCTAATGGATAGTTATAAACCATCCAAATATGCTATTTTGATCAGTCCAAATGAAACTTTATTTTGGCGATCATAGCTGTATGTGACGTCCGACTGCCAAAAAAATAAACCCTGGATCATCACCAGGGTTCAGGGTTATAGGTTTACACCACATCTGTCAGCTGCATCCGGCTGCGGCTGTCGAGTGCCTGCCAATCTTGAATCTCGCAGCGTTTGCCGTTAATATCGGTCAAAATAATGCGTGAGCCGCCTGGAAATTGCATATATTCATGCAAATTCCTCATCGCCAGCCGCGTTGGCCCGAGATTGGTCTGCAGCTCCCAAATCCATAAATCAGACTTTTGCTTCACGCTGTCCACACGCGTTACCCGCGGCAGGAAATACCGGAACTGCAGCTCCCTCTCCAGCTCCTGCTCGCTTTCCTTATCCAATTCGCGAATATCGCGGATGATGCCGAGCTCTTCCCCTTTGGCATCGCGGATTGAGATGTATTGCGTTGTATATAGAAACGGGAAGGTGCGGTAGACGACCAGCTCCGGATAGGTATTGTTGTCGATTACGCCCTGAAAAACGCCCCCAGGCCCGCGGCTGAAGCAAACCTCCTCCGGTTCAAACATCCGGATATCATAACAATCGCTGCTCATCAGCCTTCCACTCCCTTAATCTTCGATAGTTCCTTTTGCGCATCCACCAGCTTGCGGTAGGCGCCGCCCTCGATAGCGAGCAGCTCGTCGTGGGTGCCAACTTCAACAATCTTGCCTTTGTCCAGAACAACCAACCGGTCTGCATTGCGCAGCGTCGACAGCCGATGGGCAATAGCAAAGGTCGTCCTGCCCTTTACCAGACGCGAGATCGCCTCTTGGATCTGCCGCTCGGTTTCCGTATCCACTGAAGCGGTCGCTTCATCCAAAATTAAAATTCGCGGGTCGTGGATGATGGCGCGGGCGATGGAAACCCGCTGCTTTTCGCCGCCCGAAAGCCGGTGACCGCGCTCCCCTACTCGAGTATCGTAACCGTCCGGAAGGCGGACGATGAAATCATGCGCATTGGCAATCTTGGCCGCCCGCATAATCTCCTCTGGCGTCGCATCCGGCTTCGAGTACCCGATATTTTCAGCGATTGTGCCGTCAAACAGAAACGTCTCCTGCAAAACGACGCCGATTTGCTTGCGCAAGTCGGTTTGACTGATGCTGCGCAGATCGGTTCCGTCAATGTTGATCCGCCCTTCATCCGTATCGTAAAAACGGCAGATCAGGTTGATAAAGGTTGATTTGCCGGCGCCGGAATGGCCGACCAGCCCGATCATCTCTCCCGCCTTGACCTGCAGGTTCACATCCTTGAGGACGGGATGATGCTTCTCATAGCCGTATGTGACGCCTTCGAATACGACATCGCCGCGGATCGTACCGATATTGACCGGATCGCGGGCATCCGGCACCTCGGACGGCGTATCCATAATCTCGAAGACGCGATCCGCCGAAGCCAGCGCATGACTCGCCCAGTTGATCATCTGACTGACCCATTGCAGCGGGCCAAAGAGCATTCCAAGGTAGGCAATTAGCGCCATAAGCACCCCGAGCTGCAGTTCCCCGCGAATGACGGAGGAGCCCCCGTTGTACCAGATGAGCAGCGTTCCGATCCCTGCAACGAATGAAAATAGCGGAAACATCCCCTGCCACAAGCCTTCAATCCGGATATTGTTGCGCACAAGCTCGCGATTGGCTTCAGAATAACGGGACATCTCCGTTTTTTCCTGACCGAACGCCTTGACGACGCGGATCCCCTGCAGCGAATCGCCTACGAGCACATTGAGCCGGAAGATCGAGCGCCACTGCTGGTACCACCGCCGTCCAATCTTGGGCCATAAGGTCAAGGACACAAGCAGCATAAACGGCACTGGGATAAGCGCGAATAAAGTCAGCTTCCAATCGAGCCCGAACATGATGGCAAAGATTGCAATGATACGCAGCGTCTCTCCGCTGACCCAGATGACGCCGTCTGTCATAAACTGCCGCATCGCCTCCGAATCGCTGTTGATTCGGCCGACGAATTGGGACGTTTGCCGGCGGTCAAAAAACGCCAATGAAAGCCTCATGAGTGCTTTATAGATGTCTCCGCGTAAATCGCCCATCAGCTTGGAGCCGACCCAGACGCCGATAAGGCCGCGAACCGTCTGCATGCCGGACATTACAAGCGATGTAACGCCAAGCCCCAGCACAACCCAGAGCAAGGCTGAGCCTGTATTTTGCGGCTGCAGCACGTCGTCGATCATAATCTTCGTTAAAAATGGCGGTATCAGCTCAATAACCGCTGTCAGCATAAGCAGAACTACCGCAACCGCCATTTGCTTCCTGTATGGCATCGCATAGCGCAGCATGCGAAGGAGCACCTTGCCATTGCTTTTACACATCGGGCAAGATTGCGTACCCTCGGAAAGCGGATTGCTGCAGGTCGGACAGTAGCGGGGAAATTCCTTTTCCGATACGACCGGCAGTTCCTCCTGCTTCGCCATTGCGGTTAATAGCTTCGCGGCGAAGCCGAATACCGGCGATAGAGCAGCTGTGTAACGGGCGACGACAACCGGTCCTCCCTTCGTATCAGCAAGCAATGTGCCGCCGCCAATGCCATTGACTGCCCGGGCTTCGGTCAGTTCGTCAACGTCCAGTCTGAACGCCTGAGCGCCGTCCGCGCTCCATAACGTAACCTCCCGCTCCGTAATGGCCAGCCACATCTCCCCGAAGCGCCCATTCGGCATTAAATCTGTCTTTACTTGAAATACCGGATCGCAGTTCAATTGCGTGCGAATAAAATCCGGAAGCGTATTTTGAATTGACATAAATCCCCCCACCGATTATCAGCGATATGCGCCATATTTGACGCGGGTAACCCTTTTATTTGTAAACGCTTTCGACAAGTACGGGTAATGCTTCAATTTTACCCGTACTTTTTGCGGATCGAAAGTCTCCCGACCAGAAGCGCTTCCTGCCTCAGAATTTATAGATACCATAATTTCCAAAAATAAACAAGCATTATTTTGAGAAAAACTTCTATCGAAGTCCTTCAAGGATGTGCGACCGCGTTTAAAGGTAGTTTTTATCGCCAATAAGAATTTGTTTTCCCGCACAGCTTGGAAACTTATAAATTTTTATGTGGTAAAAAAGGAGGCCGTAGAGGCCTCCCCCAAAGCGAGTGCTCCTCAATTAAGAGGAAATCACCTCAGTATGGTAGATCAACGCGATCAGCTCCTTTCCTGGAGATTTGTCGGGCTCGACACTTCCTATTGTACGATCAGCAAGCACAAGAGAGAAGCGATTAAACAACTATAATTAAACTTTATCATCCACTCTATTCAAATTTGACTAGTTGAGCAACGTCTGTTATGATAAGAACCAACACTTCACTATTCAAATTTGATTAGATATGGGAGACTGCAGCAATGTCAACAGTTCGACTACTTGTATTAGGTTCCATCCTGCGCAAAGGAATCAGTCATGGATACGGCGTCTACAGCGACATCACCTCATGGCGGGCGGACACTTGGACGAATGTAAAGCCGGGATCGATCTACCATGCCCTTGAGAAGCTTGAGGCGCAAGGAATGACACAGTCCGTAGAGTCTGAAGAAGCGGTAAAACTCGGTCCATCCCGCACAGAGTATTCAGTCACTGCAGCTGGCCAAGCAGAATTCGAAGCCCTGCTCGAATCTGCATTGAAGAGTAGCGATATTCAGCATTTTGCCGTTGGAATTGCTTTTATGGAAATGCTGCCCCGATCAAAAGCAATTGCCATCTTACAGGAACGGATTGCTTCCTTGAACGACTCGGCCGAATTTCTGCAAACATTGCCTACCGAAGAGCAGCCCTCTGATCCGTCCAAGCACCCTGAGCTCGTGGGACTTTGGGTCAGCTATGTAGAGAACCAAGCAGCATATACGCAAACGATTTTACAAAATCTATTGGCAGGAAAATATAACTTCAAAAAGGAGCGATCTCATGATTAAGGTTATACTGCATGATGGGAATACGATTGATGTAGAAATTCGCGGGGAAGGCCCGGCCATTTTGCTGCCTGTTAATCCTGTCCCTGTAGAAGGAGCTCAAGCGGACGAGTTGAAAAAATGGGGCGTCGATCCTGCGCTTGGCAAGTCGTTGATCGATGGGCTTTGCGACCACTACCGGGTCATCGCTTTTGATTACGAAGGACATGTCATGCAGCAGCCAAAGCCTGATTCATTAACACCCGATAATGTGGCACGCGACTTTATTGCCGTTGCAGATGCGGCGGGCGCGCCAAAATTCGCCTACTACGGCTACTCATGGCTAGCGCTAAGCGGCTTGCAGCTGGCGATTCGGACGAATCGTCTCTCTACCCTTATCATGGGGGGCTTCCCTCCTATTGGCGGGCCTTACCAAGAAATGCTGCAGGTCACTAAAGCTACTCATGAAATGTCGATTGCCGGCCAGAGTGAACCGACCGCTCAGGAGCAATTAGCTATGAATGAAGTACCAGAAGCAGCCGAAGATTACGACTGGTCCAATGTGCAAGTAACAATGAACGAAGGGCAAACGAAACAGTTTGTAACCTTGTATGAGCATTTGCAGCATTTCGATGATAGCATGGCGCAAGCACAGCTGACTTGTCCGCGGCTCTGCTTCGCAGGAAGTATAGATCGCATTGAATACGGAGAGCAATGGGGAAACGTAACCGTAGATATTGCCGGCTCGATGATAAAGCATCATTCGGAAATCAGTAATGCTGGCTGGGATGTGCAAATTGTTCCCGGACTCGATCACACTGGAGCTATGCAGCCCGCGAATGTACTGCCTGTCCTGCGTCCTTGGCTCGATTCTGTTCTTCAATAAGGCTTATTCATCAGCAATATTGACCACATTATCTTTAACATTATATTTAATATAGTAGTGATTCCATATTTGCGAAGTAATCACCATTTTTTCGCCTGCTTTCTCAAATAAATATCCAGAACCCAACTGCTCCGTGAACGCCCAGCCTTCTTTAGCCATGCGCTCTTTAAGAAGCTTATGACCAGACAGCCTCTTCCCCATGCCTAGATAGTGACCCTCATCGTCCATTTGAATAATAAGCTGATCTGACGTCTTCAAAGTATACATAAGCTTCAAGTTATCGAGTCCGATATTATTGATATAGTTAACCGCATAGATAACAACAAGAGCAAAGATGCTAGTGAGGCCAATTATAACTGTTTTAAAAGGTTTTCTCATGTTGAACCCTTTCCCCATAATAGTAAAAAACAGCGGATCGAACCATCATTTCTCTGTTAGGTTCAAGCCGCCGCGCCTTCTATATATGTATCAGCCTTTCTATACTCCGAAAAAACGTTTCGCCGTTGCCGTCGTTTCCTCTGCAACTTTTTCGATCGGCATCTTCAAGCATTGTGCCACTGCCTGCAGCACATGCGGCAGGTATGCCGGCTCATTCCGCCCATCCTTCGGCTTTACCGGCAAATCACGCGGGGTCAGGAAGGGCGCATCCGTCTCGATCATTAACCGGTCCAGTGGAATGCTGCGCACCAGTTCTCGCAAATGTTTGCCTCTGCGCTCATCGCAAATCCAGCCGGTTATGCCAATATACATGCCCATTTCCAAATAGGTCCGCAGTTCGCCGGCGCTCCCTGTAAAACAATGCACCACTGCCCGCTCGATTCCCTGCTTATGCTCCTTCATAATGGAGACAAAATCGTGGTGCGCATCACGCTCATGAAGGAATAACGGCATGTTCAGCTCTACCGCCAAGCCGACCTGCTCTATAAACCATTTGCGCTGCACATCGCGAGGCGAGAAATCCCGGTTGTAATCCAAACCGCATTCCCCGATCGCTACGACTTGCGGCAGCGCTGCCAGCTCCCTAAGCTTGCTGATCGTCTCGGCATTGCAGCTTTTTGCATCATGCGGATGAATGCCTGCAGTCGAATACAGCTTGCCCGCAAATCTTCCGGCATATCGGGCGGCATCCACACTATTTCTCACACTCGTTCCTGTAAGTACAAGCGGCGTTACGCCCGCTTCTGCCGCCCGCTGCACCACTTCATCCCGATCATGATGAAACGAACGGTGCATTAGATTTACACCAATATCAATCAATTGTATCGTCATTGCCATCACCTTTCATACCTAATTATACCGCGTTCACCCCGCTTCTCTAGGGAAAAATCAATTAAAACCAATTTTGACAGCCAAATGAATAAGACAGCAAGCAGCGTAAACTGATCGCTGTCCTATCTTCTTTTAGTCCGCCACCTTCTGTGACAATTCCGCCAGTACATCGGCAAGCGGCCGATCCGCCATCGACGCTAGCCGCAGGTCATAATCAGGAAATGTAAGGCTGGCCGTAAGCGCATTTGGTACAATGACACATTTTAGCCCGGCTGCTATTGCCGCATTAGCGCCATGCGCAGAATCCTCGAATGCCACCGCTTGGTTAGCAGCAACGCCGAGACAAGCAAGCGCCTGGACATAAAGCTCGGGGTCAGGCTTCACCTTACTGACATCGTCCGCTGTACGGATGCAGGAAAAATATTGCAGTAAGCCATAACGCTCCAAAAAGCCAGTCACCCAGCTGCGTGTCGAGCTGGACGCGAGGCCGATTTTCAATCCCAGCGACTGGGCAGAACGCAAGTAATCTTCAACGCCCGGACGTATATCCCGATCCTGCATGACCAAGGCATGCTGCTCTTCGGTAAATTTCTGAGTTGCTTCACGATCGATCGGCTTCTGTATCTTTTCCTCCAAATAAGTGAACGGATTAAACTCATCGAAGCTGGTGCCGACACAGCGCATCCATACCTCTTGCGGCAATTCCAGCCCATAATTCCGGTAAACGGCCACCCAGGCGTCGTACCAGGCACTCTCTGTATCTACAATTAGTCCGTCAAAATCAAAAACGACTGCTTCTATTGTCATATCGCATTCCTTTCATTACGTTGGGTTGTTCCCCTATCATATCACTTTTCCTCTGATAACGCATATCGGCGGACGATTGATCCGCTGCTATCAAAAGCGCTGACAATCCATACCGTCACTTTATCCATCCTTACGCCTTTGTTATGATGAGATAGGAAAGGAAGATGGATCATGAAGTTCTGCCATGAAATCACAGTCTCTCGAAGACGCTATTCTGCCGACCGGCATACACATTCTCATACCTTTGCGCAGTTGATTCTCCCATTGCAAGGAGAGCTGTCGATACAATCCGGAGAAGCCGATCTTACAGTGGACCAGCGCATGCTGTTTTTCATTCCGCCTCATTCGGATCATACCTTTTGCTCGGCTGCAAGCAACGAGTTTCTTGTCATCGATATCCCGGCTGTAATGATCGCTCCTGGCATTCTTCAACAAAAAGCGGCAGCTTACACCTTCGATAACAAATGGCATGGCATCCGCACACTTATTTTGCATGAATTGGATCAGTACGGTGCGCATAGCAAATCATTGCAGCAGCTCTATCCGTATATATCACATTACCTGCTGCAAACGAGGCAGCCTGCTTCAATCGCCTATATTCATGAGCACTATGATCAACCGTTGAACGTGCAGCGCTTAGCCGAACTCGAACATTACAATCGCTCCTACTACTATGACTGGTTTCAAAAAATGACCGGGCATACGCCAGCTTCCTACATTCAGGAAGTCCGGCTCGCAAAAGCAAAAGAGCTGCTGCAGAGCACCAGCTTGTCCGTTATGCAAATCGCGATTCAAGTCGGACTGGAGCACCAATCCTCCTTAACGCGAATTTTTCGCCAAAAGGAAAAAGTTACGCCAAGTCAATATCGGCAGCAGTATCGCTTGTAAACTTGACGACATGCGGTCAAATGCACCTGATTATTGGTCAAATAAACCGCTGAGGAATCGGTACAATGGGATAGACAAAGGGCGGGTTCGGCGACGGGAGAATGCCGTCCTCGCCTGTTGAGTCTTCCCAAGGAGTATTGATATGAAAACAGCATTAGGGTTATTTTTCGCACTGCTATGGTCATCTGCGGCCATTGCGACCAAATACGGCTTGCTCTCTACGACCCCGCTGGCATTGGCAACCAGTCGTTTTCTCATCGCCGGTACGCTGTTATTTTGTTATGTTTATCTGTTCCGCCGACATTACCGCTGGCCGCGGGCCGGCGAGTGGCGTCCGTTATTCGTGCTTGGCTTGCTGAATACAACCTTATATTTGGGAGCAACATTTTGGGCGTTAAACAAAGTGTCGGCTGGCTTGTTCAATTTATTTGTAACCGCCAATCCTTTTTTGGTCGCATGTTTGTCTTATGTATGGCTGAAACGAGCCTTATCGATCAAAGAATGGTGCGGCATGGGGATCGCCGGGGTCGGTTTATTCATCGCTGCCTGGCCATCGATAGCAGAGAGCGAGGCAAGCATCAGCGGTTTAATTGTGTTATCACTTGGCATGATATCCATGGCGGTCGGCAGTGTATATTTCAAAAAAGTACAATTGGATTTGCTGGGAGTTGTCATTAATACTTGGCAGATCATCATCGGCGGTACCGTATTAATTCCGTTCACTTATTTTCTCGAACAGGATACTTTTTTCTTAAAAATGGACGCCAATTTATTCGGTTCGCTGTTCTGGCTCATTTTCATTATTTCCATCGGCACGATGGTGCTGTGGTTTTATTTATTGAAGCAAGATGCAGTGAAAGCGAACAACTGGCTGTTCATGACGCCCATTTTCGGCTATATTTTCGCCGCTATATTTTTAGATGAACAGATTGCATCTACAGATATAGCGGCGACGGCCTTAGTCATATTCGGTTTATTTTTATCAGGCAATATTGTAAGCAGCAAACAAAGTTTACGGAAACTCCAGTAAAACTGCCGTCTTGTCGTCCGGGTGAACATCATGTGCTTTCTCCCAGTTTTCCATCTCCAGCATATAGCGTTCAATTCCGATGGACAGCACCTGCTCAAGCACAGCTTCAAAGCTCTGGTCAGGATAGACCATCCCGTCAGATATGAGAAGCAAATAATGAAGCCCCGCTACATCCAGCACGCCGCGTTGTATATAGTCCGCCATTTCATCCATCCCGTTGGCAACGCTGTACCCTTCCGGCGTATTGGCCATCCAGCGGGCATAGGCTTGCCGGTGCAGCGGCACTTCAAAATAGTCCTCATCCGGCACAAAAATGCCGCGCGCACGGTCGGCCGCCTGCTTTTTGCGGATCCGTTCCGCATTGCCTTTGACGGAATCGCGGGTTACGACAACATTTTCACCCGCTTTCGTCCGGGCGATGATCATACAATCGCCGACTTGGGCAAACGCCGCTTCATGCCCGTTCACGGCAACGACCGCAGCACAGGTCGACCACAAACGATGCTTGCGCGTCAAGTCCTGCTCTGCGGCGATCATCGCCTTTTTCAGCAGACGATTAGCCTGTACAAGCTGTTCTGCAGGATCGGCTGGATGCTGCAAGGCATTAAAATGATCCTTGAACAGATTAGAAGCAATGAATGCGCCATTATGTCCTTTTTCATCCTTGTACTCATACAGTGGCGTTACACCGTCAAACACGCCAAAAACGCCTGCCGCAAGATTGACACAATGCGCGTCCTCAGCCTCTTTTTTGAGGAAGCTTTTGCGTGCAGCCTCATATACCTTCATGCCTGTCATCCCCTCTTCTCTGGCAAGATCTGCAACATAGCAAAAAGACTAAGTCTTCAATATACCAAACTATCAGAGGGTTGACTAGGCCAATAAAAAAGAAGGACACACTGCCTGAAGCAGCTGCCCTCCCCTGCCAAACCTCTACCGACTCTACCCATCAGCAATTAAACTATATCTTTAAGCGTTAATCGGATCGAGCGAATTTCGAATGGCCCAAAGGTCAACTTGATCTCATCATCCTTAGCCGCCGCGATGCGCTCAAGCGGATTTTCCAGCAAATCCACCGCCCACGCTTCACCGAAAGGAAGCCCTACTTTCAGCGCCGTGGTCGCCTGTCCTCCGGCTGTCTCATACAACCGCACGATCACATCATCGCTGTCCTCCGCCTTCTTCACCGCTTCGATCATGACATGCGGATGGGTCAATTCCAGAAAAGAGCGTCCCTCCACAGCAGCAGCTGCAGTTTCAGCCGTGCGCAGCGGTACATTCAGCTCATATCCCTGCTTGTATACCTCAGCCTGTACATGATCCCCCTGATGCGGATAGAGCGAGTAAGTGAACGCATGCTCCGCCCGATCTGCCTCCGGATCAGGGAATGTCGCCGACCGCAGCAAATTCAGATCAAGCACATTGCCCTCTGCACGATGGCCGTACTTGCTGTCATTGAGCAAGGCTACGCCATAATTGGGCTCAGAGAGATCGATCCAGTGATGCGCACAAATTTCGTCCTTCGCATAATCCCACATCGTGTTGCGGTGCGTCGGGCGCTTAATATGACCAAACTGAATTTCGCAGCTGGCGGCATCTGCCCGGACAGCGACCGGGAACGAGGTGCGCAGCATTTTCTCCGATTCCTGCCAGTCCACTTGGGTCACGAAGTCAATTCTGCGGCTTCCTTGTGTAAGTACGACTTTTTGGATCAGCAGTGATTGGCCGAAACGATACTGCTGCACCAAGCCGACTATAGGGCCGTCGGCCATTTCCGATGTCTCAACGAGCGCCGGTTTGCTGCTCTCGATTTGTCTGTAATCTTGACGGAAATCCCAGGCATCGCCCTTGTCATGATACACGCGCAAATCGTTGGCGGCCGCTCCCGGCTGAATCACTTCGCGTCCGAGCTCTTTATCGAAGATGGAGGCGATTGTGCCTTCGGCATTAAACGCGACCTTAAGCAGGTCATTTTCAAGCAGCCGCTCTGCCGCAGATGCCCGCAATGCCGGGAACGAAGCGCTCGGCGCAGCCTCATCATTGACAACCGCATACCCCATCGGCGGCACTTGAACGCGCAGCCATCGTCCTTCTACATTCAGCCATTCCTCACGCTTCCAGGATAAAGAGTTGAATACCATGACAGCATGCTTCCTGTCTTCCGTATCTGCAGCGGAAGCAGAAGTGCCAGCTTTCTCCAGCGCTTCATACCGCTCGACAATCATTTCCTCTACCTGTGCCAGCATGATCGCATAACGTTCCAGCGATTCGTCATATACCCGCTTGATCGACGAACCAGGCAAAATATCATGGAACTGATAGAGCAGCATTTCTTTCCAGATTGTCTCCAACTGCTCGGCCGGATACGGAATTCCGGCAGAGGCGGCCGCCAAAACGGCAGCAAATTCAAGTTCACGCAGCGCTTTTTCCAGCTTGCGGTTATACCATTTATTGCGCGCTTGGCTCGTCAGCGTTCCCTGATGCTTCTCCAGGTACAGCTCTCCGCGCCATGTCTGATAGCGCTCGGTCCCTTGATTCAGCTTTGCAAAAAAGGCCGAGGAATGTTCCTGCACAACCGGGCTCAAGCCAAGCAGATTTTTCTCACGGGCCAGCCGCTCGAGATGCTCCTCTCCCGGGCCTCCGCCCCCGTCCCCGATACCGAACAGCATCAGGCAATGTTCGGATACACTTTTGTCCAGGTATTCCTGCTCCGCTTTCACGATCGAACGCGGCGCCGCCGGACTGTTGTACGTATCCTCAGGCGGCATATGAGTCAGCACCTGCGAACCGTCGATGCCCTCCCACATGAAAGTGTGGTGAGGATGCTTGTTGTATACACTCCATGACAGCTTCTGTGTCATCATATAATCGACGCCTGACAGCCTCAGGATTTGCGGCAGGCTGGCTGTGTAGCCAAAAACATCCGGCATCCATAGCGATTTCATCTCCATGCCGAACTCTTGCTGGAAAAATCGTTTCCCGTGCAGCACCTGTCTGACTAACGCTTCGCCGCCAGGCACATTTGTGTCCGATTCGACCCACATCGCGCCTTGCGGCTCCCAGCGCCCTTCGCGCACCCGCTCCTTCACCTGCTCATACAGCTTCGGATAGCGCTGCTTCATCCAATCGTACAGCTGCGGCTGACTGGCTCCAAAAATATAATCCGGGTACTGCTCCATCATTCTAAGCGCAGTGGCAAATGTTCTTGCCCCTTTGCGGATCGTCTCGCGCAGCGGCCACAGCCAGGCCAGGTCGAGGTGGGCGTGGCCGACAGCGCTGATCGTCAGTACCGGATCTCCGCCCTGCTTGCTTAGCTGTTCGCCAAGAATGCGCCGCGCCTCTGCCACTTTCCCGTCGCTCATATCAGTCAGCAGCAGGGATACATCATACAAAGCTTTGGCAATGCGCGCTCTGCGCGCGCTTTTTTCCGGCAGCTTCTCTGCCGTTTCCAGCAGCACCTCGAAATCGAAATACAGCTGCCGCACTTCCTCCCGGCAAATGGCGATGACCGCCTCCTTCAGCGTCCCGCTGCGATAACGGCCGAATAAATCGTTACAGCCGGCATCGCCCCATAGTTCGATCGTCTCCTCGCCAGTCGAAGCGCCGCTAATATGTACAACACGCTTTCCCGGAAGACCAAGCGAATAATCGAACTCGGAGTTAATGTTGGTGAGCCCCTGCCGCGGTGTTCCTTCTTCGTCAACCAGGCACAGCTCGCCATTGACATCGATCAGCAGCACGACCTTCTTGCCTTTGCCCTGTGCCGGCACTTTGCCTGTAAAGCAAAACCATGCGCAATCCCACAGTTCGCCCCAGCGGTCACCGGCGGCCAATGCAATTTTGTTGCCAGACATCCGCTCAGCATAAGGAACAGGCTCCTTCGTTACCCACGCCGTTACATTTAAATCCGCGATCGGCACATAAATATGCTTATCAATATCATTCAGCAGCGATTTCATCGATTCTGGCTTATACGTTTCGTATGGCATAATTCAAGTCTCCCTTTATTACAGTGATAAACGGCAAGAAGAAACGGCTGACGCCGTCCTTAGTGCGAGGCAAGTTTCTTCCCCTTAAAAAGGAACAAAACACACTATGTCAATTTAATATAGCATATAGAACATGTCAATAATAAATATAATATTAGTATAGAATAAATATATATTATTTAATTTTGTCATAGTTTTATTCAGGAGGACCTTTGACGCAAATCAATAAAATTCGCTCGCCGTCATTGCTAAACCGCTCTATTTGCCGCAGTGAGGAAACGCTGTTTGTTGCGGGGAAGAAAGATCGAAGAAAAAAGTGGCGGAGAGAAGAATGAAAAATGCTGCCTGTCTACGATTTCTATACAAAGGGAAGAGCCGCAGCCCCTCCCTGCCAAGTAAGAAGAAACGGCTGACGCAATCCTTGGCGCGAGGCAAGTTTCTTCACTTAGAAATATAAGCCATGTATAAGGTGAAACTTATACTTTCTTATATTTTTAAAAAATTTAGTTCGGCATACCGAATTTCATAACTTCCTTCCCTTTCAGCTGCTCATCGACAAATTGCATCGCTTCAGGGTAACCCGTTTTATTGATTTGCTCCCGCAAATCGTTCAAAATTTTCAACGCCGCCTCGTCAGATTTGGCATATACCGCTTCCTTCCAAGCATCGCCCATTTTGTCCATCGACGGCTTCAGCATCTCCCATTGCGATGACTTCGTTATTACATCGCCAGGGCTGAAAGCGGAAATAATTTGCGTACCATTCGGACGAAGAATTTTGCGGGCGTTATCCATTGCCGCATTTCGCTCCTGGTCTGCCCAAATATCACCATTGCCTAGCGAATTAAGCTGGTCGCGCCCCGAAATCGATTCAAAGCCGATGCCGATCCCTTCATTTTTCCGCACTTTATTCGTCGTATCCTGGGTGAACTTATCGAACCATTCCTGTTTGGCAATCGGCTTGCCGTCCTTCATCTCCCAATGCGTGCCTTCTATACCGTAGCGCGTGAGCAGGAAGCCTTCGTCGGAGGCGAGAAAATCAAGCAGACGCAAAGCCGCATCGACATTTTTCGATTTTTTCGGAATGACCGTGACATTATTGCCCTGAATATTCAGATCTGCCGGACGGTTCGGCTCGGCGCCGGCGCGCTCAAGCGGGCCAAGCGGCACAAAATCGCTGCCCGGGTTCGCTTTGACAAAATCTTTGGAAGCATCGAGAATGGCCGGATAATGGGCAGCCAAAATCGCGATTCGCCCTTGCTTAATTTTTTCCTGCGCAATCGGATCGGTTTGGGTAAAGGCTTCATTGTCGAGCAGCCCTTCGGAAACCAGCTTCCGGTAGTATAACGTATAATCGTCATACGTTTTTGTCATAAACACATGTTCCAGCGTACCGTCGCCTTTGTCGTTGTAATCGGTAGGATAAAACATCGTATTGCCTATACCGACAGCCCAGCCGTTATGGAAACCGCCGAACGGGATGACAGGCAGACCATTGGCTTTCAGATCGACATCCTTGATTTTTTTCATCAGCTGATACAGATCCTCTTTTGTCTTGACGGACTGCGGGTCAACACCCACCTTCTCGGCAATATCCTTGCGCACATAAAAGCCGTATAGCCAGTCCATGCCGTCTTTATCGGTCGCCGGCTGATTTTGCAGCAGCAAATATTTTTTGCCGCCATAAGCATCAATCGCTTTTTCATTGAGCGCCGGCGGGACATTTTCTTTAGCTACGAGCTTCGCCAGGTTCGGGTATTTATCGAGCTTATCGCTCAAATCAACCAATTGATCCTCCTTCGCCGCTTTAATAATACTATCCAGCTCGCCGCCCCACGCCGGCCCCGTATAAATATCCGGCAAATCCTGTGTCGTAAAAATCTGGTTGACCTTCTCAACCTCGCTGCCCTTTGTGTACTCCCATTCTACTCTGACCCCGGTTTTTTCCTCGATGACCTTTTCGATCGGCGTCATATCGACATCCGCGCCGGTGGAGCCATTCCAGTTATGAAGCACCTTAAGCGTAACCACTTTGCCGTCGCCATCCCCTCCGGAAGACGACCCGCTGCTACAGCCGTACAGCGAACCGCTGGCTAGTGTGGCGGCGAGGAGAATAGAAGCGAATTTAAGCCGTTTCTTTGTCATCCAAAACCCTCCAATGATATGAAAAATGGTATATGATAAAGCCTTCTTTCGTGAGAAGAAGACCGTTATCCTTTGACTGAACCAATCATTACACCTTTGACGAAATAACGCTGCAGGAACGGATAAACGCATAGTATCGGAAATACGGTAATAACAAGCAGCGCCATGCGCAGCGACTCCGGTGTCGCGCCCGCCGTATTGACACTGATCGTTTGCCCGCCCTGCTGCGCTGCACGCTGCATGGAGGAGGACAAAGCTTCCGCTTCTGTGAGCATTTGCTGCAGCAGCGTCTGGACCGGGATCAAATCTTTATTCGACACATAATAAACTCCGGCAAACCAGTCGTTCCAATGCGCAACCCCGATAAACAGCGAAATCGTTGCCAGTACCGGCCCGGACAAAGGCAAAATGATTTTCATGAAAATTTGAAAATCGCCATAACCGTCGATTTTGGCCGATTCCTCCAGCTCTTCCGGTATACCTTGCAGGAACGTGCGTATAATGACGATATGCATAAAATTAAACAGCATCGGTATGACGTAAACCCAGAAGCTGTTGATGAGGCCAAGCTTCTGCAGTGTAATAAAGAACGGAATAAATCCGGCGCTGAAAATCGTCGGCAAAAAAATGTAAAAGGTAAAAAACGTTCTGCCTGGCAGCGTCTTTTTCGCCAGTGCATAAGCCATTAATGTACAAAGCAATACATGAAGAAACGTACCGATCAGCGTGCGCAGCAGCGTAATTTTATAGGCCTGCCATATTTTCGCATTCTCGAACACCTGCCCATAGTTGTCCAGCGTAAATTTGCGTGGCAGGAAGTAGATCGCGCCCAGCATGGAGTCTTTGCCGTCATTAAGCGAGTATGCCAAAATATAAATAAATGGATAAATCATCGAAAACCCGACCAGGGCCAGAAAAATCGTATTAAACAGCGAAAATAGAGAGAATGAACGTCTCAAATGCACCACTCCTTAAAAAAGAGATACATCACTTACTTTGCGGGCAATCCTGTTCACAGTCACAATCAAAATCAAGGCAATCAGGCTCTGGAACAGACCGACAGCAGCCGCATAACTCAATCGCCCTTGACTGATCCCCGAGGTGATAACATGAACGTCGAGCACACTGCCGATCGCAGCCGTTGCCGGGCCATTCAACAGCAGCAACTGCTCGTATCCTGCACTCATCAGGCTGCCGGCAGATAATATGAACAAAATGACAGCGATATTGCGGATTCCCGGCATCGTCACATGCCATATTTGCCGGAAACGGCCCGCCCCGTCGATTTTGGCAGCTTCATAGAGCTGCTGGTCAATGCCGGCAATAGCAGCCATATAAATAATCGAGTTCCAGCCAATGTTTTTCCATATATCTGAGCCAATAATAATTTGATAAAACCATGACGTATTGTTGAGAAATTGAATCGGCTCAATGCCGAATCCGCCTAGCAGATCGTTGACCGGACCGCCATACGGCGTCAATAAACGCTGCATCAGCGTAACGACTACAATCCAGGACACAAAATACGGGAGATAGGAAAGCGTTTGCACAGTTTTCTTAAATTTCACCATTCTCACTTCATTGAGCAGAATCGCAAGAATAATCGGCATCGGAAAGCCGATAATCAGCTTCAGCAAACTAATAATAATGGTGTTGCGAATAATATCAGCAGATTGATAATAATCAAAAAATTGATTGAAATATTTGAGGCCGGCCCAAGGACTTCCGGTAAAGCCGCCTGTAAAATTAAAATCCCGAAAAGCGACCTGTACACCATACAATGGTACGTATGAGAAAATGAAAAACCAAATAATGCCGGGAAGCATAAACAAATAAAAGACTTTATGCTTCCAAATCCGCTTCCATAGCGGGGATGCCGTCATAGACCCAACCTCCTGACAAAGTGAATCCCTTATAGGAATCGCTTACATGATGATTCTTATCGAATTTCGTTCGTATACTGCCACATTCCCCCTCTTGCAAAGACAAGACACTTGGCAAATTCAACTAACATGCTCCCACTTTAATACAATATATACAATATGTCAATATTGAATATATTTTTTATTTCGACATTTATGCTAAAATGAGAAAAAACGATTTCCTAAGTATGCTATTTAACGCCTACTTGGAAATCGCCTAATCTCCGCATTATTGAGGCACCGGACCAGTCGTCTTGCGAACGACAAGCTTAGGCTCAAGTAATACTTTTTTATATTTGTCCGCGCTATTCTCATCCTGCCAATCACTGCGGATCATTTCGACCAGCCTCGCGGCAGCACGGTTGCCGATTGTTTGCTCATATTGATTAATATGTGTGAAGATACTGAACTCCTCTACGATCGATGTAGGATCGTCAAAGGAAATAATCGATATGTCGTCCGGAACATTCAGCCCGGCCCGCTCCGCCATTTGATAAATATGAACGGCCAGCTCGCTGTTGAGCGTTATATATGCTGTAGCCATACGATTGCGAATATAGCGGTAAAGCGGATGGTTGTCCGAATCGCCTGCATGATCGAGCCGGAAGCCGGTAATCATATGAGCCGGATTTATGAGCGCCTCTCTTCTTTTCAAAGCGTTCATATAACCTTCCAGCCTCTCCTGTACCGTCACGGTTTGCAGAGGAGAGTCCGAGCAAATGGCAATGTCGCGGTGTCCCAGCTGCCATAAATGCTCTACAGCGAGCTCAATGCCAAGTCTTCCATCAGCGGCGAAGTAATTGGTCTCAATCCCCGGCAAATAACGGTCGATAAGCACGAAAGGAAAGTCATCAAGCTTCATGCTCAAAATTTCGTCGTTATACTGCTGGTCGTCAATCGGGAAAATCAAAAGCCCTTCCACCCCGACCGCCTTTAACATCTGAATCGCTTCTTTTTCTTGCTCCAGCTGCCCCTCGGAAAGCATGATCATACTTTTGTAGCCCGCATCTCTTAAAGCATGCTGAATGCCGTAGTTCAGCCTGATAGCAAAGTAATCGTGAATAAATGGCAAAATAATGCCGATAACTCCTTTGCCTTGATCATCTTCACTTTTTCCTGCAGCTGGCGCGCTGCCCGCTACGGCTTCTACTTCAGGCTTATCCGCGAGCCACTCCTCCGCCGCAACCGGGGCTCCCCCCACAAAGCTTCCCCTGCCGGGCACGCGGGTTATGACATTTTCATTCGCCAGGCCTGCCATTGCATTCACGACCGTTATTTTACTTACCTGAAACCGTTCCATCAGCTCTTTCTCTGTCGGGATTCGATCGCCAGCCACTAGATTCTCGGTATGAATCAGCTCGCGAATATAATCTTGTACTTTTTTGTATAATGGAGTTCGGTTAGCTGAATTCATAGTGTCACCATTTCCCCTGAATTATTATATATATTATATATATACTATACACGTTGAGGGTAGAGGACACAAGTGGACATCATGCAATTATGGAACAGAGATCGAGTAAATACATACGCTATGCTGTAAAATCACTTCTGAAGAGTCCGATACGGGAATTCCGCATGCCGTCCCCTCTACATCTGTCTTTCGATAAGAAGCCGTGCGGCACTGAGAAAATGCTCCCGGTTAAAAGCTGATTTGTCTACATAAGAGACCATAATGGCACCACTGCAAAGCATCCTCAACTGCGCGGCCAATTCTTCGGGATTCTGGGCCCGGCCCTTCCGCATGACTTCCTCCACTTTTCCCCATAGCTCCCGGCGGTTTTCAACCGCTCTTTGATGGGCGGGATGATTCGAATCCGGAAACTCCACCACCGTATTCATAAATGGACATCCACGATAATCGGATTGATTTATCCTTTCGACAAGTCCGTCGACCATTGCAAAAAGTTGCATTTTGGGTGAATCGGGATGGAGCCGCTCCGCTTCTTCCAACCGCTCCAAGGTAAGGTCTCCTCGATATTCCAAATAATTTACGATTAAATCATCTTTGCTGGCGAAATTACGGTAAAAGCTCGCTTTAGCTACTCCGGATTCATCGATGACTCGGTCGATTCCGACAGCCCGTACACCTTCCTTATAAAACAGATCGGAGGCTGCTTGCAAAATTCTTTCTCTTGCCGACTTTTTCATCACAATCACCCGCTCTAAAATTTGGTAATATTGCATTTGACATGAGACAGATCTGTCTGTATCATAATAACAAAAGAGACAGATCTGTCTCTTCAATTTTAAAAAAACTGCCGGCTGTTGTCAAACAGTTCAGGATGTCAAGGAAGGATGTTAACCATGCCCCCTGTTTTCAAAACTGCCGCTCTCCCACTCTCTCGACAGCCAGGTGGTAATACGGACCGTGCAAGACCGCATTTGACACTCACTGTCTTGCTTCTCTCCACATTTTTGACAGTTGCGAACATTTTTATTGTCAATGTCGCGACTCCCTCGATTCAACTCGCTCTAAACGCAAGCTTTTCAGACGTCCAGTTTATCATCACAAGTTACACTTTAGCTTTTGCCGTTACCCTTATTATTGGCGGGCGGCTTGGCGACAGATTCGGGCGGAAAAGAATTCTGTTGTTGGGAGTAGCCGGCTTTACGCTCGCTTCTTTGTTTTGCGGCTTGTCACCCAATATCTTCATACTGACAGTGGCTAGAATCCTCCAAGGGATAAGCGCCTCATTGATATCACCGCAAGTATTATCGCTAATTCAAGTGAACTATCCGCCTGAAAAGCGCGGTGCGATTTTCGGATGGTATGGCGCCACACAAGGGCTAGCCGCATCGACTGGCCAAATCATTGGCGGACTGCTGTTGCAGGTTAATCCCTGGGGCTTGGATTGGAAAACCATTTTCTTCTTTAACGTACCGGTCGGTTTGTTCATCTTGTGCTTGATACCGTTCATTCATGAGTCCCACACTTCAGAAAACACCAAGTTCGATTGGGCAGGTGCTGCCCTTCTCACCGTAAGTCTACTGTTGCTTGTGTATCCGCTCGTGCAGGGGCAAAAGGAAGGTTGGCCGCCTGCGCTCATTTTTGGCTTGATCTTATCATTCCCTGTCCTGGCAACGTTTGTGTGGTATGAAAAACGAGTCCAACGAAATAAGCGTGTTCCGTTCATGCAAATGGATCTTTTCCGGCAACGAGTATTCACTGTCGGCATGCTCGTCGCATTTGTGCTGATGTCCTCGCAAGCTGCATTTTTTCTCATTACTGCTTACCTGCTTCAAATTGGGTTAAGTTTTTCAGCTTTGAAAGCAGGCGTTGTCATTTTGCCGATGGGAATAGGTTATTTTCTCGCATCTCTGTTATCATCCAAAACAACCGGCAAGATTGGTCCTCATGTACTAGCGATAGGCTCCATCCTGACGGCAAGCGGTTATCTGCTTCTCTCTTATTCCGTTTCCATGACGGGAACCTCGCCGGCCATTCCCCAGTGGATTCCCGCTCTGCTCGTTCTCGGTTTCGGTCAAGGTTTTATTGCTGCTCCGCTGACGAATATTGTTCTTGCTAAAATACGAAAGAGTGATGTTGGTTCCGCGTCAGGGATATTCATTACAGGTTTCCAGATTGCTTATGCGATCGGGATTAGTTTGATCGGCATCATATGGTTGAACGGGCTTAGTTACCATACAAATAAGATCGGTATCCAGCATGCAAACGCGCAAAATTATATCGATACTTTCAGCCTCTGTCTCTACTTGCTTGCTGTATATACCGCATTTCTTCTTCCGCTTTCGCTTGTTCTAATCAAAAACACCAGGTCGAAAACAGCTACGCAATCGGTATCAGATCTTTAATCCTTACGAAAATCGAGGTGTTTATCCATGAATCAAACCCATCGTGTGGAGAAAAGCGTGAGAGGCGACAAATTTATTCGTTATACTTTGTGGGCGAATGGTCTTTCTACCGGAGTGTTTGGGGTAATATTAATATTATTTCCGCATTTTGTAGCGAACTTGACGGGCCTGGATCGTTCGTCCGCGCTAGCCGAAACGGGGATTTTCCTGGTGATTTTCGTCGCTTTTGTTTTTGGGACGGTAAAAATGAAACTTATTCCGCCTTTGTATGTGCTGATTCTTTCTGTGGTGGACTTTCTCTGGGTTATTGGGAGCATTTTTCTGATTGCCAAGGATGGAACTTGGTTTACGATGACGCTTCTGGGGATATGGCTTGTCGGTCTTGTGGCATTCGTAGTTGGCGTGTTCGCCGTATGTGAGCTTTCTTATTGGTGGATAAACAGGTCACTTAAGAGAGCATCGGATTGATGGAGTTTCGAAGTACTGGATCCACTTGAAGAAAAGACTTGTTATACCTCCTATGCGAGCACTAATGGCTTGGCTCATTACCGTTTCAAGTCCGACGGGAAACAGCGTGTGAAGGCATGCACCACATCCAGAACGTCAACAGTTACCATAGCCGTATGAAAGGCGGGATAGCAACAATATAAAGAATGTTTCGTCTGTATAAGTAAATTCAGTGAAGGGGGATACAGAAGGTGCGAAAAGCGATATTTTTAGGGATAGCACTGCTTCTCTCGGCATGTTCCGATGGGAAAGAAGCGTCGCTAAATACCAATTTCTCTGGTAATGATGCAATTGCTAAAGTCCTTGATCGCGAAAGGGATGTGCGTTTTTCTTCAGATGTAAGTTTTCCTGCTGAAGCGAAAAAAGTCAAAGGTATTATACACGGCGGTGGGCCAGCTCCTGGAATAACGATTCCTGGGGAATTTGAGTCTTCTGCAAAAGAAGTGAGAGGGGATACGTTTATCGTTACTCTAACGGAGTATTGGGATGCAAACGATTTTAAAAATTCAGAGGAAAAAGAGGGTATATTGAGCGCGTATTGGAAATATGAAGTTACGCCTACATCAGTAAAATTTATTGAGCAGGGTGGCGATTCATCACCTGAACTTATCGAATAGCCATTTTTGAGGGAATGCACTTGAATAAACCGCCCTTCTGAGGCGGTTTTTCTTTATACAGATTATCAACATTGAGATTTAACAATAGCCTTTATATTGGGAAAGTGCATAAACGCTTATGTAGTAAAAAAAGCACCGGTTCGTGTGCTATATTTGCCTCTGCCCGTCTCAGCTCATTATCCATATCGGACCAACACATGCCAGAGCAGCTTTAATTCCTGCAGCACCTCTGCCTCGGTTCCCCTGTCGCTCCACTGAGCCGGATTTTGCTTGAGCGCTTGGGCCGCTTCACCAATTAAACGGGCGTCAATATATCCTTCCTGTGCAATTCTCTTCGCCAGAGACGGCATAGTTGCGCCGCGGAAATCAGCAGGAACCTGATCGACTGCCAGCCTGAAGCCGCGATGCCAATAAAGCTCAATCGCATATTTGGCGCACAGCCTCTTAAACGTCTCTTCCATCGGAGTTCCGCGGAAGGAAGGATCGGCGACAAGCACCTCTACATCGTCCTGAAGGCGAATATCTCCATGAACCTGTGCTTCGATGTAATGATTCAAATTCCGCGCCGGAGTGTCATGAACAGGATCAGCGATCGGTTCCCTTAATCTATATCGCAAATGCTCTATGAAGGAGGGCGGATATAAGCGTTGTTGCCCCAATGCGGAATCTCTTAAAAAAATCTCCTCAAGCAGCGCTGCCATAATATCATCCAGCTCTGAATACGTCCCTTTTTCGACGGGGTTTTGGTGAGAATCCATATAAGTGAAAGTGCTGCGCCGGGAAACGCGGGGGGCAAGCAGAAAGTAACACGACCCGAACCTGGGAGCAGGGCCATCAGGATGAAGCATTAGCTGAAGCGCTCCATATTTGGGCCGTTCGCGATTGGTAACCTCCGGCCGCTGATAAGCTCCGCCGAACAGCCCCTTCTCCCACAGATCACGCTGGCCGCCGGGATATGCGGATACGCTGCCGCTGGAAAGCAGCGTCTCGAATTGACTTTTATAGACGCCTTGTTCAAGCATAGCCTCGGCAACGCATTTATGATCGGGGTCCAGACGGTCGGGGTGAAAATGCAGGCCGATTCGCGCATAGTTTTTTATGCTTGCTACTGCATCCTCATATGCCGCCAGTCCGATGTTGGACATCCGGATAATTTCGGCAATCAGCTCTTTTGCCCTTTCCTTGCGCTGCCTGGCATAATCTCTGACGAACGCTATTGCCGCTTGCTGGGCAGCTGTCAGCTTGCAGTTCTCCTCCATTTACCGTTTCAGCTCCCTCTCCTATTAATTTCTTATCATCATATAGTATAGGCTCCAGATCGTTCAACCGTAAAAACAGAAAAATTGGTATTGACTTCCACAGTTTGAAGCCATATACTCTTAAAAATCCCTTTCTGTAACAGGAGGAGTGCAGGATGTCCGGACAAACGATCACAAGTCGAATGGCTGCTCTGGGGATCGTTCTGCCGCAGGCGAGCGAACCGGCAGCAAAGTATGTAAATATCGTGCAAGTGAACGATTTGCTTTTTGTATCTGGCAAAGGACCATCGGGCAGCCCGAAAGGCAAGCTCGGAAAAGATTTTACGACAGAGGAAGGCTATCAGTTTGCGCGGCAAACCGGGATCGAAATCCTGGCTGTGCTGGAAGCTGATTTAGGCTCGCTCGACCGAGTGAAACGAGTTGTTAAGCTGCAGGGATTTGTAAATGCTACACCGGAATTCGAGAAGCATCATAAAGTGTTGAATGGCTGCTCTGATTTAATGATAGATGTATTTGCAGAGCGCGGCGTTCATGCACGCTCGGTTTTCGGGGCTGTCTCCGTCCGCGATCAGCTGCCGATTATTGTAGATTCAATTTTTCAAATTGAAGTTTAGACACCTTTGACGGACCGTAGCAACCTTATCTGTGAACAAAATAGCTAAAACGGCAGGTCCGCGGACACTCTTCCAATCGCCGCAAAAATCAAGCAAAATCGGCAAATAAGGGATTCTATGTCCGCGTAAACTTGGATTGGCCTATTTTTCGGAAAAATAACGGATCGTCGGTCCGCGTGGGTCGCTGGGATGCACTTCCACAACTGCTCGCTCGAAGATTTGATTTCGTTCAATTTTGGGGAGGCATAACGCTCCCCTATCGAACAGATAGCTCCAGCAATATTCGCCCTGCTTCCCCCAAGTCACGACAGATGTAATCCGGCTCGATCCCTTCCGGCTTCGGCTTACCTTGCCGATTGAGCCACATCGTTTTCAGCCCCACTCCCTGTGCGCCAGCAACATCGCTCGTCATAGAGTCGCCGATGTGAAGGACTTCTTCCGCCATTAGTCCACAGCGGCGAAGCGCTTCAAGAAACAGCTCGGGACGCGGCTTGTACGACAGCACATCCTCACTTGTCAATATTCCGGTCACGGGAAACTGATGATGTGCGGCGGCAGCCAACATATCCGTTTTGTCTATATTCGATACAATATAGGTCGGGTAATGCCGAATCGCTTGCAGAAATGGCAGCGTGTCAGCGTAAAGCCTTGGCTGTACCCAGTAATCAAATTGCGGCTGAATCACCTCTTCCGCAATGCAAGCTGAGCGATAATGGGCGATCGTCTCAGCCAACGAGGCTAGACTGAGTGCTCTTTGGCGTTGAAAGGAATCGCCGTAACTATTTTGGAACATCGCCGTATAGCTTTTCCACCAATATTCGCCAACCTCGGAAGCTCTGCATTCCTTGGTCGCATTTTGCTGTATGTGCACGCAAATTCCCGGTAAAATCTCATCAGCCTCATGGACTAATGTGCCGTAAAAATCCAGAAAAACCGCTTTGATTGCCAACTTGCTCCAGCCCCTTATCCGTTTCATCTCGTATACAATCGAAAATCTCTTGTTCTATCATACCACTCTCGCTATATCATCTACAAAGTTCATAATATATGTAGCGCATTATAGTCGCTGCCTGCTCTCGAATGTCCGTCGTCTTCCCGATTCATGCCATTGCTCGTAAACCCCGCCAATTTGACGGAAACATTCATTAATACCAGCAGTCAATTCCATACGGATACTTTCTGTATTCTTCAGGTAGCTGCTTGCATCGTCAACCTTATATTTCTGCAGCAGTTTGCGGTGAGTCAGATCGTGAATGACATCTTCTAAAACCAAGTAAATGACATCCTCCGCTCGCTTGGTGCGATATTCCGCTTCCAGCCTGCCACGTTCATATTGACGCAGCAAATAATGCTTCTCGCCGATCTCGACATAATAACGGAAATCATCGTAAAAATCCGATTGAAACGCTGTTGCAACATATGGTGCGCACTCTTCAGCATGGAGTGTTGTACGCTGCAGCAATTGGAGAATCGTGTCCATTAAGTGCTGAGAAGCTGCCATTCGAGATGATGCATCCGGCATACGTCAAACCTCCAAAATATGAAATAATGCTTCATTAAACCGCTCTGTCTGATCAAGCATAACGGCATGGCCCGCATTTGGAATGGAATAGAAGTGCTTCATCGGTGCTTCGATCGTTGTGAAGAACGTTTTGACCAGCGGATAAGGCGTTTGCCAGTCATTCTCCCCATGTATATGAAAGACAGGCATTTCGTATTTGGTTCCGAGTGCCGGCAAATCAAATGTTTGCAGCAAATAGTCCCATATATGACGCTGTCCGTCAGCAAAAGCCCCGGAAATGATAAAATAGCCCATATCCTTGATTGAATAAAATGGTGAGCAAAACGCATCGCGGACTAAGGCCATCGTCGGGCCGGCGGCCAGTTTGTATTTCCGCTGATATTTTCGCACCGCCGCCAGCTTGCTAATCATCATTTTACTATATGCGGGCAGTGGATAGGGCTCTAACTGCAGCAGCTTCTCATAGTCGCTGCTCCCGGCTTCCTTCGCTAATTCCGTCACCTTTTCATATCCCAACCGTTCGTTATCCATCATATTAACGACTTGACCGACACCGATATAGGCTTGAACCTCCCCCGGATATTTTCGGGCGAACAAGCTGCCCAGCACCGATCCCCACGAATGCCCCATTATTATAATTTGATCCTTATTATATTTCTGCTTTAAATGTTGTACAACCTCATACGTATCTTCCACCAGGCGCTCTACAGTGACCGTTGGCGCCACTCGCTTCGTTTCATTGCGAAAATAGGTTTTACCGCAGCCCCGCTGATCCCAGTGCACGACTGTCACCCGCTGCTCCCAAGCCAATTGAAAGCGATAGGCAAACGGCAAGATCGGCTCGCCCGGACCGCCATGCAAAAACAATAGCACAGGGTTATCTACATTTTCCCCGCGATGATGCAAATATTGAGCAATGCCGCCGATTGTAACAAACTCCCGGCAATCGATCCCGTTTGGAGAAATAATGCGGGTTTCTTTGGCAAGCTTCCTTTTTCTCAGCAAAATGTAAAAAGACAGAATAATAATGACGGCGAGCACTGCCGCAAAAATAAGCCCTGCCATTATCATGATCGCTCACCCGCCATATACGCAGCAATCGTTTCAACCATTATATCTATTGCCTGTGCACGTTCCGCAGTTTCAGTTTGCTGTCCGCTCGACAGCATATAATGAAGAGCTTCCATCAGATGAGCCAGCACGGCCGGATTGCAATGAGCCGGATCGATATCGCAAAGCGCGGCTGTTCGAGCAAAATAATCATTAGATTTGCGTGCTTCCCAGTCCTCCACCTCGCTTGGCAGCTTGCGCAATAAATATTCGATATCCTCCGGCGTCACCGCTAAAACGATACTATCTGCTGCCAAGTAGATCTCTTTCAGCGCTTTTAAGATCCTTTGCTTTTTCCCCAGCTGTCCAGCCAAGACCTCCTCTACCCGGGCAAACAACCACTGTTCAGCCTGCTTTATAATGGCATACAAAAAATGCTCCTTCGAACTATAGTAGGCATAGAAGGTACCTTTGCCAATCTGTGCCGCGGCTGCAATATCATCCACAGTAACCCGCTTGACTCCTTTTTGCCGTATCAATTCGATCCCTTTTATATACATCGCCTTGCGCACCATTTCTTTTTCGTGCTCGCTAACAATTTTGGGCATTATGATCCCCCGCTTTTTTATATTGACCAAAATAACAAATTACAGTCAATATAAATAATACACGAATTGTCTCTCTTAAACAAGCATCACCCGTTCTCTATCTAAAGAACTACTCTGTAAATTAGACCAAATAGGAATTGTACAACTTGTACGTATACCTTATACTTGTTTTAAACGACCGTTTCAAAGCAGCGTCGTCAACATCAAGGAGTGACATACATGCTGATTGGTTTTTTAAGAAAATATAAGCAGCCATTGACAAAAGACGAGATTGCCGCACTGGTGGCCAGAGAGTATGGAGCGGAAACGATTTTTTTCAATCCTGATTCAATCGATTTCAAGCAAAAACTGATACATGGGCTTTCCTATCACCAAGGATCTTGGCAGAAGCGCGTATCCTATTTTCCGGATGTTGTCTATAATGATATTCCAACGCGCAAAGAGGAGGGGATATACAAGCAGCTGGAGGAGGAAGGCATTCCGTTCACCACGCACCGGCTTGGCCGCAATAAACTGAGTATTCAGGAAAAAATGAGCCAAGACGCTGTCTTATCCGCTTATGCCATAGAAACGACTCCATATAACGATGCGGAGCAGTTTCTTGCCTTCCTTGATAAGCATAAGAAAGTTTTTCTAAAGCCGAATCGCGGGCATAAAGGGCTTGGCATTTATCGTTTTGATCAAGCCGGAGACAGGGTTATTTATCAAAATTTTGACGGAAAGATCACGAATTTTTCACTCGCAGAGACTAAAATATTCGTGGCTGCCATTCCCGAGGTGATCTATCACCATTTGCAGCCCCAAATTACTTCTGCCACCCAGGATGGCAGACCCTATGTAATCCGCAGCTATGTCGGCCGAACCGGGGACGGGTCATGGAAGACAATGTTTCACTATGCCGCGATCAGCCTGAATGGCAATAATGTGGTAAATGTCAGCAGAGGCTCGTCATTTAGCTATATTGAGATGTTTTTGGAAAATAATTTTGGCGACCAGCACACAATGATGCTGAAAACCTTGAATCGTCTGGGCATGACCGTAGCTGAACGCGTGCAAAGCTTTGTCGAACCGCAAATCGATGCGCTGGGGATCGACCTTGGCATTACACCTGAAGGCAAAATCTATATTTACGAGGTTAATTCGTATCCAGGTACGCGCCCGTTTGAAGCATTCATTGAAAAGCATGCGATCCCATATGCCATCCATTTGGCTTCCAGGAAGTAACAGGAAAAAGCTGACCGCTAGTGAAGGAACAGCCGCCGCTTGGCTATGGCAGCTCTGTTCCTTTCACCTCAGTCAGTTCGCTTAGCTCTCTCTGCAAATGATTCAGGCTGTCCGCTCTGTCCTCTGCCGTTTGCTGGTCAAACAACAGTTGCTCCATAAATTCCCACACATCTTCCAGTTTGCGCCGCCCCCGATAAAATTGCAGCACATCCGGATCGACCGTATACTGCGGATGCCGCTCTCGGTAAATAGCAAGAAAAGTGCGGAAATACGCCTTATCTGTGAATGACATCATATCCGCTTCCGCCGGCGCAAGCTTCAATCCTTCCCAATCCAGCAGGATAAGCTGACCGCCTGCTTGCATCAAATTCCAATTGTGCAGGTCGGTATGACAGAAGACCAGCGGTAAATGGCGCTGCTGCAAAGTGCGAGACAAACGAAGCATCGTATCAATCAATGCGACAAGCTGCTTTCGATGGGGGCGCAGAACATTTTTTAGTTCTTCATTCCATTCCTGTTCCCACATTCCCTCCAGCCTGTCATGCAGCGGCTGCAAAAAAGGTACTTCATAATTTTCTGTCAGTGCTGATAGATCAAGCGGAAAATTCGCTGCGGGATAACGATGAAGCTCGGCTACGCATTCGGCAAGCTGGCCGGCCTGTTCAGCCGTCAGCTGCTTCTCGCCAATGGTAGCCCCTTCGATATACGAATAAAGCAAATATACGCCCGCTTCATCCTCACATTTGTATGTACCCTTATTCGTGGCGATCGGGACAGGCAGCTTTCCTTGCAAGCGGCTATTGTTCATAAGCCAGACCGTAACAGGAACATAGGTGTCAATAAGCGCTGTCCATTTGGCCGTGGAGGCCCTGCTCTTTTCATACATTTTCAAGAAATAGGTCCGCTTTTCGTCCTGAACCTTGAAGGCCAGCGCGGCCCAGCCTCCCTGCTGCGGTGTAATTTTCACAGGCTTTATATCATAAAAGGTGTGTAAAACATGAGACAAATGTCTAATCATTTCTTTCTCCCTCCCATCATGCTACAAGTAGTGCGGTTACGCCTCCTATCAATCCGCCCGCTACACAGTCGAGCGGGTAATGGTAGCCCCAATAGACACGGGAAAGTGCGACAAGCAATGCCAGCGTGCATAAGAGCATCATTAATAGAGGCGGAGAAATCAGAATCAGCGGCGTAACGACAGCCCAAATCGCTGTTGTATGTCCGGATGGAAACGAATAATCCGGCAGAGGATATTTACCCACCCGAATGAGGTCTATTTTGCGAAATGGCCGCGCACGACGCACCGATTTTTTGATAAGCACAGCAACGATATGGCTAATGATCAATGCAAGCATACTTTTTATACTTGCCTCATAATAGCGCTCTGAAGTCACTACAATAAGAAAAAGGACACTTAATATTGTAAAACGGGCACCGCCCAAATGCGTAATAAAGCCGAATACGCGATCCAGTGCAGGGCTGCTCAGCCGCTGATTGCACCACCACAATATACCTCGATCAACCCGTCTTATCCATTGCATGCTGTATACCTTCCTCCCGATCATCCGCTGTCCTTTATGCTCTTCTCATCTTACTTCATGAGCATTTCGCTGCACTCAGCCTGCAGGTTAGATTAATCCCCGTCTGTAGTCTAGACTGCACGGTACGCATACAATGATTAAATATGGAATCGGAGCCTCAACGCGATTTTTCATCTTGCGGGGGCCGTTGCTCTCCCCCCTCTCGCTGTCCGAAAACGCCATATAGGAACAAATGGCCGATTTCTTTGCGAAGTTCTGTATTCAAACTCTCTTTGACCTTCGGGTCACTTACCATCAGCATAATCGCATGGACAAAAAACATAATCGCCTCCGAGGAGACGCTCTTCGTAATTTTATGCTCGGCTTTTCCCTGCTCAACCAGTTTCATCATGGCCGGAATAATCGTTACCTTCGAATATTGTTCAATGTATGCATTGAAGGCCGAGTCTTCAAACATAAAGTTCTTCAGCCCATCCTGTTTCACCGTCTCCTGCTTGGTGATCGATAGCTCATACATTCGCTCCAATTTCTCCTCAAATGACAATTCCGACTCCATCATCGCCTGAAAGGCTTTCCCTTCCTCTTCCATATAATGATAAAAAACCTGCTTAGCCAGCTCTTCCTTGCTGCCAAAAAAATTGTATATAGACGCAGGCGACACTCCCGCTTTTTCGGCAATTTCCCGTACGCCAATCTCTTTAAAGCTGCGATTCATAATTAAATCCTGCAAAGATCGGAGTATTTGCTGCTTTTTCTGTTCCCGCCGCTTGTGAAAACCATTCATTCAGTCATCCCTCCATCTCTATTTTACATACATTTATGTAACAAAACAACGATTCGTTATATTTCTTATTGACAGAAACGGAATGGCGGAATATTATGTAACTGGAAATGGTTTTGTTCTATATTTTTTGTAACATTAACCGGAGGTGACGTCGGATGTCGGTTATCGAAGTGCAGCAGCTCACTAAAAATTTTGGTCAAGTCAAGGCGCTGAACGGCCTCAACCTTGAAGTCCGCAAAGGGGAAGTGCTTGGCTTCATCGGTCCCAACGGGGCCGGAAAATCAACTACGATTCGTATTTTGCTGGGGTTGCTACGCAAAACAAGCGGGGAGGTACGCCTGTTTGGCCGGGATCCTTGGCGGGATGCAGTGGAGTTGCACTGGCGGATTAGTTATGTGCCGGGAGATGTCAATCTATGGCCGGCGCTGACAGGCGGGGAAGCGATTGATCTGTTCGGGCGATTGCGGGGGGAGTTAGATCGCCGGCGGCGCGATCTCTTGTTGAAACGGTTTGATCTGGATCCAACTAAAAAATGCCGCACCTATTCCAAAGGTAATCGGCAGAAAGTCGCACTTGTATCCGCCTTCGCCTCCAATGCAGAACTATTTATTCTCGATGAGCCAACCTCAGGTCTGGATCCGCTAATGGAAGCCGTTTTTCAACAATGCGTAGCTGAAGTGAAAGAGCAGGGAAAGACAGTACTGCTTTCCAGCCACATTTTGGCCGAGGTGGAGAAGCTGTGCGACCGTGTCGCAATTATTCGCGATGGCTCGATCGTGGAGTCCGGCACGCTTGGCGAGCTGCGCCATTTGACCCGTACCTTTGTAAGTGCAGAGACCGCTCAGCGCATCTCCGGGCTTGACCAGTTGCCAGGCGTACATGACATTCAGTCGAAGGATCGCGAAGTCCGGTTCCAGGTCGAAAGCTCGAAAATCGGTCATGTCCTGAAGTTCTTGGCTGACTTCGATTTGCAGATCTTGACCTGCACGCCCCCAACGCTGGAAGAGCTTTTCATGCGTCATTACGATCGGAATGACCAGCATGCCGAGCAAAAGAGGTGAGCAAAATGAAGGGACAACAAACCTTCGCAGGAACTGGCAAGCTGCTCTATTTTATGATGAAGCGGGATCGCGTCATAATCCCTGTCTGGATTTTAAGTCTCGCCTTACTTGTGCTCGTTACCCTTATGAGCTTTGAAGGGCTTTATCCGACGGAGACGGATCGGCAGATTGCCGCTGCTACAATGAGCAACCCGGCCGCACTGGCTATGACCGGACCCAAGCTTTACTTAGGCGATTATACATTTGGAGCGATGATTTCACATCAAATGCTGGGCATGACCGGGATCGCCGTCGCTTTTATGAGCATCCTGCTCGTTACCCGCCATACCCGCAAGGAGGAGGAAACAGGGAGACTGGAGCTGGTACGGGCGACGGTAACAGGACGATACGCCAACATCTCAGCCGCACTGCTGCTCGTATGTATGACAAACCTAACCCTTGCGCTGATACTTGCATGCGGCATGGGGGCCTTAGGCATTGAATCAGTGACATGGGAAGGCTCTTTCCTGTTCGCAGCTGCCCTTGGCTCAATGGGCATCGTATTCGCAGCCGCAGCCATCGTGCTCGTGCAGCTGCTGGAATATTCACGCGGCGTTGTCGGCTCAAGTATCGCACTTGTCGCAGTTGCCTTCAGCTTGAGAGCAGTCGGAGATTTGGGAGACGGGTTTCTTTCCTGGCTTTCGCCGATCGGGTGGGCTCAGCAGACTTCCGCCTTTGTCGATAACGACTGGTCACCGCTTCTATGGAGCGCAGCGTTAACGATCATGCTGGCGATAATCGCCTACCCGCTTAGCACCAGGCGGGATGTCGGCGCCGGGATGCTGCCCCCGCGCCGCGGCCGGGACTCGGCTTCCCCCGCCCTTACAACGCCAATCGGCCTCGCCTTTCGTCTGCAGCGCACGAATATAGCGATTTGGAGCCTTGCTATGCTTTTATTCGGGATGGCTTACGGTTTCTTTATCGGGGAGGCCGAGGAGATGATGAGCTCTGTAGGCGACAAGCTGGAGGGAATGCTGCCAGAAGCGGGCACGGGCCTCTTTGCCGACAGCATCGCTGCAATGTTCATGGCTGTAGCGGCCATTATTGCTTGCATTCCGGCTCTGCAAAGCATACTGAAGCTGCGCAGTGAAGAGCACGCCGGACGGATCGATACGCTGCTCGCCGCCGCCGTCTCCCGTTCTCGCCTGATGGGCAGCTATCTGCTCATCGCTGCTTTGAATGGCATTGCGCTAATGTTCATGGCAGGCCTCGGCATGGGCATAACCGGAAGCCACAGTATGGATGACACCCGTTACTTGCCAGAATTAATAGCTGCCGGACTGAACTTTATACCGGTGCTGTGGTTTGCCATCGGTTTGGCGGCTGCACTGACAGGCTGGGTTCCCAAAGCGGCTGCCTTGAGCTGGATCGTCGTCATCTACGCCTTCATTGCGCTCTACCTTGGCGGCGCCCTGCAACTGCCGGACTGGATGTTAAATCTCTCTCCGCTGCAGCATATCCCTCGTCTGCCGGCTGAACATTTCGAATGGCTGCCGCTCGGGATGCTGACCCTTGGGGCAACTGCCCTGGCAATTATCGGCTGGCTGGGTTTCCGCAGGAGAGATCTTAGCCTGTAGACAACCGAGGAAGGCTATCGCTTTGCCCGCCAGGCTGGAATTGAACTTATGTCGCGGACCACGGTCCGCGACACAAAAGGCAGCTTCACAAGCCGGACTGCCCGCGGCAAATCGGAGGGATCACCCCCTGCAGCTTTATCCTTTTGGCATTGTCAGCAGCTTGAGAAAAAATGACTTTAAATCAACGATTCGCAAAAATTGCGGCTGCTGATCGGTACCTGCCACGATAAGCGGAACCAGCGATTCCTGCTTGCCGATCGCTCCATGTCCGCCCCCGCCTTTATGCGTTGGCGAGCTTCGATCAGCCAGTTCATACCCCGGCTTCGCATTAACAACCAGAAAATCGCCACTATGGGAATGCAACGCGCCGAATAATCGCCGCAATACGTCCGGATAGTTGCCGTATTGAATTGTCTGATTTGCAGCATCGATCGTTACATCAAGCACTTTCGCATCTTGCTCTACTGTCCATTTTTGCCCGTAAGAATCAGTCAACGGCCCCTCGGCTTTATACCGGGCCTCGCCAGAGGCAGCACCTTGGATCGTATAAATCCAGTCCCCCTCCTTCCAGGATATGATATCGATCCGTTCGTCGGCCTGCAGCAACTGCGCCAGCTCTCTCAAGCTCATATTTGGTTTCAGCTTGTATACGTAAGCCATCGTTTCATTAACGGCAAGCACGATATCCGTTGAATCCGCGACAGTCCCGCCAGTAGGCAGCACATTATAATCCTTAAACACCGATGACAAATCGATCACCGGTCGCTGCTTTTTTTCCTTTATTGCTGTCATTCCACTATCACCAGCAAGTACAAAAACAGTCTGTTTTAACGCCTCTTCGGGTGTGCCGAATGCTTGCAGCAGCTCATACAATTGCTTATCCAGCTCTTTGATCCCCTTCAAATCATCCGGCCCCTTGCGATGCAGCTTCTGATCCATATCAGGTAAATAAACGAGCAAAAAATCCGGCAAACGGTTGTGCTGAACCAAATATTTGACCACCTCCATCGAATAGGAATTGTCGAGTCCCATGCGATGTGTCAAGCCGTCAGGCAGGTCATGGGTGCCTTCCAATGGATTGGACAATGAGGCGAGCGCCAAAAAGTCCGGCCCTTGAACTTCAATTTGTCCCGGTAATTGAGCAGCAGCTTGGGCCCAGCGGGGGATGGACAATTGGTGCTTTGCTGTTCCCCTGTAGATTAAGCCGTTGATCGAGCCTGATTTCAGCCCACGCTGGGCCAACTCTTCATAAATTGTAGTCTGTTCTCTACTCAGATGCTTGCCATTCAAGTTGATTAAAGCATCTGCCACAACTGGATGAATGCCTTGCTTCATGATTTCCATTGGCCCGGTTCCATAGTTGACGACTCTTTGTTCATCCTCCGAATACCACACCAGGCCTGGTATACGGTGGCCATCCGGGTATGTTCCTGTCATTAATGAACTGTCGATGGCAACCGACATCGTAGGGTAAGATGACACTACATCTTTATAGTACCGCCCATGCTCAGTTAAAAAACGGAAGGCAGGAAGTTCGTTTTGTTCTATTCCTCGATCGATGGCATGCGCCATTAATGAATCAACAAGCAGAAAAATGACTTTCTTCGCTGGTCCGGTGTTTAAAGATTTTACATGCAGCAAGTCCTGTTCCTTCGTCGCAGATTGCTGCCCGCCGCACGCAGTGACGACGACCATAAGCATCGCGCCAACCAACAGGAATCGCGCTATTTTAGCTAACATAAGCTGCCTTCACCATCCTACCTTGTAGTAAATGTTTACAATGTATAGGATGTGTCATCAGTTAAGTTTTATTCCATACAAGGCGGAAAAGGCGTGACTACGCCGGCAGCCGCTTGAACGCCAGGAAAGCAAGAAATATCATGCCCGTATACCCAAACAGCGGGTACAGATAGGTGAGCAGGGAGGTAAACCCTGCCTGACTGATCGCAAAGCAGATCAGTAAAGTGGCCAGAACAACCCAATTTGTCGGCAGCGGGTATACGCTGCGAATCTGTCTGGCAATCCCGAATATATTACCAACCAATGTTGTGAAAATTTCACCAAAGATCACCATAATAAATACACCGTACAAAAAGCTTCCCGCTCCGCGAATAATTTCGGCCATTGGAATATCGAACTGCAAAATCCCCGGCATCTTGGAGTTGATGGAAAAATGACTGATCAACAGCATGAATCCAAGGCCGATTCCGCCCCAAAATCCGCCCCATTTCAATACCCGTTCGTCCTCCGTTTCGCTTGCCAGAGGAACCATTACCGCCTGAACAAAGGCAAAATTCAGCGCTGCATACGTGATCGGACTGACCAGCCAGTTCCATTGCGTTAGCTGTCGTTCCTGCCAATCTGTGGTTCGCGTTATACTTTCCATATCGACGACATCAAACGCAATGATACATGTGAAAAAAAGCATCAACGGGACGACCAGAGCGTTGACGGCTAAAATTCCATGGATTTCCTTCGTCATCACCAAAAAACTCAGCACGATACTAATGACGATGCCGAGTTGATAAGGAAGTCCCAGCTGTTCCGCAAAAATCGAGCCGGTACCAGAAAGCATAACCGCAGTGACGCCGAGCAAAATGAAGAACGTTAGTATATTGGCGACTTTGCCGAAAAATTTGCCAAACAAGTAATTATTGAGGTCTTGATAGGAAAATGCTTTGATTCGATGCGATAAAACCATCAGCCTCGTTCCAAACCACATGAATAGCAAGGTCGTTAGCAAAATACCCGCTCCGCCAAAGGCTCCGTACAGGGTGAAAAATTGCATGATGGACTGACCCGACGCAAATCCCGCTCCTACTACCGTCCCCATATAAATGACTGCAATTTGTCCAATTTTGACCGTTTTTTTATTCATAGGCTCCCCCAGGGTATACAAGCTAATGATCTATTTTATGTCTGAGATGCTTGTATATTCCAGCCCCTTGGATTCTTTCCCTGCGGGTTATACCGATGGTGTGCTGCTCTGACTATGCCTCGCCGCACGGCGCCGGCGCGACCAGATGACAACCGGAATTAAAAGCAGCGACACAAAGCCCCCCGCCATCGCCAGGACAGCATAGCTGGAATTGGCCATGATCAGCCCGGACAGCGCACCGCCCGACGCACCGCTAATGGCAATAAGCACATCAACCGTTCCCTGCGTTTTCGCCCGCGTTTCCGCTGTAGTCGCATCAACGATAATAGCTGTCCCGCTTATTAAACCGAAGTTCCAGCCAAGGCCGAGCAGCGCCAGCGCAGCAATAAGCAGCGGCGTAGAATCAGCGGGCGCAAGCGCGGCCACCAGCCCGGCGGCAAGCAGCGTAACACCGGCAGCATAGGCCATCACTGTTCTCCCGAAGCGGTCTACCAGCACACCCGTTGCTAATGAAGGCAAATACATTGCTGCTACGTGAATACCGATGACCAGCCCGACATCGCCAAGCCCGTGACCGTGATGCTTCATATGCACAGGCGTCATCGTCATGATGGCGACCATCACCATTTGGGTTAGCGCCATGACAGCTGCTCCCAGAACAACTTTCCGATTACCGCCCATCCGCGGCTGCTGCTCATTGCCTGCTGCGCGCCCCTGCTTCACCTGTTTCGCGCGGGCGATTGCCCTGGCCACCAAATATGGATCCGGACGAAGAAAAAGCAGCAAGATGATGCCTGCCAAGCTGAATGCCATCGCGGACAGCAAAAAAGGGCCCGCAAGCGGCGGTATGCCGATTCCCTTGGCCGCCGTTCCCATCACATTGACAAGATTCGGCCCGGCTACAGCTCCGCAGGTCGTCGCCATCAGCGCAATACTAGCCGCTTTCGCCCGCTCGCCCGGTTCGGCCAAATCTGTGCCGGCGTAACGGGTCTGCAAATTCGCGGCTGTGCCTGCGCCATAAATCAGCAAAGAAGCAAACAGCAGAACGATATTGCTCGCCATAGCAGCCAGCACTACCCCAACTGCGCCGAGAGCGCCCGCCAGCGCGCCGGCCGCCAGTCCGATTCTTCTGCCAAAGCGCTGCGATAATTGACCGATCAGAAATGCCGCCGCGGCAGAGCCAAGCGTAAATAAGGCGGAAGGTACTCCGCCGAAGCTCTCCGATCCGAGCATCTCCTGCGCAAGCAGTGCGCCAACCGTCACCCCGGCGGCAAGCCCTGCACCCCCAAAAATTTGCGCGCAGACGACAACCCATAACGTGCGGCGGTGCAATTTCCGCTGTCTGTCAGGCGATTCAACGTATGAATGCACCCAATCCGGCTCTTCTGCAGTTGTTCCTTTCCTACTTGTCATGCAAACGCTCCTTCCCCTTGCTCCTGTAATCCAGGATAACTTTTTACAAAATTCAAAAACCGCTTCGCCGCTGGCGAGAGATGCTGGAACGAGTTTACAGCAATGCCCAACAGACGGAGTTTCGGTTCTATTAACGGACAGATTTGAAAGTCGCGCTGATCACATCAAATGTATCCGGTGCAGGCAGCGGATTTCACTATGAAGCGTTATCCGATCTCAGGTTATTCCACCATCCTCGTATTTACGTAGCCAAGAAGAATAACATAGCCGATGACCAAAATGGGGATAAGCACCTCGATCGCCGGAGGATTTACAATCGCGCCGGCCAGCATAATGATCCCCATAAATAAATTATAGTTTCCTACCAGCCTGGCGAGCTTCTCCTTGTCTTTGACACGCTTTTCATTAAAGCCGGCCAGCAGCCAAACTTGCTTCTTATAGCCTATAAAATAGGCCAACACGAAAAGAATGATCGCGATGACGAGTAAAGGCTGATTCATTGCTCATCCCTCCATATTTATAATAAGCCGTCTTGACCAATCCCCTTCTCTTCTCTATTGTACACCTTCTCACGGCTCCTCAGCATCTATCATTATTGAAAAACCGCTCTTTTCGCGCCAGAAAAAAAATGGATTTCCAGCCGCGTCCTTCATCAGACACATTCGCTGAAAATCCATTTTTCTAAATAAGTTTATGACGATACCACATCTTGCCGCGAAGGCGCAGCAGGAAGATGACGCCGCGCACGCCCCATTCAAAATTCATCGCCAGCCAGACGCCGAGGATCCCGTACTCTAGTGTAATGCCTAGCACATAACCGAGAATAACCCGGAACAGCCACATGGTCAGCATCGAAACAAGAGAGGTAAACTTGGAATCTCCCGCTGCCCGAAAGGCTGCCGGCAATATAAAGCTAACCGACCAGAGCGGCACTTGCAGCACAGATGTAATCAGCAGCAGCCAAAAAATATCGCTCACGATTTCATCCGGCGGATTAAAGATGCTCACAATCGGATAATAAAACGGCATTAGTATCAGTGCAAATAGCGCTAACGAGCCCGAGCCGAGCCACAAAAAGGCCTTTATAAACTTGCGGGCATCGCCGATATTGCCTCTCCCCATACATTGGCCGACAACGGTAACGATCGTCAGCGATAGCGCTGTGGCAGGCATCTGCAGCACAATCGCAATCGAGGAAGCAATCGCATTCGCAGCGATCGCATATGTACCCAGGCTTACGATAAACACCTGTGTCAACAGCTTCCCGCCATTGAAGAACATTTGCTCCATCGCAAAGGGCACGCCGATAAACATAATTTTTTTAAGCATCGATAACGGAAAATGAAACAGATCCCGAATACGCAAATGCAAGGTGGCATCCCATTTGAATAAATAGACAAGCGCAATAACCGCTCCGGCAAACCGGGCAATATTGACCGCAAGCGTCAGCCCCCACACACCCATATGCAAAAAATAAATCAGCACTACATTAAGCAGCACATACAGCAAATTCATGTTCAGCGACAAAAAGAGCGAAGCTCTTGTCTTGCCGACCCCGCGCAGCGCACCGCAGACGGCCTGTACAATCCCTAGTCCCACATATGAAATGCAGCTGCCGATCAAATAGGTGCGCGCATTGCTTAACACCTCATCTGTGGCAGCTCCAAACAGCAGCGCCAGCACCTGATTGTGCAGCGCCATAATCAGAAGCCCGATTATTACTGCAATACCTGCTACAGAAGTGACGCTTCCAGCGGTTGCACGCGACACCATCGGATGATTGCCGCTGCCCTTGTACTGCGCAACGACGACCGTTCCTCCCGTCGCGACCGCAACGAACACATTAATCATAAAAATGTTGAGCGAATCGACCATATTAACCGCGCTGACAGCGGCTACGCCTGACGAGCTGATCATTGCCGTATTGACCAAATTCAAGCTCACGATAAAAGCCTGATCAATTAATATCGGTAAAAATAGTGCGAGCACTTGCCGATAATCCATCGATTCGCCGGATAAATACTTCTCCAGACCTGTCTTTGCGACCTTCTGTAACCTGAGCGCCTTCACTGTTATCACTTCTTCTTTAGCTTATTACATTTATATGATCCTTCTCAGCTCAGCTATATCAGCCTCTTGCGACAATGAACGATATGACAAACGTTCCAATATTTTTTGCTGTTCCTGCTGGATGGATTTCAATGTCGATACATCGCCCCTGATATAAAATGCAACATCGGTGAGCTTATCCACCTTGGCGTTCGTCTCCGCTACTGCATCCGCAAGCTTGTCCACTCTCGCGTTCGTTTCCGCTACTGCATCTGTAAGCTTGTCCACTCTGGCGTTCGTCTCTGCTACTGCATATGTGAGCTTGTCCACTCTGGCGTTCGTCTCTGCTACTGCATCTGCAAGCTTGTCCACTCTGGCGTTCGTTTCCGCTACTGTATCTGCAAGCTTGTCCACTCTCGCGTTCGTTTCCGCTACTGCATCTGTAAGCTTGTCCACTCTGGCGTTCGTCTCTGCTACTGCATCTGTGAGCTTGTCCACTCTGGCGTTCGTCTCTGCTACTGCATCTGCAAGCTTGTCCACACGCGTATTTGTAACGCCCACGATCTGTATCAGCTGCATTAGATGCTCGCCTTGACTATCAAGCCGCGCATCATACCGATCCATTCGTTTTTCCAGGCGATCCAACCGCTCCTCATGGCGATCCAGCCGTTCTTCCAAATGATCGAATCGCTCGTCGTGACGCTCCAGCCATCCATGAATCTTCTGCATTTCGGATAAAATCATATCCAGTTTGTATTCACTCAGCACCAATTCCTCCCTTCCAATTTCTTATTTTGTGCTTATACATTTATCCTCTATGAACAGCATTTTTTTGTCGTCATATGCCGTTATTCTTCTTTCTTCATCATATCATTCCTCTCACTAGAAGGGAACATGATGCAACTATTTTCCTTCAACATGAAGAAACGGCTGACGCCAACCCTGGTGCGTGGCAAGTTTCTTTCCTTTGAAATATAAAAAAAGGCCGCTGTTCTGTTGCTTTCGCAAAGAACACGACCCTTTCATTATTAAGCTGCTAAGCCTTTACTGCTTCGACCCATCGTAAGCCTTTTGGTAGATTTCGAGGTACTGGGACAATTGCATGCCTTCCAGTCCTTTAATATAGCTGTCCCAATCCTTCTCGACATCCTTAGATCCGGTAATAAACTGTGCCATATTGGATTTCACATATTCAACCAGAGTTGTTTTTATTTGTGCAGAAAGATCCGCATCCTCCAATGCGATAAAGAGACCATTCGGATACTGCTCCTTGGAGTGAAAAGCTTCATACTCTTTAGATACATCATTCAGCCGTTTGCCGTATCCGCCTTCGGCCAGCGGATCTTGAACAAGCTCTGCCCAAGAACCCCGATATTCATAGGTGCGTAGAGATGGTCCAATTTGCTCCCAGCCATTATTATGAGTTGGCGGCGGGTTCGGATCGACAATATGCGCATATTTCGCTTGATTGCCATTCACATCCAGCTCGCCGGCCTCCGCTTTACGCCAGCCCTTCCCTTCCGGACCATTTTCCTGAAGCGTAATCGCTTCCTCGGTATACATTAAATCCGCTAGCCGGATCGCTGCAATTTGCTGATCCTCGGTCGCTTTATTCGTAATTGCAAATTGCGAATTGTTAATGCCGCCGAAAAATAAAGTTTGCTGCACTCCTTTTGGCCCTTTAAGCGGTGGCACTACGACATAATCCTTATGCCTCGGCGTCGTATCATTCATCGGGTAAGCATAGCTTAGCAGCGCTGTCGACAAAGCTCCCATAATGTTGTCGCCTTCCCGATTTGCCACTTGCTGAATGGCATCCGCGTTTTGCGTAAACGCTGCTGGGTCAATCAGTCCTTCCTTATACAGCTTATGCAAATAAGCGAGCCCTTCCTGCCACTCCGCCGTATTGGCGACGAACTCAACCTTGTCATTCACGACTCGCAGGAACGTGCCGGCTGTCTTCTCGGTATAATCATCTACAATGAAAGCATTCATCAAAAATGCGGCAACATTCCCTGTCCACATTTCATCGGAACCTGTGAGCGGAATTTCATCCTGCTTGCCATTGCCGTTCGGATCCCGCTCCTTGAATGCCTTCATAACCTCATAGAACTCCTCGGTCGTCGTCGGCACTTTTAACCCCAGCTTATCAAGCCAGGCTTTGTTAATCCACATTTTGAGCGCATTATCGCAATGATAGCATTCATTCACTTGCGGCAGCGCATAAATATTTCCGTCAGGGGATGTTATTGAAGATTTCAAATACGGGATATCATTCATCGCCTGCTTAATATTCGGCGCATACTTTTCAATTAACTCATTTAACGGAAGAAACGCGCCCTGCTTGCCATATTTCATCTGCTCTTCCTTCGTCAAATTTCCGTGCCAAATAACCTCTGGATAGTCACCGCTCGCCAGCATCAGCTGCTTGCGGTCATTTAACGCATTGTCCGGGACAAGATCCCACACAATTTTTATGTTCGTTTTCTCTTCCGTCCATTTCGTGAACAGATTGGTCTCCATATTTTCAATGCTGGCGTATTGCGGGGCAAACATTTTCAGCTTAAGCTGTTCTTTTACGATCGGATATTGTCCTACAGGATTGAATTTGTCTTCATTAGCGACGGGTGCAGGATTAGCCCCGCCACCTCCCGCAGCATCTTTTTTGTTGCCGCCGCTATTGCCCGAGCAAGCACTTAAAACTAGTACAACCGCTATCATTAGACTAACAAGACTCGCCCAATTTCGTAGTTTGACGTTCGTCATACAGGATACTCCTCCTATTCGTCTTATGTGCCTGGTGACCCTCCAACTTGATTTTACGATGCTTGTTCATATTAGCATATACCGCGTTTGCCGTTCACCCCCTCTGCCGTAATATGACAGCCGCCTTCCATTAGCCTTTTAAAGATCCAATCATAACCCCTTTAACAAAATGCCGCTGCACAAAAGGATAAATCATCAGCACTGGCGCGCTGGACACGACGATCAAGGAATATTTCAATAAATCTTTTAGCCCTTGCTGCACCATCAGCTGATCCACATTGGCAACCATTGAAGCATCAACGGTGTTCAAAATAAGAATATTGCGCAAAATAATTTGCAAAGGAAAAATATCGGGTGAGCGCAAATAAATTAGCGCATCGAAATAGGCATTCCAATGTCCAACGGCATACATCAGCGTCATGACGGCAATGATCGGTTTGGATAGAGGCAGTACAATGCTGGAAATGAAACGCAAATCGCTGCAGCCATCCAGTTCGGCAGCCTCTGCCAGCTCATCAGGTATGGTCGTCTGAAAAAAGGTACGCGCGATGATGACTTGGAAGACAGCCAGCGCTCCAGGCAGCAGCAGCGCCAGGCGTGTATCGATCAGCCCCAGCTCCTTTACCACAAGATAGGTCGGAATTAAGCCGCCTTCAAACATCATCGTAAGCACCAGCACAATCATGATCAAATTGCGGCCATAAAAGGTTTTTCGCGCCAGCGGGTAGGCCAGCATAATCGTCAGACTCACATTTATGATTGTGCCAACAATGGTGTAGAACAAGGAATTCAAAAAGCCGGTGCCAATCTGCGGATTGTTAAACACAGCTTTGTAGCCTGCTAAAGTAAAATCAATCGGCCAAAGCGTCACTTTACCGGTTACGACAGCCTGTGGAGAGCTGAAGGAAGCGCTTAAAATGTAGAGCAGCGGTATCAATACAATAAGCAATACGATAGTTAAAAAGAGATAAATACCCGCAATAAACAAACGGTCGCTATAGGCTTCTTTAATGGCAGTAGATTTGCTCATTCTTTGCTCCTTTCCTTGCGGCGTGCGGCATACACAGGTTACACCTTACCACAAGCTGTTATCGGTTAACTTTCTGGCAATGTAATTGACCAAAATAAGCAGCAGCAAATTGACGACGGAATTAAACATGCCGATTGCTGCAGAAAAGCTGAAATTCGAACCGATTAACCCTACCTTGTAAACATAAGTAGAAATAACTTCCGACGCGTTCAAATTAAGCGGATTTTGCATCAAATATATTTTTTCGAAGCCAAGCTTCATAATGTTGCCGAGATTCAAGATGAGCATAATGACAGCTACCGGAACCAGGCTGGGCAGATCGATGCGGATAATCTTTTGAAACCTTGAGGCCCCATCAACCTTTGCCGATTCATAAAGCTCCGGGTTGACTCCTGCTAGTGCAGCAATATAAATAATGGCTCCATAGCCGGTCATTTGCCATACATCGGATAAAACATAGATCGTCTTGAACAACGCCGGATTTCCCATAAAATTGGTATCCTGCACTCCAAGAAAGGCGAAAAAACGACTGACCATCCCGATATTCGGCGTCAAATTCACGACTATAATCGAAACCATAACGACTGTTGAAATAAAGTATGGCGCATACGTGATCATTTGTACGCTTTTTTTGAACAAGCCGGTACGAATTTCGTTAAGGGCAAGCGCCAGCAGAATGGGAGCAGGAAAACCGACTGCTAACCCGTATAAACTAATCCCTAACGTATTTTTAATGAACAACCAAAAATTGGGCGAGGCGAAAAACTGCTCGAAATATTTGAATCCTGCCCAAGAGCTGCCCCAAATGCCTTGCACCACATTATAATCTTTGAACGCAATGACAATCCCGGCCATCGGAACATATTTGAAAATTACTAAATATAGCAGTGGAAGCAAAACGACGAAATATAACTGCCAATGTCGCTCAATTTTTTTCCTTAACATGCGTTTCCCTTGTGTGCGTCTTATTGTTGCGTTCGCAGCTTCGCTTCTGCTAGACATCATTGTCAGCTCCTTTCTCCATCACATCAATCGCGGTTGTATAGCCAAATTGTATGCGGTTACATTTGTGGTGACAATAAACAAGAATAATCGAGCCAACCATTTTCGCCAGCCCCTAAAAACAGCAAAGCAGCAGTGCTTTCGTCACTGCTGCCAACTATTTTCGCCTGCCAACCATTTTCAATTAATCCTGTTTATTCACAGCATCTGCCCGGTATTCGCTTGGCGAGGCTCCCATCACCTTCTTGAATACACGTCCAAAAGAAATGGCATTCGTGTAGCCAACCATCTCAGAGATTTCCTGAATGGAATGCGCTGTATTAGCAAGCAGTCGTCGCGCTTCCTTCATCCGAATGTCGATCAGAAAATCGACGAATTTCTGTCCCGTATTTTCCTTATACAGCTTGCTCACATATTTGGGATTAATGTTGAATTGCTCACTCAAATAATCCAGCGACATCTTCGGATTAGCAAATTCCTGCTCAATAAAGGCAGTCATCTCACGAATCGTTGCTCCATGCTGACTCGTCTGTTGAAGCTCGGTTATCATGTCAGCTAACGGCAGCAGCACTTTATACATTTCCTCTTGTAAATGAACGAGTGTATAGCCGCTCTCCAGCATTTCATTCAACGCCGGCCGCGTCGTCTCACTCCACATTGAAGACAGCTCCTTATTCATAAGCGCACATTCGCGATTCAGATTATAGATCAAGTAATCCAGCAAATGGTCGATCTCATCGTTGGCCAGCATCCCCTGCTGCAATTTATGGAAGAACTGATGATAAGCTGCTTTCCAGCCTTCGTCAGCCTTGCGAATCAGCTGAATCAATTCGCGAATATCGCCGAGATGACCATACGCTTCAGCTTGGCCTGCTGTTGCCAGATCGGCACTGCTAATAATCCGATTCTCTCCTAGTGCGTATTTATATTTCAGCATATGCTTCGCACTCTGGAACGATTGTGGAATTTCATCGCTATCTGCCGCGCGTTCGCCAACTCCGAGTGTAATCGTAATTTTCAAATTTTCCTCAATCCATGCCCGAATCTGATCGGCGATGAAACTCAGCTTTTCTTCTGCCAGCAGCTCTTCTTCCGCTTCAAATAACACAGCAGCAAGCTGAGCGGGTGCTGTCCATTCGGACCAGCTCTTGCATTCATGCTTCATGAATAGCTCCTGGGTTACTGTGCGTACGGCGAATTTAAGCAAATTTTGATCATTGCGGGCATACTGTGCACAGAAATCTCCATACTTATCCAGTTCGACAATAATGACCCGATAGGCAGAGCAATCTGGTACAGGCAGCTGAAGTTTCTCAGCCTCCCGCCTCCATTCCTCGTTAGAGACAATCGCATCGCCGTCGATGAGCTGATGGAACAGATGCCGCGCCCGCAGATGCATATCCTCCCGATACTGCTTCTGATATTGCAAGGATTGCGCCATAATATCGTCAAGCGCAGAGCTAATAAAAGCAAATTCATCCATTCGTCCTTTATCGCTGCTAGTGGCAATCGGTAGTGTGTAGCTGCTGAACCGATCGACGATCTGCTCTATCGGCTTGGAATGACGGCGGGTGACAAACACCATCCAGATCAGGCCCAAGCCGATCATAATAAACCCCACGAAAAACCATATATTTGAAAAATAGGAAATGGTACGCATTAAACCACCCTGGATGAAACCGCTCTCGTATTGCCAGCCGGAATAGCTCGATACAAAGCTGGATTGCGGCGTTTTCCCTACCGCATCCATCCCATTGGCGAACAAAAGCTCTTCATCCCGATCCTTAACCTGAATAAAACTGACCTGGGAAGTAAACAGATCTTGCGTCATTCTGCGCAAAGAATTGGCGGCTACATTGACAACGATCACACCTTGTATATCAGATGAGAAATGCGCCTCCCTTACAAGACTGACAACCTGCTTCGCAGGCAAATGAGAAAAAGATTGAAACAGCCGCGTATCTGTCCAGCGCGGAGGACTGGCATGTCTGATTTGCTCAATAAACTGGCTATCTGAAAATTGCCCGGCTGCCGATTGTGTGGCATTGCTGAGGACAAAATTATCGGCATACCGAACCAGATACAGCGAATCAATGAGCGGGTTATAGCTCATCATATCTTTCATCTTATTTACAGCACGAATGGCAATGTAGGGATCGTCCCCCTGCCTGCTTTTGAAAAAAGAACGCAAATCTTCACTTGCTGCAATTTCACGCAGAACCGTCGTATCGATTGCCTTCAGCGAAGTATCGATTAGCTGCATCGCCTGCAAGGAAAGCATCTCATTCGACTTTATTGCTTCTTTCCTGCTTTGTTCGCTGAACACTTGAAAAAACACAAAGAATATAAATGTCACCACAAAAATGAATACAGGCATATAAGAGAGCAATAGCCGATTGAACCATGTTTTTCGCATCGCCAAACCTCGCTTTATCATTCACACAGCATCCCATTCAGACTTGTTCATTTCGACAAATTCAGGCCAATATCCTGCTAGCAGCATTCATACATTCATTCATTCTGGCAAAGGCATTCAAAGTGGGCTGCATGCGGACCGTAGGAGGCTGTCGATTCAAAGTGGACATCTGTAAGCGCGGGCGAAGCGGGCATGAGCGGACCGTAGATCCGTTATCTGTGAACAAAACAGCTAATTGGTGTGCTTGCGGACCGTGGTTCCGTTATTTGTCTCAAAACGTCGCGAAAACCCGGCAAAATCGACAAATAACGGATCGTGTGTCCGCGGAACTCCAAATGAGCCGGGTTTCGACAAAATAGCGGATTGTAGGTCCGCATGACCTCCAGCTGCCCGCTTCCCCGGGAAAAAATCGTTGTCCGCAGGGCTAACGAACCTGAGACACGCTATTGGCCGAAAAATCGGCTTGCTCCGCGTGTAACGAACCTGAGACACGCTATTGCCGGAAAAAAGGCGGGGGAGCGGCCGGATTTCCGTGAATAACGATCGGTCGATTCGTTACAGCCCGCAAGGCCGCATTTTGAGCCGATTAAGGGTTGTGAGATTCGTTAGCGGCCCTTCATTCTTATCAGATTGATGACAGAGTTCAGCTGGCAAAAGCTCTGAAGGGGGGTCGCCTGCAAAGCGGTTTCATCTAATGGAAGCCACGGACCTTATTTCGTAAATTCCCTTCCTTTTTGGAATCTAAACGGAAGTGAGCGATCTTAATTCGACGTTTTCTTGCGAAATCGGGCTCTATATCATCAAATAGGGGCTCACAGTTCCGTTACAATTTCAAATCGGTCGAATTTTCGCAAATAGCGGCTGAGGCATCCGTTAGATTAGGCCACACCAGCCAAAATTTATCCAAAAAGCCCGCCACTATGGGCGAGCCTTTGTCTTCTATATTATATTGGATAATGGTTTAGGACATGAAGCCGCTCCACTGCTGCTGCAGCCAGGTGGCCTGCGCTTTCATCACCGCTGTGGCTTCGGCATCATTCATCGCTTTCTTATCAAGATGCTGCAAAAATCGCTCAAGAGCGCTGACTGCTTGCGGCCATTTCCCTTGGCCCGCATGTTTTGCTGCTGACTCAGCGGCATTGGCAAGCTGCATATGCAGCGGATGATCCATCGCGCCTGCCGTAAAATATGCTTCTACCTGAGCGGCCAGCGACGCCGCCGTAACGACAGCTTGCACCTTTACCGTCTGTGCTGCAATATTGCCTGCATGGTCTTCCGCTTCTGCCGTGACAACATGCTCGCCCGGATGGCTGAGCCAGTTGACCGGTGTGCCCGCTTCGTACGCTTCACCGTCAACAGTTATGCTTACACGCTTAATGCCAGATAACTCATCGGCACCATCGGCTGACCAGACCACCGCATCGCTCACATTTAATTCCATATCGTTTTCTGCCTGCTCGCCGTTTGCCAGCAGCTTGAGCGTCGGCTTCGTTTGGTCTACCTGAATTTGCATCATTTGCATCGGTTCTGTACGCCCTGTTTTATCAACTGATCTGTAATACAGCTTATGGCGGCCGTCTTCAAAAACAAGCGGAGCAGTATAGAGCTGCCAGCTTTGCTCGTCATTCACCCGGTATTCGATCCGCTCCAGTGAGCTTGATGCCCCATAAACCTCAAGCGTAACCGTCGCCGCACTGCGATACCATTGTCCGTCATCTCCCAGGTCGCCGCTTACTGCTGCTTGCGTCTTCAATCCGCTCATCTGATGCGTCAGCGGAATCCGGAAAGCTGCGCCCTCGGCAACATCGTAGAGATAGCCCCGACTGTAATCATTCGCGTCCGCATAGCCGCGTATTGTCGTCTTCGTACCGATATCAATCCGGTAGCGTCCTGCTCCCAAATCCGTCACCTGGCGGATCATGTAGGCAGCGTTGCGCACTCCGTCATTTTCAATCACAATCATCGACCCGGTTAACGCCGCCAAATTGACGTCCTGCAAATCCATCTTTACAATTAGTTCATTGTCCATCGACAGCTCACGTGTAAAGCTGTCAATCGTACCTGTCAATGCTGCCGGAGCAGCCTCCTGCCCTTCACCAACCGGATCAAATCGTGTACCATCATGCACATAGCGGCCCACAACCTCGCCGTTACGTTCGCTATATACACCGAACACACCTTTGAAAAGCCATTTGCCGTCAACCGTATATTCCATGTCTGGATCAAGGCTGCTCACAACAGTATCGATCCGGCCGTCCTTTAATGTTACCCGCAGCGCTCTTGCTTCCGTTCCCGTTGAAGGCTCGCCATTAACCGTCAACGCTACCGGCTCGATTGAAGCAATAAACCGGCTGCCCTCGTACGGCTCCAGCACAGAGGTGAATATGCTGTCCAGATTGCCGCCGGTGGCTGTCCGCTTCGCGAGCAAGTAGCGGAGCGCCGGCGGATTGCCCGGTTTATTGCGCGGCGGCACACCGTCTGCAAGCGCGACTTCATCCAGCTCACCCAGCATCGTTAAGCGAAGATGCGCATCTGTCTGAGCTCCCGCTCCGTTCCCGTCTACATTCCACGTATCCTTCAGCTGCCAATCTACACTGAACATTTCCCCCGGATCGGAGTCGCGGTCAACATTTTTCAGCCAATGGAAGCCGCTGCCCATGTAGTTTGGCCCGGCAACATCGTCAACCCGTTGTCCGAACGGTACATCTGCTCCGGCGTAAGTACCTGCATATTCCCCTTGGGCATCTGCCTGCTTCGTCAGCGACAAGCCTTCAGTCGACACGATTGCATCCGCGCCATGAAAGCTGAACAAATGGTCGTTGCCGCCTTTCACTCTGAAAAAATCTACCGCATAGGAGTTCCCGTCATCAACTTCAATCATAGCTGTTGTACGGCGGTAGCGCTCGGTTTGCGGATATACCTTCGGAGCCGCTACGTCGATCAATTGTACAGAACCGCTATTGTCATAATGCAGCGGCTGGCCCACATGCTGCGGCTCCTGTTTCCTTTTGTCCACGACTACTGTATTGTGGCTTATCGTATTATTGACCCATTGCGCACGATGCATGTCGACAGAGTCGGCAAATTCCGGGTAGCCAAGATCCGGGGCAAGATCAAGGCCGAAGCCATGCAGCCCGATTTGCAGCGTATCGCGATGGCCGTGGCCGGAGCTGCGGCCGTAGTACATGGTGACGTCCCGCAACGTATTTTTTTGCGACGAGTTATTATCCCGCTCGGCTCGTGCCGCCGCATCAAGCAACGCAAGGCGCCGAACGCCCATTTTATAATTGCTTGAGCTTTCGTGCTTGCCGATGTCTTCAAATTTAATGTGATGCGTGCCCGCAGCAAGCTGTAAGCGGCCCAGTGTTACATATTCATCTGTGGAAGCGCCAAAAAAATCATAATCTGTCAATTGCTGCCCATCGATCGTTATGCGATATTTTCCGTATGATGGCGCCCGGAACGGCAGCAAATCCACATCGTACTGCTCGCTTTTGGGGACATCGAAGGTAAACTCAATGAACGCGCCCGTATCGAATGCCTCAAACTGCAACGTTCCCGAGCTGTCAAAAATTTTATAGTCCGCATTTGACTGCGCGACAGTCATAGACGGAAAACCGTAGGAGAACCCAAAGTTTTTCTTTACATTGCGGCCGGCGCGCATCGCCGTCAATCCGTAGCCGGTTTCATTCACACTATCCAAAGTCAGCGTCCCATATTCAGCAATAGCTGCCCGAATCTTATCGCCAATCTGCTCTGGGTTCGCTTCAAATATATCCCGGTGAATGCCATCCGCAGAATCATTGTTCAGCTTATACGCCCATTGCGCAAAAATCGGATCGCCAAATTTGTCGAATGCTTTGACCATGTCGGACATCTTTATGGATATTCCCGGATTCCCGGTACTGCCGGAATCACCGACATTATTCGTATAGCGTTCAATAAAAATTTGCGGCAGCAGCGCGGAGTACATGCTGCGGAATTTTACATTTTGATATAAATCGGCCTCCGGGTACTTGTCATAGCCCTCCAAAATATCGGCTGTCTGCTGATGACCGGAAAGCCATAGTGCGTTGTAGCCTGCAGCGGCTTCATTGCCGTTTCCATCGCGATCCACTTCGCTCACAAGCGAATTGAAAATATTGCCGCCAGTCACCCGCCACGGATTAGAGACAAGTCCGCCGGATTGAAAAACAAAATCGAGCCATTCCTTCGTCTCCGGCAGCTTATCGTAAACCACTGCGGCCATAGCCAAAGCGCTTTGATGCATACCGTCATTGCCGTGTATTTGCGCAGCTTTCACGCCCGGATACACCTGCTTGACAATGCCGTCCTCAATATTGCGCCGGATCGCACCCCCGCTCGTCTTCGGGTTTGTCAGCCGGTATGCCACTGCTTTGTCGCTCAAAAATTGCACGACCTGTGCATCGTCAGCTGCCGGAAAAAAGGCATCATACGCTTGCAGAAAATCCTTCACCAGCGTCGTTTCCCATATTTTCCCCACCGCCTTGCCTACACCTGTCCCGCCATGCGAATTGAGAAAGACCGTTCCATCATGCTCGGTTATATCCATCTCCGGGTAGACATCAGCTATCCGGTCGAGCAAGACAAGGCCCGCTCTGGCATACTTGATATCGCCAGTAAACAAATAAGCGTCGCGCAAATTGTTCAGCGCATCGTTCATTAGTCCGGTAGCGCTGTACCAGCTGAACCAGTGCACATAGTAAGCGATAAAGGTATAACGATTTCCTTGCTCATTGACCCAGCCAAAGCCGTCATCCACTCCCCATGTCGGCCCTTTCTCCGGGTAGAGCGTATTGACCAGCAAGCTGCGGTCTGCCAGCTCCGGCTGGAAAATGCCATGCTCATCCAACCCGCTTTCATAGTAGGCGCCAAAATCGTTGGTCGGAAACGTGTAGCCGCTGGAAGGATCGACAATTTTCCACGGCTTATTGATCGGATCGGCTTTATAAGGGTAGTTGCCGTATTTATCGATCTCTTTGCCGGTAACCGGGCTGCCGAGCGCCTGATTTACGCCATAGCTGCGGGGCAGCGTATGACCGGGCACAAACGACCACAATTTTTCCAGTCCCATAGCCAAATATTGGTCAGCCTTGGATACAGCCGCATCTCTCATAGCGGCAGCCCACTTATAAGTCGCTGCATTCGTACGGGCAGCGGCAACCTTCGCCGGCGTATACAGGGTGGAACGTGTCTTGACGCCGGCAATCGTGTCGCTGCCGGTACTTTCAGCCTCTGGCTGCGCCCCTGCTGCATAGATCACATGCGGCCGGCCCGCCGCTGCAATCGTTGTCAGGAGCATCATGATTGACAGCAGTAATGCAGTCGCCTGCCTCCGTTTTTTTCCGCGTCTTCGTCTACTTGGCTTACGAACGTCTGTACTCATCTTCAAACTCTCCCCCGCATCGCAATTTGACCATTTCCCGATATTACATGACTCTCCTGACATTAAGTACTTTATATAGATTATAAATGTTCTGTCCTTCACCTCCTTTTACTTGAAACCGCTTTCAAAAATCATATTAGTAGAAATTATCGCGAAATAATAGGATAGAATGATGACTTTCGCATAGTAAAATAATGACTTCCCTGACTGACCCGCAGACAGATGGATCAATACCGAACTTATTCTTAGTGCTAGCATGAAAATCATGGTACTATCAAAGGTTATGATAGTGAAGGAGGAGCTGCCTGCGCGGCAGCTCCTCCACTATCGTTCACTTTAGATTTCTTGTAGAACGAATATTTGGGCGTGCAAAAAAACGAGTGGCAGGCTCCCAGCATTCAGCGAAGGTCGCCGGCGCTAATTAAATGCAAGCCCTGTTCCCTTTATGAATGAATGGTTTCAAGAAAGTTTTCGAGCATTCTCTTTACTGCCGTCCCAGATTTTGGGATCAAATCATTAACTCGCTGTAATATATCTGGATTACTTAGTATCATTTTCTTGCTTTCTGCGGTCGTAAAACTCCTTAGCGTATCCACACAAGTCTCGAATAGCTCCTCATCTTCAAGACTAATCAATGACAATAGAATGTTCAGTTCGTGCATATTACAGTTACTGTCCAGACAATACGCCAGTTTTATCTGCCATTCTAGCGGCTTGTTAAGTACTTCATCCGATAATTGCTCCCAATCTTGCGGTCTGAACTTCGATAACGTTTCAGACGCCATTACACATCCTACGTCATACCAAAAATCAGTAGAATTTTGATATTCCGTTATAAGTTCATCTAATTCTTTATACAATTTAGTCACCTCTTTCTGATTATTCAAATTACGCATTAGTTGAATCCTGTCGTGCGAGCACCGCCAGTGGGGAATCCTGAAATTACCTTATCTCCATCTTTTATCACTTCTATTTCCACCCCATTCACTGTACTTCTATGAAGGGTCAATCCAGCTCTCTGTCCAACACTTGGCGTATCCCCGACTTTTTTCACAGCTGAAATTATGCTGTCATCAGACCATGTATCAGGGAATAATGTACTCGTTTTAATTTTAGCTAAATTTCCATCGGGAAACTGTGTGGTGAATTTAACCTTTCTTGTCCCATCAGCATTAACTTTCATTTCTTGAACTGCGTATTTAGGGTTCTTATTATTTATCTTCGGAGAATGTCCGCCTATATAATCATTCCTATTCGGGAGCTTTCTCTGTCCCTCCAATATTTTCTCCCGCATTGCAGCATCTATGACGGTTACGCTCTTTGGAAGTTTCGATTTATTCGGAACGTTACCAGCTGGCTTCCTTGAACCAAGCTTATCCCAAAGCTTGCGCACATAACCGCGCCCTTTCGCCCCCGCCCATCGCAGCACTTTGCCGAACGGGATTCGGTTTAGTACGATGCCTCCAGCCACGGCAAGCGCCTTTTCGGGAGTCAGCAGCTTCTTCGGATCGCGGATGTAACCGGCAGTCTCATGTCCGCTCCCGGCGGCTCCCGCTGCTGTCATCGCAAAGCCTAAAGCCGGCCAGAATCCGACGAAGAACATTGACAGGGCAAGTACCCCAAGCACGATCGCACCCTGTTCATACCATTCCAGCCGATCCCACCAATCTTGCAGCGAATCGAACATGCAGGCGAAACATGCCGTTTCCCCTCCGCCTGTATGAGCCCCAATGCCTGTGAACAGACCGGCAACAAGCAGAATCACCGCAAGTCCGGTCAGCACCTGGCAAAGAGCTTTCACCCGAGCCTGGACACGCTCCTGCCGCTCAGCCGCTTCCTCGTTCCCGTAGAGCAAATGAAATCCCAGTTCCCTGCGCTCCCGGTAAAAGCCGAGCCAATATATGAACTTCCCCCGATCCAAACAAAAAGAGCGGGTCATATTCCACAGCTCGGAGAACGGATTAAGAAGCAGCTCGTTAGGAAGCACCGGAAGGCGGTTCCGTATTTTGTTAAGCGACCAGTAATCGGCAACGATTGATGCGGCCAGCATCAGCAAGAATGCCGGCTGAGTTTTATAACCGCTGCCTGTCCAATCATGAAGCTGAAACACCCAGTCCGGCAACTTGTGCTGACCGTTATATGCCGCGTGATCCAGGATGGACCAGAGCAACATGATTGCCGGGAACAGGAAAGCCCATCTCGTCAGTCTTGACCGCAGCCGATAGGCCATTCCGCACGCAAGCGCGATCATAGCAGTATGTACGGGATGACCGACGGTCATTAGCGTCGGAAACAGACTTTCTTCGAAACGCCCGGGAAACAGCGAGAAAAAGTCCCAATGGATTGTTTCGCCACCCAGCATCGTAAAGCTGTAGCCAAACTTTTCCCCAAAAATGCCGGGATTCAGCCACCTTCTAGAAAGCTCCTCCATCAGTTGGAAGCCGACGCCTGTCGCCGCGCCGATGAGCGTGTAATCGCTTAAACTCAAGGAAGAAGCTCGACGCGAGAACAACAGGAATATTCCGAGCGGAAGAAGCTTCCACAATTCTTCAAAAATCGGCGTAATAACGGCAATCGACCAAGTGTTGGAAGTATTTCCGCCGAAAAGCATGTGGAGAGCATTGACCGTAAGCGTCGTGAACGGTACGACAAAAAAAACACCTGCCAGAACGAACAGAACGATCGACTTCCACGGCATCGTTTTGCTTCGGCACAGAAACCAAAATTGCAGCAGCACATAAAACGACCATAAGTATTGAACCATCATGGTTCGCGATTCTTTAACGAAAAACAAACTCAACACAAACGCAAGCAGCGACAGCCATGAAAAAATCGTATACGCCGTTTTGATAAACGGGTATTTCGCAATCCAGGCTTGGCAAATTCGGTAGATGGACTCAAGGAATTCCCGAATTCCGGTTCGAATGGACCAGATCGTATTTACTATGGTCGCCTCCTTTGAAAGCCGACCTCGTGCGAGCGGGACGTCTCCCTTGACAACGGTCCGGCCATGTCATGTACCTATCCTATTTCTTGCGGGATACTAGTATTATAGACATTCTTGTAAAATGTGGCAAAAGGCGATGGTCTCAAATTTTGATATCGCGCCTTAACATCCAATTTTGCCCATTATTCCGGTGAATATTGATCCCCGTTCCCAAAACGGGCTATCCCCCTCGACCAAAGTCTAGCTTTTTCCCCAACCCCGGTACGTAGGTACTCTAGTCAAATTCCCGTATACTAAACCAAGCAGATAAGAAGGAATATTTAGGGAGGGTATTATGAGCAATCAACCTATTTTACAATTACGCCAGGTGACCAAAAAAATCGGCAAACGAACGATTGTGGATCATTTGTCCTTCGATGTGCCCAAAGGAGAAGTATTCGGCTTTCTAGGGCCCAACGGGGCTGGTAAAACCACAACAATCCGGATGATTGTCGGGCTGATGGCGATGACCGAAGGGGAAATTATCGTCAACGGCATGTCCATCAAGAAAAACTTCGAGCAAGCGATGACTCAGATCGGCGCAATTGTCGAAAATCCGGAAATGTACAAATTTCTGACCGGATATCAGAATCTGATACACTACGCACGCATGAATACAGGAGTGACCAATAAACGGATCGACGAAGTAGTCGAACTGGTCGGACTAAAAAACCGGATCCATGAGAAAGTGAAACGCTACTCGCTCGGGATGCGCCAACGGCTTGGCGTCGCCCAAGCAATCTTGCATAAGCCGTCTCTCCTAATTCTCGATGAACCGACGAACGGGCTCGATCCGGCCGGCATTCGCGAGCTGCGCGATTATTTGCGCCAATTGGCGCACAAGGAAGGCCTGTCAGTCGTCGTTTCCTCGCATCTCCTCTCCGAGATGGAGTTGATGTGCGACCGGGTGGCCATTATTCAGACAGGCAAGCTGATCGATGTCCGTTCACTGCAGCAAACGGCCGAAACAACGACGCAGCGCGTATCCTTCGAGATCGACTCTGCGGACAATGCCTTTGCCGCAGCTGCTGCCTTGGACGACATCGACGCTTCCAGCCTGGTCATCGAGGAAAACCGCTTGACCGCTATGATCGAAAGGGAGCAGATACCGGAACTGGCTGCTGCCCTTGTCTCGGCTGGAGTTAAGCTTTATGGCATTCAATCCAAAGCGAAGTCGCTTGAAGATCAGTTCTTGGAAATTACCGGAGGTGAGCAAATTGTCTAGTTTCGTACAGCTCGTTCGCAATGAAAACATGAAAATCTATCGCCGCCCGCGCAACTGGGTCATGGCTGCCTTTATTGTATTTGCACTCGTCGCTTTTACCATTATTATGTCCTATACTGGGGGGTACTCACAAGATACATCTGGTAATTGGAAATCTGAAGTTGAACAAACCATTGCAAACTATAAGCAAGCATTAAAAGAGAACGGAGAGCTCAACCAAAATCAACGAAGCTTCTTCGAAGAACAGATCAAAATCAACGAGTATCGGCTGGAACATAATATCAGCCCGGAAAAAGACACATTGTGGGACACGATGAATATCCAATCCAGCTTCCTCTATTTGGCCATCGTCTTTACTATTGTAGTGGCTGCCGATATGATTGCCTCCGAGTTTACATGGGGGACGATAAAGCTGCTGCTGATCCGGCCCGCTTCAAGAATGAAAATATTGCTCAGCAAGTATACTTCAACTTTGCTTTATGCGCTATTTTTAACGATCGTAACGATGGTGACCTCGTTCATTCTCGGTGCGATTATGTCCGGCTTCTCCAGCGTCAGCCAGGTTGACCTATACGTCGGGTCTGACGGGTTTGTTCATGAGCGTTCGATGATTTTCGTCATTTTAACAAGCTATGCCATGTCGCTCGTCCAGCTGCTGATGTATGTAACGTTTGCCTTTATGATCTCTTCAGCATTCCGCAGCGCCTCCATGGCCATCGCCCTGTCGCTGGCCTGCATGTTTATCGGCAACACGATTACCGGCATCTTCAGCCAATATGATTGGGTCAAATATATTTTATTTGCCAATATCAATCTTAATCAATACTTGACAGGAACACCGCTGCGTCCGGATATGACGATGGGCTTCTCGATCATTGTACTTGCTATCTATTTCATCGTCTTTCATATTATTTCTTGGCTGCTCTTTACGAAAAGAGACGTTGCAGCTTAAATTCACAGGCAAATGGAGCAGGGATTATGACCCTGCTCCATTTTTGCGCGTTTATTTCAAGTTCGCCGTCCATTTTTCCGCGCGCGCCTGCAATTCGTCAAGGAATGTCTTACTATCGGGCGCATTGCCGGCCGCCGCCTTGCTAATAAAACCGTTCACTGCCGGCACGATGTCGCTCATAAAGAATGGATTGGCCTCATCCATCAGCTCCGAGTGGGCAACCTCGGCAACTTCAAGCGCCCGTTTCACATATTGGTCCTTCTCATCGACAAAATCCGCATCCCTCAGCGTTGGCGTATTCGAATAATTGCGGTACATATATTTTTGCGTCTCATAGCCGGACAAAAATTTCAGTACCTCCCACGAGGCCTCTACATCCTTGGCATCCTTCGCCATCACGAATGGGTCGACCGCTACCCAGCCCTCGCCCTTCGGCCCCAAATTCATAACCGACGGGAAACGGTCCAGCAGAGCGCCATCCTTTTTCGCCCGGTATTCGCTCATCGTCGAACCGCCGCTTTGGTCAAGGCCGATCGCAATATTATTTTTGTTCAGGCCGAAGTTTTCAGCCCCCTGCGCATTAATAAACCCTTTGGGCGGCAACGCCGCAGCTTCCTTCAACCAGTCCAGCACCTGCACCATTTCCGGCGTGTTCAGCATCCATTTTATATTTTTAATATCGTTCAGATTGCCCTCCGCTCCCTTCGCTCCGAAAGCCAATGTCAAGGCGACAAAGGTAGAGCCGTTAAGCGAGTTGCCGCTCCAGAAAAGACCGTAATTCTGCTCGCCGGTTTTCGGATTTTTGCCGGTCATCTTCTTCGCCTTTTCCAGCACCTCCGCCGGCGTCGGCTTGGCGGAAAGCGGGTCGACGCCCCAATCCTTGAACAACTGCGCATCGTACACAATGAGGCGCCGGCCGAGCACTGCCGGTATACCGAACTGCTTGGTGCCATCAGGCGATTTGGTGCTGTAGGAGTTGTTCCAGATTCCCTGCAGGTACATCGACGGATCAAAGGACTTGTCGGCCGCAATCAAATCGTCCAAATCGCGCAGCAGTCCATCTTGATACCATTGCGAGGCGAAGGCACCGCCGGTGTACAAAATATCCACATCTTTGGACAGCAGCATAGCCGATTGCTTGGCTTTGGCATTTTCCCATGGAATTTGGAACACTTCCAGTTTGATATTCGGATACATTTTGTCAAAGGTCGCCTTCAAATAATCGGTAAGCCCAATCGTTTCATTGCCTGTCAGCGGATCGATCCCGTTTTCCAGCTTCCAGCCGGCAAGCGCTACGCGTACCGTCCCTTTCATATCCGATACTTTCCCGATTTCAGCTCCGTCTGTAATGGCATTGTCACTATTCGAAGAGCAGCCCGCCAATGTAAAGGCCAATATACATGCAATCGCGATCATCATCCATTTTTTCATCCGTATACCCCTCTCGCATCTTTTTATGCTTATTGCTTAATACCAGAAAGAGCAATACTTTCAATAATATAGCGCTGTAAAAAGAGATAAACGATAATGACAGGCAGCAGACTGACTGTAGTGGCCGCCATAATAATGGCCGGCTGCTGATTGATCCCGTTATTGTACGTAAACATCGCCAACCCGATTTGAATCGTATATTTCGCTGCCGAAGTCAGCGCCAGCAATGGCCACAGCATGTCATTCCATACGCCCAAAAACAATAAAATGATCATCGTTGCAATAATCGGTGTGCAAAGCGGAAAATAAACCCGCCAAAACACGCTCCATTCGCGAGCCCCATCAATCACAGCAGCTTCGCGCAGGGCCGATGGCAGCTGGTCGATAAAGGCTTTTGCCAGAAAGGTGCCGAAGGCGTAATTGAGCGCCGGCAAGTAAAACGCCCAATAGCTGTCGATCAGCCCAATTTTGCTGAACAGCAAATATTGCGGAATCATCGTCATTTCGAAAGGAATCATCATCGTACTTAAAGCGAGCAGCAGTACAATATTTGCACCTTTGAACCGCAGCTTGGACAATGCATAGCCGGATAATAATGCGGAAAGCGAACTGACGATAATGACACCACCGCTAACTAGCAGCGAGTTGAAAATATATTTTAGCATCGGAATCGTCGTGAACGCCGATTTATACGTTTTGATCGACGGCTCCTCCGGCCACAGCTTCGGCGGGAATGTAATATTCAGCCTGGCTCCCCAGTCGAAGCTTGTAATAAGCATCCATAGAAAAGGCACAATCATAACGATCGAGCCCATTGTCAGAATGAGCAGTACCAGCCATTGTCCGGTCACTCTTCTCCCTGTTATTGCAGGCGTCTTCGCGCCATCATGCGCCACTCCAACATGTGCCACCCGAAGCCCTCCTCTAATCCCAACTGTTTGCGCGTCTGTTCAAGAGCATAAGCAGCATCGTAAGCACTAAAATAATGATAAAAAGCAAGTACGATGCGGCGGTCGCCACCCCCATCTGCGAGGCGAGAAAGGCGTTGCGGTAAATATACAGCACCGAGGTCATCAGGCTTCCGTCCGGATTGCCGGCCGTCCCCCCGATCAGCCAAACATCGGTAAACCGCTTCATCCCGCCAATCGTCCCCATAACGATCATGAAGAAAAAGATCGGACGCAGATAGGGAATCGTAATATATAGCCACCGGTGCAGAGCGCTGGCCCCATCAACCTCGGCTGCCTCGTACAGATCGCGTGGCACGCTTTGCAGGCCGGCCAAAAAGATAATGGTGTTGTAGCCCAATGCCCCCCACATACTCATCAGCACGATGCCGAATCTGGAAAACTGAGCATCTGTAAACCATCCGAGAGGCCCTATGCCGACCAGGCCCAGCACATAATTGAACAGCCCCGCTTCATCCGGATAGAACAAAAAGGAAAACAACAGGCTCGTTGCAACAGCTGATACGACATTCGGCAGAAAGTAGATTGCCTTAAACATATTTTTGCCGAAATGCCAGCGCAAGCTGTTAATGAGGCTGGCCAGAATAAAGGAGATGCAAATGCCGCAAATCATCGACAGCAAGCCCATAAACATGGTGTTGTAGAGCGATTTCCAAAAAACCGAATCACTGAGCACATAGCTGTAGTTGCTAACCCCGGCCCACTTGGCGGTGGCCCCGCTGCCGCTTGTCTGCTGGAAACTCATGAAAAGTGCGGCAACCATCGGATAAACCGCGAACACGATTACCCCGAGCAGCAGTGGAGCGCTGAAGGCGTACCCTGTCCAATCTTTGTGCGACAACAGCTTGCGTCTGCCCGCCCGATTCGCTGCTTGAGCTTGAATAATAACTCCCCCTTCCGGTATTTTTGAAACCCCTTACACTATTGCTGTACCTTGCTCACTGATGCCAATAGGTCTGTGATTACTTTTATTGTAATGGGCACAACATGGGGCGGCCTATGGTCAGAATACGGGAGCAATAGCACAAAACTCAGCTAAATCTTGCGGCGCCGGCAAACTCTGTTTCCGCAATGTGGACAAAATCCAGCCGGTGGTGGATCATTTTCCGGTTTTTGCCGCTTTGAACTCTGTTGGGCTTTGTCCGGTATGTGCACGAAATACACGGCTAAAGTAACGAAAATCGCCGAATCCGGTCATTTCCGCTATTTCTTGGATCGAAAGCGATGTATGCAAAATAAGCTCCTTTGCCTTTTCCACCCGGACCGCATTCAAATAACGGGTAAAGTTAATGCCCGCCTCCACCTTAAATAATTGACTCAAATAATTTTTGTTGAGATAGAAGCGGGCCGCCATCTGCTCAAGTGTAATTTTTTCCTGATAGTGCTCCTGCATATAAGCGCGAATTTGCCGGACAACATTTCGTTCTCCTTTATGCCGCTGCGTATGCCGGGCGGCAAATAAGTAACGGCAGTAGCGCTTCAAATAGGCCGCTGTCTCCGGACAGCTCCAGTATAGCGGGAACGCCTCGCCTTCAAAATCTTCGACGAGCCGATACTCGCTCCATCCTGCCAGACAGCTCATTTCCATTGCTGCTACACTCAAAATCGCCACCGCCTTGTCAATGCAGTCGCGCGCCGTATCGGCCGTGCAGTTGCCTGCAGATAACAAGCCGAAATAATGATCAATCGTCTCCTCCGCCTCCTCCAGCGAGCCTGTCAGCAGAGCTTGCGTGAGCCGCTGACGGAAGGCTTGATCGAATTGGGCGCGCACCGCTGTGCTGGAACGGGCTGGAGGCTCATCATGCCGATTTGCATACAATAAAACGGCCGACTGCTGCCGAAACAGATGATCGTTCACTGCAGTTTTGGCTTCATGATAAGCCCGCTGCAAGCGCTGCAGCCCTCCGCCTGCATTGCTGACGCCGCAGCGTACCTCAAGCCCCAGCTCTTCCGAGCAATGCTGCAGCAATGGATGCAGATGCTGCTGCAGATCCCGCGCCAAGGCGGAATTGTGATGATACGCCCACACCGCCGCATCCTCATCCTCGCTGCTGCCCGCCCGCTCCATCTCAAATAATAAGGCGTACTCTCCATCATCGATCTGAGAGCACAAAAAGGTCTGCTTTTTCTCCTCCTGTGCCAGCCATTCGCCCAGCCGATACCAGGCCTCGTCCCGCAAAGCCTCTATCTTTCCTCTCGACTGCCTTGCTCCCTTCACTTGCAGAACGGCAATCATAAAGACTTCAAACCGCCCTTGCAGGCCGCACTGCTTGGCCATTTCTTCGATTTCATCGGGATTATAGCGTCCTGTGGACAGCTGACGAAAAAAAGCGGTTCGCCGTTCTCCCTCATTGATGGTCGCTGTCTCCTGCATGACCCGCACACGGCTGCGGTGCTCCTGCGTAATTTTGCGCATACAATCCATCAGCTCTTCCGGCCTTACCGTCATCTTCAACAAATAATCCGCTGCCCCTACTAGCAGCGCTTCCTTTACCAGCTCGAATTCATCGGCACAGCTGAGGACGATACAGATGCATTCCGGATCGCGCCTCCTCGCTTCCCGGATGAGCGCAATGCCGTCCATTACCGGCATCTTAATATCGGTGACGATCACATCCGGCTGCCATTCCTCCCAATGATCCAGCACCTCAAGGCCATGTGCCGCCTCCTCTACACGCTCAAAGCCAAGCTCCGACCAATCGACCGAATGGCGGATACCGTGACGAACAATCGCTTCATCATCTACAATAATGACATGCATCGCCTTTCCTCCCTCTTATTGCTGCTTGTCCAGCGGCAAGATTACCGTCACCGTCATCCCTTTTCCCGGGCGGCTCTCCCACTTAACGCCATAACTCTCGCCAAAATAGAGTTGAATTCGCTTGTCTACATTGCGCATTCCCACATGCTCCCGCGCCGGATTGTCTGCCGGTACCGGCTGCATCGCGCCAACTCCGCTGTCAATGACCTTTAGAACAATCCGCTCCTTCTCCTGCCAGCCCTTGATCCAGATGACACCCGCCTCGCGCTTGGGCAATATGCCGTGAAAAATCGCATTTTCCACTAACGGCTGCAAGCTCATACGAGCAATTTTCCCGTCCTTCACATGCTCCTCCAGCTCATACACAACACTGAATTGGCCGGGATAAATCCGCTGCTGAATTTCCACATAGGCTGCAAGATGCTTCAACTCCTCGCCAATTGTAATGATCGGCTTTTCCAGCTGGAAAGCGCTAACTAGAATAATATTCATCGAGGTCAACATATCGAAAATCGACTCCGTCTGCCCCATCCGCGCCAGCCAGCGGATATTGTTGAGCGTATTGTAAATAAAATGAGGGTTAATTTGCGCCTGCAGAGCGCGCAGCTCGGCCTTTTTTTGCTTTTGCCGCTCCTCCTCCACGCGCTGCGAGGTCCGCTTCAGCCGATATATCATCCGGTTAAAACTAACGATTAGTAACCCGATCTCATCCTTCGCGCCACTGCGGGCCGGATAGGGAGCAAGACGCTCGCTGCCCAAATTGCCCATGCTGCTCATAAACTTGGCCAATCGGACAATCGGCTTCAAAAAATGGTAGGACAAAATAAAGGCAAGCGTCATGCCGATCACAAGCAATGCGAAGTTTAATGCAAGCTGCAGCTTCAAAATAATCGTCGCATCCTTTAACAGCGCTTCCTCCGGAATAATGCCCACAATATTGAGCGGCTGCGATTTCGGATCGTTGCCCGTCACGATCAGATGACCAAAACGCGTAAAGGATGGCTCGCCGCCCCCTGCCTCCTTGAGCATTTCCTCCCCGTTATGCGGAAGGTCGCCTATACTGGCCGGCTCCATCATAAAGCCGCGGCGATCGACCAGAAACAGCCGCTCGTCGTAACGCTTTTCCCGCTTTTGAATAATATCCGTAATCCGCTCCGCCTTCAGCGACACGATTACAAACCCTTCTGTACGTCCGCGATTTTCGCTCCCCGTTACAATTTTTCGTCCAACAAATATTAATTGCGGCTGTTCACCGCCCCTGTATGGAAAAATCGTTGAATACCCCGTCGGCGTCATGACCAGCTCCCCTACACTGCCCATCATCAGCCGGTAAATATCCGAGCGCTGCAGCTGATCCATCCGGAAAGGGGAGGTACCGACCGCCTCCAGATCATTGCTCATCACAATAATGTCGGCAATATAATCGCGCCCGTTGCGTACCCCTTCCAAATATTTGCGCAATTCAGTCTGCCGCTGCTCTTCATCCAGACGGTAAAACAGCTCGGGATTTATGTAATAAAGCGATTGTGTCATCAATTCCAAATCCCGGAAATAAAAGTTCAATTCATTGTTGAGTGAGCCAATGTAATGCTCTGCGTAGTAAGCCGTATTCCGCTTGATAACATCACGAATAAATGTGTAGCCAACTGTACTGTTCACAATCAGAATGAAACCGTTAAGAATAAATAAATACAGCGCTAATCTGAGTGAAATTTTCCGTCTAGGCGAACTCCACATCCGGCTCAACATTCAACCAACCATCTCCTCCCATAATTTGTAATAATGACTCGAATACACCACTATAGTACAACAAAAAGCTCTAGCCTGAAATGACAAGCTAGAGCTTCCAATCTGCTTCACTTTTGATCCATACACGCCTTGATTACAGCCGCCGCGGAAGAACGACCCGAATATCCGTACCGCGTGAAAACTTCACCGAAGGGCTTGCCGCACTAACAGAGCCGCCATGCATCTCGACAATGCGCTTTACAATCGACAGCCCGAGGCCGCTGCCGCCAGCCGCCCGCTCCCTCGCTTTATCCGCTTTATAAAAGCGTTCAAAAATAAAGGGCAGGTCTGCCGGCGGAATTCCGCTTCCGCTATCCGAGATCGTCACCGCGACCTCTGCCCCTCTCCGGTCAATTGCTACTGCAATCGTCCCCCCTTGCGGGGTAAATTTAATGCTGTTGCTGATCAAATTCATCCATACTTGCGACAATAGATCCTGGTCGGCTTCAATCGTCGTCTCCGCAAGCTCGATGTCGATCGTAATGTCTTTTTCCAGCCATTGCGGCTCGCACACAAGTACGATACTGCGCAATTGCTTGTCGAGCCGGTACGGCTTCGGCTCAAAAGGATGTCTCTCCGACTCAAGCGATGTTAGTTTAAGTAAATTGTCGCTCAGCTTGGACAACCGGCCGCTCTCTGTCTCAATAATATTATAGTAATGCCTGCGCTGCTCCTGGCTGAGCCCTTCCTGCTGCAGCGCACGCGCAAAGCCGCGGATCGAGGTGAGCGGCGACTGGATTTCGTGCGACACATTAGAAATAAACGTTTGCCGCACTTCCTCCATCTGGTTCAATCCTTCGGTCATCGTATTAATAATTTTCACCAGCTCGCCCAGCTGCCCGGGCATATGCTTGTTCTGCTGCAGCTTGAACTTGAAATCGCCCTTCGATACACGCCGGAGTGCTGTAAATATTTCCACCCAGCCCTGCATGCCTTTGCGCCACGGCCGCATAATAAGTACGATAAGAAAGAGCACCGCAATGCCCAGATATACATTGAGCAGCTGCCTGCCATAGCCCGTGAATATACCGGGGATGTCCTCCCTGATCCATAAGGAGCCTGTCAAATGGTCCAGCTCGAGCGGAACGCCGACAATCGCATAGCCGTCCATCGTTACTTTAGAACGTTGAATATGGTCGACGACCGCCCCTTGTTCCACCTGCCTGGCATCCTCCTCCGAAATCCGGAACGATGCCGGCCCCGCTGCTTCGCCGCCAAAATGGCTCACAGTCCCCTGATCCGAACGCTCAGCTAAATAGATATGGAGCTTCTTTGTTTGCGCAATATCTGCAAGCAGCCTCTCCCGCGCAGTTTCATCAGCCGTATCGGCCGCTACCCGCGATATTAAACGGGCTTCTCCTTTAAGCTCAGCTATGAGCGCCGGCTCCTGCTGCTTTTCTTTAACAAAAGCAACAGCCGTATAAGCGACACTCCAGCTAAAGCCGATTGCGAGAACCATCATGAGCACGCCACCCACAAACTGCACCCATCTATGTCGCTCCCTCATAGCTCCAGCCGATAGCCTAGCCCGCGGATCGTCTGAATACGCAGCTTGCTTTGCTCCTCTGGAAATCGTTCGCGCAATCTTTTAATATGCACATCAACCGTCCGCTCGTCGCCTTCATAATCAAAGCCCCAGATTTGTTCAATCAGCTCGTCGCGGGAAAAGGTTTTGCCCGGATAGCTGGCCAGCTTGAACAGCACTTCAAATTCCTTGAGCGGCAATGTCATGCTGCGCCCGCCAAGCGTCACCTCAAACGTTTTGCGGTCCATCTGCACATCCCCCACCTGTACCTGCTGCGAGGTAGCAATCCGGTAACGCTTCATCAGCGCCTTCACTCTGGCAATCAATTCCAGTGGTTCGAACGGCTTGACCAGATAATCGTCCGCTCCCAATTCAAAGCCTTTTACTTTCTGCACAGTCTCGCTCTTGGCTGTCAGCATCAGCAGCGGCACATCTGTCATTGCCCGCAGCTCGCGGCATAATGTCCAGCCATCCATATTCGGCATCATAATATCCAAAATGACCATATCCGCCGGATCATTCTCCATTATGGCCAACGCCTGAACGCCATCAGAAGCCTCCACAATTTGGAATCCTTCCTGACTCAGAAACAGACTGACCAATTCCCGAATATGCGGATCATCATCGACTACCAGCAATTTCACCATTGTCTTAAGCCCCACTTCCATAGAACGTAACTTGCTTTTGAATATACCCGTTCTTTATGAACCCAATATGAACCGCTGCCCTGCTCCCGCGTTGCAAATCGGCAGCGATTCCATTAGCATATAATCCATAACAAGGATGCGGGAGGCCAATCATGATGGACAATAATCAATTCAGCCAGCTCTATGAAGAGTATCGTTCACTCCTCATGGCTGTCGCATACCGTATGCTCGGCTCCGTCCCCGATGCCGAAGATATTGTGCAGGATACATTTCTCGCCCTGCAGCAGCAGACCGGCCAGATTGCACATCTCAAAACCTATCTCTGCAAAATGGTGACTAACCGCTGCATCAACGAGCTGCGCTCCGCCCGCAAAACAAGAACGAGCTACATCGGGCCATGGCTGCCTGAGCCGATTGTCGAAAGCGCCCCGCCCGATCAGTATGAATCGCAGGAAAACATCGCGTACGCCTACATCGTTCTAATGGAGCAGTTGACCCCTGCCGAGCGCGCTGTTTTTATTTTACGCGAAACGCTGGATTTTTCTTATGATGAAATTGCGGCCATTATCAACAAAACGCCGGCCAATTGCCGTAAAATATTTAGCCGCAGCCGGCAAAAAATGAATCAGGCTCAGCAGCAGGAGCAGTGCAGCTTAACGTCCCTTGACTTGAATCCACTCAGCGCGGCCTTCAGCAAAGCTTACCTCGCCGGCGATCTCGAGCAAATTGTGCAACTGCTCAGCGACAAGGTAACCCTTTATTGCGATGGCGGCGGCAAAGTCCGTACGGCGATCAATCCGATTTATGGCAAAGATCGCGTCTCCCGCCTGTTGGCTTATTATATCACTTCCCATCATCAGGAAGAAACGCTCCGCCTTCTGCCTGTCCTCGTGAACGGCAGCAGCGGCATGCTGCTGATGCGCAATAATAAGGCGGAAGGCGTCTTTGCTTTCGCCGCCTCCGCAGCGGAGGATTTCCGGCTGTCGGCAATCTATTTTATAAAAAATCCGGATAAATTGCGTGAAGCGCAGCATTTTTGTGTCACAAATCAAGCCGCTCATTTGTCTTAAGAGATATGTGAGAAGAAACGGCTGACGCCGTCTTTGGCGCGAGGCAAGTTTCTTCCCCTGAAATTTTATAGAATTTATCAGGTAAACATATAAATTCTATAAACAAAAATTATCTCTGATGAGGAGTGGCTACAATGAGAATGAATTACCGCACGGCTAGTCCGGCAACCTTCCAGGCATTAATGAAAGCGGAGCAGTATGCCTCCGAAACCGGCATCGACCGGGGCTTGCGCGAGCTGATCAAAATACGCGTATCGCAAATTAACGGCTGCGCGTTCTGCCTCAATATGCATACAAAGGATGCCCGCAAATATGGCGAAACGGAGCAGCGAATCTACTTGTTAAGCTGCTGGCATGAAACCTCGCTATTTACCGAGGCGGAGAAAGCAGCGCTGGCCTTGGCGGAAGCAGTGACCCGTATTAGTGAATCCGGCGTTTCGGATGACATTTATGAACGGGTCAGACAATTTTTTAGCGAGGAGCAGTTCATTCAGCTTATCTTTATTATCAATACGATCAACAACTGGAATCGCGTGGCGATCTCGACCGGTATGGAGCCAGGGGATTTTGAGTAAGGGGAAGTAGTTTAAGGTGCGGGATGTCTCCAGCGGTCATAAAATGACCCGAGACATCCCCTTTCCTTGCGTCACACTTGTGCCGGTTTCGCCGCCGGAAAATGCGATGCCGCCACACGATATATGGTCATCTTATTGCCGATGATCGGGCCGTTCTCCGCTGCTTCTTTGCCGGGAGCCGCTTCTGTGCGGCGGGCATGGGCACCCCGGAAAGCATCGCTGCTCGCCCATCCTTCAAACGCTTCTTCGTTCTCCCATGTCGTACAAACCCGCACCTCTTCATTGCCGTCGGCATTGACGGCATGCAAGACATCCATACGGATAAAACCGGGGAAGGTATGCACCGTTTTAGGCGTTTTAAAACGTTCCAGCACTGCATCCGCATAACCTGCGCGAACATCGATTCTATTTTCGACTACAATCATTTCACTTTTCTCCTTTTCTTCTTCACCAATAAGCGAGCGAATATAACTGGTCACCGCTTTCGCCCGTTCCCCGCCCATCAAGGCATGCTGCAGCAGTGAAATTTGATGCGGGCCGGGTACATGTACCAAATGTGGATACTTCGTCAGCACCGCCTGGACAAATTCCAGCTCGCCCAGCATAGCTGCTGCAAATAAATCCAGCCGGGCACCGCGGGCCAGCAGCCACTCGGCAATATCCCGCCTTCCAACATGAGAGGCAGCGCCGAGCGCCGTCTCCCAATCCGCTCCTCCCCAATTCATCGCTGCGTGCAGCAGACCCGGTTCCTGCTCGAGAAGCTGCTGCACTTTTGACAAATCGGCATGCGCTGCTCCGACGAAAGCTCGTACAAGCTCAGTATCAAGCGGTTTCTCCGCCATAATCGTTAACCCTCCCTCGAATTTGCAATTCCGCACGGCAAATAGACCGGCACCCCGTCATCATCATGCACCTTGGCCTCAATACCGAATACATCACGGAAAAATTCAACCTGAAAAACTTCGGACGGACGCCCTTCCCTGACGATTGCCCCGTCCTTGACCGCTACAATCCGGTCGCAGTAACGGGCCGCCTGATTCAGATCGTGCAGGACCATGATGACCGTCAAGCCCTGCTCCTTGTTCAAGCGGCGAATGAGTTCCATCAGTTCCAATTGATGCGCGATATCCAGATAAGTCGTCGGTTCATCGAGCAGCAATATTTCCGGACTTTGCGCCATACACATCGCCAGCCACGCCCGCTGCCGTTCACCGCCGGACAAGGCGAGCAAAGAACGATGCTGCAGCTCGGCCATACTTGTTACCTGCAAAGCCCAATCTACAACAAGCTCATGCTCCCCCCGGCATTCCTCAAACCAATTCAAATGCGGGTTTCGTCCCCGCCGAACCAATTCGCGCACCGTAATATCCAGTGCAGCTTCCTGTGTCTGGGACAGCATGGTCAGCTTTCTGGCAATCCCTTTCGTGCTCATTGCCGATATGCACTCGCCGCCCATCGCAACAGTCCCTTGCTGGGGAGATATCAGCCTCGACAGCATGCGCAGCACAGTCGATTTGCCGGAACCGTTCGGCCCAACGATGCCAAGCCACTCTCCCGGCGTTACATCCAGATCGAATCCTTCAATAACGGTATTCGCCCGATAGCCGTAATTCAAATCAATTGCCGATAATGCAGCGTTCATTTGCCCAGCCCCTTTCGCAACAAATAAAGAAAGAATGGCGCCCCCAGCAAAGCCAGCAAAATACCTACCGGAAACTCGATCGGGTCAAACCAGCTGCGCGCAGCTGTGTCTGCCGCTACTACAAGTGCAGCTCCGCCTATGGCCGACAACGGGAGCAAGATCCGGTAATTGCCTCCCGCAAGCAAACGTACGATATGCGGTACAACAAGCCCAACGAAGCCTACCATGCCGACTATGCTAATTGCCGCACCGGCCAAAAAGGTGGAGAGCAGAATGATCAGCAGCCTCCCCGTTTCCACCCGGCTCCCCAGCACCTTGGCCGCATCGTCCCCCAATACAAGCAGGTTTGCCTGCTTAATGAGAAAGATAGCTGCAGCTCCGCCCGCGATGGCATAAGGCAATAATGCTTCAAAATGCGGCCAGCTGCGCCCATTCAAACTGCCCGACATCCAGGGCAGCACAGATTGCACCTTCTCGCTATTTAAAATCATCAGAGCCGTCATCGCTGCGCCAAGCAAGGAGTTGACGGCCACCCCCGCCAGTATAAGACGCAGCGGGGAAGCTCCCCCCTTCCAGGCCAGCGCATACACGGCGGCAGCAGCGGCCAGTGCGCCAACAAATGCCGCAATAGGCAAATAAGCAATTTGTGCCGGAAACAGAATCATAATGACAACTGCCGCCAAGCCGCCGCCGGAAGATACGCCAATAATGCCTGGATCAGCTAGCGGATTGCGGAACACGCCTTGCAAAAATGCGCCGGCCATCGCCAGGCATGCCCCGGCAAGCATTCCGGTTAAGACGCGAGGCAAGCGTAAGTTCCAAACAATTTGACGCGCCTCGCTGTCCGCTGACTGTGTCATAGCCGTCCACACTTCGCCTGCCGGAATCGGGATCGATCCCGACATAAGGCCTGCCAGCATAGCAGCTAGCAATAGCGCTATGCCCCCTGCCAGCAGTATAATATGACGGACACGCCGCGGGTCTTTCACGAGCTGTACACTTGAATTGGATGCGATCGATGACATATGCTTAATTCGCCTTAAGCAGCTTATTAATCGTTTCGATCGCTTGCGGCGCTCTTAGCCCCGGATTGGCAGCAAACAGCTCTGAAGGCAGCACCTCAAAACGGTCATTTTTCACCGCAGCCATGCTTTTCCATGCTGTATTCGCCTCGAACTGTTGCTTGAAGCTTGTTCTGACTTCGTCGGCATCGCCGTGCGTAATGAGCAGAATCAAATCCGGATTTGCAGCAACGATTCTTTCCATACTAAGCTCGGCATATTGCGGCATGGAATCCATTTTCGGGAATGATGCCGCTACATTGCTGCCCCCGGCAAGCTCAAGGAAGTTGCCCGGGTAGCTGGTCGGCAAAGCCACAACAAAGCTGCCGGGTGCGCCGTAGACGATTAATGTTTTCGGCTTTGTTTTCGGTTTAACAAGCTGGTTAACCTTGTTATTCATCTCTTTAATCAGCTGCTCCGCCTTGCTTTCTTGACCGAGAATTTTTCCGTACAGGCTCACCGATTTTTGAATATCGTCGAATGTATTATGCGAGTTGAACATCACTTGAGCACCGAGCCGTTCGATCGTTGCCTGCTGCATTTTCAGCGAAGGACTGGCAATGACAAGATCAGGCTTCAGCGTTGCCAGCTTCTCGAACAAAATGCCATGGGCGCTGCCTACCTCCACGGCTGAAGCCGCTTCCGGGGGAGTCACTTTCCCCATCGCAGTCGGCCTGCCTACAACTTTGCCGCCCAGCGCATAAATCATTTCCGTATCCGACGAGGACAGCGTAACAATGCGCGAAGGCTTTTTATTAAGCGTAAAGACACCTGTACTTGTTTGTACCGTAAGCTTGCTGCTGATCGCGATCGTACCGCTCGCTTTATTAAAGCTGACCCATTTGCCAAAAGCCTCTGAAATGAGCCGCAGCGGTACAAACGTTTTCCCACCGACAAAAAGCGGTGCAGCGTCCATCTCCGTTTTTTCTCCATTTATGTATGCTGCCGAGGAACCGACCGACAATTTCACAGTTACTCCATCACGCTCAGCAGACACCGTCTTGCTTTTTGCGTCCCAGGAAGCTTTGCCGCCCAGTGCATGAACAATGTCGCTATAGGGTACAAGCGTCCGGTTATTGACAATACGCGGCTGCGTATCGAGTGCAACCGTCTTCCCGTCGAGCGTCACCTTAATCGTTTTGGCAGCGGCTGCCGCCGATGCGCCCCCTCCGGTGCCTGCTGCCAGTGGCGCGGCCAGCACCGCCATAGCCAGTAAACCATGTGTCAATACTTTGCGAAACATTGCACAACCTCCCATTAATAATGATAATCAATATCAATTAATTGATCCATTCTCATTCTATTGATAATGATTATCAAAGTCAATAGGGTTGGAAAATAAATCTGCACTGCATGACAGAACATGCAACCAAAACAAAAAAACGCCTGACGGCGTTTGTGAAGCGGGCAACTGTGAGTCGTGCGGACAGACGATCCGTTATTTTGTCGAATGCCGGCTAATTTGGAGGTTACGCGGACAGACGTTCCGTTATTTACTGGTTTTTCCGGGTTTTCGCGGCGTTTTAAGGCAAATAACGGATACACGGTCCGGGAGCCGGCCGCATTAGCTGTTTTGTTCACAGATAACGGATCTACGACGGTCCGCGTGGAGCCCACTTCGACCGTGCTTACAGATGTCCACAATTACCTACGATCCTTTATTTTGTCGAATTTCGCTGTTTCGCGGACATATGAGCCTTTAATGGTGAAGTTTGCTGGCTTTTTGCGGCAATTGGAAGCCGATAGCGGAACTTCGGTCGCGGACCGGCCTTTTGGGGCTCAGCCTTAAAACCCCAAAAAACTAACTGGATTTTATGTAGGTAAATACGCCAGAACAGACGATTTTTGCAGTCTAACTGGAAATCTTCCAGCTAGTTCGGGCCTAATTGCGTCTATCCACTCTTTATCTCCCATTCTAACTGTAGGTTTTCCATCTAGTCCGGCTATCTAGCGAACAAACAAAAAACGAACTGTAGAAAATCCATTTAGACAGCCAATATGAATAATTTTCCAGTCAAATAGAGCTCTTTGTAACCCATATTGTGGTAAACCAACCGGCCTGTATTCCGTGCAACATTGTGCCTCATCGCCCCAAGGGATTTCGGCCGGGCCGCTAGCAGCCTACCTCAATCGAGGCGTTGACGATATAGATCAGATCGTTTTTGTCCTGCTTGTCTGGCAGCACGATGCCGCTAGTTGTGATCATGCCGCCGTCCAGCACCTCAATTGTCACTTCCCCGTATGGCAGAACCGCACGAATCGCATCAAGATCCAGCTCATCATGGTCGCATGGGACAGCGAGCCTTACATTCACCTTCATATTGTGCAGCTTCCCTTCCGGAAGCACATCAGGCAAAATCGGCATCGAATTGTGATGAATGGCGTTTTGTACAGCCCGTACTGCCGCTTTCGTTACATTTTGGCCATGCAAGTCAGCGCCCATGCCAAGCTGAATAAAAAATATTTTTTTCATCGTTCCACATGCCCCTTCTTATCAAAATGGCGGTTCGTCATCATCTGGCTGATGATCCGCAGCATCAGCTTCAGAGTCGGCTTTATGCTTGCCGACAAGCTCCAGCACATCCAATAGATCCGGCGGCTGCAGCAGCTCCACCGGCAGCATGCTGCGGTCGAACTGAAACCCCTCTCCTTCAAGCAATGCGACATAGCGCCCATTGTAAACGGCAAAATGAATCGTTTTGCCAAATGCTGCAAGCGGCGCCTTCACCGATGTTTCATCCAGCTTGAAGGACAGCGCTAGCTTCGGCTGCTGCTCGACCAGCTTCTCCGTCGCGACCGCTACTTGCTCCTGCGACCATTGCTCCTGCAGCTCCCGCTTCTCGCTATGCGCCCACAATTCATAAATTTGCGCCTCCTGCTCGCGCGCCTCTCCCTCTTGGCCTTGCCACTTCTCCTCCATATACTCGGAGACCATCGTCAGCATCTGCTCAGTCATCAGCTCGGGGAGCGCTTTTTCGTAATCGATAAACCGCAAAAAATCTTCAAAATAGCGGGCATGCGACGCCTGGTGAATTTTCAATTCCCACAGCTCCAGCATCCCCTCCTCCGGCATAAACGGATACTGAATCGATTTCATATTTTTGGCGCTGATGGCCATTTCCACATGAGAGATCAAATTGCGTTCGTCGGCAATGCGGGCAATCTTCGGCTCGAAGTCACATTTCAAAATAAAGAGCAGCGGATCGCTCAAATGCTTCGTCGGCGTCGCCTGCACGACAATCAGCACACCGCCGCGCACAGCGGCTGCATCCATATACAGCCGTACCAGCTCATCGGCAAAACCATGAAAGTCCTCTTTATCCGATGACGCGCGCAGCCGCTGCAGCAAATTGTAATTCGGATTGCTCTCCAACTCAAAGCCAGGCTCAACGATAAAGCGGCCGATCTTGGTCGGGGCTGATTCCGAATTGGGGTGACGTTCAGCCTTTCGTTTGCAAATCCGCTGAAATTCGCCATCCAAAAAAGCTTTTAACTCGCTGGCCGCATACTCGTCCTGATCCATTGTCTGAAAATGCTTGAACGTCTTGGAGGCGCCGTCCGGGCCTTCCGTCTGAATGACGAAGAACGATAAATAATGCACAGTAAAATCCATTCACGGCTTCCCCTTTTAGAGGTCGTTCAAAAGTTGTCTTTTGAACACTCACTTTTAGATGCAGTAGACCATTAGCATAGCATATTTGTCGTTCCCCTGCACCTCTAAACCGGCCGTTCAATTCAAGCGTCCAGCGCCTGCAGCCGCTCCTGCAGCCGTCTTTTTTTATACAGCATTGTCGCTGCTTCCGCCACATCCTGCAGCGTGCTGCGATTGATGTAAGCGCCAAATAGCATACCGGCGATCGGGATCATTTGAAACAGCTTTTTCCAGCCAAAATTGTCGCGATAGGTGACCATCACCTCGCGCCAGCCTTGAATTTGCGCAGCTACTTGACCGTGCTCCTCAGGTTTGCCGAACTGCTCCAGTTGCTCCAGCACTGCGCGCTTGCCGACGATATCCGATGAAGCGAACTGCAAACATTTGACCGCAAAAATCCGCTCCTCCTGACGGCTCGGATCATAGCCGTAGCTAATGGCAATTTCCTGAATAACTTTGAGGGAAAGACCGATCAAAGCCGGGATGTCGATCGCAAGCGTAAAAATACCGCCAATGCCCGTCGTCATCCCTTGCACCATCGCATACGATTTGCGGCTTTCCTTCAGCCCCTCCGCCACCTTATCCATATGTGCAATAGGCAGCAGCGCCGCTTCATCAATCGTGCGGGCGCCGAGCAGGCGCAGCACATCCTTCTCAGCAATTAAATACTGCCCGCCGGACTGAACATAGCTGCCCAACTCGTCGATTGCTTGCCCAACCTTTTGCTGCAGCACTCGCGGTGTCAGCTTATCCAGCAGTACGAACGGAAGCCGGCCCAGCTTTTCCCAAAACCATAAATCCTTTTGCTCCTTCTCCCACCGCTTCACCTGCTTGAGCTCAAGCTCCAATTGCTCTCTCGTCTCCGTCACTGCTGCTCACTCCATTTTATTAACGTTTTATTCAGTTATACGGGTTGGTTCTATACGCGTGTCAAAAATTTCACAAAAAACCCGGTTATCATGTGCTTGCCATGATTGCCGGGTTTTTGCATTACATTTTTTCCAAGATCAAATCTGCTATTCCGCTGTGCCGGGCAACGGTCGAGTTGTTAAGGAACAGTACATCTGTAATTTGCCGTTCCTTCACAAATTGCGATATGCTGCCGGCGAAGCTGCGCGGATCGATAAAAAACACTTTTTCATAATGCGGCACCAAAAACGGAATAAAGGCATTGCCGTAGGAGTCTTTTATCACAACGATGCTTTTGCCGTTTTTATTACTTGTCGTAACCTCGCCCATAGGTGCATCGCCGCCCAGGAACACTCCATAGAAACCTTGTTCAGGCTGAGCATATTTCGGATCGACCAGGTTGCGCTTCACCATTTTCCCTGTTGTAGTGCGGATTTCAAAGGAATAGTCGTCCTTGGGCATATAATACGAAATTGTATCCGGGTGCTGCTTCAAAGTCTCACTCTTGGTCGTTTTGTACATCGTCCCCAGAAATTGCTCAATCTTGCCTTCCTCATACTCACTAAGCGCGACCGGCTGCATCCCCATATTCTCCATCAGCTTGACATAGCTATAATAGGCGCCGAGTGCGGTCCAATGGTGATCTGTGCGAAAGTATACATATTCCTTCTGGTGCTCCGCTAAAGTCCCATATACATCTACAACGTTAACCTTTTTGTCCAGCTTCTGCTGAATATGGGCAAGAGCGTTCTTCTGCGAATCGCTCGTAGCGCCTGATTGCTCGTAATTCACAAAATCTGCCGATGTTGGCACCAGCATACTGTATACATTGACACTTTCCGGAACTGCCGACCGGAATTGGTTCAGCACGTCAGCATACTTGTCTGCTGCAGTCTCCGAATAATGAAACAGTGTCACCGCACGGTCCTTGAATATCATATAACGCGCACCGTTAATATCGATGATTACACCTTTATCCTTCCCCTCTGTCTCTTTCCCGGTCTCTGACGCCCCGTCTCCCTGCTCCTCCTGCTTGCTCACATTGCCCTTTTCACCGCTTCCCTCTCCTTTGTCTTGTGCGAGCGGCTGCTTGGATTCTGGTGTTGTGGCCGATGACTGTGTAATCACGACATAAATCACAACAATGAGCAGTGTCAATAACGCAGCTGCGATCACTAGTGTACGATTTTTAAATTTCATCTTGTCTTTCTCCTCTCTACGACGATAACGCATCATTGACTCCATTTAAACAATTAACGTTATTGTAAAGAGCATTCATTAACAAAACAGCAGATCAAATCTGAAGATTTTCTTAATATAACCAATTATCGCTGATGGCAGCCGCTGCTGACTTACGCTCCATGGTCTATACAGAAGGCTTGTATCATATTTATTAAACAACTGAGTGACAAGTATGCTAAAGGATGTGATTGCTGCCCTATGCAACATATTTTGCCTCCGAAAATAGAGTTTCTTTTATTAATTGGAGTCGCTTTGTTTTGGACCGTTGTCTACTTGCTTATTATTTATAAAGGATTTAAGGATCATACGTGCGGGATGCCTCTCCCCTGTATTTGCGCCAATATTACTTGGGAATTTCTCTTTACTTTTATAATGCCATTTAATCCTATGCAGCAAATTGTCACCTTCGTGTGGTTTTTGCTCGACTGCATCATTTTGCTTCAATTTATCTATTATTCAAAAAAGAGCTGCCCGCCGCGCATACTTTATGCGACGATCTGCACTTTGTCTGCCATCGCTCTCCTGCTCCATTATGGAATAGCTGTGGAATTTCATGACAGCATGGGCGTTTACACAGCCTTTGGCATCAATCTTCTTATGTCCCTGCTATTTATAAGAATGCTAATGGTGAAACAACTGCGCGGTCAGTCGCTGTCCATCGCTTGTCTCAAAATGATAGGCACCTTATGCGCTTCCCTTTATTGTTACTCGCTTTATCCGCATTCCATACTGCTTATAATAATGGCCGTAATAATTTTCATACTGGATATAGCATACATCATCTTGGTCTACAGGGCTCAAAAGCGCGGGTTTTCCAGGAGTCCCCTATTCACTTGGTTCCCATTTGGTCTATAATGCCTTATATTATAAATAGATGAGCGCCTGCTTGCAGATTGAGCCTGGAATCGAGGATGATCTATCACCGCCGAAGCATTATGAGGTTTACTTGGATTCGGTTCATAGAATACATGATTGAGGGTTTTTCGCTACGTAAGAGTGCGGAATTACTGCATGGGGAGGTTACGCATGTAACCCTGTTCTATTGGCGACATAAGATTTTGTCTGCCTTGAAACAGATACCATCCGAAACCTTCCAAATCGGTTTAAATCCGATGGGAAACAGCGTGTAAAAGGCATTTACCACATACAGAATGTGAATAGTTATCATAGCCGACTAAAACGATGGATGGACCGCTTTAACGGTGTGGCAACCAAGTATCTACAAAACTACTTGGCTTGGTTCCGTTATTTAGACAGCAAGGAATATGAGAACACAGCGTCGAATAAGAAAAATATGTTAGTTTCTTCCTGTCTGTTTTCTGTAAAAGAGACGAATGCTCATCTTCGTCAAGCATCGTTTGCTTGCTAAGGGAACGGTTGCTTTCTGTTTTGGAGTTGATTTCAATGGATTTGGAGCAAAGAAGGGTTTGGAATGAAAACCATAAGAAGTTAACTGAAATCATATCAAATCCAAACGAACATGTTCGAGCGATTGAGCTATTTCTCAATCACCATGCTTTGTTGTACTCAGCGAAAATGAGTAACGACTGCACTAATACTTTGGAGGATTTCGTTTTGGAAAGTCTGAAGGAAAGTGCATTAAGGGAGTATCCAGTAAATGCTTCAGATACAAAGAATTCAATCGTATGGCATCTCTGGCATATTGCAAGAGTCGAGGACATGACGATGAATATTTTGGTTGCAGACAGTCAACAGGTACTTTATTCTGATAATTGGTTACAAAAAATGAACATCAGATTTCCCCATAGCGGAAACAGCATGAGTGATGACGATATCGCAGAATTAAGTTCAGTTATTAACATAGATTCACTATTAGAATATAGAATAGCTGTAGGAAAACAAACCCGACTAATAATTTCGTCACTGCAATCAGGCGATTTCAGAAATAAAGTCCAAGATTATAGAATCAAAAAGTTGTTTGATGAAAATGCTATTCTTCAAGAAGCAAGTGGTATTGCTGATTATTGGAGCAAAAAGACAATTGCTGGACTTGTGCTAATGCCAGCAACGAGACATAATTTTTTGCATTTGAATAAATGTGCCCGTATAAAGGATAAGTTGCAAAAGGAAATGAAAAAATCAAACCGACAGACTCAACAAACCGGAATACGATAGCCCTAATTACCGCCTTTGGAAAAGGCGGTTTTCATTTTGATAGGAATCAACAATGATGATTAACATAGCCAATTTATTAGCACTTGTTTGCAGAGGCATGTGCTAGGGTTTCTTTTAATACATCCGCAACGGTGTACATAGACAAATGCTGCTTCATGGCATCCTCTGTTTGGCCATACAGACGGCTCAATGCAGGCTGAATTCCTTGGGCGATAAGACAGCTATTGCTGGGCGTACTGTGATGGCGCTCAAATAAAGGCTTTTTGTTCAAGGGCTTCATACACCTCCAAAAGCGAAATAGCTTCCGGTTTTTTGGCTAATCTCCTGTATCTACGCCCCCATGTTTTACAATAACCAAACCCGCCTTTCTAAGCTGCCCCAAGATGCGGCGGATGAAAATTGGACTGATTCCTACACTGACGGCTACTTGATTAGAAGGAAAGCTCACTCCGAAACCGGAAATCTCTGACGATACTCGCGTGCTTCTTTTTGAAAACGAGGAAAAGATCTTGATAACACTTTGATGTTCCGCTTTATTTTCATTTTCTTTTTCCAATTGCGCTGACATTCATCAAGCTGGTCAATTTGTTTATCCATTTTTTCACGAAGGATTAGGATGGACCTGTTCGGCATGTCTGATTGTGCCAACTCCAGAAGATCGCCAGCTAAAGCCTCGCTCAATTTACGCAGGTCCGGAAGGTGTAACAGCTTTGTCACGAAAAAGACTTCTGGTGTAAAATCCTCTCGAAAATCTTGCCCAGGAACTTGCTCCCAAAAGTCGTTCCATTCCTGCAAAAGATCGATTTCATATAGAAAGAACCTTAAAAATCCGCATAACCATGCTGTACAACTTGTATTCCGCAGCTGGCATCCGATGCCATTCGCAAGATGCCTGCACCCCTGACAGCAAGATCCTCCGCTGGCGATACAAACGCGGCAAATGGAATCGGTCCCGATCTCATGTAATGCATGAATCCCCAGGTTAATGACAGACTGCCTGCTCATCTGTATTAGTCCGGCCGATTGTTGAGGGGATGTCGAACCATGACGTGAAGTATCCTTTTCCATAAATTCTGGCATCTGCATCTACTCCATATTCCTAATAAATAATCAGATATTTGATTTTGAAGGGTATTATACCGCTGTTACAACCAAATAACAATGCACTGCTGTCAGGCCTGCCATTTATAAGCGCCGCGCGCGCAACGAACGATATAAACGGATGACGCTTAAAATGGGAGTAGGGCCAGCAGGTCTTGCCATGCGCATCGGGAGGCCCATCAACTGGGACGATCGCGTTTCTTCCAATGTTTGCCACGGCCATGAGTGCCCTTTAATGATCGTTGAACAGTTACGCTGCGCTGTGGCGCATCCGATTTTGCTGGAGCGCGGCATCAACGCGGTATTGCTCGTGGCCCGCCGCACGTCTCTCCGTTATGCTGACAGCGAGCTTGCAGTGAGCGGAGAAGCGGTAAAAGCTCTGGTCCCGCTTTTTCTCAAGTAAATGAAATCCAAACGTACAAAGAAACCGTTCCTTTCGAAATGGCAGATTGGACTTCCATTTACTAAGAAACGGTTTCTTTTTGTTTCACCAACGGCAGACTATATCAGCCTTCCTTGCTCCCGCTGTGAATCGCTTCATGAGGACGTACGCCATTCAAATTGAAACTGATAGAACCCTGACTCGAGTTCCAGCGTAATGCGGTTTTCGTGTAGTGCGATGATCCGTACCCCTTCCGCTTCGCCAAGCCGTACGCCTTGCTCCGTCACCCGATCCTGCAGCGCGTTTGGCAATTCGAGTGTGGCCGTCGTATTTGGAGGAATATTAACCTCAATAGTCATCTCCTTGTTCGCGATCTTCCAGCTGGACACAATCTCACCGTACATGGATTGGTAGGTCGCTCTAGCGTAACTAAGCCCTCCGCCCGGAAGAGGCCTGATATGAATATGCTTGAACCCCGGTCCGGCCTCATCCGTGTCTATTCCCGCCACGTAGCGATACAACCACTCTCCGATCGCGCCGAACGCGTAATGATTGAAGGAGTTCATTTCCGGGCTCCAGAACGAACCATCCGGTTTCTGTCCATCCCAATGTTCCCAGATCGTCGTCGCCCCCTGTTTGACGGGATAAAGCCAAGACGGATAGTCATGGGACAGCACTAGACGATAAGCCAGATCACTTCTTCCAATTGATGACAACACCGGACAAATATAGGGAGTCCCGAGAAAACCGGTAGTCGGCTTATACTCCGATTCCTCGATGAGCTGGATAAAGCTTTTCTCCACTCGCTTGCGGAACGCCCCTTCGACTAAACCAAAGTGAAGCGCCAATACATGAGCCGTTTGCGTCGGGGACACGAGCCTTCCCGCGCTTGTAACGAACTCTTTGTTGAATCTGTCGCGAATGTTCCCGAATAGTTCCTCGTACTTTGCCGCATCCTCTTCTTTTCCTAAAGCCCGCGCGGATTTGGCTAACAAATTCGCGGAATGAGCATAAAATGCAGTTGCGATGAAGTCTTTCGGCGTAGCGCCTGTATAGGTGCCGGCAGGAGCATCCAGAGCAAGCCAATCCCCAAACTGAAAACCGCCATTCCGAAGAAACTCCTGTTCCCCTGAATTTCTTAGAAATTCGACCCACGCTTTCATGCTGTCGTATTGTTCTTCCAACAAACGTAAATCTCCATAGCACAAATAAATGGTCCACGGACAAATGACCGCGGCATCCCCCCAGCCTGAGGCAGAATGCATCTCCCATCCCGGCAGCGTGTCGGGAATCGTATGAGGTACGCCGCCATTTGGCAATTGGTCCGCTTTTAAATCTTTCAGCCATTTGGTGAAAAAAACGGCAACATTCATATTATGGGCAGCCGTTCGGACGAAAACCTGAGCGTCACCCGTGTATCCCAATCTTTCGTCACGTTGCGGGCAATCTGTCGGTACGTCAAGGAAGTTCCCTCGCTGTCCCCAAACGATGTTGCTTTGCAATTGATTGACCAGAGGGTCTGAGCATTCAAAAGTACCCGTCTCTTCCAAGTCGGAGCTGATGACATGAGCGGTAAACCATTCCGGATTGACATCCCCCGGATATCCGTTCACTTTCGCATAGCGAAAGCCTTGAAACGAGAACCTCGGCTCATATCGTTCGTTCCCCGTCCCCTTGCATATATAGCTGGTCTTTTGCTTGGCTGAACGCAAATTTTCAATGTACAGGTTGCCGTCCGAATCCAATACTTCGGCATGGGTCAGTTCGATGACCGTTCCCCTTTCCCCCGTCACCGCGTAGGAGACCCACCCCGTCAGATTTTGGCCGAAATCCAAAATCGTCTCGCCGCTCGGCAACCGCAAAGCCCGTTCGGGTTTAAGTTCTCTTACGATTACCGTCGGCACGTTTTCCTGCGGAATAAGCATATGATTGCTGCGTGCCATCGTTTCAACGGGCAGCCAAGTTTGATCATCGTACTTCGGCAGACTCCAGCCTTCCTTCTCGAGCCTGGCGTCATAGGTTTCTCCGTCGTAGAGGGAAGCCATTACGATCGGACCGGTCTCCGCCCGCCAGGAACCGTCCGTAACGACGCGCTGCTCGCTGCCGTCTTCGTATGTTAGATGCAGTTCAAGTAACGCGGCTCGGCGATTACCGTAAAAATCGCGGGGATGTCCTCCGATCCTGCCTTTATACCAGCCGTCCGCGACGGTTATTCCGATCGCATTGCCACCAAAACGAATATACTCCGTCACATCAAAGGTTTGTGTTTGAAGCCGTTTGTGATAACTTGTCCACCCAGGTGTGAACAGCTGATCATTTAGGCGTCTACCGTTAAGCTCCAATTCGTACAGGCCGAGAGCCGTTGCGTAAATTCGTGCTGAACGCAGGCGAGAATTCGATTCGAAAGTTTTGCGGAAAAGGGGCAAAGTTTCCGCCGGGCGATCATGCTTCTCTGGATCGAACGTGATCCATTGCGCCGTCCACTCTCTGAAATCCAATATGCCCGTCTCAAAGAAAGTGTTCTGCCAGTCGCTTACTCGGCCTTTGGTGTCCCAAGCGAATACTCGGCAAAAGTAAACTTGACGAGACTTAAGCGAACTTCCTTCATATTCAATATGCACGGACTGGTCCGAGTTCACATCACCGGAATCCCAGATCGGATTTTGGAATTGCGGATCGTCTTCAGAGATTTGGATTCGGTATCCTTCTTGCCGGATTCCCCTGCCCGATCCGAAAAGTTTCCAGCTGAACCGGGGGACGCGCACGCCGATGCCAATCGGATTATTCCTATATTCGACTCGCAATTCCATAATGCCGAAATCGTTCGTTTCGGCCCCCCATGTTTTCTCGTTTAAGTTTGGATTATCCTTTAACCGCACCGGCGACGAGTCCTTTCATCATATATTTTTGCGTGAAGAAAAACAGAACGATCAGCGGCAAAGTCGCCATGACGCACAGCGCGAAAATAGGGCCGTAATCAATCGATTGGTTATTCGCTTTAAATTGCACGACTTGTGCCATCAACGTCATTTTTGCGGGATCCTTTAAATAAAGAAGCGGTCCGAAAAGGTCGTTCCAGATGCCGTAAATATTCAACATGATGAGAGTTCCCGTCGCCGGAAGCATGAGCGGGAAAATAATCAACCAGAATACGCGAAACTTTCCGTACCCGTCGATAGCAGCCGATTCTTCGATTTCCCTGGGGACGGATTTCGTAAAACCCGAGTACATGAACGTCGCCATAGGGAGCGCGCCCGCCGCGTACAACAAGATCATGAAGGAGCGCGTATCGATCAGATGCAGGGCAACCCCCATTTTGAAGATAGGAATCATTCCTGTTTGCAGCGGAATCACCATGCCTGAGATAAAAAAATAAAAGAGAAACTGAAAGAACTTGCGCGGAATACGCGCAATAACATAACCCGCCATAGAAGAAACGATGACCATCAGTCCGATCGATCCCGCGCTAATCGTGAACGTATTGAAAAAACCAAGTACAACGTTCACTTTTTCGACAGCTTTCTCATAATGGCCCCAATATACAGAATCAGGCATAGCCAGAGGCTGATAGAATTGATCTGGAGATTTAAAACTTGTAAGAATGAGATAAAAGATCGGGAATAAGAACAGCAGTGCGATCAATAACAACAAAATCTCCAGCGTTATGCTCGTACGGTCTTTTCGCTTGGCGGAGAGCTTGCTCATTACATCTCCACCTCTTTACGCCGCATGATCCCCAATTGGATCAGTGTAACGGCCATAATGAATATCATCAGAACAATCCCGCCCGCGATCGCATAGCCGTACGTATTTTCCCGGAATGCGGCATTATAGATCGCAAGCGTGAGTGTGTAGGATGACGAACCGGGGCCGCCTCCCGTCATGATATATGGAATATCGAACATTTTTAGGCCTCCGACGATGGTCAAGAACACAACAATCGTTGTCGCGGGCATGAGCATCGGAAGCGTAACGTGTACAAAGCGGTTGATCGCCTTAGCACCGTCCATTTTCGCTGCTTCATACAAATCTTGGGGAATGGCCTGCAATCCGGCCAAATAGATCACCGCGCAATACCCGAGTCCTTGCCACTGCGTAAGGGCGATGATGGTCGGGAACACGGTTCCTGTGTCTCCCAGCCAATCATGTTTCCAGGCATGCAGACCCAATCGTTCCAGCAACCCATTTAGCAAGCCTTCGTACTGCAAAATATGGCCCCACACGATAGAGGTGACCACAAGACTGACGACAACTGGCAAATAAAACGCAACCCTGAGCAAAATCTTCGTTCGGAAAGAGCGGTTCAGCAAGATCGCGAGCAGCAAGGACAATGGGTTTTGAACAGCGATTCCGATAAAGGTGATCCAGATCGTGTTCTTGGCCGCCTGAAGCATTTTGGAATCTTCGAGCAAAAATGCATAGTTATCCCAGCCTATAAACTTAGCGGGACGAATGGAGTCCCACTCCGTAAAAGAATAGTACACGCTTGACGCGAAAGGATAATAGACGAACGCTACAAACAATGCCGTTGCCGGAAGGATAAACCAAAAACCGGTCCACCACTCCCGGGTACTGGGTTTCATCATGATCTCACCTGTCTGCTATTCGACCGGCCGCTCAAGGAGCCGGCCGGTCGAATTGGAATAGTTATTTATTACTCTGCCGGAAGAATTACCGTCCCTTTGTCTTTCTCCAGCTTTTTTTGAGCTTCAGTCAAATCCTGCGGATTAAACTTGATGCCCGAAGCCACTTTCGTGAACGTTTCCACCAGCGATGTCATAGCGGAAGCGGGCAAATAAGTTTCGTATCCCATGCCGGATTCCGTCTCATCGACAACCTGCAATAAATCGTTTAACGCGGGGTCCGGATAGTCAAGCTGCATGCCCTGAATGGCCGGAATTGTTCCGCTGCCTACATTAAACGGTCCATAAACCTTCGGGCTCGCGATGACGCCAACCAAATCCTTCGCTTGCTGCGGGAGCTTGGTTTTGGCGTTCACCGAGAGCGATTGGTCAATGCCTAATGACAACTTGGCGTACCCCTTGTCTGTTCGGAACGGGAAGTATCCGAGACCGAATGCAGTATGGCCTTTCGTTTGGAAATTCTCCTGCGCGGTGCCGGGCATCCAAGGACCTTGAACGATCATGGCGGCCTTCCCCGAGGTGAACAACTCCGCGGATTGCGGCCAATCGATGCTAAGCGCCGTTTTGTTCAAGTACCCCTTCTCGACCATTTCTTGCAAATGCCTCATAACTGCCTGAACTTCCGGCCCGTCCAGTCTCTTCTTCCCTTCGTAAAGATCTTTGCCGTAAGTCGGACTGCTCTCGCTGCCATAAGGCTGCATCCAAAGATTAAAGGTCATGCTTGCCGTCCATACGTCTTTGAAACCGGCCGCCACCGGCGTAAGCCCTGCCGATTGAATCTTGGCGAATGCGCTTTCCATATCTGCCCAGGATTTCGGTACTTCGATCCCCAGGTCAGCGAATATTTTCTTGTTGTACCAGATCCCGCTCGTAGCGATGCCCATAGGCAGTGCGTATACCGTATCTTTGTAGGAATAGGCGCTTTTCGTTCCCGGATTCAGCTTGGCGGTCCATGACTCTTCGGTCAAATCCGCCAAATAACCGACTTCCCCGAACATAGCGGTTTTACCCTGATGAAAAAAAACGTCTGGCGCCGTATCCGAGGCCAGCTCTGCCTTCAACTTATCCGCATATGTATCCCCCAGCGTAATATCCCATTGAATCGAGGCATTCGGATATTTTTCTTTGTAAGCCTTCTCGACGTTTACCTTAAACTCTTGCATGAAGGGCCTGTCGTCGATGAACCAGGCCCCGATTCGGATCGTAAAGGAATCGTCGGTTCCGCCGGCCGAGCCGGATGGGGTTGTGCTTGCTTTGGAAGCGCCCGAGTCCGGGGCTTTCGAAGTTTGAACTTCGTTTCCTTCGTTTGCTCCGCATGCCGAAATCAGCGCGGCCAGCGCGAGGGTCAGCGATGCAAGAAGCATTCTTTTTCTTTTCACTAGATTTTGACCTCCTGGTTGGTGATTTTGGGTTCGGCGCCGTCAGGCGACAGCGCCTCCCTTGTTATAAGCTTATAGAATTGATCCAAGAATCGACATGTGTCTATTTGTCTTGAACTGTTCTGTATTTTTGTTTAGGCGAATACTCGCTTTAAGCTTTATAGTCTTTGGGAGTTTTTCCGGTCATTTTCTTAAACAGCTGGCTGAAATGGGCGGCGTCCTTGAACCCCACCGCATAGGCCACTTCGTAGTGCTTAAGATTGGTCGTCGCAAGCTTCGTTTTCGCTATGTCGATACGATGCTCCCATAATAAATCCCTGAAATTACGGCCCGTTTCTTTCTTAATCAGCCTGCTTAAATACGAATAATTGACGAATAACTCATCCGCTAGCATTTGCAACGTGATGTCCTCCATATAGCGGCTTTCGATGAACTTAATTGCGGCATCAATGTAATTGGCAGACGTACTCTGTCTGGCAGAACCGACGAGAGCTGTGGTTCTCTTCAGAAATTGTTCCATATACGTCATCAAATCCGAAAGAATCGTAAAGGACAGAACGCTTTTGCGCACGGCGATCGTCTCCTCCGGGCTTGGTTGAATACCGAAGGAATGAAGGGTTTGGCCTGCCGTTTCCACCATTTCCATACAGGCTTCCTGAATGCGCGTCTTGCTTATTCCTTCCAGCATGAACGTTCTATTCATGGTTCTTAAATAATCGGAGATTAATGCTTCATCTCCTTTGCGTAACAGATCGGCCAGTTCGGAACGTTTTAATTCTGATTGCTCACGTTTCTGTTCCTGCATCGAGAGCATAGAGGAGTAAGCGACGATCGAATTCCGTCCGATCAGCATCCGGTAATCCAAGCAACTCTTGGCTTCTTCAAGTCCCCTCCGAAGCTCCGCCGCGGAGGACAAGAGCTCGCTGATGCCGATCGAAACGCTGAAACCGAGTGAACCATGGATCGCGTCCAGAATGTGGCGGGCAATCTCCATCGCTTCGTGCGCCAATTGTTCCTTCGGAACGGCCGGGGGGATGAACAAAACCAAATAAACGCCGCTTTGCGACAAGGCTGACCAGTAAGGATGCGGGTACAAAGTCATGACGTCAGCAATTATTTCACGTAAAGCAAGATTTGAAAACGGTTTTCCCGTATCGTCCAGAATACCCGAATTGTCGATTTCAACGAAGAGGAAAACCGCCGGTTGATTCATCGCTTCGGGGTGGCCAAGCGAATCGAGCTTTTCCCGCTCCGGCATCAAGGGAGTCAAAAGGGCTCGTATCCATTCCTCCTGTTGAACCCATTCCGGTCTTCGGCGATCCAGCCGATGGTCTCTTATCCACTTCACTCTATCTACGAGTTCGTTTTCGTGGAAAGGTTTCGTGATGAAATCTGCAGCGCCCAGCTTAACCGCCTGCTTGGCGTATTCGAATTCGCCGTGCGCAGTCAGAAAGATCACTTTCATATCGGGAAAGTCTTCGAGGATGCGTCTGGTCAGTTCGATGCCATCCATATACGGCATGCGAATGTCAGTTATTAACACATCCGGCGCGTCTACCTTCGTTCCGGATATCGTTTCATAGGCTTCCCATCCATCGGCTGCTTGTCCGACGATCTTGCAGCCGAGACTGTTCCAGGCTGTGAGAGAGACGATATAATCTCTGACGGCTTTTTCGTCATCGACGATAAATAGCTTCATGGTGATTCGATCCCCTTTTCTTCTGAAAAATCCGTTGACTCGTTCAATAAGATCGGCAAAAGTAGTCTTACGATCATCCCCTGTTGGCCTTGACGCTTTTCTATCCCATAGCGCTCTCCGAAATGCAGCTTAATACGGGATTCGATCCCCTTCAAGCCCGATCCCATTCCTTTGGATACACGGGGAGGCGGTTGTTCGAAACCGCCGTTGTCCTCGATCTCAATGACGAGGTTGAACTGGCTTTCGTAAGCTCTGATATCGATTCGACCTTTCCCGCGAATATGATCGATTCCATGAATGAACGCATTTTCGATGATGGGTTGAAGAATAAGCTTTGGAACTTCGACACGTTTCAAGTGTTCGGGCAGTTCGATACTGTATTCGAATCGATCTTCGAAACGATATTGATGGATTTGCATATAGATTTTGGCGAATTTCATCTCGACGTCCAGAGAAACGAAAGCTTCCCCCGGCGAAATCGAAAATCGAATAATACTGGATAAGCTTTTCACGACGTAAGGGATCCGTTCGATCTTATCCTTAGATTTGGCCAGAATGCTCACGTATTCAAGCGTGTTATGCAGAAAATGGGGATTGAAATAAGTCCGGATCGCCGCCAATTGGGCTTCCTTTTGCTCGAGTTCTGCTTTATATACCTTCTGGATCAATTCCTTCGTTTCAAGAATCATTCGGTTAAAGCTATGGCAGAGCTGCGCGATTTCGTCGTGGGACCCGAAATTTTCGATCAGCTGGTAATTTTCCTTTTGCGCTTTGCGCATGAGTTTGCTCAATGTAGCCAAAGGACTGGTGATTTTCCGCAGCACGTAATAGGTAATGACGATGACCGCCACCCAGGACGCAAGCGCGACCGCGATAGAGAAGACGGCCAGTCTTCGGATTCCCGCGCTCGCCTCGGATACAGGAATGCGGCTTACATACTTGAATCCCGTCCATTTGGATTTTCTTTCCGTCGTTATTGTGTCGCCTGTTGCCGGTGAGGGAAGGAGTTCCCCGATCGAAGGCAAAAGATCGGTGGACATCACGACGTTGCTTGCATTGGTTATGAAAAAGGAACCCCTTTCGTAGGAGTCGTATAAAGAAGTCACTTTGATCGGATCCAAGAGGATGACCAAATAGCCTAGAATCGTTCCGGCAGCCGGATCGACAAGCTGCAAATTGCAGACCAGCCTGCGATAATCGACGAAAAAAGCCCACTCCGGAACGCCCTGCTTCTCGAATGGCATGATGACGATCGCTTCGTAATATTGAATGTCGGGTCCGGAACCCGCGAAATAATGTTTGCCATGCGCGTCGAAGAGATGAATGGAATCGGCGATATCGCCAATGTTTTTGCCCATGTCCTCCAACCCGATCCACAGCATTTCTTCTATTCTTTCCTCCAATGCCGCTCGTTCGGATGGCACTAGCGGATACTTATCCGGCTCGGAAGCGTTGCGAAGGAGCGCGTTTACGAACTGATTGTCGCCGATGCCGGAAGCTTCCCTGGCGAACGCTTTAAAAACCCCGTCGATTTTATCCGATGTCTCGGCCATCGTTTGCTTAAAAGACTGATCGACGTTATTTTCAAGAATTCTTTTCGATGTCACATAGAAAGTAGCGCTTACAATAATTAGCGGTACCAGCGTTAGCAGAGAATAGATTAACATCATTTTGTAATGCAGTCTCGATCGAATGAACCGAACGATTTTCACGTGACGAACCTCTCCTTGTCATCGACCGTCATCGAATTTTTGTATCAACTTTATTCTCTCAGAAGGCCCCGGCATCAGTCAATGCGTTGATTTTTACTTTACCTGTTCTCTATTTGACAAACACGAAGAGCTCCTTTCCGGGAATTCCGGAAGGAGCTCAATCTTCATGTCGGGGTTCGTCCTTTTATTGCAGCAAGTAGAGCTTTGCAACCTGGTCGCCTGTCAGCGCCCGGTCATACAATCGCAATTCGTCAATGTAGGCTTGCGCGTATTCGATATTGGAGGCTGACTGATACCCAAGGCGAATGGGGCTCGCTACGGTTGACAGCCCTCCGCTCATTTCTCCGCTCATCCCCTCTTCCTCGCCGTCAATGTATACACGCGCATTTTTCCCGTCATAAGTCACGGTAACCTGGTGCCATTGACCGGGCTGCAAAGGCCAATCGAATGCCGCAACCGTACTATACCAGCCCGTTTCCGGCGTACTCATGACGAAATGCCCCGCCCCGCTTGGCAATATCGTCAATCGGAACGCATTTTCCGAATCTCCTCCTTCTTTGCCGATCAAGGAATAATTGAGCTGCGGCAGCCTCAGCAGGTTCACCCATAAGGAGAATGTAAATTGCTCCTTGCCATTCAATGCCGTGCTATCGATTTCCGCGTAACCGTCTACGCCATCCAGCGAAAGCTTATGGCCTGCAACACCTCCGGATACGATCTCCGCTCCGTTCTTCAATTGCGCCGGGGAGCCGGCTCCCGACGATTCCGGCGACGTATTTCCCGTATTTTCGTCGAATTTCCATGTCAATAACGGTGCGGGCATCTCCCCTTCCTCGCCAGGCTGAACGAAGCAGCGCGGTTCGGCCAGCAAGGAGTCCGCGATTGCTTGTTGAATCACCGGATCGAGGACAGCGTTCGGCTTGTTCTTATGGTTCTTCTTCCCTTTCTTTTGCTTTTCAAGCAACAGCACCCAATCCTCTTTGTTTGGCTTGGCGGGAATGCACCAGCTTGAGGAAACGGCTTGCATCTTCTCGGGAATCGAATAGTACAGCCCCGTACGCGGGTCGAACCAGTATGCATCGTATTTTGCGGAATGATCCAATTGTTTCAAGGTTCCGGTAGCCGTATCGTTGTTGTAGAAAAAGACGACATAGGTGTCGTTTCCGTCCGAGGACAACAGCGATCGGGTAGTGTCCTTAAAAGAAGCCCAAGCTCCGTCGTTAAATCGAGGGACGAGCTTCCACCAGTTCAGCGCAGTATAAAACCTTTTGAAGTCAGTCAATTGATCTCCCGTCTGCAAATTCGCGCCGTCAAACCACCAGTAGTATCGGTCAGGCATCTCGGAAGCGGTTCCGAAGTCGTCTTGCTCCCCCTCTTTAGAATAAATATCGTTCCACACGCCTGCAGCCCCGTATCCGTACCCGTACATCCCATATTGGAACGCTTTGTATGCCGCGCTGAGCGCCCCTCTGCTATCGGTCCAAAACTGATCATAACCGCTTTCGTACAACACTGCGGGTTTTGACTGGGAAGCATCCCAGAAGGATTTGGCTACCCTCATGCCGGAGAGATTGCCCTGCCATTGAACCGCCCAGCCGTCATGATACGGTTTGTTCGCCCAGCTGGAACTCTCCGGCAAGGTCGAATTCGTACCCTCCATGTGCGGCATGATCGGGTGCTTGTACGCGTCGTTATCGGCCAAGCTTTGCCCTACGGCATACCACTTGCCCATCGTTTCATCATTGTAGTTTCCGTACATATTTTTGTCGATCTCTTGCGCGATCGTCCAGATCACCGGATACGCGCCGAAGCGGGCCACCCAATATTTCGCGATTCGAGCCATGTAGTCTTCGGTATAAATCGGATACTGCGCCGGGTCCAGCGCCCATGTCACTTGTGCATTCGCGTGAACGAGACCGCTGTCGGCGATATATTTGAATTTGCGATCCAGGTTACGGAAGCCCTCCAGATCGTCTGCGGTAAAGCCGTCGCTTAAATTCGCCGTTTTTTCTTCGTCCGCTCCGGTGTGCGTTCCGCCGTGCGGTTGCCAGATCGGCTCCGATTGGTATACGGTGAACCCTTGGTCCTTTCGTTTGTCGACCATGTACTTGAACTGCGAAGCAACTCCGGGCGCATTGGACGCGGAGAACCGCTCATGCGGCATGATCCAATGCGTATCCCCTAAGTAAAAGAACGGCGTTCCGTCCGCATAACTCAAGTGCTTGCCGCTGTCGCTCACCTTCAGAAATCCGTGCTTGTAAATATCCAGGTCGCCTTTGTATTTTTGGCTCAAGACTTTGCCGACCTGATTGTGAAGTCCTGTATCGGATGGATCGGAAGCGGCTACCCGATAGCTCCACATCCCCGGTTTGGTCGGCGAGAACCGGATTTTCCACGTATTACCGCCATCCCAAAAGCCTGGCCGGGTGATGATCGTATGATCCGGACCAAAGAAGACGGCGGTTACTTCGACATCCTTAAACGGGTCTGCATAGCTTTTTTTACTTGTTAATTTGATTTCCGCGACATTCCACTGTTCAACCTTGATGATCGAAGACGGTTGGTTTGCGTAACTCTCCGGAGCGCTCGCTCCGATCCCTAATCCAAGCACAAGCAAGCAAACCATATATCTAGCTGCCAGTCTCCAATTTCGATTCATTCGTAAGTCCTCCTTTATAAATCAAACCTTTAGTAGATTGCAAATTCGTAGATGATGGGCTGCTCTGCACCGGAAGTAAAATAGAGCCGCGCCTTGTTTCCGGTGACCGCAGGGAAAGTAACGGTCCTTGGCGTGTTCGTATCGCCAATCGTCGTTCCCGTGTATGCCGTCGCCCATGTAGAACCGTTCCAATATTCAATTCGGTAGCCTGCCGTCCGGTTGCCGTATTCCGTTATCACTCCTTTGCTGAAAGTAACCGCTTTCCCAAAATCAACTGAAAGCCATTGCCCTGAGAATAAATGATTGCCAGCTTGCCAGTTGGTCGCGAGCGACCCGTCAAATTTTTCGAGCTATGCAAGGTAATGTCTACAGCTTTCCACAATTCAGTACTATAGGCTGCATGCGCTTTCGGAACTGAAATAGACAATTGGCCCGTAACAATTGAAATAAACATGACAATAGAAGCCATCAACAGTGTTATTCGTTTTTTCATTGCTTGTGTCCTCCCCGCGATTACCCTTGTAGATTTGCTCAAACTTGTTAAGAACTAATTCGAGCCTTCTCCACACTCGACCCTACCTCCTTACATATGTTCTGGCTTATGACCTCCCCTTCAACGGGAATATAAGCGCTTTCACAATGATGTTAATGGAACTTCCGCCGAAATTACATGTGTGTATTTTGCATTACCTATTCTGCATTTTTCTCTATGATGCGGAACTTAGCACAACGCGGCTGCCGATTCGTGCCGGCAGCCGCGTTAGTTTATTATCGTAACCCTTTCCTCCTGCTTGCAGCATCGTTATTGATATATAATTTCAATAAAAACGACGCCGCCCCTGAACGGATTTTCGTGAACGGCAGACTATATCAGCCTTCCTTGCTTCCGCCGTGAATCGCTTCAAGCGCCGCATGATCGGTCGACCAGATCGGCTTCACTTCCTTATCCGGCTCCAAATATGCTTTTGCCCTGTTGATGGCCGCAGGACCTTCCATAAAGCCTCCCGCGATCAGTCCCGGAAGCTTGCCCGGATATTCCACGACATCCCCGGCCGCGAAAATGCCCGGTATATTCGTCTGCATCCATGCATCGACGATAATGCGATTCTGTTCAATTTCCAGCCCCCAGTTCTTGATCCCGCCCAAATCGGGCTTCACGCCATGACTCACGATGATTTCATCAATATCAAGCGCGAAGCTCTCATCCGTGCCCAGATGTTCAATTGCGACTCGCTCGATGCGCTCGCCGTTCCCGTAAATTTCCTTTAAGCGGCATGAGGACATCAAGCGGATGGAGGCGTTTTTCATCTTGCTTACATTCCCTTCATGTGCGCGAAATTCCTCTCTGCGGTGTACAATACCGACGAATCGGGCTATTGGCGCGAGCGCCAGCGCCCAATCCACAGCCGAATCGCCCCCGCCGGATATTAGCACCTTTTTATCGCGGAAATGCGCAACGTTTTCTGCTCTATAATGCAGACAGCACCCTTCGTATTGTTCAGCGCCCGGCAGCTCCAGCTTTTGCGCCACCAACGTTCCGCCCCCGATCGCGATCACAACCGTGCGTGTATAATGCTTTTCTCCGGTATTGCTCGTCAGACAGAAGGTGCCGTCCACACGACGCTCCATCTGTACGATCAACTGGGACAGCACAATGACAGGGTCAAACGTGCGGGCTTGCGCCTCAAGCTCCTTCATTAAATCGCCAGCCGTAATTGCAGCGATCCCGCCAATGTCATACAAAAACTTCTCGCGATAATAGGGCAGCTTTCCTCCCAGAAACGGAGCAGTCTCAATCACTTTCGTTTTCATTTCCCGCATGCCTGCATAAAAAGCGGCAAACAGCCCTGTCGGCCCCCCGCCGATAATGGTCACATCAAATATCATTTCTTCTTTCACCGTTGACTCCTCCTCTTACCCTTGCATTATTTATGATAATGATTATCATTCTAATCGAAAGTAATCTCCACCTGCTGGCGGATTCTTTTCGGCTACGCACGTATTATTTATGCTGGCAAGCTTCCCGCCCTCCGCCAAATCGTCAAGAAAAAAACGCCATCTATCAACGGCGTTTACACTCTCGATTTCAAATATTGCATAGGCTTGCAGCCGTATTTTTTATAAAAGGCCGCCGAGAAATTGCTCGGATTGCTGTAGCCGACAGCCGCCGCAGCCTCACCCACATTCAACTGCTCGATTTGCATTAAAAACAAGCCCTTCTCCAGACGCCGCTCACGAACATATTCAAACACAGTCATGCCAAATAACGCCTTGAAGCCTTTTTTTAGCTTAAATTCATTCAATTCGGCCGCGCGCGCCAGTTCCTTCAGCGATAAAGGATTTTCGAGACGCTCCTCCACGATTTGCTTGGCAGCGTAAAGCCTTTCTTTATCTTGTTTTTTAATCGAAGCCGCTGCATCTGCATCCGTCTCGCCCTCATCCCTTTCAAGAACGTGCAGTAAAACCTCCATGATTTTACTTTCCAAATGCAATCTCCTTAACGGTCCGTTATAAGACGAGTATACGATCTCATTCACGGCTCGATTTAGGAGAACCGAGCTTTGCAAGGGGGTCATTTGTCCATTCTGTTTTTTCAGCCATTTTTCCACACCCGCGCTGTCTTCGTCATATTCAAAAAAACGCAGCAATTGTTCAGGCAGCATCCTAATTTCCAAACTTTTATACCTTTGCTTGGATCTCCTAAACAAATGAATCTCGCCATCCTCCATCGAGTAGATATTGCCGGATTGGACCGGAGTCGAAAAGCGGTTGCCTTGAAAATAACAGTCCGTATCGCCGCTGAAGCAATAGTTGATCTCCAGTATTCGATTCTCATAAATATATTGATGCAAATCTTCCTCTAACGTCATATCGGAAATAACAACTTCAATCCCTGGTCTGATTTTAGTGCGGGACATGCACCCATTGCCCAGATGTGGCGGAAAAACGATCCGCTGCTCATCCCTTTGCCCGGCTTCGTGCGCGATCAAATAATCGGAAAGCCCGTCAAAATATCCATGAATATGATCGGACCGAATGATCTGTTCCATTAAAAACACCCCATCAAGCAAGAACTTATTACCGTTATGGTAACACCGATGAGAATCATTATCAACTCGTATTATCGGGGAGGAATGGAAGAAAGCAAGCAGATAAATTGATTATAATCATTTGTTAAATTGACCGCTTGCGTAGCCGCTGCTACGATCAAGAAAAAAGACTGGAGTGATCGATGATGAAAAACAATCTGAGAGCTGCGAACGGGAATAATCATTTTTTGAAGGAACGACAAACTGGAGGTTTATTCCTTGTACCGATTAAAAAAGTTCCTGAATTACTACAAGCCCTATAAAAAAGCGCTGTTTGCGGATTTGTTTTTTGCCTCGATTGCTTCGCTGACGGTGCTTGCCTACCCTATGCTGGTCAATCAAATTACGGCACACGCCATAAGCGCTTCAGGAATTGACACAGCGCTGCTTATCAAGATGATCGGAATTTTTTTATTTTTGATGGCAGTGGAGTATGTGAGCAACTTTTATACCGATTATTTCGGGCATGTGATGGGAGCAAGGATCGAGTCCGACATGCGCGGCGAGCTTTTTCAACATTTGCAGAAGCTTCCGTTTCAATATTACGACAATACGACAACAGGACAATTGATGTCGCGTACGACAAACGATTTATTCGATATATCCGAGCTTGCCCATCATGGACCGGAGGATACGGTTATTTCCATGGTGCGAATCGTAGGGGCGTTCTGCATTTTGGTCAGTATGAACTGGATTCTCACACTTGCGATGTTTTTGCTTTTGCCTCTCATGTTTATATTTGCCTACTATTCCAGCATCAAAGTGAAAAACGCCCTGATCAAAAATAAAGAACGCATAGCGGACATCAATGCACAAATCGAAGACAGCCTCTCCGGGATCAGAGTCGTGCAATCGTTTGCGAACGAGGAAATCGAAATGACCAAATTCAGAAACAGCAGCAGCCGCTTTCTGGAAAGCAGAAAAAACGGCTATTACGCCGAGGCTCATTTTTCGGGCGGCTTAACCGCATTTATTTCCTTGATGAACATTTCGGTCGTCATCGCAGGCGCCCTGCTGATCAGCTACAATCTGCTGCTGTTAACAGAGCTGATAACCTTTTTGCTATATGTTAATACCTTGATCGACCCGGTAAAAAGATTAGTCAACTTTACCCAAAATCTGCAAAACGGAGTGGCCGGATTTGAGCGGTTTATGGACTTATTGGCGGTAAAGCCGGCGATTGCCGATGCAAAGGACGCAAAGATGCTGCACAACGTGAAAGGCAAGGTGGAATTTGTTGACGTAAGCTTCCAATATGACGGCGACTCGAACCATGTATTCAGCCATATTAATATGACGGTAACTCCCGGCGAATATGTTGCCCTTGTAGGCTCGTCCGGTGTCGGAAAAACGACGCTGTGCAGCTTGATCCCGCGGTTTTATGAAACGAGTGCGGGCTTGATCAAAATCGACGACACAGATATTAAGACCGTCAAGCTGAAGTCGCTGCGCGATCATATTGGCATTGTCCAGCAAGAGGTGTATTTGTTTGGCGGCACGATTAAAGACAATCTGTTATACGGGAAGCCAGAGGCGAGCGAAGAAGAAATGATCGCTGCAGCCAAACAGGCCAATGCGCATGATTTTATTATGGAACTTCCGGAGGGCTACAATTCTTATATCGGGCAGCGCGGAGTAAAGCTTTCGGGCGGCCAGAAACAGCGGCTCAGCATCGCGCGTGTATTTCTGAAAAATCCCGCCATCCTCATATTCGACGAAGCTACCTCCGCACTGGACAATGAAAGCGAGCGGCTCGTTCAGCAAAGCTTGGAAAAGCTAGCCCATAATCGCACGACCTTTGTTATCGCGCACAGACTGTCCACGATCAGAAATGCAGGGCGGATTATTGTGCTTTCAGAGCACGGAATTGCTGAAGAAGGCACGCATGAAGAGCTGATCGACCATGACGGGTTGTACGCCAGGCTATATACAATGCAGTTTGATCCCATTTGCGATCAGGAAAAGTGAATCTATCAAGAAGAAACGGCTGACGCCGTCCTTGAGGCGAAACAAGTTTCTTCCTTACAAATATAAGCTAGGTATTTTGAGAAAGGGGGCTCGAATGGATTGCCCCCTTTTCCTTAGTTAATCTGCAACTCTACCACACACACATTACTTTTTACCCGAATAACGTTCATATGCCGCTTGATAAATGTCCATATACTGCTCGACGCCCATGTCATGGACAGCGGCAACATATTTGTCCCAATCGTCAAAAGAGGCCGTACCGTTGATCAGTTTCGCTTCCGTTTCGGTAATAAACGTTTGAATGTCTGCCCCTTTTGTTTTCATGAACTCCGTTTCCTCTTCCGTGAAGTTGAAGCTGTACCACATGTCCTGGATCAAATGCTTGGCAGCCTTTTCACCCGCATTGAGCGACTCCGGCAAGCTTTCCGATCCTTTGAAATATTTTTCCTGCACATAGCCCGGATAGCTTCCCCCCGGCCATGTAAAATGTCTCGCAGCCGCCTGATCGAGCGTAAGCCCGTCCGGATTATTTTTAATATCGTCCACATATTCGAGCTGGCCGTCCAGCTTCTGCGTGTAGGTGACATCCTTCTGCCCCATAAAATAAAAGGTTGCGCCCTCGTCGCTGTAAAAATGATCAATCCACCTGATAGTCGCTTCCGGATGTTTGTTTTTGTCGGTGATGACGAACGCTCCCGGCCAAGCGATCGGATTTTTGACCGAGACGAATAGCTGATCGCCGTGCGGCCCTTTGAGCGCGCCCAAACCGACGTATCCCTTCTGGTTCATAACCGCTTGCGGATGGGGAACGAAGGCGGCTCCGAGCAGCCCTTTCTCCCCTTTGGCGTAAAGCGCCGTATCCTTTAGTGTAAATATTTCTTGGTCGATCAGCCCTTCTGTATACAGCTTATTCATGTACATGAGCACTTCTTTGTATTTCGGATCAGTATGATAAAAGCGGAGACTGTCCTTGCCCGGCTCCATATCGACAAACGGATGCGCCACCGCTCCGCGATTGCCGAATCCCCAGGCGCCGCCGATGAAGCGTTGAATCGTCTGTATACCGAACATGCCGCTCAGCGGAATTTCGTCTTGCTGCCCGTTGCCGTTCAAATCCGTCTCTTTGACCTTTTTCAAATAAGCGTACAGTTCGTCTGTCGTCTCCGGCTCCTTCAGGTTCAGCTTGTCAAGCCAGGTCTTGTTGATCCACAGCGGCGTGCCGATCAGCATCGGCAGAAACTCCGGACTGTAAAAGGAAGGGAAGGAATAAATGTTGCCGTCCGGCATGGTCAGCCCTTTTTTCAAATCCGGATACTTCTCCAGCAGCTTCTTCAAATTTGGCGCATGTTGGTCAATCAGATCATTCAGCTTCAGAAATATGCCTTGCTCGCCGTATTTCATCAAATCCGCTACCGGCACCCTGGCCGAATAGAAAGCATCAGGATAATCGCCGCTGGCCAGTGCCAGATTGCGCTTCTCCGTCAAGCTCTCAAACGGGACAAGCTGAAATTCCACATCAATCCCCGACTGTTTGGCGTATTCTTTCCATACTAACGTATCTTCAAACTTGTTGCCCGTCTGCGGCGATTTCCCCGTGAAAAATTTAAGCTTGACCGGTTCATTGACGATCGGCATGCCAGTCGGATTAAAATTGCGGGCCGTATCGCCGCTGGCGTTTGCCGCATTTCCGTTTTCCTTCGATCCCGCACAGCCGCTCAGCAGCCCCATTGCCAGCATCGCCGACAACGTCAGAGACGTCATTTTTTTCGCTTTCATCGCTTGCAAGCCTCCCATGAAAAGTAAAATGTATTGCAGCCGGATCTCCTGTATTCCAGCGCGTTATCCTTTGATGGCGCCAACCATCACGCCTTTGGCAAAATATTTTTGCAAGAACGGATATAGCAGCAGCACGGGCAGATTGGCAACAATGACGATGGCATATTTGATCGATTCTACATCAAGCACCGAACCGGACAACGAGCCTTCTGACACGTCAACCATGTCTTTCATTTCTCCCTGCACCAAAATTTCCCTTAAAATAAGCTGCAGCGGGTAAATCTCCCGGTCCGACAAATAAATTAATGCGTTGAAGTAGGCATTCCAGTGGCCCACGCTGTAGAACAGAACCATAACCGCCAAAATCGGCGCGGACAAAGGAAGCACGATGCGCCACAAAATGCGCAGGTTCGTGCACCCGTCGATCGATGCGGCCTCCTGCAGCTCGAACGGCAGCCCGTTTTGAAAAAACGTTCGCATCAAAACAATATTCCATACAGAGACGGCGCCCGGAAGTATCATGGCCCAGAACGTATTCAGCATGCCGAGCTCCTTGATCAGCAAATAGGTCGGAATAAGACCGCCGCTAAAAAACATAGTGAATACCATCATGCCCATGATCCAGTTCCGTCCGATAAAATCCCGGCGGGAGAGCGGGTACGCCGCTGCCACCGTCATAGCCAGATTGACGGCCGTTCCTGCCACAGTATATAAAATCGTGTTGCCATAGCCGCGCATAATCTCCTCGTTCTCGAACAGCTTCTCATAGCCTCTCCACGTAATGTCCCTCGGCCAGAACCAGATATCGCCGCTCAGCACCAGCTGCGGGCTGCTGATCGAGGCGATCAGCACGAAGTACAGCGGGTACAGCACCGCCAGCGTCACCAGTCCCAAAACGATGTAAACGATGGCGATAAAAAGTCTGTCCGGCACGCTTTGTTTCATGCATACCCCCCTCTACCACAAACTAGTTTCGCTTGCCTTCCGGGCAATCGTGTTCACAATCACCAGCACGACAAAATTGACTGCCGCGTTAAACAGGCCGATGGCTGCGGCGAAGTCGTATTCCGCTCCAAGAATGCCGCTGCGATAGACGTGTGTAGCGATAACATCGGAAGCCTGCATGTTGAGCGAATTTTGCATTAAGTAAATTTTTTCAAAACCGACCCCAAGCACCGCGCCCATATTCAAAATGAGCAAAATAATGATCGTCGGCCGAAGACCCGGCAAATTGATATGCCAGATCCGCTTCAGCCGGCTCGCGCCGTCAACCTGAGCCGCTTCGTGCAAATGAGGATCGATAGCTGACAAAGCTGCCAAATAAATAATCGAATTCCACCCCATCTGCTGCCATACGCCAGACAGCACATAGACGCTTTTGAACCATTCCGGTTGCGTCAGGAATGCGATCGGCTGCACACTGAACAAGGCCAGCACATGATTGACCAGACCGTATTGCGGCGACAAAAAGATGAACAGCAGCCCGACTAGAACGACTGTCGACAGAAAATGCGGAGCGTACAAAATCGTTTGCACCCATTGCTTGAACCGTTTATGGCCTGCCTCATGCAGCATAAGCGCCAGCAAAATCGGAATCGGAAATCCGGCTGCGATCTGGTACAAGCCGATGAGCAGCGTATTGCCGATCAGCCGCCAAAAGTAGAAGCTTTCGAAAAACCGCTCGAAATGGTCAAAGCCGGCCCAGGGACTCCCCCAAATTCCTTTCGTAACAAAAAACTGTTTGAACGCGATCTGCACACCGTACATCGGCCCATATTCAAACAGCAGAAAATAAATGATGACCGGGGAGATCAGCAGGTACAGCTCCCAATTTCGCTTGATCCCCTTCCACCGGCGGCCGCGCGTCTTCCCGCCTGATCCGGCCTGACGGGCCAGTGCCATTTGCTTCAACCATTCACCCCTCCTTTGCGTTATAATTCGATCTGATCATAGCCCGATCGGCGGAAAAATAATATTGACACTTTCTTTGGTAATAGACATTTTCTTTGGTTCCATGGAGCGAAAAACCTTCGAAGTCCGCATAGAACGGGCATTTTCGTCTTATTGGCCGCACACTTTAAGCTTTTGTAAATGAGTTGATTAATGCCCAGCTTCTTGCTAGCATCAAATTTAAAAGAAACAAGCTTTGGAGGGAATGTCCGTGGAGCGCACACAACCAAAGCGCAGATCGCTGCTGGTCCGAATTTTTGTCAGCTTCCTTGCGATTATAACGCTGTTATCCGCATTCAACTATGTGCTGTTCTCCTTCTTCCAGCAAAAAATCCAGGAAGAAATTATTCGTTCGAACCGAATGATTTTGGAGCAGGCAGCTGAACGCTATCATACCCATTTCGAACGGCTGAGAACGGTGCTTTTTCAAGCCTATAACGATAGCACCGTCAAACAGTTCAACAATCAGCTGCTCTCGGTGAAAAGCGAAAACGCCAATTATTATCTTGTCGTTGATATCGTGCGGAGATTGCGGGAATCGGCGGCCAATCCGCTGTTTTATTTGGACAATCTGATCGTGCTCTATCGCTCCAACCTGTTCATGGCCGACAAGGAAGGAAGCAGCAGCCAGACAGGGCTTGACGCGCTGCCGGCCTTTCACGCTCCTTATGATTCCTCATACTGGCAGCAGCAGTTTGAACGGACGGACAATTACCGCCTGCATTCAGCGCAATATTATCCGCAAGACCGCTTCGGGGCCGCGGATAAACCGCTGATTCCGCTTTCGTTCAAGCTGCCTGGCAGCAACTATATGCTGATCGCCATGTTGGATGCCGGTGCAATGAACGAAGCCATGCTTGGGGAAGTGCCGTTTCTGATTCAAACCGAGGAGGGCGGCATCCTGTACCGTTCCCCGGCTTCCTCTTCGATTCGGGGGCTCCCCGGCTTTGAAACAGGTGAGTCCTTCAAGCTGTACCAGGATCACTATTTTTTCGTCCATACGGACCCTGATAACCGGCTGCGCTACATTACAGCCGTTCCTTATGCCGAGATTACCGCGCAAATTTCCAAGCTGCGCACGACGCATATTGTCGTTCAGCTTTTGGCAATCGTCCTTGCGCTCGGCCTGTCGTACTGGTTCAGCAGGCGGCTGCAGAGTCCGGTGAAGCGGATCATCGCTTCATTGCAGCAGCGGGATGACAAACAATCAAGCGTAAAAACGGAGATTCATGAGTTCGCTGCCATTAGCGACTATATCGGCAAACTAAAAGAAGAACGTGCCAAAATTCATGACGAGCTGCGAAGCAGCAAATCGTTACTGACCAACTACAGCTATATTGCCAAGCTGAAGTCGCTTGATACCGACATTGCCGAATGGCGCGGCTTCATGCAGGAGGAAGGCCCCTTCTCCCTGGTGCTGTATCAACTGAACAACAGACGCCTGGAGCCATTGAACGAAGCAACGAAGCGTACAATCGGGGAATATATTGACCTCGTGCTATCCGAACACGAGCTGCGTGCCTATACGTTCCAAATCGAGAACGACCAGATCGTTTCTGTGGTGTTTCTGCAGCCTGATGGATCTAGCCGCATGCCGGAGGCGCTGCATCATTTGAAGCAGACGCTGGATTCGGATCGCCGCACCTGCCTCGTGACGATCGCGGTCAGTTCCGCCTATCTGCAATCGGCCGATTTGCACGAGGCTTACGAGCAGGTATCTGCCATACTGGAGCAGGCCCGGCCGCTGGATGAAACACAGATCATTACCGAGCCGGTACAAGCTCCGGCAGCGTTCGTCTTTCCATCCGATGAGGAACAGGAGCTGCATGCCCATCTGGAAGCGGGCAATGTCAAGCTGACCCTTCACGCGATTCAGCTCATGCTGGAGACGATGGCGAGAAAAGGTGCGACGCTGCCCCAGTGCCGGCGGTTTGCCGAAAGCTTCGCTTCACGGATCGTCAGAGCGATGGAGCATCGGCAGCGGGATGCTTCTGTCATTGCGCAAGCCCGGACCGCATTGCAATCGCTGAAAATATGCTGCACCGGCGAAGAATTCAAGCAGTTCTTTCATACCTTTGTTCCCGCGTTTTTGGAAAACGTCCAAACCGGCTATGAGCATAAAAAAGACGTTATTGCATATATCATGCAGACGATTGAGAACCGGTACTCCGACGATATTTCCCTGGATATCATCGCCGCGGAATTGAAGATGTCGAGCGCTTATTTGTCCGTATATATTAAAGAAAAAACCGGCGAAAATTTCATCTGGCATTTAAACCGGATCCGTATTCAAAATGCGAAAAAATTGCTGGCAAGCTCGGATTTGAATATTCAAAGCATTGGGGAGAAAATCGGATACCGCAATGTCACCTCGTTCAACCGGATGTTCAAAAAGCTGACCGGAGCAACGCCCGGCGAATACCGGCGCTGCCAGACTCCGGGATAATGCTGCGAGCTGCACTCGTGATCCTTGGCAGCGATCCTCACTTTAAGCGGAGCCCGCAGCGGCTCCCGCCCCTGCCTTTCTGCCCCTTCCGCCGCTCCTAATTGCAATCATTTCCTAAAATGAAAACGTTGACATATAGGTTCATGCTGTAGTATCTTGTTTTCAGGATAACGTTTGGATATGTTGGGCAAGCTGCCAAACGGACAGTTGGACAACCGCCCTTCAAGCATCCGGTTTGCTTCAAATGCGCCGGTGCTCTATCCGAATTTGAGTTTTTTAGAGGGAGGTGTCCTGGCATTGCCGACCTTGAAGGATGTCGCGCAGCATGTTGGCGTATCCGTTTCCACGGTATCGCGTGTAGTCAACAATGACACGAGCAGGCATATCAATGCAGAAACGAAGACGAAAGTATGGCAAGCGGTGCGCGAGCTCGGCTACCAGCCGAATGAAACCGCTCGCAAGCTGGTACGCAATGAAAAGGATGCACCCAGAAAAGCCACGAGACAGATCGGCTGTATCGTTGCCGGCGCCCATCTGCGGGACGATCATCCCTATTTCTCGCCTATACTTAACGGATTTAACAAAAAAATGATCGAAGCAGGCTATACGATCGCCTTTATTCACACCGCGGGCGAGCTGGCTGATGAAGCGGCGCTTCACCGGATCGGCCAGGAGCAGCGTGTAGACGGCGTCATGATTATCGGCTGGATCGATCAAGCGATCATTGACTATCTGAAGCAGTGTCAGATCGCCGTAATCGGCATCAGCACAACGGGAGACGGTATCGCCGTTATCGATTATGACCGGATATCCGCGGCCAAGGCTGCTGTCGATCATCTGCTTGAACAAGGGCATACGCGCATCGGGTTTATCGGCGGCTTCGGCCATACGCGCAAGCTTGACAGCGAAGAGCGCTATCAGGGCTACAAATTTGCCTTATATGAGGCTGGCATTCCGCTAAGCAGCCAATGGATCATCGATACCAATTGGGTTGTTGACGAAAGCTACAGCCAAATGACAGCGCTGTTAACCAGCTGCAAGGAAGACGAGCTCCCTACCGCCTTTTTTTCGGCCAGCGATATGCTGGCGATTCCCGCCATGCGCGCCGTTATCGAACAAGGCAAGCGTATACCTGAGGATATCGCCTTCATTGCGATGGACAATATTGAGCTTTCGCAATATACGTCTCCGCCTCTTTCGTCGGTGCATGTGCCCAAGCACGAAATTGGCGCCGTTGCCGCCAAAACGCTCTTTGATCAGCTTCAGGGCAATTATCCGTTAACGCCCAAAGTGCTGCTGCCCTATGAGCTGATGATCCGGCAATCATCCGTCTTTGCGAGAAATGAGCAGTATGCCCGTCCGGGCGAGCTGAGTGAGGCAATGGAACGAAGGAGCTAGCAAGCTCCTTGGCGTTCCTAGCGTGAAGAAACCTCTGACGCCGCCCTAGGCACAAAGTAAGTTTCTTCCCCTTTTCCTTTTCAGCAGGATAACGTTTTCCTGATTTGGCGCCAAATTCCACGCCGAATGGGTTGCTATATTTTTTATGGAGGTGGTCTTAATTTTTCATCTCAGGTAAGCTGGGCATAGTTGCTTTCATTACTGATTTCATAATGAAACTTAGGGGGAATTCAAGTGTCCAAAAAATTAGGTGTGATCACGGTACTCGCGATGTCGCTTGTTGTATCTGCTTGCGGTGGCGGCGGAGGCGCCAAAGAAAATACGGCAGGCAATTCTGCAGGAAACGCCTCTGACGGCAATTCTACCGACAAAGTAACCATTACTTATGGCGGCTGGGGATTGAATACGATGGAGCCCGTTGTGAAAGCGTTTAACGACGCTCATCCCAATATCGAAGTCAAGCTGGAGAACACGCCGTACAAGCAATACTGGACGAAGCTAGAAACTTCGGCAACCGGCGGTACGCTGCCCGATGTGTTCTGGATGAACGGCCCTCATATTGTTAAATATGCAGCAAACGGCATGCTGGCGGATTTAAGCGAAAACATTACAGCCGATCAGCTCGATATGAACAATTATCCGAAAGCGCTGGTCGACCTGTACAGCCTTGACGGCAAAAACTACGGCATTCCAAAAGATTATGACACGATTGGCCTCTATTACAACAAAAAGCTGTTTGATGAAAAAGGGATCAAATATCCGGATGCCTCTTGGGATTGGAATACGCTGACCGATGCAGCGAAACAGCTGACTGACAGCTCCAAGGGCATCTACGGCTTTGCAGCTGCACAGGCCGGTCAGGAATATTACTACAATACGATTCTGCAAGCCGGGGGAACGATAATTTCCGATGATAAAAAGACATCCGGCTACGACAAGCCTGAAGCCATCGAGGGCGTCAAGTTCCTTACGGACATGATCCATGTGCACAAAGTCTCGCCTACTTTGGCGCAATTGACGGAAACAAGTGCTGCCGACCTGTTCAAATCGGGCAAGCTGGCGATGTACTATGACGGATCATGGGCAGCGGTCGATATGATGCAAGTAGATGCAATTAAAGACAGTGTCGATGTCGCTCCGCTGCCGAAAGGCAAAAAGCAAGGCGTTGTCCTGCACGGCCTGGGCCACGTCATGTCGGCCAATTCCAAGCATCCGAAGGAAGCGTGGGAATTCATCAAATTCCTCGGCTCCAAGGAAGCTGCTGAAATCGCCGGCAAAGCGGGCGGTGCGATTCCTGCATTCAAAGGCGGGGAATCCAGCTGGCTGGCATTTTATCCGAACATGAACGTTAAAGTGTTTATCGATCAGCTGGAGTATGCCTCCCCCTACCCTGTATCCAAAGATACATCGGTCTGGACAACTTATGAAGACGAAATTTTGAAAAAAGTTTGGACAGGCGAAGCCAAGGCCGAGGATGCCATGAAGGAGCTTGGCAGCAAAATGAATGAGGCGCTTGCCGCCGAGCAATAGACAAAGGCCATCGGGACACGGCCCTCTCCCCTATGGGAGCTGGGCCGGTCTGCTTGGCGGTCTCATCATGAATCATGCGGGAGGGTGATCGCTCATGAGCACAGCAGCACACAAGAAAACAAAGATTGGCCGAATGCGGCGCACCGATATGATGTGGGGCTATATCATGATTGCACCGCTTATGCTGGGCCTGCTTGTTTTCTACGTATGGCCGGTTTTTCAAACCTTCTTCTTTTCCTTCACGGAATGGGGCGCATTTGGCAAATACAAGTGGTCCGGGATCGACAACTATGAGAAGCTGCTGACAGACCCTAACTTGCTCAAAGCTTTTCGTAATACGCTCATCTACATTATTTTCACAGTGCCTGTCGGTATATTCATTTCGATTCTGGTCGCCGTGCTGCTAAATCAGCGCATTCGCGGTCTGACGCTGTACCGGACGCTGTACTTTTTGCCTGTTGTCACGATGCCCGCAGCAGTAGCGATGGTCTGGAAATGGCTGTATAACGCCGACTACGGTCTGCTCAACTTTGGATTATCAAAAATTGGCATCCAAGGCCCGCAGTGGCTGACCGATCCCAAATTTGCACTATACTCTGTTATTATTGTGGCGATCTGGAGTTCAATTGGACATAATATGATCATTTTGCTTTCCGGTCTGCAGGGAATCTCTTCCTCTTATTATGAGGCGGCTTCTATTGACGGAGCTGGTACGATGTATCAATTTTTCCGCATCACATTGCCGCTTTTGACGCCGACGATCTTTTTCGTCTCAGTCATTTCCTTGATCGGCGCTTTTCAGGTATTCGACCTGATCTTTATGATGGTAGGCAATATTGTCATCGACTCCACGCAATCCATCGTGTATCTGTTCTACAAATACGCGTTTATGCAAAATATGAAGGGCTACGCCTCGGCGATCGCTGTCATCTTGTTCCTGATCATTATGGGCGTAACTTATGTACAAATGAAGCTGCAAAAAAGATGGGTTCACTATGAATAGGAGGCGTCCCGATGAAAGCAACTGTGCATAAAATTTCGCCGGCAAGAGCGGCGGCTATTCACATTACGTTGATTATTGGCGCCATCCTCATGGTGGTACCTTTTATATGGATGTTTCTGACCTCTGTCAAAACATTAGGCGAGTCAACGGCGGTGCCGCCGGTTATTTTTCCGGAAACATTCCAATGGTCCAACTACAGCAAAGTGTTTACCAACCTGCCTTTTTATACGTTTTACTGGAACACCATTGTGACAACGATTGTCAAGACGGCCGGCCAGCTCGTCATTTGCTCGCTTGCGGCTTACGCTTTTGCCCGGATCGAGTTTCCGGGACGCAATTTCTTCTTCATGATGGCGCTATCGGTACTGATGGTGCCCGGCCAAGTCTTTCTAATCCCGCAATACATGATCATGAAGGATTTGGGCTGGCTCAACTCGCTGCAAGCACTCATTGCTCCCGGATTGTTCAGTGCATTCGGCACCTTTTTGCTGCGGCAATTTTTTATGACGCTGCCCAAGGAACTGGAGGAGTCGGCCAAGCTGGACGGCTGCAGCACGTTTCGCACCTATTGGCAAATTATGCTGCCGCTGGCAAAGCCGGGGCTGGTCGCACTAGCGATTTTCACAATCCTCTGGTCCTGGAATGATCTGATGTGGCCGCTTATCGTCAATACATCGCCGGACAAAATGGTGCTGTCCGCAGGTCTTGCCTCACTGCAGGGCGAGCACGGCACCAATTATACGATTTTGATGGCAGGTTCGATTTTGGCCATTTGGCCGATGATCGTCATCTTCCTTATATTCCAACGATCCTTTATTGAAGGCATTGCCTTAACTGGATCCAAATAAACCTTCATCCAACAAGATTACAAACCAGCCGGGAGAGAGAGAATCATGGAAAAAATTACAGCCGTACTGCTTGGTGCCGGAGACCGCGGAGCCCGCGCCTACGCGCCCTATGCCGTTCATTATCCGCATGAGCTTGAATTTGTTGCCGTAGCAGAAGCAGACCCGGAGCGCCGGGAAGCGATCGTGCAAGCGCAAGGGTTGCAGCCGGAGCAGACATTTGCAAGCTGGGAGGATATCCTTTCCCAGCCGAAAATGGCCGATATCGCTATTATTTGCACCCAGGACCGGATGCATTATGCCCCTACGATGAAAGCGCTGGAGCTTGGTTACCATGTGCTGCTGGAAAAACCGATGTCGCCGGATCCCAAAGAATGCGTCGAGATGGAACTGGCAGCGAAAAAACATAACCGGATGCTCACCATCTGCCATGTGCTCCGCTACACCACCTACTGGTCCGCGGTCAAACGGGTCATTCAGGAAGGGCGCATCGGCAAAATTGTGTCCATCCAGCTGAATGAAAATGTCGGCAATATGCATATGTCGCACAGCTTCGTACGCGGCAATTGGAACAACTCCGACACATCGAGCCCGATGATTTTGGCGAAATCCTGCCACGATATGGATTTGCTCGCCTACTTGATGGATGAGCCCTGCGTCCGGCTCACCTCGTTCGGCTCCCTGATGCATTTCAATGAGCACAATGCCCCGGAAGGCGCTCCGGCCCGCTGCCTCGACGGCTGTCCGGCCGAAGCTGCCTGCCAATATTACGCCCCGAATTATTATCTGGGCGAAGGTCGCGGCTGGGCGCGCAAATTCACGCTTGACGACAGCCGCGAAGGCGTGCTGGAAGCGCTGCGCACCAACGATTACGGCCGCTGTGTCTACCGCAGCGACAACAACGTCGTTGACCATCAAGTGGTCAATATGGAATTCGCCAGCGGAGCGACGGCTATGTTCAGCATGTGCGGCTTTACGCGCGACAATACGCGGATCATCCAGATCATGGGAACGAAAGGCGAGATTCGCGGCAATATGGAGCATAATGAATTTTCGGTCTACGACCTGATTACGAAGGAAGAATCTACTATTCGCGTCAGCGCCCCAGCGGATGGCCACGGCGGCGGCGATCGCGAAATTGTCCGCAATTTCTTGCGGGATGTGCGGAATTACAATGGACAGGAAGGACTATCCTCCGCGTCTGCTTCGGTCCGCAGCCATCTGATGGCTTTTGCCGCCGAAGAGTCACGCTTGAATCACGGAGAGCCCATCAATCTTGATGACTACTATAATGCCATAGTTGCAGGCCGCGATTAAAAGTAAAGATTAGCGCATAAAAGCCGGGCATAATGATCATGATGATCGTTGTGCCCGGCTTTATCCACTTGACTCTTTATTATGAAAAAGTTATACTGTACACATTTCAATTACAGTTTTGCGATTTATTTTTCAGGAGGCACAAAACAACATGACAACCCAAACAGCTCTACAAGATTTTATGACCGTGGTCCGAAGCCGCCGTTCGGTCCGTTCGTATGAAAATGTAGCCATTTCACAGGAAGAATTGGCTGAAATATTAGAGACAGCCGCACTGGCTCCGTCTTCTTCCAATTTGCAGCCTTGGCGCTTCTTGATCGCGCATGATACAGAGAGCAAAAAGAGACTCGAAGCGGTCGTCTTCGATTTCAACAAGCAGCGCTTGTCCGAAGCCTCTGTCGGCATCGTCGTCCTTGGAGACATGAAAGGCTACGAAAATGCAGACAAAATCTACAGCCAAGCGGTTGAAAAAGGCTATATGTCAGAGGAAATGAAGAATCAGTTTGTAGGAAATCTCCTGGGCATGTACGGCTCGCTTCCGCAAGAGAAGCTGAAGGACATCGTGCTCGTCGATGGCGGGCTTGTCTCCATGCAGCTTATGCTCGCGGCGCGGGCGAAAGGTTACGACACGCTGCCAATGGGCGGCTACGATCCGGTCAAGCTGAAAGAACAGTTCAACATCCCGGAGCAGTACGTGCCGATCATGATCCTCGCTCTTGGCAAAGCAGCGCAGGAAGGACGTCCCTCCACGCGCCTGCCGCTTGAGGACATTACATTTTGGAATAAAATGAACTAAGCACGCCTGGCTGCATCACCACGGGGAGGCAGCGGACCTACGATCCTTTCCCCAAAACTAACTGGATTTTATGCAGGTAAATACCGAGAAAAGATGATTTTTTTCAATCTAACTGGAAATCATCCAGCTAGTTCGGGCCAAATCGAGTCTTTCAATCTCTATCTCCCATTCTAACTGTAGGTTTTCCATCTAGTCCGACTAATTAGCGAGCAAAACAAAAAACGAACTGTAGAAAATCCATTTAGTCGGCCAATATGAATAAATCCCCAGCCAAACGGGGCTATTCTACAAGTTTCTATAATCTTTGACAATCCATATTGTGGTAAATCAACAGACCTGCAACACGTACAACATTTCCGGAAAACACGGCTGAATCATGAGGCAAATGTTGTATTATGTGCAATAATGCGCCTCAGCCCCGCAGAAAATCATCCCTTCTGCTAGCGAGAGTAGGGATGCTTTTTACTACATCTTATTACCCGCGCAAAAACCAGCTCAACTCCCCGCTGTACGTCAAATCCAGCCGATGCATCGCACGGGTACAAGCGATATAAAGCAAACTTCGGTCGAGCTCCGTCCGATAGACAGCTGAGTTGACTGCGGGAACGATGACCTGGTCGAACTCCAGTCCTTTGGACATATGCGCGGTAGTGACGACAATCCCGTCCTTGAAGGCCGTGCTGTTAAAGTCCAGTAGCGTAATGTCCGGGAAGTCGTGTTGAAGCATGCTGCAGAGCTTTGCTGCTTGTGATTGCGACTTGCAGACGATGCCAAGCGTACGATGAGCAGACCCGCGGAATGCATGCAGCAGCTCCTTTATTTTTTCCAGCTCCAGTTCGGGATTCCCACACTGTATGATCTGCGGTGTCTGGCCGTGCCGCTCAATCGGAATGAGCTTGCTGTTCGGCTTTATTTGCTGGGCGAAGCGGACAATTTCAAGCGTGGAACGATAGCTTTTGAGCAGCTCCATTTTTTCAGCTTGCGGGAATACCTTGCTGATCATGTTTATTGTCGAGGAACCATATGGATTCACCGTCTGGCTGCCGTCACCCATTATCGTTTTTTTGCAAGGAAACAGCTTTGCCAGAACCGCATATTGAATGGGCGTATAATCCTGCATCTCATCAACAAGCAAATGCTTCACAATATCGTAGGAAGCTGTTCCTTCAACATATATTTTCAAGTAGATGAGTGGAAAAACATCGCTGTACTCCACCGTCTTCGCTTTGCCCTTGACAAACATGCCCGGCTCGCCGGCAAACGAATAAAACGCCTCATACAATGACAGAACTCCAGGGAAGCGGTACATGTTTTTAATCGCCGATTTCAGCTTTTTCAGCAACGCTGGCGGCAGCTTCTGCCCGTCATCATCGCGCGTCCCCTCCCATAGACTGGCCGCGATTTTATCCAGCCTTTGTGTGACCGGCAGCCTGCGGAGCGCATTATAACTGCTCTGGATCGCCGCTTGCGGGAAGAAGACTCCTTCAATCGTTACATCTGCAGCTGAAAAATAATGCTGATCCGCATATTCGATAAAGCTGTCCAATTGCCCGACAAAAGCGAGAGACGATTTAAAACGAATTCGGGCAATGAGCGCTTCGTCTTCCTGATCAATCAACGCCGCAACCTGCTCATCAAAGGTTTGAAAACGGCAAATGCGCGCAAGCTCTCCTGCCGCCAGTTCCGCCAGGCTGGCTTCTAATATTTTCTCTTCGCCAAGCTCGGGAAGAACGCCGGAAATATAATCAGAAAACACTTTGTTCGGCGATATAATGAGCACATTGCTTGAATTAATCGTTTCTTTAAAACGGTAGAGCAGGAAAGCGACACGGTGCAAAGCGATCGATGTTTTGCCCGACCCAGCCACCCCTTGGATAATAAGTTCTTGGGCAGCAACATTGCGGATAATGACATTTTGCTCCTGCTGAATCGTTGCTACGATATGCTTCATCTTCTCATCGGACGTGCTGCTCAATTCCTTTTGCAAAATATCGTCATTTATGTTGAGCCCGCTTTCGATCATATATTCCAGTGTGCCGTCCACAATCTTGTACTGCCGCTTTAACGAAATTTCACCTCTAACCTCCCCCATTGGCGCCGTATAACTGGCCGCTCCGATCCCAAAATCATAAAACATACTCGCTACAGGCGACCGCCAATCGAATATAATGTTCCCGGCACCGTCGGCTGCCACAAAGGAATGAACGCCGATATAATAGACATCCGGCTCCTTATCGCCGTGGACGAGGAAATCTATCCGGCCAAAGTATGGGGACTGCAGCAATTTGCGAACCTTCCGCTGATCGCTGACAGCCTTCTCTCCCACATCGATCGATAAGGAAACATCGATTCTGCCTGCCGCCCGTTCCGCAGGATCCAGCTGAGCAATATTTTCCCAAATGTACTTTTTCGCTTCAATTACCTCATGATAAGATGAGGCGATCCTCTCATCCAATGCGTTTAACGCACGCTGCAGCTCAGCCGTCACTTCTTGCGCATATCGCCGTTCTTCCGTCTCGCTATAGTTCAACACCATCAAATTCCCTCCTCCCAAAGTATCTTCAAGTATAGAAGAAAAACAAAAAAAGTATAGACTTATACTTTCCTTTGTAGTACTATATTTTTATCGTGGGTCCAAAAAATGGTATGCGATTGTTGATGAAAATAGTTGGGCTGTCCCTGAAGTTATTATTGTTAACCTGGGCAGCCTTTTTGTGTTACTGAAAAAACGATGGAGGCTAGATAGCGCAATGAACATTTTAGAATATAACCGCATTTCGTGGAATAACAAGGTTGATGCTGGTAACGAATGGACGCTGCCCGTCTCCTCTGAGCAGGTTGCCAAAGCGCGCGCAGGAGAATGGGAGCTTGTTTTGACTCCCACCAAGCCGGTTCCGAAAGATTGGTTTCCGCCGCTCGCTGGGCTGGAAGTATTATGTCTCGCTTCAGGAGGCGGGCAACAAGGGCCTATCCTGGCGGCAGCAGGCGCCAATGTTACGGTCTTCGACTACTCAGACAAGCAGTTGGCGCAGGACCGCATGGTCGCCGAGCGCGATGGATTAACGATTAAAACCGTGCAAGGTGATATGGCTGATCTGTCCTGCTTTGCCGATGAATCGTTTGATTTTATTTTTCATCCCGTGTCCAACTGCTTTGCTGCCGATATTAAGCCGGTATGGAAGGAAGCAGCGCGTGTGCTGAAGGAGAGAGGAGCGATCGTGGCCGGGTTCACAAACCCGCTTCTCTATATCTTCGATCTGGAAAAAGAAGAGCAAGGAATCCTTGAGGTCGCGCATAAAATCCCTTATGCCGATGTGACTGACCTGCCAAAAGAGCGGCTGGAGAAGCAATTGCAGGAGCAAATTTCTCTCGAATTTGGGCACTCGCTGGAGGACCAGATTAAAGGACAGCTGGATGCAGGGCTTGTCGTTACGGGGTTTTACGAGGATCATTTTGGCGGGCAATGTGCGCTTGATCCGTATATTAATGTGTTTATCGCCACCAAAGCCGTGAAAATCCGGCTCTAGCCTAAAATATTGAAGGGAGCCCGTTAGCGGACTCCCTTTACTTATGCAGGCTGGCCCCTTCCACCCTATCCTATTTCTGTTTCAATTTCAAACTTCTGGTTAAAACCCCTTCCAATCGATAGCTACCGCAGCTTTGCGCCATGACGATTCCGCCATGGGCAGTTACTATAGGGGATCAGCCCTGCCGTTCTGCCGGAACGACATCCAGCGGCTGTTCGTACAGATTCGTTTTCTTCCACTCTTTTTTGCTGACGATTGCCGCCCCCGCCGGCGCTTGACCATTCTCGTCAAACAGCAGCAGCGTATTATGCGCCTGGAACCAGCACTCGGGCAAATAATAGTCTTGCTGCGGCGGCACGTTCCAGTATCTTCCAACATTATGCCCATTGAAATAGATTTGACCTTTCCAGCTGCTGCTTATTCGCAAATAGACAGGACCGGGTATCGCCAATTCGCCGAAATCGGTGCGATACCATGCGGGAAATCCCTGGCCTGCGTGTCCGAGCGGCAATGCTGCTTGCGGTACACGCCATGGAGAAAACGACCAGCGGGCCTGGGCAGTTATGGCATCACCCAGCACAAAGGCCCGTAATGAATCCAGTGCGCTCTCCTTCACATCTCCCCAGAGCAGCAATTCAATCCGGTTATGATCTTGCAAAAGTTCGGCCGGAATGAGGACATCCCCGAAGCCCCTTCCCGGGTTTTCGTAAAATCCAACGAATGATCCGTTGCATTTAACCAGCACAGGGTGCTCTACGGTAAACAGCAACTGAACAGTCTTAGGCTCGGCTAAAGTAAACGTATATACTGCGGTCATAAGGTTCATCGCTGCCAATTCGGGAGTGCGGTGATTCTGATTCAAATGTCCCGGCAGGCTGGGAATCCAGCCTGGATCGAATTCCGTCTCACGCCACTCCGGTCCGGTCAGCGTTATCGGATCTGATGCAAACAAATGATCGATGATCCCTTTAGGCTCGCCGACTTTCCAACTGTGCGTCATTCTGCCTAAATTGTCCGCCAGCGCCACAATCATGTTTGTTCCTGCCTGAAGATGCACAGGTATCCCTTCCAGCGTCGCCCCTTCTCCATAGCCCCAGACGCCAATCTTCCGCCCATTTACATAGAGCAGCACGCGGTCCTCGCACTGCGGCAGACGAATGTTCAAATCGCGCTCATGCTCGGATTCCAGTTCCATCTTGTACCAGCCATAGCCATACAATGCGCCCAGCTCTGTTAATCCTGTCGGACCGACCAGCGGCGCCCATTCAGCGGCATCGCCGAGCGGCTCAGAACATTGATCGATGCATTTCCAATCGTCTAAGGTCAGCAGCAGCTCAGGCCTATGCGGCTGCTCCCCGGTTTCATGCCGCAGCAAACTGCCATCCGGCTGAATTTCACAGTAGCTTGTTGCGCCAGCGTCCAGATGAATATCGTTGCGGTCTGCTCCGATATAGGCAGGACCGATGATTAAAGTGCCATCCATTTCGAGCTGCCAGGTACGCTCGGCAAGCGCCGTAGACATAATAACTACGATTAAATCTTCGAAATAATGAATCTCCGGTTCACTTCCCGCAGGCACTGGTGCTCGGAGATCCGTACCATTAATGCGGACAACCGCCTCCCATTGTTCAGGCCCATGAAGGACCAGCATGTTCGGGAACCATCCGAACGGCATCAGATTCGTATAGTCGAGAAATGCGGCATCCGTCAGCTGCAAGCCAAAAGGAATGATCGCCGCCCCGTACGGATCCAATGAAACAGGCAGAACGGTACCGTCAGGCAGCGTAACCCCTGCACTTTTCTTCTCTGTATGGTCACCACGGGTCGCCGTAATCCAGCCTCCGTCCCCATTTCTGATCGGCAGGAAAGTAACGCCTCGCTGCTCTGTTATTTCCTCGGGATAAATCCGCTTATCGGCAAAAAAGTTCCCCATAGAGCTGGCAAGCGTCGTAACGAGCTTAGTGCCGTAATACTTGGGCGTCAGCTCACCGCCTTCGGCAAGCGGGGAATCCATATCGTAGCTCGTAATGATATGAAAAAACGGCTCATACTGCAGGCGCCCTCCCCAAAAAGCAAAATTTGTCCCGCCGTGCCACATATAATAAGTATTTTGCGATCCGCACCCGAGAATTTCGATCGATTTACGAACGACATCCTTCACCGGCTTGTTAACATGCCCCCTCCCCCAGCTATCCAATCCCCCGGACCAAAACTCCGTAACCAAGAGAGGAGCCTCCGGCTGATGCTGGCGCATATAAAGAAGATCTCCGACCGGATCGTCCCATGTGTTCACACATTCGATCGTGCCTGTCGATTCCCGGTCTACAAACCGGTTGCAGTTGATGATCGGAATTCGGAATCCCGCTTCGCGGAACGCCTGGTCAATATCGTGAAAATAGTCCAGCCTGCCGGGGATTTCCGGCATATGATGTTCGTTCTCATTCTGGATTAAAATGATATTGCCTCCGCGGGTCGCATCAAGTTCGGCCAAAGGAGGCAAGGCGCGGGCAAAATATCTTTTGTAATAATAGGAGTATGTCGGTTCATTCGTCCGGTAAAGAATGCCTTCCTTGACGGAAAGCCATGCCGGATAGCCGCCGAAATCCCATTCTGAGCAAATATAAGGTCCCGGACGCAAAATAATGAATAAGCCAAGCTCGCCCGCCAAGCGGATAAAGGCTCCAACATCGAGATCGCCGCTGAAATCAAATACGCCTTCTTCGGTTTCGTGCATGTTCCACGGCATATAGGTTGAAATACAGTTCAAGCCGGCTCTCTTTGCCTTCAGCAGCCGGTCTTTCCATAAAGCTGCCGGCGTACGAAAATAATGCATTTCCCCGCACGACAGCCAGATGCGCTTCCCGTCAACGAAATAGCTGGTACCGTCATAAGTCACGGTATGATTGTTCCCCATTGTTTGCTCCTTCCAGCCGCATGGTGACCACGTTCAGTCTTAGACCAAACGCGTTCGCATTTATAACGGCATGATCGTTCTCTGTCTATCAGTTAGTTTCAAAAGTTAGCGTAAAGCGATAATAGGCATCGTCTTCATACCACATCGGGAAATTGGTTCCCCAGACGTTGTTATGCAGCAAGAAATGAAATCCGTTATCCAGGTCTCCGAACCGGTTATCGAAAAGCAGAATTTTGCGCTCTCCCGGTGCAACCACTGCCGCATCCAGCGTCTGAACAGCGAATTTCCCATCCGCTCCATCGTAATAGATTCCGGAATGTACTGCGTGCAAATTCCGGTTTCCGTGTTTGACCACTTCCAATGGCGAGATCCGTTCCCCCAGTTTATCCATTCGCCACTGGTTTGAATTATCGACCTTGGGTGAAAAGGAGAACCAGGTTGCTTCCGGCAGACGATTGGCCTCTTTACCGGACCAATGCAGAGATACATCAATGCGGGAAACTTCCCCCTTCCCGAACCGGTAGAGGATCGTGACCTTTTTAGGGGCCCCGTAACAGTTGACCGGCATCTCCGGCATTTCAAGCATTGCGGTCACTTTGTCTTCTTCATTTGTACCAACGCACACCAAAGATGTCAGAACAGGCTTATAGCCCTGCCGTGCCGGCTGCGGCTTCACATTTTCTATTCCCGGCTTGCCGAAATCAGCATCCGCCCATGCGCAGTGCCTGTCGACATCCTGAACATATTTTTCGAACCAGTCATGATAATCGGCGACCCCTAACGTCTCGTACAGAAAAGCGCCCAGACGGTGGCTGGCGTCCGCCCATTCCTTGCCCTTCTCATCCGTAAGGCCGGCAATAGAACCGTCTTCGCCGAATACAACCTCGAACTTGCCAAGCTTGCAAGGCGTCCACGGGATTATGGCACGTGAGGCGGCCGGCAGTTCTGCTCCCTCCTCCTCTTCTTGTACATGCACACATCGGATCGCCTCTAATGCCGCTATAGCTTCACGCTTCTTGTCCGCACTGAGCGCCTCGAGCGCCTGGCCGACATATCCCCTTTGCTCCAGCCAGGATTGCTCGAACAGCGAATACGATTTCTCCCGCGCGCGGTTCGAATACAAATCCTTCGAAGTCAAGTCGAGCTCATCCATCGCAAAGGCGCCGATATAGCGATACTTGTCGGGAACGGCATCTGCGGAAATGCGATCTCTTTTTCTCGCCGCCGTGAAATCCGCTTTCGCGTAATGTTTAAAATCTGTCAGCCATTTCTTCTCATCCATTCCCCATGTATGCTCAGCGATAAGCATCAAGTTGTCGGAGAAATCCGTGAATTCGCGGCTGTCGGTATCAAATTGGTTCTCTTCCAGCCATTTAGCGCGCAAGCGCAGAAGCTCCCGATATTGGGACACCTTCTGCGGGTCCGTCGCCACGCCATGAATCCAGGAATCGCCGATCTCTTCGGTCACAATCGGCAAGGTATGTTGAATCTTGATAAGCTGCTCCGCAAAAGCGTCCATGGTAGAAGCGATAATTTGAGCATTGGGATAGATCGCGGATAGCCGTTCGAATTCGCTGCGAATTTCTTCCGCTGACGGCGGTCCGCAGTTATCTCCTGTATGGGCGAAAATCATAACTTCCTTAAGTCCCGAAATCTCCAGCGTCTTCCCGTAATTATCCGCATAGTTGACGATCACCTCTGATCCGTCCTTTCCCCTCCATACGAATACAGGAGGAACGGAAGGAACTCTGGAAGCCGGATTTACCCCGATATGCAGATAGCGGATTCCCTTGGCTGCCATCAGCGGAACAATCGCACGGGTATGTCCGGGAACGTCCGTCATCTTCGCGGCAATGGTCTTTCTGCCGTATTTGATGTCGAGCCTTTGAGCCAGCGATAAGCCGTATTCAAACAAGGAAGGATCCATCAGCTCGGTATGAGTCGTGAAAGGAAGGCCATGCCAGACGATGCGGCCTGCGCGGATCGCTTCCTCCATACGGATGCGCCCGGCATCCCCTGCACGTTTGAAATATTCATGAATAAGCCAAGATCCGGTTGTCCAGACAAACCTTGCCGCATCGCCTTCCCGCTCCAACTGCTCCGAGAGCGCAAGCGCGGAAGGGATATACTGCCGGACATATTGATCGGTGACATTAGCGGCCAGATCGGTGAAGCCGATGTCCAAATGTGTTTTGAAAATGACGTGTACCTTTTCGATTTCTGCCATCTTTTGTTCCCTCCACTGCTTAGCTATTAAAAATTCAAATGATCAAGCAATCGTTTCACAACTACGGCCGCTTCCGCCCGGGTCACATCGGCTCCAGGCTGGATCGTCGCCCCCGGACGACCGGTCATCAGTCCCATTTGTACGGACTGTGAAACGGCTGCTCTGGCCCAAGCGGAAATCGCATCTTTATCTTTATATGGGGCTAATATTTGCCCCGCATCCGTGTTGGCGCCAGTGTCATCATTTTCCGCACCCCGAAACGCCAGCGCATTGCGGAGCATAAGTGCCATCTGTTCCCGCGTAATCAATTCATCCGGTTTAAACAGCCCTTGATTTGTACCGGATACAAGTTTTGCCCGGACGGCCGCGTTGACCGCAGCCGTGTACCATGTGCCAGCCGGAACGTCCAAAAACTGTGATGTGTCATCACCCGCAGACAACCCGAGTCCGAGCGTGCGAACGAGCAATGAAGTAAATTCTGCGCGGGTAATCGGCAAATCGGGCGCAAATTTCCGTTCCGTTTGACCTTTAACCAGCAGCTTGGAGGCCAGCAGAGCAATATCACGCTGAGCCCAGTGTCCCTGAATATCTTCAAACTCCTTGGTTCGGGACGGATGAACAATTGCATAGAGACTGTCGTGAGTGACATATACAATGGCCTCGGTCACGCCATCGACCGTTTGGATGGTCGACGGCACGTATGACAACTCGCCCGTCGCCGGATCAATCGTCACCGCCGTTAATTGCCCCTTGTCTCCCTTAGCGGTAACGACTAACCTTTTAGGTACATAGACAGTGCCAAAGTCTTTAATTTCGCGCGGCTTCTTATCCTTTGCCTCGACTGTTACGGAAAAACTTAAGATTGGGCTTTTGACTTCATAACCCTGAGCCTCAACCTTAGCTTTTATTGAAGCCTCCAGATCGCCCTGAATCGGCTGAATGCGCATTCGAACCTGCATATCCGCTGCCGGAACTCCCAATGTTCTAGCTACGTTCGAGTAATCTATGGCCTTTAACGGCAAATCATAGCCTCCAATATCATTATGAATAGCCAGAACGATTGCGGGCATTTCTTGGGCAAAGCGGGCCAACGCTTCGAACGGCAGCTCCACTTGTGTCGCAGTATGGCCCTTCGGTAGTACGATAGACAACAGGTGAGCGCCATCACCCTTCTTCAGGAGTTTATTAAAGCCTTCCTGCAATAATTGAGGTCTCAATCTGACGACAGCAGCATTTTCGCCTTGCGTCTCTTGCAGGAAGTCCTCCGGTTGCGGGTAAATCAGTACACCTGCAGGGCCATCCTTTACACTGCCTTGCAAGTTTTCTTTCACATCGCCGATACCTGCACCATCGTCCACAACGTTTATCGGCGGAGTAACTGGCGGGGTAACCGGCGGCTCATTAAAACCGAACACGCCAATCTCCCGGATGCCGTGGCCGTAATGCGCATTGCCTCCCTCGACGGTCAACACATGGATACGAATATATCTTGCCATTACCGGTTCGAAAGAATAAGTCTTGAGCGTGTCTCCATTGTTGCGGTCTTCTTCGGCGACCGTGGTCCAGTTCGTTCCGTCCGTGCTGGCCTGAACAACATAGCCGGTCGCGGCGGCTGTACCATTGGCGGTCTCGCCCGCGCCACTTGTATCATAAACGGCAAGCTCCTTGATGGCATGATTCGGATTGCTCTGTTCCTTCACATCGATCTTCACATATCTGGCCGATACAGGGACAAAATCATAAGTCTTGGATGTACCGATGCCCTTCGTTTCGGATGCCGCGACCGTCCATTCTTCGCCGTCTGCAGAAACAAGCAAATCATACTTTCTGGCGTATGCATTTTGAACCGGCGTAAAAACAATCTGATTGATCGTCTTCGACTCGCCGAGATCGACCGTCATCCCCCACAGGTCCGTCATCGATTGGGCCCAGGTATTCAAATCTCCGTCTACCGCTTTCCAGCCGTCATTCTCCCAAGCGGATGGAGCGCTCATCGTCACTTGCGCCCCTAACGCAAGATTGGTTCCTTCGCCTTCCCGCGTCGCGGCAGTCGTAACCAGCTTAACCTCATGGACTTTCTTCTCTGCACCTAGATCAGCCGTCAAATCCCAGGGCGCATTGCTGTCTGATTGAGCAAAGCTGTCCCAGTCTCCATCAATAGCCTGATCGGCGCCGTGACCGTTCAAAGCATTGCCGCCCATTGTAGCGGAAACAATCGGATAAGCATAACTCAAGCCTTGCTGACTGCTTAACCGGACAACTTCATAGGGGTAAAGCTTTACAGTATACGTGCCGTCCCCATTATCAATAACCGGCTTGCTCCAGTCCTTTCTCCAGACGCCATCACCATCAAAGGAGCCGCTCTCTGCATAGGACGGCAGCGGGCCTGCAGCCGTAAAGCTGCCTGCTTTGGCACTCAGAAGAACCGTGTCGCCGCTGGCTGACATCGCAACGCCGATCCCCGCCTCTTTCGTCGCGTAGGTCCAGTTCACCCCGTTCAAGCTTTTGCTGCCGGTATAGCTGGTGTCCGTTCGTCCCATTGCATTAAAATATTGGATCTCATTGTCATTGCCGTTCTTCTTCGTCGCCAGAACCGGCATCACCCGGTTCAACATGCCAAACGTGCCTCGAACCTCGTCCGTTTCCGGCCTGGCATCTTTGCCGTCGAAATCCAGCAGAAAATTGTCCGTCCCTTCAACGGCCCTGTCCAGCCGGTACATCTCTGCGCCGACCCCGTTCGCGGCCAGTACGTCCATAATCTTTTGCCTGCTGTCGGCAGCGGCGCCCTCCTGCTCGGCGATATGCGGAACATTGCCCCCGATTGAAAAATCTGTGATCAGCCGGTTATACAGATCCCATTGCTGCTTCCCGTACGTGTCAATTCCGATGAAATCCACGTTTGGCGCAAGGGTTCTCATCTTCGCTACGTCCTCGTCAATCTGGTCATAGGCAGTGATGAAATTAACTCTGGTGTACATCGGTTTGGCCGAGCTCTTAACCCAGCCCGCAACCTTGTTCAAATAAATTGCCAGCCGGTCCTTGCTGAACTCCAGCGGGTCTGTATAGCCCTCCGCTTCGTAAATGGCTGTGGAGTCCGCACTATAATCGCGGTCGATTTCATTTATTTTCGGATTATGCTGCACAATCGACGGTTCATTTTCCACTTGAAAGCCGATCACAACATTTGAACGGTCATTGTCGGCCAAATACGCCATGAGCTGCGTTACCGCAGTTTGCTCGCGGGCCAATGTATCGGGATCTTCTCTGGAAAGCGCGGTCTTTATCCCGTCACCGTTCCCGTAATAATTGCCTTTTTCATCGGTGCCGAGTACAGTGCCGTCACTTTTCAGTACGCGGCTGTACGTATTTGTGTCCTCTACGATATATTTTGGAAGAGACTTCGACCATCCGGTACCGCAAACGTCAAGGCCGAACCATAACACCTCCATTTTCAATCCGGCTTTTTTCGCTTCACTGATTGCCCACTCCACGTTTGTCCAGTCGAAAACGCCCGGCGAAGGTTCGATATCTCCCCAGGAAATCGGAATCTGCACGACATTGGCATTCAACTCACGGGCGCTGCGGAACAGCTCTTTTGCAGAGATTTGCTCATTTGTAAGTCCTGCATGAATGCGCTGTGTATCTACGCGAATCTGAACGCCGTAGGTTTGAAACGGCTTCCCCTCCACGTACAGCACTTTTTTGCCATTCGGCAGCTCCCTGAGTTCAGATACCGGCGCCTTCGTATTGTCATTCGTATTAATGTTCGAAGTGGTTTTTCCTTCGGCATGCAGCGGAGCCGCAAAGCCTGTTGCGACACTGCACCATAACAGCGCGGAACTGAGAGCCAGCTTACTTTTGGACAACATTTCTTTTCCTCCCTCTATTCTTTAACTGAGCCTAAAACAATCCCATGAATAAAGAAACGCTGTAAAAACGGGTAAACAATCAAGATCGGCAGCATCGAAATGACGATCTTGGCGGCATTCAAAGTTTTAGTCGATATTTGCATGATTTGCTTGATTTGTTCCGGGTCCAGCGTACTAGTGGAATTAATTTGGACGACCAACTGCTGAATGTAGGTTTGAAGCGGGTAATGCTCAGGTTTGTTCATTAGGATAAGCCCATCAAAAAAACTGTTCCAATGGCCGACAATGCTGAACAGGGTGATGGTGGCCAGCGCTGGCAGCGATATCGGCAAATAGATTTTCAACAACGTGTATCCGTGTCCCGCCCCGTCGATAAAGGCTGCTTCATCCAGTTCCCGGGGAATGCCTCTGAAAAAATTCATCAGCAAAATGACATTAAATGCCGGAACAGCCCCCGGCAGGACAAGCGCCCAGATTGAATCCAGCAGGTGCAGCTTTTGAATGACGATGTACCACGGAATAAGTCCGGCATTAAATAGCATCGTGAACACGAGAAACCACATATAGATGCTGCGGCTGCGAAAAAAACCGCTATCCCTCGACAAGGGGTACGCCATTATAACCGACAATAAAAAATTGATCGCGCCCCCTAACAGCACCCTCTGAAACGTAACGCCGAACGCTTGAAAAAAATGCTGATCCGACAACAGCTTCCCGTAAGAGGAGAAGTTAAAGCCGACCGGAAGCAGCGTTACGGCGTTGGCAGCCGCAGCAGATTTGTCGCTGAACGATACGGCGATCGTATACCAGATCGGGGCCAGGCATAATAATGACACGATTCCCAAACATGCCAGCAAGCAGCCATATGCGAATCTCGCAGCGAACGATTGAGATTGAACCATATTTTTCTTCCCACTTTTCTAGAAAATTCTGTAGCCTGCGAACCGGTAAGCCAGCCGATAAGAAAGAATTATCAGCAGGAAGCTTACGACAGATTTCATAAGCCCAACCGCAGTCGCCAGGCCATACTGTTGTTCGACAAGCCCTGTCCGATAAACATAGGTATCGATAATATCGCTCGTTTCATAGACCAACGGATTGTACATATTGAATATCTGATCAAAACCGGCGTTGAGCATGTTGCCGATGCTGAGCGTCGCCAGCAGCACAATCGTCGGGGCGATAGCCGGAAGGGTAATGTGAAACAACTGCCGAATCCGCCCCGCCCCATCCAGTGCAGCGGCCTCGTAAAGCGCAGGGCTTGCGGCTGTAAGCGCAGCCAAATAGATAATGGTACTGAACCCGAATTCCTTCCAGACGTCCGTCAGAACCAGAATCCAGCGAAACCAGCGATTGCTTCCCATAAACATTATGGGATCAACTCCGAACATGCCCAGCAGATGGTTGATAATCCCGTTGTAAGAGAGCAGATCCACAACGATGCCGGACAAAATGACCCATGAAAGAAAGTGCGGCATGTAAACGATGGTTTGAACGGAACGTTTAAACACACGGCCTCTCACTTCGTTCAACAATAATGCGAAAGTAAGGGGGACAACCAGTCCGGTAATGATTTTCATCAAGGCGATAATAAGCGTATTGGCGAATACCTGCCTGCTGTCCGGAAGTTCAAACATAAATTTAAAATTGTCCATTCCGATCCAATCGGACTTGAATACGCCGAGCGCCGGATTGAAATCCTGAAAGGCGATAACTGAACCAACCATCGGCAGGATCGAGAAAAGCACCAGCAAAATGATGCCGGGCAGAAGCATCAGGTGAAGGAGACCTGTCCTTCTCATTTGATTCACCACACGATCTAAAAAAATAAGGGCGTAAGAATGTTCTGCTCCAACGCCCTCTTAAAAACTTTTTATTGCTTCGCAGCTTCGTTTACTTCCTGTGTAATCTGGTCTCCGCCGAGCGTTTTCCATTTCGTCACGAAATCATCGAACGCACTGACCGGGGATTCCCCGACAATGATTTTCAGGAAGGTTTGTTTCTCCATTTTTTGCAGAACGGACCATTTGGACTTCATTGTTTTTGTCGTTCCATAGAAGCCTGGAGTAATGACATTGGTTGAATCCTCCTGCAATGGAGCCGGTCCAAGCAGCTTCGCTGTCGCATCTGCCCATGCATCAATGTTTTTCTTCGGATCGGCTTCGTTCGCGAGAATGTTGTTGTATCCGACTACTTCCTCGACGGTGAGGGAGGCCGGGGATTTCGCTTCGAGCGCCGCTCTCAGATGCGTGTTGCTGCGCATGACGGCATCATCATAGTCGACTTGGATGCCGAACGGCCAGTTTGCCCAGTTGACGATTTTATCCTTGTATATATCCTTTGTATCCTGTTCAATCGGATCCGCATGTCGGATGGCGGCGGACTGCACGTTCAACACCTTCATAACCGCCTCTGGATTTTGGTAGCCTTTGCGTACCACCAGAAATTTGGATGCCGGCGCTGTCGCTACTACATTCAACTTGCCGGAATCGTCCAGCGGGGTGTTATACGCGACCCATTCAGCCTTGGGATCATTTTTCACCGAGTCGTTAAGCGGCCAGTATGGAATCCACCAAGGACCGAATACAAGGCCTGTTTTCCCTGCTGCGATCTGAGCATTGGCATCGTCCGCCTTGCGGACAGCGAACTGGCTGTCAATGACGCCTTGTTTGTACATTTCTTGAAGCTTGGCAAGTGCTGTTTTCGTCTCCGGGGCAATGGAACCGTATGAAACGCTGCCATCCCCGCCCTTAACCCAGACGCCCGGATAAGAGTGCATGGAACCGAAAATCGTATCGAATCCGTGAACCGTATTCGCTAGCGGAGCCATATTGGGATCTCCCATAATGCCGAACGTATCGGCTTTGTTATTGCCGTCAGGATCTTTCTCGATGAATGCCTTCGCCACAGCGATCAGATCGTCCAGCGATTTAGGCGGCTGCAGATCAAGCTTATCCAGCCAGTCCTTGCGGAGCCACAGCAAGTTGTGCTGATAGCCGATATCGGTGGACGGCAGTCCCATCAGCTTGCCTCCGTATGTAGACATGCCCAGCAATCTGCCGTTGTAGGAACCGAAAATATCCTTTACGAGAGGAGAGGCATATTGTTCATATACTTCTGTCAGATCGGCAATGGCATCAGCCTTAACCAGCTGATTCATCTGCTCAAGATTGACGATCATCGCATCGGGCAGATCATTGCTGGCAATCGTCACGCCAACTTTCTGGCTGTAAGCATCTCCGGGTTGCGACTCCCAGGCGTGGGTTACTTTCACATTCAGCTTCTTTTCCAGATATCTCGTGTATTCGTTATTCTCGAGTGTATCTCCCTCAGGCAAATTATTATTAGGTATCGTATCCTTGGCAATGGACAAGGCAACTTGCTGCTCATAGGCGCCGTACGGGTCTTTTGACGCCGCTGATGAATCCGGATCGTTCGTCGTCTGGCCTTGGTTTCCTCCGGCACCCGGGCTTCCGTTTTCGGGCGGATTCGCCGAGTTACTGCTGCACGCGCTTAGAACAAGCATTGTCACCAAAACAATACCGGCCGATTTTGTAATCTTTTTCAATGAGTCCCCTTCTTTCTGTACATAAATTAATCTTCTGTCTCATTATAACGAGATTTTCCGACAAACCGGGAGTCATTCCGATGAACTCAAGGGGCTACTTTCGTCCTGACCTAGAACGCTGGATCGGACCAAATGACACCTCTTGATGACAATACTCCTCCCCAATGTGGTGAGAAGAAACGGCTGACGCCGTCCTTGGCGCGAGGCAAGCTCTTCCCTTAGAAATATAAGCTGTATATAAGGCGAAATTTATACTTTCTTGTATTTCAAAAAATCCCCCTTCGGGGAGGGGGATTCCTTATATGTTGGCTTGCGCGTGCTGTTTGCGGTAATCGCTTGGCAGCATGCCCGTCGCTTTCTTGAAGCTTTTACTGAAATATTTCTCATCCTGAAACCCGGTCTGCAAAGAAATCTTCTGAATTGTTTGGTCTGTTTCTCTCAAATACATTTTTGCTTTCTGCAGCCGTTTGAGCCTGACGTAATCGCTGAATGTCGCGTTCATGACATTCTTGAAACAAAGACTGAAATAGCCGCGGCTCATGAAGGCAATTCCGGCGACATCATCCTGTGCCAGCTTGTCGTCCAGATGTTCTTCTATATACCTCAGCGCCTTAGTTACATTCCCTGCAACCTCAAGCGGATTCCGTTCAGCCAGCAGCCGTGACAAGCCTCCCTTCATGGCGCTCAGCCGGAGCTTCCACTGATGCCAAGTTGGACTTATGCCGCAGTCTGCGGGTTTCAGCACGTTATCGAGTGGACCGAACCAGGTTTCCGTCTCCTCCCAAACCCGTTCCAGAAATCGCTGCAGCAAAGGACGGGAGAGCCGCAAACCATGCAGCCTCACCAGTATATGCCGATAATGATCCTCATCAAATACCCAACTAAGCGTACTCCATTCGCCTATAAAAGAATACAGTCCGACCTCATCCCATAATGCCGGCGAGTTATCGACACTGTGCAGTGACAGCTCGTACACGGCAGACTCCGGCGTATAAGCATAGAATAGTTCATGATCTGCGTAGCTTTCCAATTTCGATGCTATCTCCCGAATACTCCGGTTTTCAAGATCACCGACTTTAACAAGCGTCCACGGCACTTCCTGAGCCTGATACAGGAAACGGCTGATCATTTCACTTTCTTCATGCTCAGAAACCAAACGGGGAACAAACCACAAACCGGGACGTATTTCGATTTTGTCCTGCTCCGCCACTGACTTCGAAAAGGATAAGGGGAACTCGCCCGGGAGCGATGAATCGGACAACCGTATGAACAAATAGCCTTTCCCCGATGGACCATTACCCGCCGATTCCGGCCTTGTGAACCCGCGTTCCAATTGGACGCGGTTCGCAATCCGCTCCAGCGCCTCTCTCATCTTGTCCTTGGCGAGCGCCGTTTTGACCAAATAATCGATGACGCCCAGTCGAAGCGCTTCCTGCACGTACTCGAAATCCTGATGGCAAGTGAGCACAACCATCTTCATGTAAGGATCCTGCAGCCGGATTTCCCTCATCAGCTCGAAGCCGCTCATTCCCGGCATCGTCAAATCAACGAACACAAGTTCAAAACGCTGCTGCTGAAGCATCTGCAGCGCCTCTTCCCCGCCGCAGGCTTCGCCGGCAACCCGCATACCGAAATCGGACCATGGCATAAGCGAAATCAAGCCTTGGCGGACAAACCATTCATCATCCACGATCAGTACGTTCATCATGCTCTTCATCCTCTCCCGGTTGACTGATTGGTATTCGTATGGTCACACAGGTCCCCGAATCGACTTCGCTGCGAATGGCCATTTGCAAATGATCCCCGTAGCGGCTTTTCAGCACTTGTTTTACGTAGTTCAATCCGATCCCCATTCCCGATTCGCCTCTTCCGGCCCTGCCATCCTCCCACAGCCGTTCCAGCACCTCGGGCTTCATCCCTTTGCCCTGATCCTTGACCGCAATGACCAGGTACTCCTCATTTTCCGGTTCAATATCCACTTCTATTATATCGTCGTCCCGCATCCCGTGATATAAAGCGTTTTCCACAATCGGCTGCAAAATAAACCGTGGGATTTGCACATTGCGCAATGACTCGTCGAGCCTGATTTTAACATCGAACTTGTAATTGTAGCGAATTCTCTGCAAGGTAACGTAATCTTGCAGCACTTCGGCTTCTTGTCCCAGTGTAACAGACGTGCCTTCCTTGCCAAGGTTATATTGCAGGACATTGGAGAACACCGTGATCAGACGGTCGATTTCTTCCTGCCCATTCATACGGGCGATCCACTGCACAGTGTTCAACGTATTGTAGAGAAAATGCGGATTGATTTGGTGCATCAGTTTCTCCACTTCCAGCCTGCCTCTCAGGCGTTCTTCCCGCTGAACGTCGAGAATTAGCTCCCGGACCTTCTGCCTCATCGTCTGGAAGCGAAGCAGCAAAAAATCGAACTCCTGGATTTTCGTCTGGGTTAGCGGACGATTCATAAACGGATCGGAAAGCTGCTGAACTTCATGATTGATCCGCACAATCGGCCGATAGATCATTTTGAAGATTGCATAACCGAACCATATACTCAAAAGCACTGACAAACTAACGATGAGAATAAACAGCCATAGCCAGTTTCTCATCTCCCGCTTCATTTCCCCGTTCGGAATAGCAACGGCCAGCTTCCAACCTTGCAAATTGTCTTCCATGAAATAAGAATAGCCTGATTTGCCGGAAGCCTCGGAGTAGTCCAAACCGGTAGGAAAAAGCTCTCCGTTGTCCGTATAGACCACTTTGCCTTGATCGTTGATCAGCATATGATAGGCCGTCATGCCGTACTGCTTCGGATTCAATATTTTCTGAAACAGCGTAAAATTTGTTTCCAGATAGACAAACACGGTGTCATATCCTGGCACGTCCACTTGGCGCTGCAAGGAGAACACGATATTTTTCCCATATTTATACGCAGTTTCATGCGGGCCGCTAATAATGAGATTTTTATAGTTCGTAAATACGGGAAGCTCTCTAAAGTGCAAATCCTTTTTCACTTCCATGTTCTCGAAAAAAATCTGATTCGTCACCGGAATTTCGTAAAACATGATGCCGACATTATGATTGGTAAAATTGACCAGCGTCAAGTTGTTAAAAATCTCCTCTTGCAGCTGGACTTTGCCTGAGATCGAAGGTTCCGTCAAATATTGATAGAACTTCTGCCCGATACTGCCTTCATACGTTAATTGCACGGAAGCGTAAGCCATGTTATCCAGCGCACCCTGCAATGCCAGTCCTTCCTGATTCAGCACATTGTGAATCCCGTTATCAATCTTCCTCTCGAATACATAAGTAAGGGTGAAGTAAGACACGAGCCCCAACGTCAAAATGGGAAGCATTGTACACAGGACTAATAAAATCGTTAATCTGTTCTTAATCGAATAGGAGATCCTCTCCATAAATCCAAGCAGCAGCTTCATCATCCACCTCCCCAGGAATTATAACTGTAGAAATTCAATATAAACAAATCACAACAAAAGAACGTCCATCTCCGGGTTTATTTTCCCGCTATACAATCGGCCTCCTCAGCGCGGATTCTATTATTATAGCAATTATAGCAAAAAAAGCCGCGCGGCAAATTTTAATGCCACACAGCTTGCTTTTGATCAGCGCTTATAAACGATCGGATTGAGTGGACTGGCAGCCTGATCTCCCGCCTTCAGCCCCGGGCACCAGCGGGCCAAATCATTTTTGCGGGCGTTGCTGTCCGGTTCCGCCAGCGTCACTCCATCAGCCATATAAATAATTGTCATCACTTCTCGCATATTCGCCGTAGGATTGCCAGCAGCACAATGCAGTGTCCAGCCGGCATGAAAGGTCGCATCTCCTGGTGCCAATGCGCCGTACTGCACCTGCTTCAATCCTTTGCTTTCAATGTAATCCTTGTAGGTACGGTGAGACTCATCGGATATAAATTGCTTGGAAATATATCCGCTGCGATGAGTGCCGGACGCAAATGTCATCGAGCCGACCTCCACGGGAACGGGGACAAGCGGCATCCACAGCGTAATCGTCTTGTCGCTGTCAATCGGCCAATAAATTTGATCCTGATGCCAAGGCGTATGGCCCCCGCCCGGTTCTTTGTAAAGCGCCTGGTCATGATAGATTCTTACCGCAGAAACTCCCATCAAATCAGCCGCTACCTTGGCAAAGCGCCGCGCCATAACAAATTTTTTTACCTCATCGCTCAGTTCCCATAGATTGCCGATCTGGATGAAGGCTTTGCCATACGTGTCCCGTTCCGCCAGCGGTTTGGTATGATTGTTATACAATCTGACTTGCTTGCCAATAACTTCGCGGTACACTGCGGCTTCATCCGCATTCGCCAATCCTCTTACAATGGTATGCCCGTCGCGCTGATATTGGACAATTTGCTCCTCCGGCAGCTCGATCGCCTCTTCTAAATCAGGCAAATGATTCATAGCATTCATTCCAAATACGCCTCCCCAGCACATTGTCATTGCATGTTTATTGTAAGTCATTTTGACAGTAAATTCGTTGTATGGCATGATGATCTTACTTGTAAAAAATGACTGACTACCTAAGGGGGCTGCTATGAATCTGCTTTCATTTATACAAAATCGTCCCATTGTTCCTTACATAAGAGAGAGCGACTTCGCTGTGCGGACAGCCTACTATTTTCCAACGCGGAAATTACTGGACTATTTGATTATCTATATCCAAAAAGGCCGCTTGCAAATCGTCGCTGACGGAGAAACCTATATATTGCAGGAAGGCCAGTTTTGCTTGCTTCAGCCGGGAACTGTACATGACCTGCGGGCCTTTGCCAATCAAGAGACGCCATTTGCGCATTTGGATTTTTTCTATCATCCGGAACGGGAGCAGAGTTTCCCGACAAAGCCGGGACAGACCGAGATCCAGGCATTCCAGCATTTGATGCAGCCGCGGCTTAATGATTTTGAAGATCTTGATATCCCCGTTCAGCTGGAACCAGAGAAGCCTTATCTTTATCGAAATCTGATGCTGGAGATGGTAGAAAGCTGGCTGGAGCCTGACCCGTTATCCAAAATAAAAGCCCAGGCAGCCGCTACGCAGCTGTTCCATGCGATCGTCCAGGATCATGCCAAACCGAAAAAACATGCTGCCGACCACGAGCACGATCTGGAATGGATCCCGTCCTACTGCTCCTTTCACTTGGCCGAGACGATCAGCATCGAGCAGTTGGCCAAGCGCGCCAACTTGTCGCCTTCGCGTTTTCGCGCCGTATTTCGCGAGCGCTTCGGAGCTCCGCCTCACCAGTACCTGTTGAATCTCAGACTGGATCATGCGAAAGATCTGCTGACTGGGACTACATATACCATCGCCCAGATCGCGGAGTATTGCGGCTTCCTCGATGCCAGCCACTTCACCAACCGCTTCCGCAGACGCGAAGGGATTACGCCGAGAGCTTATCGGGGAAAATAGCAGAGGAAAGCGAGTTTTGTACCGTATCTTGCAGTTTATGCAACAAACGATGCCCAAAAAGCGGACATGCTCCGGAATTGTTGTACGAAATGCAAAAATTCGCTCCTGCTGGGGGGCAAAGTGGGCACGCTTTTTGCAGAACGTACAACATTTCCGCAAAACTTAGAGAAATTCCCTGGAAATGTGCGTTTTGCGCAACATTTTATCTCCATACCGATCAAGTTACGAGCAAAAAGCCGCTGCTTCAGCGGCTTTCGTTCTCAGAATTTCTAAAATCCTGAGAATCTCTGGATTAGAGATTTTTTCTCGATAAAAACAACCTAACACACGTGATCGCTCATTTCGCTGTTATCTCATGAAGCCTCGCATTACAGCAAACGATGTTTTAAAAAAGAAAGGCGCTCAAAAAGATCAACGCCCAATCGCCGTATAATCATCGTAATATTCCTCGATATTATACAATTCTGCAACTTCAAAGCCCTCAATCTCATAGCTCTCTGGCAATAATTCCGCGTCATCGGTCAAGGCTATCTCCTCCCCCGATGCTTGATCTATGAGCCCAAAGGAATAGGTTCCTAATGCAGTAGCCGTCACCTTGCCAAGCTGTTTTTCCCCGTTCCAGACCGACAGCCCATAATTAAACTCCCCCTGAACAACAATTGTACTGAAAGACGGCAGCGTGATCGATCTATATTCCGGCGGTTCACTATCGAACACCTCCAGGAAATCTACGATCGCTTCCCTGCCTGTATCTGAGCATACTGCCATGAAGCTTTTCAGGAACTTTTCCTTGTTGCTGAGCTCTTCGATATGTTTGGCTGTCGCGTCCCAGATCATATCCATAAGCTGTTCATCGTGCCCAATCAATTCTCTCCACTTTTCCAAACTATCAGAACTCCTTTCGCACTGCTCTTCACCCTTTTACAGCTCCAATTGTAATGCCCCCGACAAAATACTTTTGCAAAAACGGATAAACAACGGCGATCGGGAAAGTTACAATTATGGTCGTCGCCGCTCGCAGTGTAATCGGCGATACCTCGCGAAATTTATTATACAGCATGTGTTGATCCTGAATCATCTGCAGCGCTTGCACTTCAAGCAGCAAACGCTGCAAATACACTTGCAGCGTATCCCAGCTGCCGCTGGAATTGTACAATAAGACGTCAAACCATGAATTCCAGTGGCCGACAGCGGAAAATACCGCCGTAGCCGTAAACACCGGCAATGACATCGGAAATATAATTTGCCCGTAGATGCGCAATTCACTGCAGCCGTCCAGACGGGCGGACTCTACGACGGAATCCGGCAAGTTTTGAATATACGAATACATAATAAACATAAACCTCCCAGGCATCTATCGTGAAAAAAAAGGGCATCCTCGCAGCGATGCACCTTTTTGGTGAAGTAGATTTAACTTTTTATACTATGAAAAATGATTCCTTCGCTCCCGCGCCCGCATGATCGTAATTAAACGAAACGCCGCCGGCCAGGCAACCAGCCAGTCATTCAAACTGCCGCGGCCCGTCTCCTTGTCTGCAGCAAAGTTCCAGCGCGATGCAAAAAAAGCTTCATTCTGCGAGCCTGCCGGACGCTTCATGCCGTGTATGACCGTCTCGCCGTCTGAAATGCCAAGCAGGCTGTTGTTCCAGGCGGCACGGGCCAGCTGCTCCCATTGCTTCGCTTGCGTATGCTCCGCCAGCCGCTGCCAGTCGAAGGCGATCAGCGCCCCCCAAGGGTCCAAATGATGATGCTGCGTAGACACCGATGTCGCTCCATAGGTACGGTATTGATAAGCTGCGAATTCTGCTTGTTCATCGGTTATGACGTCATATAAGTAGCACCAGCTTAGCAGGTAGTAGCCGGCCTTCTCCGCATCCCGCAAATAATGGACCTCCCCGGTCCGTTCATAAAGATCCAATGCGGTTTTGAATAGCGGCCAGCCTGTTTCTTTATCGATGCAGTCGGTATCGAGCGCTCCGGCTGTACACTGCATCCGGTCGAGGTCTCGCCGGGCATAGAAGGAATAAGCTTGCTTGGCGCAGGCGAAGTATTGCTCGTCTCCCGTTAATTCATAAGCCTCCAATAGCGGGATGAGCAGGAAGGCTCCCCCAGTGCCTTTGCTTGACCGCGGCAAACCGTCCAATCCCCAGCTATGGCCAAAGCCGCTTTCCGGGTCATAATGCGTCACGAAAAAATCACAGATGGCAAGCGCAGCGTGCTTCCACTCCAATTTTACTTGACCGGCGTCAGCGACCAGGCGATAGGACTCTATAAGCTGCCAGGCAGCCCAAGCCAGATTGCATACATCTGCCGTATCATGTGGCCGCTGATCCCACAGCCCGTCCAGGGTGATCCGCATCAGCCCATTCGGCTGCTGTCCGCTGTTTCGAAGCCACGTATCCAGTACATCCGTACCGATTGTGGTCATTGCGTTATCGCCAGTGCGGAAGCCATGCGCAATGAAGGCTCTCGCCAGTGCCGCATTTTGCCCGCACCAGCCAATTTCCGTGCGATCCTGCTCGCGAAGCTTCCACTGCATTCCCGCCTTGCCCTTCAAATCGTGCGATCCTTCCGGCAAAAGGCCAATATTGAAATAAGTGCCGTATTCATCCTGCTGCAGCAGCGACTCCCGTGCAAACGTTAAGCTGAGGCTCCACACCTCATCCTCTGTGTATACAGGCTTCGTCTCGCGCTGCAGCAAGGAGTAAGCGCGATCATAAGCGGCAAACCAGCCCGTATTTGCCGCTTTGACTGCCGCGGCGGAAACATAAAATGTCACGCTGAATGTTCCGCCTGGCGGTATCAAATGCGTATGGCGAAACCCCTCGCTGTACATATCGCGCCCGGTATAGCTGATCGGTCCTTCCTGCTCGGGCCAATGAAGCCGGTGGATTATCCCTTCAGCAATTGGTTCAAGGGAGCATGCCGAGCGAAGGCTGTCCTGTTCAGCATCGGTTACAAATAAACCGATCGCATAGCGCTCATTTTCAGTGAAGCTGGCGGCAGGAATCCCTGTCCGGTCATAAGCAAATGTCCAGGGCCTCCCATTATAGGTTAGCCCCTTTGGCTCATTGCCCTCTCCCCAGCTGTTGCCATTGTAATTTACGCACGGAATCAGATAAAACTCCGGTACATAATGAGCAGCCAGCTCCAGCCGGAAAGATACCTCTGCCGCTTGATCGCTCTTATTCGTCCAAGTGCGTACTCCCTCATACAAACCATAATCGATCTGTCTGACGTTATCCACCATGGTCCAATTTGCCGAACGATAATAGACAGAGCAGCGGCTATGGTCGGCTGCCCTTTCCAATGATTTGACCTCTAACGAAACAAGACCGGACGAATCCTCCAGTCCGACAATTCCAACAAGATGATCTTGATAGATGCCCGCGAGAGGCTTGCCATCCGCCATAATTGACCATCCCGCTGCTCCGGCATGCAGTGTAAACTGAGATGGCTCTACGCGCTCCCGTTCCTTTGAAATGCTCAAGTTTGTGCCCTCCTTGGCCGATATACCCCCGATTATAAGAAGACTTCTCGTGAAAAGCAACGTCTTGAAATTTTGGATTTGTTCCGCTTTTTTTAGAAATTCCGACGCTGGATCATGCGAAGGAGCTGCTGGCGACGACTCCATACACCATCGCCCAAATAGCGGAATATTGCGGCTTCCTTGATGCCAGCCACTTCACCAACCGTTTCCGCAGGCGCGAAGGGATTACGCCGAGAGCTTATCGGGGGAAATAGCCGGCGGCTGAGGCCTGCAGGAAAAATCTTAAGCATCGACATCAGCAGTTACTTGGCCAAGCGTGGGTTTGCGGATCGAAGCGGACCAACAGCCTCCACAGTTGTAAGCCTCTCCTCGCTATTTCGCAATTCTCTCATAATGTCTGTTCGCTTTGAAAGCCAGAACAAGATACAGAATAATAGTCAGGGGCAACAGCATCCAGATGAAGCCTCGCATTACAGCAAACGGTGTTTCAAAAAGAAAGGCGCCCAAAAAATCTGTCCCCGTTTTTCCCACAACCCCGGCGTATAATACAGTGCTTTCGGATCCGTAAAAACGGTTGCGTCTATTGTGCCACATCCGCACTCCTAGGTGGGGCCGGACAGATTTGAACCCTCACGCCCAGTGGGCCTACTAAAAATGAACACCATTTTAGCTTACACTCCAACCTATTTATAGCAACCCTTATTTATCTCTATTCGTATTCCGTTCTGCTTGGCTCGTTTAGGATAAATTAGGAAAGAACCCCGCAATAGCCGGGGTTCTTTGATTAAATCTATCCGTATATGGCCTCTCTGGCGTCAACGGCGAATGTTCATGCTGTAGCCGCCAAACGAACCGGAAGCGAAGTTGAACCGGAAGCCGGACGCGCCGCCTCCGATATTGCCCCATAAATTTACGGTGGCGCCGGACGCGACCGTGATGTGGGTTGTATCGTCGCGGAACAGCGCTCCGCCCATGAGCAGATTGCCGGCGGAGACGGCCGCCGTGTTGTGATGAAAGGCGGCACCTTGCAGCACGAGCGATCCACCGGTAACTTGCAGGGCTGAATTGTATGATTCCATCGTCAGCATGTTGTAGATTTGCGCGACACCCCCGCTAACCGAGATTGCCGTTCCGCCGAGGCCGCAGCCGCAGCCTTCCGCATTGATGATCTTGGCGCCGCCGGTTCCCGTGCCGGTCACTCTGATCGTGTTCAGCGAACCGTCGGCCGCATTGTTGATCGCGGTGACGTTCGCGTTTGATTCCACGGTCAGTCCGGTATTCGAACCATAGACGAAATTGTTCAGCAAATGCTCGTTCTGGGCTCCCGACGTGACGACGAAGTTTTTGGCATTCGCTCGGGAATAGGCGAAAGCCACGCTCCACATCGTCGTCCCTTCGTCGACGATGTTCGGCAGCCCAGCCGCTCTCGACCAATGGGTGGCATTGAACAAACTGTCCTCGACCCAGCCTTCCGTCGCATTGCCGACGCGAATGCCTTCCTTAAGCACGAACCCGTTCACCTGATTAACGTAATGGTTGTTCGTCGAGACCACCGAAGCGAAATCCAGTCCCTTGTACGCATTGACGAACGTCACATCGAAGACGTAGACGGAATCCCCGCTGCCTTTGATCGTCCACGGGTACGCTCTAATGCTGGCGGAGCTCGTGTTCGATTGCTCCGGATAATGGATGGACAGCCCGCGCACGCCCGCATTCGCCCCGTTCAACTGGATGAATGGCGTATCCATGTCCGGCGTGGCCGTCCCTTTGCCTTCGTAGGCGTACAGGATCGTTCCCGAAGCGGGACCGTATTTGGCCGCGCGGTGGGGCACATCGTCGCTGCCCCGCAATTGTACTCCGGCCGGGACGGTCAAATGGGTATTGATGCGGTAAATGCCTGCCGGCAAGTACACGGTGCCGCCGCCGGCCGCGCCCGCGTCATTGAGCGCTGCCTGGATCGCCGCGGTATCATCGACTAGCGGATTGACGATGCTCGGTACGCCAGCCGCGTTATAAGGCGCCGATTTCACGTTGAAGAAGCTGCTCGAAGACGGGCCTGGCACGGAAGGTCGCCACGGATAGTTAGTCACGTTATGCTTGGTGAAAAAGTATCCCGTCTCTTGCCGCTTGACGTCGCCGCTGCTAGAATTCTCGAGCAGGTAGGCCGATCCGCCGGGCGAGAACACGCTTGCCAGAATCGTTGCCGAAGATGTGCCCGCCTGGAGCTGTATCCCTTTCTTCGTGGCGGAGAGCGTCGGCATGAACGTTGAATCCTCGACGACGAGTGTGCCCTTGTTGGCGATCAGACCGTACGTGCCTGACCAAGAGTCGAACGTCACGTTCTGAAATTCAGCCATCGTGTTGCCGAGCAGTTGCACCGCATTAACAGCGCCGCCGCCGATTGTGGAATTGTTGAAGAGGATGCTGGCGCCGTTGCTATTCGTAATTTTCACCGCGACAGGATTCGTGCCCTGGTTCGCACTGATCGTCGCGTTCGAAATATTGACGCCGACCCGGCTGTCCAGCGCGTTGACCAGCATGCCGATATTGCTGTTCTGTACGTCGATGCCAAACATCATGCCGGTGAAATTGATGCGCCGGCCGGCGTTGATGACGATGCCCACGTTGTAGTCGTACAGTACAACGTCAGCCATTTGATGCCACTCGACCCCTCTTAGTTCCAAGCCGGTGCCGTTCGCTCTCGTCCACGTATCGATCTGGGCCCGGGTCGGCTTCGTGGACGATACGGAAGCATCCATATTCGCCCAATAGCTGTTGTTAAACTTGACCCGGTCCACTTTACCAACATCTGCCGTGTCCTCCAAGTATATTGCGTTCGCCAACGCCGTTCCTTTGACGTTGCGAATCAAATGCATCTCGTGCGTCGCCAAGTAACCGGCACTGATGCCCCGATAAGAGTTCAGCATCGTTACGTTCTGGATCGAAGCGCTCATGTAGCCGTTGCCGGACAGCGCCCCGCCGAGAATTTCGAACGTATAAGGATAAGCGGTTGGGGCCGACGCGCTTTGGGTCGGATAGTAGACCGTAAGCCCTTTGACGCCTGCGCTGCCTCCGATGCGGAACAAGCCGGGATCGCCGGCGCTGCCGCTGGCGACGTTGGCCATAATTACAGTGCCGTAGCTGCCCGACCCGACATCGGGATCACGCCAGTCGCCGCGCAGCGTCACATGCTCCCTTACGATGATGCTGGACGTCACCTTGTATTTGCCCGCGGGCAGCCACACGACGCCGCCGCCGGCATTGTACACAGCATCGATCGCGCTCTGGATCGCCGACGTGGCGTCCGCCGCGCCCGTCGCGTCCGCGCCGTAGTCTGCCGCCGCGTCGACACTGGCGATAATGACGTCATCGGAAGGATAAACGGCCGTCGTTATGACCCGCGGATTAATTCCTGAACCGCCCGTTGAAGAGCCGGAGATCACTAAATCGTCGAAATAGCTGACGTATTGGCCGGTTTCGCTGTCGTTGGAGCCGTCGTAGGCGACCAATATTTTCGTAATTGTCTTCCCGGCCAGCGGGGACAAGTCGACGTCGACCTGCACCCATTGGTTGAGCGACTCGTTGCGGTGCGCGGGATGCATCCGTACCCCATTCGTATCGCTCAGCATCGAGTCGCGCAGCGTCGTGTTGTCGGAGAACACCAGATCGAAGCCCATACGCTGGCTCGTCGTCGCATGGGCATAATGGTAGACCCAATACGAGAGATGCATACCGCTCGTGACCGGAATCGATAAGCCGCCATAAATGCGGTGATAGGCATAACTGCTGGCCGCCGAGCTGACGTCTTTACCCGCCACCTGCAAGTAGCCGTCGCCCGAATGGGCAGCTATGCCTTGCGTGCCGCTGCTTGCCTGGTTCGCCTGCGGATTGCCGGCGAAGTTGTATCCGACAACGTTGGAAACCGGAAATTCGGGCGTGTCCGTCTCACCGAAATTCGTCCCTGTATCCCACGTCGCCGAGAACACGGTTGCCGCTTCCGCTCGTTCAGGCGGTACGATCAAACCGAAACACGCCATCACCAAAAAAGCAGTACTCAACAAGAACGCCGCGCCTTTCTCCCTCATCTTCGTTTCCTCCCCGGTTTTCGTAAACGCTTCCTAATAACCTTCGTCCGGCGCTAAAGGGTGCCAGTGATATAACAGCTATCTTCGATGCTTCCGAACCGGTATTCAAGAGGAATGGCCCCCTGTCCTCTCCTCCTTCCGCCCGCCTATTTCGAAACTTCATCGCGCAGTTGCAGCGTCTTCTTGTTCCATGCCTCGACCAGCGGGATGACGCTGCTCGGGTCCTTCCCGTCCAGGATGGTCTCCGACACCCAAGGCTGCCACCACATATATTCCGAGAACGCCGGAATCGTCGGCCCCGGAGCGATGCTGCCCATGTCCTTCGTCAGCTTCACCGCGCTGGTGTTTTTACCCTGCCAGAGAGGCGATTGGTCGATATAGGCGATCAATTCGTCGCTGATGACGGAAGCGTTCGCTCCGTGGTCGATTTTCCATTTCTGCGCTTCCATCTCGAATTGGAAGCTGATCCATTTGTACGCCGCGTCCTTGTATTTCGATCCCGCGAGTAAGGCGATCGGCCCGTAGATATGGTAAGTCGACTGCTTTACCTTGCCCCTCGGAAAAGGCAGCACGTCCCATTGGAATTTGGCCTCATTGCTGAGCGGCTCGAGCACCCAGTCACCGCCGATATCGAACAGAGTCTTCCCATTAATGAATTTGTCCACGGAACCTCCCAGTTCGGCCGATTTCTTATAGCCCGGAAGCGAACCGTCCTTCGTCATCAGCTCCTGCATCCATTTGATGTCGGCCAGAACGGCTGGCGAATTCAAGATGCTCTGGGTCAAATCCTCGTTCATGTAAGCTAAATTCGGTGCACTGCCGTTGGCCACTGCCATCGCGGTCGTGAAATGGCCAGCGAAGAGCGAATTGTTCGTCAAGCCGTATTCTCCGGCCACCGGATCGGTCGCGGCTTTCGCCATGCGGCGGAAGTCGTCGTACGTCCAATCGTTGGGCGGCATTTCCAGCCCATACTTATCCAGAAGATCCTTGTTCACGAGCACCCACATCGGAACGTCGACGAACGGAATCGCATACCGTTTCCCCCCGATTTCCATCGATTCGAAAAAGCCTTCGGGCAGCTTCACGTTCTTCAAGCTTTCATCCCGATCCATGTACGGCTTCAAATCTTCCAGGAGTCCCCCTTTGAGAAACGGGGTGAAATCTACGAGCCAAGCCAAATCGGCGGGCGTACCCGCCGATTCGAGGGCGGCGATTCTTTCCACGATCGTGTTATCGATATCCGCACCGCTGACAAGATCCGCTTCCACCGTAATCCACGGATATTTGGCATGGAACTTATCGTAAAGCTCCTGGTACGTGTTGTTCCATGTAATCAACTTGAGCGTGACGGGATCGTGCTTTTCTTCGGAGGGAGCCTCCGACGCCCCCGGTGTGCTCATACCCTCCGTTCCCGGCGCTGGCGTACTTCCACTTTGCGCCTCCTCGTTGTTTTTGCCACTGCACGCGGGCAGGATGGCGGTAAACATCAGTACGATAACGAGTAATAAGGCCGATAGTAATCGTCCACTTCTTTTCATTCGTTTTACCCTCCCGAATTAGTAAAAATGGATAACTTACGCATGACAATAACTTGTTGTTGCCGTTCGTTCCTCGTTCGGATCTTCGCCCTCACCTCCTCTCGGAATCTCTCCGTTACTCGCCCCCCGTGAGAACATGCAGAGGCCGGGAGACGGATAAATGATCGGCCGATGTGTAGCGAGTCTCTTCCACCTTCACCGTTATTACTTATTCATTAAATTAATTAAATAGACCCGAGCGCCAAATAGATTGACGTGCCAGCCGCCAGTGACGCAGTTCCGACGCTTGAGGTGCCTCAACCATTTGAACTAACCTACCTTCTGATGTTGTAAGCGGCTGTGCCCCTTGCTCCATTTGCATATTCAGCGGTAAATGCGCCTCCTCCGCCAATGTTTCCCCACAAATTGGCGCTGGCGCCAGCCCCCACGATGGCCTGTGGGCCGCTGTCCCTGAAAAAAGTGCCGTTAATCGTCACGTTTCCTCCCGTGATCCTGGCCGTATCATGAGGGAATGAGGCACCCTGGATGATCGTACTGCCCCCCGTGCTATACAACACATGTTCATAATTGTCCTTCGCGTTCCAATTAAATACACGTATCGTTCCGCCGCTATTGGCAAGACCGGTCGCCCCGGCACCGCCTTGTCCGTCATTGCTTTTATTGAAGTTAATATCCGTAACGCCCTCAATGTAATTGCTGCTGAAGAAGTTGACGAGCGTGACGCCGGATGGGCCTGTGCCGGTGACATGAATTGCGTTTCCGCGATGATCAGCCGCGCTGTTAATAACAGTCGCGCTGGCGTCTTCTTCAAATGTGAACGCTGTCATGAAATCGAATACGAATGCGTTGAGCATGTACTCGTTGCGCGCTCCCTCAGTTACCACATACGCTTTCAGATTGGATCCGACGTAAGTGCCCGCCACAGGAAACATCGTTACGTTTTCATACAAAGTCCCTTCAAGTCCGTAAGCCCGGCCCCAGTACGTAATGTTGAATAGAACGTGCTCGACCTGGCCGTCCGTACTGTTGCCGACACGGATGCCTTCCTTCAGCATCGTTCCGCCAACATGACTAATCAAGTGACCGTCCGTGCGGTGCGTTGCAAAATCAATGCCCTTGTACGGATTAACCAGAACCATGTCGTATACGTATACCCCGCTGCCATTACCGCGAATCGTCCATGGATAAGACACAATGTTGGCGGCTTCATCCGTCGCCTGCTCAGGGTAGTGCACGGACAGCCCGCGAACCCCAGCATGATCACCATTCAGCGTAATAAACGCCTGATCCGTTTCTGACGTTTTTGTGCCGCGGCCCTCATAGGCATAGAGAATCGTGCCCGTGGACGATCCATAGACAGCGGCCCTATGCGGAACGCCCTCGCTCCCCCGCAGCTCCACCCCGGCCGGTACAACGAGGTGGCCTTCCACTCTGTAAATGCCCGCGGGCATATATACCGTACCGCCCCCAGCCTCACCAGCTGCATTAAGCGCGTTTTGAATGACTGACGTATCGTCAATTATCGGTTGTGCATTTGATGGTGTGCCGGCCGCCCCGTAATCTTGCACATTGAAGAAATTCTCGCTCACCGGCTTCGGACTATCCGCTTGAGCCGGATAAGACGCGACATCGATTTGTTCAAACTTGTACCCCGTATCCTGCCTTTGAACATCTCCCGCGCTGCTATTATCAAGCAAGAAGTTTGGCGTACCAGTAAAGCTATTGCCCAGCAGCACAGCCGAGGACACCTTCCCTTGCAAATCAATCCCTTTCTTCACGGCAGTCAACTGCGGCAGGAAGGCAGAGCCTTCGACGGCAAGCGTGCCCTGATTCGCTACAATCGCATATTCGCCGGACCACTCGTCGAACGTGCAATTCTGAAAATTCGCGACCGCTTGTCCAAGAAGCTGCACCGCATGCTCCGCACCGCCGCCAACGATTGTGTTGTTAAACTGAATCATCGTATTATTGCTGCTAACAATACGGACAGCAGCTGAATGGACGCCTTGATTCGCCCGAAACGATGAATTGGCGATGACCATGCCGAGATGCTCCGGAATATTGCCAATCAAAAGCGCAACATTGCTATTCTCTACATGGACATCGAATAAATGCCCGTTAAACGAACGCCTGGCCGAAGTAATATCAATCCCCGTTCGATAATCAGACAAATGGATGTTCGAGAAACTGTCCCATTCAAGACCTGACAGTTCCATCCCTATACCGTTTTCACGTGTCCATACCTGAATTTTCCTGATCTCCGGTTTGGTCGAAGAAACGGATTCGTCCACACTTGCCCAGTACGAAGCGTTAAACCGGACATTCTCGACGTGGCTCACATCCGCGGAATCGTACAGTGCCATCCCCTTGTACAGCACTGTGCCTTTGACGTTCCGGATTGTATGCATTTCATGTGCAGTCGCGAATATCCCACGGTAACTGTTCAGCATTGTAACATTTTGGACGGTGGCGCACATATAACCGTCTTCCCCAAGCATCCGTCCTACAATTTGAAACGTATACGAGTACGGGATTGGCTTGCCGGCGGATTGTTCGGGATAGTAAACGGTGAGACTGTCGGCGCCCGCGCTGCCCCAAATGCGGAATAGCCCCGGGTCCGTCTCTGTGCCATCCTTCCCCGCGTACGCCATAATAACCGCGCCGTAGCTGCCAGATCCTTTGTCGGGATCCCTCCTGTCTCCGCGTAGGGTCACGTGGTTGCGAATGTCGATCGTGCGGCTTACTTTATATGTGCCCTCGGGTATGTAGACGACACCCCCGCCAGCTTTATACACAGCGTCAATAGCGTCCTGAATGGCATCGGACGCGTCAAAAGCGCCGGTCGTATCTGCGTCGAACGGCGCATCCGTTACAACCGCGTTCGCCACAATACGATCAGCTGAGGGAAACACCGTCGATACGAGACGAGGCGCACCCAACTTCACCGAAAAATCGGTTCCTGTTATGATCAAATCATCGAAAAAACTCATATATGGACCTCCTTCACTAGGTGTTTCATTGTCATAGGCAACCAGAATCGCAGTAATGAGCTTCCCCTTCAACGGTGATAACTCGACTTCCACTTTCGTCCACTCATCCAACACGCCATCGCGCGACGTGGGGTGCATCCGGACACCTTTCGTATCGGTAACCCCTGAATCGCGAAGTGTCGTATTATCGGAGAATACAAGATCAATGGACATATGCCGGCTTGCCGTATAGGCATGATGAAGCGCCATATATGTCATCCTCGTATCGTCTGCTATCTTAATGCTTAAGCCCTCAAACACTCGATGATACGCATGACTATTCCCCTTGGGGTTGATATCTTGGCCGGATACCTGTAAATAGCCGTCGCCGGAATAAGCTGTGACCCCCTGCTCTCCGCTACCTGCTCTAAAAGCCTGCGGTTCCCCTTTTCCATCGTAACCAACAACATGGGACAAATGTTGTAAAGCCTTCACCATCCCCCACTCCGGGGCAGCCGTTGTGGCGGTGTTCGCGTCTGTGCCCGTTTCCGTGTCCCACGTCGCCTTAAAAAGCACATCAGGCGATGCCGGTGATGGCTGAAACCAATACCATGCCACTACCGCTACGACGAGCAAGAAGACCCCACACACCCCAAATGTCAACGCTTTCTTTGGGCTCTTCAAAAAATCACTCCCTCCTTTGCTACTGGGGGGACGCGGCCGCATCAAGACCAATCACTTTATCGCACAGCCTTTCGAGCAAACTGCGTTCGTGGCTGACGATTAGCATGCCGAGCTGCCGCTCGCGGACAATGTTCATGATGGCGTGCCAGATTTGCGCTTGCGTTATAGCATCGAGCATCGTGGTCATCTCGTCAGCGATCAAATAACGGGTTTGCGGCCCGAGCGCCCGGGCAACGCAAAACCGCTGCAGCTCTCCGCCGGATAATTCGCTCGGATACCGGTCCAGCCATGCGTCGGCAATGCCCATCATGGCGCGGAAGCTCGCATCCGTCGACCATCCCTCATTCAGGATGCGGCGCATGCGAAGCTGTGGATTGACAGCTTTCTCCGGATGCTGGAAGACGAGCTGAACCGGCGAATAGCCTTTTCGGGGCAGCGGTTTGCCTGCAACCCGTACAGCTCCTTCGCATGGCGCATAGTAACCGGCCAGCATGCGCCCGATCGTCGTTTTGCCGCAGCCGCTCGGCCCAGACAAGCCGATAATTTCTCCGGGATTGACAATAATGTCGAAATCGCGGACGATCCAAGAGCCGCCGTTGTAGCGGTAACCGAGCTTGCGTCCTTCAAGTGGCATGGATGCACCTTACCTTTCCGCCCCGCAGCTCGCGCATGTTCGGCAGCTGTTCGCCGCATGTCGCGGTAGCCGCGTCGCAGCGCGGGGCGAACGGACAGCCAGACGCACGCTCCCATGGTTGCGGCTGGCTTCCGGCTATCGGCTGGAAGTCATTTTGCGGCAGCGCGCGCCATAAGGCGCGGCTGTACGGATGCCTGAGATGCGCTCCGTCCTCGTCAAAATCTGCAGCAAAGGCAATTTCGACCATTGTGCCCGCATAGAAGACGGCTACCCGGTCAGCCGCCTGCAGCGCCGATTCCAAGTCATGGGATATGAGCAGCACGCCGGAACCCGAAGCGGCAAGCTCCCGCAGCTGCTGCATCGCCTCCTGCGCGATGGCGGGGTCGAGTCCAGGTGTAGGCTCGTCCGCAATGAGCAGCTGCGCGCCGCTCACCGTGGCCATCGAGACGAGCACGCGTCTGGCCATGCCGCCTGATAGCTGGTGCGGGTAACGACGCCCCGCTTCGGGGGCCAGCCGGTAGCGGGCAAACGCTTTGCGCTGCTCCTCCACCGGATCTCCGGTCCGCACGGAGGTGCGCACTTGGGAACCGGCCCGCATAAGCGGATCCAAATAGGTGACCGCCTGCGGAATCAACGCGATGTCCCTCCCGCGCAATGCTTCTTGCCGGCGCGGCGTCAACTCCTCCCCGTCGAAGCGGATCGTCCCGCGCAATCTGGCGTTTCCAGGAAGAATGCCAAGAATCGCATGGGCAAGCAGGCTTTTGCCGGAGCCGCTCGAGCCGATGACCGCCATGATCTCGCGGCGGTTGACATCAAGCTCTATCCCCTGCAAAACGTGCAGATTTGTTTGTTTAAAACATCCCTTATAAGATGTGAAAAAAATGGATAAGTCGTCCACTTCCAAAAGTGCCATTCGGTTGTCCTCCTTCCTTGAGCGCAATGACAGCTTCTACTCATGCGTTTTCCGCGGGTCGAGCAACAGGCGCAATTGCTCTCCCGCCACATCGAACGCGCGTACGACGAGCAGCAAGCAAATGCCGGGGAGGAATGCCAGCCACCATAGCCCTGTGGACAAGTAGCGCATTGATTCCGATAAAATGATGCCGATAGCGGGTTGATGGGGCGATAAGCCAAGTCCGATAAATGTAATCGCCGCTTCATGCAGGATCGCATGAGGGAATAGCAGCAGCAAGCCGACCAACAAGTGCGGGAACAAATGCGGCAGCATATGCCGGGAAGCCGTCCGCCAGCGCGATTTGCCGAGCCGCCGTGATATTTGCACATATTCGGCGGTTTTCAGCTGCATCACTTCGACCCGGATCACACGGGCCAGACTAGGCCAGTGCGTCAACGACACGCCGATAATGACGCCCTTCATGCCCCCGCCGAATACGAAGGCGATCAAAATCAAAGTGACGAGGTGAGGAACGCTCAAAAACAGATCAATCAGCCAACTGACGATCCGGTCGGCGGCCCGCCCCATTGTGGCGGCGATAAGGCCCATCAGGGCAGCGATCGCGACACTGGCGGCCGAAGCCATCATGCCTACGCCGATGCTTAAGGCCAACCCCTTGAGTGTTCGGGTAAACATATCTCTGCCAAGCCAATCGGTGCCGAACAAATGGCTGAAGGATGGGGACATATTACGCAGCTCCAGCCGTGTCGCCAAAGCTTCCGGATCAAGCAGCAAGTCTCCTAGCCATGCAGCGGAAACGAGCAGTATGGACGCGCAAACAGCCGCCAGGGCGCGCTGCCTTCGGTTCCAATGGAACCATAATCTATGCCGCGGGTCATTTTGCCTCATCGGTATCATAATAGCAGCCGCCCTTCCCTAAGCCGCGGATCGGCAAGGCGGTAAAAGACGTCGGCAATTAAATTTCCGGCAAATACAAATAGTGCGCTAAACAAAACAATGCCGAGCAACAGCGGCACATCGCCGCGAAGACCCGCTTCCACTGTTGCTTGCCCGAGTCCCGGGTAGGAAAATACTTGTTCGGCCAGCACCGATCCCCCGAACAGCTCGCTGAACGAGGCGAAGTGCAGCGAAACGGCAGGAAGCGCGATGTTGCGCAGGCCATGCCGGCGGAAGAGCAGAAAGCCCTGCTCACCTCGCGCTCTGGCAAATAGCACATAGTCGCTGGCAAGCACGTCGATCAGCTTTTGCCGCGTATGCAGCGCGATTGGAGCGATCCCGACGATGCTGAGCGTAAGTGCGGGCAACACCATATGCTCGATCCTATCCGCCCATGTGACTTGTTCGTCCAGCACGCCGGCCGGAACCCCCAGCCCGACGGGCAGCCAACCGAGCCATACGGCGAAGACCATGAGGAGCAGCAAGCCCATCCAGAACGTCGGCGTGGAGGCAAGCATATAGCAATACCACTTAATGAGGCGATCGGCCCATTTATCTTTGTTCATGGCTGCAACGATACCTGCCGTAAAGCCGAGCAGGCCGGCGACTGCCCAAGAGAACGCCAGGAGTGAGACCGAACTGGCGAACCGTTCGCGGATGACGTCGGCTACCGGCATACGGTGAATCATAGAAGTGCCTAGATTGCCATGGAGCAGCGCCTTGACCCATTGGACGAAACGTTCCAGCGGTGGAAGGTCGAGTCCCCAATATTCTGTGATCAGTTGGCGTTGCTCTGGCCCGACGCGCATCATATCAGCTCCGATATATGCTTGTATCGGGTCGATGGGGGAATTACTCACGAGAATGAACGAAATGATGCCGATCGCAATTAAAAGTGTAGCGAGCCGGAGCAGCTTCCAGCCCGTATATGTGAATATGCGTTGCAACATGCGGGAAGACTCCTTTTACATCTTTCACTTGTTCCATTTCCATTCCTCGATATTATCGGTTACCGGCCATCCGTGTCCGTGCGGGTGGATGAATTGCTTGCCGATATCGAGGTTGTCCTTAACGAGATACAGATGATCAAGATTGACCAGCCAGGCATAAGGAGCGTCGCCTTTGCCGCTGACGCCCGTTTGACCGTCCCATTGGGCTTTCTTCCAATATTCCATAGCATCTTCTTGATCGATTGCCTGAAGCGCCTTGTTCATCCAGCCGTCAACGGTCTGGTTGCTGTAATAACCGTTGTTGTAATGCCCGCCCCCTCTGTACTTGCTGCTGTACAAGTTATACATTTCCAGCGGGTCGTGGCTGCCCCAGCCCATCATGACGGCGTTGGCGTGCATCAATTTGCCGATGTCGTCCCAGCTTTTGCCTTCCACATCAATTTGGATGCCGACAGGCTTGATCATCGAGGCCACCGCCAGAGCAAGCGATTGACGCGTCCCATCTCCGGAAGGGTAAATAAGCGTAAACTGCGCCTTCAGGGAGCCTTTTTCCAGCACACCGTCATTGTCTTCGTCTTTCCAGCCCGCTTCGGCGAGCAGTTTTCTGGCCCCTTCCGGGTCGGCGTCGGCGAATGCCGCGTCAGGATTGTACCACGGCAGCCCGTCGTTGACCGTAAAAGCGGGAGTACCGAAGCCTTCCAGCACGCCTTGGACGAGCGCTTGGCGATCCAGCGCAATATTGATTGCTTTGCGGATTGCCGGGTCGGCAGTGACGTCGTTGCCGATTAGGTAGCCTTCCTTCGTTTGCTCACCTGACTTAACGTAAGGGAAGGAGATGCCGCGGTTGTCTACCGTATGCACATCTTCGAGCCGCATGCCGTCGACCTTCTGCTTGCTGAAAGCAGCGGGGATATAGGCTACATCGACCTTGTTCGCCTTGGCGGCGGCAAAGGCAGCATCCTCGCCGAGGAACAAGAGCGTCAGCTTCTTGAAATACGGCTTCCGCCCGTAATAGTCCGGATTCGCTTCCGCTATGACTTGCTGCCCCTTGTTCCACTGCAGAAGCTTGTACGGTCCGGAGCCGATCGGGCGTTCCGCATAATCTTTGCCATAGGCGTGCTTGGGGACGATACCCGTGGAGACAAGCAGCGAAATAAAAGTCGATTGCGGCTCTTTCAATGCGAATTTAACGGTATAGTCGTCGGGCGTCTCCACGGTTTTCATATTAGTCAAGTCAATGACCGAGCCTTTACCGGCAGCAGTTTCGAACGTAAATTTCACATCCGCAGCGGTTACCGGCTTGCCGTCGGTAAACCTGGCGTCCTGGCGCAGCTTGACGGTCCAGACAGTTCCGTCCGGGCTTACCTCATAGCTGTTTGCGGCCAGGTCATTGCGAATATTCATCTGCGCGTCGCGTTTGAGCAGCGTGCTTTGGAATAGTGGCGAGCCGTAGCGTCCCCAGCCAACAGTCGGATCGAACCCTTCCTCAGGCTCAGCGCCGACAGCCAGCACCAACTCATCCGGCATGCTTTTCTGCTCGTTCGGCTGTTGCGAGCAGCCGGCCAGGAAACAGCATAAGGCCAATAACAGCATTGACATTCGAAACCCGCGAGATAATTCCATTTCTCCCACTCCATTTTTATTTATTAATAAGAAACATTCCATGAAGACCAAGCGCGCCCTCTCGCTCTCCGACCCAATTAACTTATTGATTAAGTTAACTATTTGATTATAGCAAAGCCCGCTTCCATCTGTATATAGGAATGCAAAATAGCTCTGGGGACGCGGGGAGGGAAGCGAACAGGCTGATCCGTCGCAAAAAACTCTTGGCAGTCTCGCTTAAGTATCCCGACCGCCAAGAGGTGAAATGAATCGGCCCGCTCGCCAAATTGGCATGCATTTATGATGCAAGTTCCTTCATGCAATGGGCAATGGACATCTGAATCACGGGTTCAACTGATATAGGTCTCCTGCTGTCCAACTAGCTGAACCGGATGCGGAACGTTTTAATCTCATAAGGCTTGATGCGGGTTTGAAACCCTTCGGCCGTATGGGCGAGCGCAGATGCTTCCCGCTCCATCAAATTGACTTCCTCGGCCGAATGAATCGGAAGGTGCGAAGCAAACCGGACGGTTCCCCGTTTGCCGGCAAACTCGTAACAGCGGACGATCCAGTTCTCCGAGTCCTCGGCCTTTTTGATCGTGTCGATCGCCACATGATCGCTGTCCGATCCAAAAAAGCTGAGCGTCCCTGGAAACGCCGCGATCTCGTCATCACCGGTATCCGGGTTCCGTTCTGCAAGCCGGATAACTTCAACTGGAATGTTCAACCGGGAGGCCTGGGCGACCGTTCCTGCGGCAAACCAATCTCCTTCATGCGGCAGCAGCGAATAGGTAAACGAATGGTCGCCGATGTCGGCGTTCGCGTCAGGGCTTACAGCTGATTTAATCAACGTCAGCCGCATTACGTGCTCTCGTACGTCGTGCCCGTATTTACAATCGTTGAGCAGACTTACCCCGCAACCTCTTTCGGAAAGATCGATCCAGCGCTGCGCGCACGTTTCGAACCGGGCATAATCCCAACTATTGTTCCAATGCGTCGGACGCTGCACGTTGCCGAACTGGATTTCGTAAGTAGCCGCCGTCGCGCGAACCGCCACGGGAAACGCCACTTTGAGCAACTGCTGGTGCTCTTGCCAATTCACATGCGTCTGGAAGTCGATGCGGGGATTGTCAGCATACACGATCAAATCTTGTTCGATAATCGACCGCTCATAACGCCATTTGAAGCGGATGACCGCGCGCAGTTCCCCTTGCTCGACGACTTCTACGGATTGGAGTTCATTCACATGACGAACCTTTTCGTAGTAAAAAATATCAATATCCCAAGCGTCGTTGTTGAGCGGTTTGTCCTCATGGACATCGAACCGGTTAGCAAGCTCGCCGGGGGCGACAATATCCCGATCCGTCCGTTTGTCAAAGATGCGGGTCAGTTGCCCTTCCGCATTCCATTCGATTTCGTAGAAAGGCGTCGAAACGGAAGAGGGAGTAAAGGTAAAGGAGCTCGAGCCCCCGTTTCCGTCGCCCATTTTGGACGAAGCGAAGTCCCCTTCCCGTTCTTCCCGGCAATAAATCGTTGTGTAACCAAGCCCCGGAATGCCTCGTACGGAAACCAGCAGCACGTCATCGCCCTCAGCGGTTGCGGTACGTTGTGCGGCCAGACGGTTACCGTCCGCGTCCTCCCATACTCGGCCATCGAACCGGTCCTCCCACGGAATGGGAACCAGTTCGTCCCGTTTCCACATTAGCGTATTGAACACAGCCCAGCTCGGCGAATCCCCAGCCGGCACGAGCCGCGCCAGGTTGTTCAAACTTCCCGCGAGCGCGCCGGCGGCGATCCGCTCCGCTTCGGCGTATTCGACGCGGCAATCTTCGTACACTTCGGCAATCGACGAGCCTGGCAAAATGTCGTGGAACTGGTTGCGCAGGACGATCTTCCAGCTTTCATACAAGCTGTCCGACGGGTAATGGGCAAATCCGGCCAGTGCGCCGTAGAACGCTGATACAATTTCCACATTGCGTAACATATGCTCCATTTTCCGGTTCATCTTTTTGTTGTACGCCTGGGAGGTATACGTGCCGCGGTGCAGCTCCAGATACAATTCGCCGTCCCACCGGTGCACATAACGATCGGTGCTCTGTACGTTTTCTTCCAGCTTATTGAAAAATTCGTCCGCCCTGCCCGTCGTGACGTTGGGCAAGCCCGGCATCTGATCGAGGCGTCTGCGCATTTCCAGCATCGGCCGGGTCGGCCCGCCCCCGCCATCGCCATAGCCGAAGGCAAGCAGCAATTCATTGTTGATGGCCTTGTCGCGGTAATTATCCCATATGCCGCTAACCGTCTCCGCCATCACTTGCCCGTTGTATGTATAAAAACGATAAATGCCATTTTTATCATGGCCGGGATCGGTCGTCGTAATATAATGGGTCAAAATATCAGTGCCGTCGATTCCCCTCCAATAAAACGTATCGTGTGGAAAACGATTGTAAATGCTCCAGCTTATTTTCGTTGTCATGAAATAACGCAAGCCGGCTTTCTTCAATATTTGCGGCAGCGCCCAGCTGTATCCGAATACGTCCGGAAGCCACAAATATTCGCAATAAGAGCCGTATTTTTGCTCAAAGAAGCGCATACCGTACAAAAGCTGGCGGACAAGCGATTCGCCGGACGGCACATTGCAATCCGATTCCAGCCACATCGCCCCCTTCGCTTCCCAGCGCCCTTCGGCGATGCGTTCTTCGATTTGTCCCATCAGTTGCGGATAATCGCGCTCCAGGTCATCGTATAATTGCGGCTGCGTCGCCATGAACACATATTCGGGAAACTGCTCCATCAGCCGCAGCACGGTTGAAAACGATCTCGCCGCTTTCTCGCGCGTATGCTTCAGTGTCCACAGCCAGGCCACATCGATATGTGTATGGCCGATGCAGCGAACCGTAACGGCGCTCTGCTTCGGAATGGCCGCCAGCTCTTCTTTCAGCTTCACATTAGCTTCTCGAACGCTGGCGTAAAAAGCCTCGCTTCCCGGAACACGCCAGTCGATCAGCAGCCATGCGCGATCGAGCGCCTGAAGCAAGCTTTGGCTTTCCCAGCTATTCTCGCTAAGCACGTTCATGGCCTGGAAGGCGGCGAGCGACGTGAAATACAAATCGTCGGCATCCGGTTCGAGCAAAGCAAGGGCGGAACACCGGATTTCATGCTCCAGCTCGCTTCGGTCCGGCGTCATGCCGTTCAGCCCCGTCCATACTTTAAACATCAGCTCTACGGTCTGTCCGGCTGTCTCCTGCGGCAGAAACACCTCCGGATGATTGCCGCCCACGCCCTGATGCGGTTTCCCGTTCAGGAACAGCAGCGACTCAAAACCCGAAATATGACCGGGCCCGGTTCTGCCGAAATCGAACAATCCAAGCATCCTCTTGCCCGCCCATTCCGCAGGCACTGTCACTTCAGTCTTCAGCCAGGCGGTCAAATCCCAGCCGCGCCAGCGCCCTCCGAGCCCGATAGTGCTCCATTCGGCGTCTTCCGGCGGCACGGCGCCAATCTCCGCCTCCTTATCAACCCAAAATAAATAGTGCGGGATCGGCCGGCGGTCAACATACCGGAACCGTTCCAATTCGTGAATACGCGCCTCCAGCTTCCTGGCCGTCAACAACATATGATCCTGATGCAATCCAATTCCTCCCCAATTCAGCATAGGCTTTCAGTCTTGCTTCGTAATCAAGAAACGACTTTTTGAACAACTTCTTGATGTTACTAAAAGTCCAGTCGTACGCTGGCGACAGTATAGCCGGCAACCGGAACCGTGATCCGTTCGCCCTCGATACGGACGGACGGGGCGTCTTCCAGCGGCTGCTCGTGCATATCGACAAGCTGCGCCCGCAGCGGCTCTCGCGGCAGCCGCAGCACCGCAGCTGTATCAGTCCCCTCCGTCTCGTACAGCCGCACGATCCAGGCTCCTTCCCCGTCTTCGGCAAGCTTGAACGCCGAGAAGGCAACGCTCCCCGCTTCCAATCCTGCCAAGCTGTGCGTCGTCGGCAGCTCGCCGATTCGGGCAATGTCCGACAACACATGCAGCGGATGGTTATATACCCGGCCATATTCGATCAGATCCTGGTTGCCGGCCGACTCGACGAGCGCCACCGCGAATTGAAAGCGGTGCATGCCCAGCTCCGGATGCGGATCCGGATCGTAAGAGCTGCGGATCAGCGTCAGCGCAAGTGCATTGTCCGCGCCGCGGAAACCGTACTTGGAGCGTGACAGCAGCATCAGCGAGCGGGCTCCGGGCTGCTTGCGGCAGCCATAGGCCCAACTGTTGGCGGGCACATCCAATTCCAACGATTCGCGGACAACGGTACCGAACGGAACGTCATACCGGTAGCCGGCAACATCATAAGCCAGCGGCATGTAAAAGTTAAGCTGCGGCATCCCTTGTCCCGGCTTGCCGATCTCCTGCCAATCGCATTCGACCTCAAAATTCAACTGGCTGCTGCCCTCGTCAAGCGAAACGACAACCGACAGCTTCGATGCCGCAAACGCCATTTCATACTGGATCGCCTGACGCAAGCCTGAGCCGCTGTACACCTTTTTCAACTTGACCTGCTTGTGCGCGCTCTGTATGTCCATATAGCGGCCGACGATCCAACTGGACATGCCCTTGTTGTCATCCTCCCGGACCAACCGGAATAAGCCGGACGGACGGCGCTGATCCATCAACTCTTCACCGCTTTGCACATCGGTAAACGATACGATGGAACCGTCGACCGGACTGAACTTCACCCGAATGCAATCGTTTTGCAGCACAAATTCATCTACTTTTTCCATCCGCGGTTCTAGCGGTACTGGCAGCGGATCTTCCTGCACCTGCGTTTTCATCACATAGGTACGGTAACCGAACGCCGGAACCCGGACCTTGACCAGCACGCGCATATAATAATGCGACCAATAGTGGTGGAATCCGTGATCAATGACCTGATGCCCGGCCTTGTTCCCTTCATCGTCCTCGAAGCGTACATGGGCGATATTCCCGTTCCAGTCCCACAGTACGAATTCAACCACCTCTTCTCGAGTGCTTGCTGTCGTGTTGTAGACGTGGAAGATGCGCGTACCTCCCCGTCCCCGGCTTACTTGCGTCACTTTGAAATCTTTGACACCGTATCCGACGCCAGCCCCCTCGGAGATCGAATCGGCAATCGGTTCGTTATTCATATAGCGGGATGTATCGATTCGCGCCGATAGCGCCCGTAAAGCCTCATTACGCGCCGTATTGGCCGTCGCCATCGTCTTCTGGAACAACCCGAGCGCATGCTCCCGCGTTTCGGTCACGCCGGAGCCGGGAAGGATATCGTGGAATTGATTAAACAACACATTCCTCCACGCTTCCTCGAATCGGACTTGCGGATAATCGGTTCCGGCATCGAGTTTGGCGAACGCCCCCAGCGCCTCGGCGTCGTAAAGCGCGGCCTCAGCTATCCGGTTGGCCATCTTGATTCGGCTTTGAGAGGTGTAACAGCCGCTGAAGACGAAGTTCAGCTCGCCTTCCACGACCGGAAGCTCGCTGGCGATTTCTTCGACCATGGCGTAAAATTGCGCATATGTGCCGAATTCGATCGTCGGAAATACCGGCCACGACGCCATATCGAGAATGCGCTCAATATCGCGCCTCGTCGGACCGCCGCCATGATCGCCGATCCCGTACACTTTCAGCATCGTCGTCATATTATGCTTCGTGCAAAACTCGGGCACATGAAGCCCCATCGAAGACTCGACGTACGCGTTGTACCAGATCGGCTCGCGGTAGACGATAACCGACTTGCCCGACGGAGCGCGCCAGCGGTACAAATTGTGGCCTTCATAGCCCCGGCAGTGGTAGTAGTAGCGCACGCCCCCGTCCGCCAATATTTCCGGCACGTTGACACTGTGGCCGAACGTGTCCGGCTCGTAGTCGATGTTGAGCGTTTCCGGGTCAATATCCAGCAGCTTGGACAAATACCGGCGCGTATAGAGCAGATGGCGAGACAAGCTTTCGCCATTCGGCATATTTTTGTCCGCTTCCACCCAATGCGAAGCCGTCACCTCCCAGCGCCCTTCCTTTACCCGCGCTTTCAGCTCGCTCAGCATCCCCGGAGCATATTCCTCAACGATGCGATAGATGGAAGCCTGCGACTGTGAAAATGTGAACGCGGGATATTCTTTCATTAAATCCAGCACCGTCCGAAAAGTATCGAGGGTGATCTGAACCGTCTCGTCCCAGCCCCACTGCCAGTTCATATCGATGTGCGCGTGAGCCACGCACAGCATCTTGAACCGTTTGGCCTCTGCCGAAAGTCCGGCAATCATCGCTTCCGTTTGGACGGCAACGCTTTTCGTAATAACGCCCTCCTCGCCGGCCTGTTCGGTCAAATAATCGGCAGCCTCTTCCAGATGCTCATCGAACTTCCCGCCGCTCACTTTCGATAATCGATATCCGTATTCTAGCTGCGTGATAATCCGCTCCGGCCAGTAACCGGATGCTTGATGCTTATGCAAACGCTGTAATTTGGCCACTAATGAATTCATTGCTCCCTCTCCTTTTAACCAATGCTATTCGAACTCGGGGATGATTGGGCATGCCGGTTGCTCTGACCATACATTCTACGATTTGATTGCTCCCGAAGACAACCCTTGAATGTAATACTTCTGGAAGAACAGAAACGCAAGGACAACCGGCAAAACGGAAATCAGCGCACCTGCCATGAGCACGTTCCATTGCCGGAATACGCCGGTATCAAGCAGCAAAACAGCGAGCGGCAAGGTAAATAATTTCGAATCGTTCAGCATGACCATCGGCAGCACGAGCGAGTTCCAGGAACTAAGAAAGTTCGTAATCGTAATGGTCGCCATAGCCGGCAATGCAAGCGGTATGTAGATATGAAACAGCGTCCTGAGCACACCTGCGCCTTCCATTTTGACGGATTCATAAATTTCATGCGGGATCGAGCGAAAATAATTGCGAAACAAAAACACGGCCAAAGGCGCGCTCCCGTTTACCATCGGCAAAATCAAGCCAAGATGGGTATTCAGCAGATGAAGCTCGTTTTCTGTCAAATACAGAGGAATCATAATCGTAATCCCGGGGACGAACATCATCGCGAGAAATACGTAAAACCAAAAGGAGCTTCCCGGAAATTTCAGTTTGGCAAACGCAAATCCGGCCATTGTGTAAAAAAGATTGATGCCCACAATCGTCCAGAACGTTACATTGACGCTGTTCAGAAAGTAGCTGAAAAATCGCATGCGGTTCCAAACCTCGACATACGTCTCCCAGTGCCACGACTTGCTCGGAAAAAGCGAATAGTCGGCGAACACTTCGGCAGATTCCTTCAGTGAAGCTCCGATCATCCAAAGCAGCGGATAAACGCAGACAACCGAGCAGAGCAGCAGCATCGCGTAGCTTAATGTTTTATTCAGGGTGGCTGTTTTCATCCCTCCTTCCTCCTTCTAGTTTTTCTCTCTTAGCATTCTCATGCTGATCAGGGATAGGGCAAAAGTAAATACAAACATCGTCCAGCCCATGGCGTTGGCTCTTCCCAGATCGCCTTTCGCGTTAACGAACGCCTCTTTATAGATAAGAACACTTGCAACCTCGGTCGTTCCTGCCGGCCCTCCCTTAGTCATAATCCATATTTGGTCAAAAATCTGGATCGCGCCGTTCAAATTGATTATGACGGCGATAATCGTAATCGGCTTTAGCATCGGCCAAGTAATATGCAGCAGCTTTTGCCAGAAACTCGCCCCATCGATGTCGGCCGATTCGTACAAGTGAGTATCGACAGTTTGCAACCCGGCAAAATAAAGAATCATCGTACCGGGAATCATTCCCCATACAATAACGGCAATAATGGCCGGCAATGCAGTATTCAATTCACCGGTCCAGCCGTTGACCGCAATCCACTGACTGAGCCCAACCGCTTCAAGCATTCGATTCAATAATCCGGTGGGTTCATAAATTCCGGACCATACGTAATAGATCGCGACCGAAGAAGAAACCATCGGGATTAGAAGCAAGGTTCGAAACAGGCGAACGCCACGGGTAATATTTTGCAGCAACGCGGAAATAAACAACGATAACGGAATGACGAGCACAATGACCGATACGCAAATGGTGGCATTGTTTCGAAGCGCCCGCCAGAAGCTTTCGGAAATAAGCTGATCGTCCCCCAGCAAAAAATCTTTGAAATTGTCCAGCCCGGCAAATTTCGCATTGACAATTAACGAGCCTTGGCCTAAATGATAAAACGAAAGCCAGATAGAGAAAAGTACCGTAAACAGTCCAATGACCAAAAATAAAAGGAGTGCGGGAGCCAACAGGACATACGCCGCTGCGGCTTCTCTGCGTACCGCTCTGCTGTGAAAGGTACCTTTTTTCATTTCTGCTTCGCTTTCTCTGCTTCAGCCGCTTTATCGAGCTCTTTAGCCGCTTCCTCGGCCGTCGCAGCGCCCAAAATGATTTTTTGCTTCATTTCATGGAATTTGTTCCATTCGGGGCCGAATACTTTGTTGCTCGTATCGGCATTTTCCGAGTACCAATTGGTTTCCGAACTAACGGAATCGATCATCGCTCTCAGAGCAGGCTTCAACGCATCTCTGTCCTTCAAGTTGATGGCTGGAACGTCGAAGGCGCTGTTGGCATACAAGACCATTCCTTCTTCAGAGGTCAAAAATTTGACGAAATCAATCGCTTCCTTCTTATGCGGCCCGTTATCCGTGACGATCGCTTGCACCAACGGAAATGAAGGCACTTTAGCATCAGGCACCTTTGAGCCCTCGTAAGCCGGCACCCTGAAGCTGACAATGTCGTCCGGATTCATGCCCAATGCCGTCAAGCTGGAAAAGGTGAACGTACCGCCAATCGTATAAGCCGCTTTGCCTTGTGCGAACGCCTGATCCGACGGATCGATATCAAGGGAAGCGGAACCTTGCAAAATATTGCCTGACTTCGTCAGATTTTCGATGAATTTAGCAATTTGGATATGTTCCGGGTCCGACATTTTCGCTTCGCGGTTCATGAACTTCGTAAACGATTCCGGCCCGTTTTTCATATAATCCTGGAAGTTGGCCATCCAGTTCTCATAAACCGAAAACGTCTTGGCGCTGAACACAAATCCGGGAACGCCAGTTTTCTCCTTTACGGTGTTCATGTTCTCCAGCCATTCCTCCACCGTCGCCGGAGCGGCAGCCGGCACGCCGGCTTCTTTCAGCAGCTTGGCATTGCCGTATACCGTATAGAAAGAACCGACATCGATCGGAATTCCATAATATTGGCCGATTTTGCGGCTTTTTAGCCAATCGCTCGCCTTCTCGTCTTTCGCATAGGAGTCGATTTGACTTTGCGTGATGACAGTACCAGACAATGCGGAAGGGAAAAAACTGTCTTTCCAGGCATGGTCCTTATCGAGTTCCGCCGACCATTCCATCGCCGTGCCATCGAAAGCGCCATTGGTCGGACCGGACCAATATAAATAGATATCCGGAAGATTGCCGGCGGAAGCCGCCGCAGTCACCTTCTGGGTGTAAGAATCGTCTGGCGTCGTGATCTGCGTTTCCACCGTAATGCCGGTTTTTTTCTTATAGGCGTCGGCAACGGCTTTCAAACCCGGGTCAAAAGCAACCTTCCAATGCCATAGCGTCAGGGTAAGATCGCTTTTCGACGCCGTGCCCCCGTTACCGGAAGTTCCGGCCGCTTTGTCGCCTCCCCCGCATGCAGCTAAAGTCAGAGACATGATGATTACGGTGCAAATCGCCAAACGTTTCTCTAACCATTGAATCCTTTTCATGTAGACACCTCTTTTAATTTCTAATAAAATTAAGCAGCGATTCAAATGACAACGCTTTCTTTCACTGTTTCCCTAACTCCCCGTTCCCTCCCTTGTTAACTAAAAGAACGTTACGCAAACCAAATCGCTCATCATTGAATTAGACATTCATCGGAGCCTTATCATGATCTATATACGACTTATTGAAGTTGTATATAGATATAATTTAACCTATCTTTCCACACCTGTAAAGATATATTTTCTTAATGATTTAATTATCTTGAATAACGAGTGGATCACTCATTATTTCACTAAACAATGGCGTTATTTTAATTCGTTCATTTAAACCTCTATACAATTATAACGGAATATTGTACATTTGTTATAATCATTAAAATATAGGAGTGAATCCGGTATGATTAGATCTTCACAACGTATCCCGCTATATACCCAGATTCGTCAATATATATTAGATCAAATCGAGCAGAAAAAGTGGCTCCCCGGCGATAAAATTCCGTCCGAGAATGAATTGGCGGAGCGTTTTAACGTCAGCCGGATCACAGTAAAAAATGCGCTCTCCAAACTGAACGAGGACGGCCTCATTTTTCGCGTGCAGGGCAAGGGCTCCTTTATTTCACCCGATCCGCTCGGAGAGCCGCTCATCTATTCGCCTGAGCCGGCGAAGAACACTAAAAACAAAGGGTTGGTTGCCTATCTGATGCCGCGACTGCGAAACTCTTTCACTGCCCGGATGCTGGACGGGATCGAAAGCGAGCTGGCCAAGAACGGCTATCGGCTCATTTTTTGCAAAACGAACGACTCCCAGGAAATCGAAAAAGAGGCGCTGCAGGAAGTCATTCAGCTTGGCGTGAAAGGCATTATTATATTCCCCGTTGACGGCGAGACGTACAGTGAAGATATTTTGCGGCTGACGCTGGTCGATTTTCCGGTTGTCGTCGTGGACCGTTACTTGCGGGGAATCGAGACGAACTGCGTGCATGCGGATAATGTAGAAGGCGCCCGCGTGGCGACAGCGCATCTCATATCCTTGAACCATCGGAAGATCGGCTTCCTGTCCACCTCCTATCCCGGCACGACCAGTCTGGAGGATCGGCTGGCCGGGTACGAGAAAGCGCTGGCGGAGCACAACATTCCTGTAGAGCATCGGCTGCGCCTCACGCACTTTGCGCCGGAACCGATGAACGCCATACTGAACGAAGGCATCGCCGACGAAACCTCGAAGAAAGAAATTCAGACCTTCCTGAAAGAAAACCCGGACATCACCGGCGTTTTTGCCGTTAATTCGTCTGTGGGCCTCACCCTCATGGAAGCGGCACTGGAACTGGGAATCCGTGTGCCTGAACAATTGTCCGTCGTATTTTTCGACAATTACGAGTTTGCTCCTTGGTCCAGCATCCCCCCGACATGTATCAGCCAAGTTGAGTACGATATCGGAAAAGAGTCGGTAAGGCTGCTCATTTCCGTCATGGAAAATCCGAAGCAGGTGCGGCGGAAAATCGTGCTGCCAAACAAGCTAATCGTCAGAAAATCAACCGCTCCCTGTGCGGTAAACCATGCTCCGCTATAAGTGTCAAAAGAGGAGAAGGACATAGCCCCCTCCTCTTTTTATTGGCCTACTTTCCGCCGTTTCTCAGTTGCAGCGTCTTTTTGTTCCACGCTTCAACCAGCGGAATAATGCCATTCGGATCTTTTCCACCCAGAATTACTTCCGTCAGCCAAGGCTGCCACCACATATATTCCGAGAATGCCGGTATGGTAGCGCCCGGAGCAATGCTGCCCATATCCTTGGTCAGCTTTACGGCGCTGGTGTTTTTTCCCTGCCAAAGCGGCGATTGATCGATGTAAGCGCTCAGCTCGTCATTGATGACGGAGGCATTCGCCCCGTGGTCGATCTTCCATTTTTGCGCCTCCAGCTCGAATTGGAAGCTGATCCATAGATAGGCGGCTTCTTTATGTTTCGACCCAGCGAGCATTCCGATCGGACCGTAAATATGATACGTCGATTGCTTCACCTTTCCCTTCGGAAACGGCAGAACGTCCCACTGGAATTTAGCCTCTTTGTTCAGTGGCTCAAGCACCCAGTCGCCGCCGATATCAAACAGCGTTTTGCCGTTGACGAAATTGTTCACGGATCCTCCCAGCTCTTCCGCCTTCTTTGCGCTTGGCAGTGAACCGTCCTTCGTCACCAGTTCCTTCATCCATTTCACATCGGACAATACGGCCGGAGAGTTAAGTACACTCTGGGTCAAATCTTCGTTCATGTAGGTCAGATTAGGCGAGTTACCGTTCGCAACCGACATAGCCGTAGTAAAGTGACCGGCAAAAATCGGATTATACGTCAAGCCGTATTCTCCGGCCGCCGGGTCGGTCGCCGCTTTTGCCATACTGCGGAAATCATCGTAAGTCCAATCGTTCGCAGGCATTTCCAACCCGTATTTTTCAAGCAAATCTTTATTCACGAGCACCCACATCGGAACATCGACGAAAGGAATCGCAAACCGCTTGCCTCCGCTTTCCATCGATTCAAAAAATCCGTCCGGCAATTTTACGTTTCTCAAGCTTTCGTCTTTTTCCATGTACGGCTTCAAATCTTCCAGCAGCCCCCCTTTGGTGTACGGGCTAAGATCCATAAGCCATGTCAAATCAGCTGGCGTGCCGGCCGCCTCCAACGCGGCGATGCGTTCGACGATGCCGTTATCGTCGGCACCGCCGATCAAATCGACTTCAATCGTAATCCACGGATATTTGGCATGAAATTTATCATACAACTCCTGATAAGTGTTATTCCAAGTAATCAGCTTCAGCGTTACAGGCTCATGTTCTTCTGTACCGGACTTCATTGGTTCCGCCGGCTTGTTTTCATTCGTCGTCCCCGTATTTCCCGTTTCCGTTTTTGGATCGTTTTTCCCCGCCGTACCGCCATTATTGCCGCCGCATGCGGACATCATAAAAGAGAAAACAAGCACGATGCCAAGCAGCAAAGCCGTTTTCATTTGTCTTCCTCGCATGGATAATTCCCTCCCGAATTTTTTTCACCCCTGATCAACTGCTCCGTTGCGTGTTCAATTCGTCTTGCCTGCCCTTCTAGCGTTCAGACGAATGACCGGCCTCACCCCCTTTGCGACTAGCCTCTCTCTGTCTCTCTTACTCGACCAACCCCGTACGCTCGATGCCTTCGACAAACCAGCGCTGCATAAACATATACAGGACGAGAGGCGGAGCAATAATTAAGAATGCGGCCGCCATCTTAGGCGCTTCCGAGATCGGGTCAATGCTTCGCAGCGCGTCTCCGGCGCCTCCGGCCGGGACACCGGTCAGCACTTCCTGAAGCCGGTCGAGGCTGATCGATAGCGGCAAGTAGGAATCCTGCAAAAACATCGACGGCTCATAATACATGTTCCAGTACCAGATGAACGAGAACAAAAAGACGACGAGACAAGCCGACCGGGACAGCGGCAGCATGATGCGGAAGAACAGTCTGAACGTGGATGCCCCGTCCAGCTTAGCCGCTTCCTCCAGCGTAATCGGCTGTGTCTTGAAAAACTGGCGGAAAATGATAATAAAGAGCGCGCTGCGAACGCCCTGGCCGAATATCGCCGGGACGATAAACACGAATGGCGTGTTGAGCAGACCCAGCTTGCTGTAAATGACATAGAGCGGAATGATTATAATTTGCGGCGGTACAAGAAACGTCAGAATGACGAGAAATGTCACCACGCCTCTGCCCGGAAACTCCAGCTTCGCCAGCGCGTAGCCGGTCATAGAACAAACGACGACTTGAATGAGCGAGGAGCTGAGCGCAATCGTCAATGTGTTCATGAACGCTTTAGGGTAGTGCAGTCCGCGCCAGGCCGTCTCCAGATTGCTAAAATCAAGCTGCCGGGGAATCCATTTGACAGTCGGATCAAGCAAATCGCTCAGATCCTTAAACATCGTGCTGACAATATACAGCAGCGGCTGCAAGTATAAATAAGCGATGACGGAAAGAAGAAAATAAATGACCAGATTGGCAATCCAGCCGTCATTTGCATGCCGGCCAAGCGCTACCATCTTTACCCGTTGTATACGACGGCTCCATAGAAAATGGCTTATTTTTCCTGATGCGTTGCGGCAGATGTCCGCGATGTTCATATTTATCCCCCCTTTCGCTTGGAACTGCTGCTGAACAGCCTCATGACAATCGCAAGCAGCACGAATATAAATGCGAAATAAACCCATGCCAATGCGCTTGAATATCCATAGCCGGTATCAGGCTTGAACATATTGCTCTTTACGTGCGCAAGAACCGGATTCATCGGAAACGTGAACAAATCGACAATGGTGTACAACGTGTTCAAGCTGATGAACGGCACCATCGCCGGCAGCGTTATTTTCCAGAAGCTGTCCCATGGCGACGCGCCATCGATGCGCACCGCCTCGTACACCGATTTGGAAATCGTCTGGTAGCCGGCAATATAAATCAGAATTTGCACGCCCGAGTACCAGAGGATGATGACCGTCTTGCCCAGCACGGCCATTACCGGCTCGGCCAGTCCCGGTCCGACATACTTGGCAATAAGCGGCTCAAGATTGTATTGATCGATAAACGGAATTTTCCCCGCGTTTTGAGCGAACAGTTCGGTAAGCACCTGCCCTGTGGCGAAAATGACCGGCAGGAAGAAAACAGCGCGAAACAGGAACCGGCCGGGAAAATTTTGATTTAGCAGCAGCGATACGAGCAATGAAAAAATAACGATGACCGGAATCATGATCAGCATTTCCTGGAAATACTCGATCAGTTGGACCGGAAAAACATTGTCCTTCAAGAACGCGTCCCGATAGTTTCCCAGCCCGATAAAATCGTACGAGAATCCGCCCTGCGTCACGACCACCTTATTGAAGCTCATGAACAAAGACCAGCCGAGCGGGAATGCGATTAGCGAGCAGAAGCCGATTGCCCATGGCAGAATAAACAAATAACCTACGCCGTACCGCTTAAGCTTGTAGGAAAGAAATTGTTTGTACCCCTTCTGTGAGATCTTCATCGGGCTCCTCCATCCTGCACCGAAAACGTCTTCTGCGCATAATCGACAGTGACCTTTGTACCATCCTCGTAGATGGTGACGAACCTGTCGTCCGCTTGCTTCTCATGGCCGACGATCGTCTTGTCGTACAGTTTGGCCAGCTTATCGAAGTCGCGATACTCCTGCCGGATTCGTTCTTTCCAAATCTCGAACCGGCTGCTGAAAATATAATCCGATGGCGTGTTTTTGAGTACCCGAGAAGGTTCGTAGGTCAAATAAAACGATGGAATGGCGCCGTATTCAACCGCCTTTAGAAACTCCCTGTCGTAGTCGCTCCGCACATTGCCCGGTGTCCCGGAATACGACACGTAGCCGTGCAGGGCGATCGGGTAAAACGGCACCGTCTCGTCTACAATCAGGTTATAGTTTGATTCGAGCGGAAATTCGGTCATGTAGCTGACCGCGCCGAGCGTGTAATCGTTGCCCCGATAAACGCCCGCCTGCCCCAGCTCCTGCTGCGTATACGAGAGCACACTGCGGTATAGCCGCTCCGTGTCCGCTCTTTCCACAGGCGGCGACTCATAGTCGCGAAATGTCATCTCGCCAAGCCAATTGAAGTGGATGCCGTCCACCCCGATCGCCTTCAGTTTCGCAACGGTTTCATAGACGTACCCGGCCGTAACCGCCGGTTTAAGGACAAATTGTTCACCCCAATCGAAGAACACCGTGCCGTCTATGCCGCGCATCCCGGCCGACTTCGCGGAAACCGGGGATCTTTCCGAATCGATGTAGACGAAGTTATCTTCGAACAGGACCTGAAAGCCAAGCGCATGCATCTGATCGACGAACGCTTCCGCCGCCGCCTGCCCGCCCAGCTTGCTCTCGATCGGGAACCGCTGCGAAGCGTTGAAATCGCCGCCACTCTGCCAGCCAAAGTAAATAATGCGGATATTGTGCACCCCGCTGTCGTTTAGCTCGGTCACCATTTCGCTTGCCTGCGCGAAGGTCGTGGCCGTCACATACCGCTCTTTGTTGTACGCTTCCTCTGAATTGCCCCCGATAATACTGAGATTGAGCGGTATATGCCCGACCGGCGCCAGCTTCGCACCAAGCCTGCCCTCCTCCTGAAGCTCCTGCCGGTAAGCTCCCGCCATGCCGGCGTAATTCGCTTCGCTGCCGTTCAGGAACCGATACTCCACCGACCGGTCAAGCTTCATCCGGCTGCTCTCCACCGTCTTCACCGGATTTTGCAGCCGGCTGCTTCTGCGCAGATATTCCTCCCTGTATTTGAAGCTGACACCGACGTTATAATAGGTCGATTTCAACCCTGGGGGCATAGCCTTAATGTCAGCTTCCTCCTTACCATCCTGCACAATCGCCAGATAGGCATGCTCCCCGCGCTTCAGCCCAAATGTCGGGTAAGCGATCGCCTCTTGCTTCGTTTGGCGTTTCGAGCTGTTCAAATCACTGCGCACATTGGAGATTTCGCTGCCATATATCGCAGACACATAACCTTGGCTCAAGCTCGACCGGTCAGCGGTGAAATGGATCAACCCTCCCGGACCGTCCGGGACAAAAATATAACCGTCCTCGCCTGCGCGCGCTGCACCGAAATACGGAAGCACATCAAGTGAAAATAGCGCATAATTCCCGTTTTCCGCGATCCCTTCGTCCGGAACGCGGACAATGAGGCCAGTACCCGTCAGTTCGTACTGGATGACAAGGCGAATTTGCTTTTGGGTGAACGTATACGTCACTTGCAGACCGTTTTCGTAGCGAAGCAGCGATGTCTGAAGCTCCTTGCTCGCCGTATTGATCAACTCGCGTCTCGCCTTGTCGCTGCCGTCTGTAGAAAAATATTCCACGACGAGCGGAGACTTCAGGTTGGAAAGCAGCAGCCCTTTGACCGTCTCTTCCTTCAGCTCCGGCTCTGGCGGGTTGCTGCGCCATACATAGCCACTCTTTTTGTCGGTTACGATAATTTGCGTTGTCTTCGGATCAATGCGCAGCGCGAATCGGCCATTATCGATCGCTTCCACGAACCCTTCCGCGTCTGCCCCGCCCGGTTGCCAAGCCTCCCCGTCATAAACAGGTAATGCCCCGGCAGACTCCCCTTGCGCCATATTCATTTCTTCGAGCGTCGGCAGACTCTCGCCGCCCAATCTCCAAGACAGCGCCACAATAACCAGCAGTGCTGCAGCAAGCAGCAGAACCGTCCGTTTCCCTATCGGCAGCGATCGCTTACGCATAAAAAATCACCTCCCGGTACAACTGAGTAAAGAAGTCGTATAAGTTGTAACTTAGTCCCGATACGATAAAGGCAAAAAACCAGATGATGACGATCGTAAATACCGTAATGGACGAGTTGCGGATCGTCTCCACGAATTCAAAATTATGTATGACCTGGGTGCTGACGAAAAACAGGACAAGCATCCAGATCATCATCGCTTGATTGAATGCATCGACGAGCACGCGCTCGTCCAGGGTGACAAGATTGGACAGCAGCAGAATCGGCAGCGAAAAGAGGACGTAAGGCGCAAGTGCGTAAGCGCTCGCCTGCACAACTTCCCGGAGCCTTCCTTCTCCGCCTCTGACGCTGCATACTAAATAGTTGGCGATGATCCATGTAGCCCATGGGACGATGAAGAAAGCCATTTTTGCCGACAAATTGATTTGCGACGTATCAATCGGATTAAACAGGAATCCGGTAAAATAGAGGGACAGCAGCTTTAATCCGACGGCGAGCAGCAGAATCAATCCGATCGCCACCCAAGATACGGCTCGTTCCTTCAACTTGTAAAATCCGTGGTAGGGATGGATAAGCACATAACCCAAATCCTTCAGTTCTCCCCAATATCTGACGAGCAGCCGCGGCCATGCCAGCTTGCAAGCGAAGCGGTACGCCCTGCGGGAACCGTATTTGACAATGAGGAATAAGGCGGCCAGAACGACCAGAAGCTCGATCAGATGCTGCTGCAACCAGCTATAGCGGACTTCCCAGAAAGCCTGCGAATATCCCTCGGTGTCATAAGCCAGCTTGAATTGGCCGAGCGCCTGCTCGTATTGTTTTTCATGCAAATCGATTTTGCCCAGCCCCTGGAAAGTCATGTTGAACATATCGTTCTGCCCGCTAACCTTTCGCCAATACGGCTCACTCTCCTCATAAAGCCCTTTCGTATAAAGCGCTGCCGCAGTCATCACATTGGCTCCAAAGGGCGTACGCTTGAAAATCTGGACGTTTTTCAGCTTGCTGTCTGCCACCCATATATCGTAGCCGGAATTAACTGCGATGCTGGTCGGAAACCCGAATACCCCTTTCCGCTGCGAATCGGAATTGACGTCGCCAAACGAAAATATCGCATTGCCGTAGGGGTCATACAATGTGATGGAAGCGGAAACGGTATCGATATTATAAATAAATCCGTCCCGGTCGACCGCAAGATCGACGATGCCCTCGGCATTTTGAAAGCTTCGGTTGCGCAGCGAATCCAATCCCCCGGGGTTCAGCTTGCGGATGTTCCCGCTGCCTCTGCCTGCAGACGCCGTGAACAAAAATCCATAAGGATCAATCGTCATATTTGTAATCGGCCGCGGGCGATTAGCCACTTCTTTTTCCAACTGCTCCTTGTTCAAAATCAAGTGCTTAAGCCAGTTGGAATAAGACTGTTCCGCCTTATTGGCGCCAAACGCGCCCGTATATCGGCCTTCGCGATCCATCCGCAACAAGCCATGCTCGGAACCGCTGATGGCGATATACATGACTCCCCGCTTGTCGACGACGATTTTCGATGGGACGAAAAACGTATCGCTGGGCAAATATGCGGAATCTGGCTTCTTGTATTCCCGTATAAATTTGCCTTGGCCAGTGAACAAAACAATCCGTTCGTTGCCGGTGTCTGCGACGTAGACGGTTCCGTCTTTCGCAACGAACACACCCTCAGGAGCGTTCAGAGCACCCGGCCCGTCGTCGTCGCCGATCGTCAGCTTTAGCGAGCCGTCGGGTTGGACGACGACAACGCGGTTTGTTTTTCGGTCAACCACATAAGCAACATCGTCGCCCGCGATAAACAGGTCGGTCGGCTCTTCCAGCGACAGCGTCACGATCCCCTCCGGCACGTACACCGCTTGAATCCAACTCCAATGGTCCGAGCCGGCATCCCTATAGAACGTCTTGAAGGGCAGATTGGCCGACACGGTCGACGGCGCCAGCCCCAGAAGCAGGCCGATTGCCAGCAAGACGGTCTGCAATCGTTTCATCATGTTCATCTCTTCCTTTGCTTTCATGGGCTATTTCACACCCGAGTGAACCATCGTAGCCAGCACTTTCTTCTGGAACAGGAGGAATGTGATCAGGTTCGGCAAAAAGACGAGCAGACCGGCGGCTGCGGCCATATTCTGACCGGCAACGCTGTTCTGCAGCCCGCTCACAAGACTGCTCACATAAAAGGCTAGCGTCCGCATCGTCTCGTCCTGCATATACAGCGATGACGTTTCGATATCGCTCCATACGCCCTGGAACGTAAAGATCGAGATCGTCGCCACGGCCGGCGCGGATAATGGCAAAATGAGGCCCGTGAAGATGCGGCTCTCGGAAGCGCCGTCCAGTTTGATCGCTTCGATCAGCTCGTTCGGAATTTGCGTAATGAATCCGATCAGCAGAAAGACAGCGACCGGCGAAGCTAGATACGGTAAAATATGCCCAAAATAAGTGTTATTGACATGGAGCCCACTAATGATCAAGTAACGCGGAATTTGCACCGTCTCCGGGGCAAACATCAACGAAACGGTAATCAGCGAAATCGTCAGCGTCTTGAAAGGGAAGCTTTTTTTGGCGAGCACATAAGCTGCCATCGTACTGACGAGTATAACTAACGCAAGCGTAATGCCGGTAACAAGCACGCTATTGAACAGATAGCGCGTAAACGGAACGACATCGCTGCCCGTGTGCAGAAACAGCAGTTCGAAGCTGCGCGTCGTCGGGTGCTTGACAAAAAAGGTTGGCGGGAACAAATACAGCTCGCTCTGCGGCTTGAACGCATGATTGACGATGAACGCGATCGGCAGCAGCATAAATAACGCCAGTGCAGTCAGTCCCAGCACAAGTATGACATCGAACGTTTTGATTTTGCGTATCCTTCTCCATACAGCCATCATTCTCCCTCCTTCGGCGCGAACAGCCGGTAAGCGAATCGCATGACCAGATAGGAAATGATGAGCAGCACGACAGATACGGCCGAGGCGTATCCCATCTGAAAGCGGATAAAGGCATAGTCGTCGATATGGTTGATCATCAAATGTCCGGCATACTGCGGCGTAACGGCCGACCCGGTCAACTGAACGGAAATGCCGCCCGACTTGAGCGTCGTTACGATCGACATGACTGCGCTGAACAGCATTTGCGGTTTCATGGACGGAATGGTAATATAAAAGACTTCCTGCAGCCGATTTTTGATCCCGTCAATCCGACCCGCTTCGTACAACTCCGAATTTACGTTCTGGAAGCCGGCCAGCATGGCCAAAAAGCCGACGCTGAAGCTGATCCATAGCGAAACAAGAATCATTATGTTCAGCAGGTAGCCCGTATCCTGCAGCCAAGCCTGAGGCTGGTCGATCCAACCCATTTGCAGCAGGAAATGGTTCAAATAACCGACCCGGTCGCCGCTGAAGGCGGCGATCCAGACGACGGAAAGCGCTACGCCGCCGGCCATTGAAGGCGCATAAAAGGCAAGCGTGTAATAATCGCGCATACGCTTCGGAAGCTGGTGGATGAGCCAAGCGAACAAAAACGCCAGCATATAGCCTCCCGGGCCGACGATCAGCGCAAATTTGAACGTGTGCGGCAGCGCGTACCGCAGGAAAACAAGGTCTTGAGTAAGGAGCGCCAAATAATTCTGAAAGCCGGCGAATTTCGGAAACGTGAATCCGTCAAACGATGTAAAGCTTAAAAATGCGGCCATAAATATCGGAATAACGATGAAGAGCAGGAACATGACCATGAACGGCGCGAGAAACAAGTAGGTCGTTCTCGCTTCCCAAATGTCCTGTACAAATTGCCGCAGCCTCTTCACGAAAAGCGGCGCGCCCGCCGTTCGAGCAGTTTTGATGGGAAGTTGTGTTTGACCTGTCATTTTAGATTCCTCCCCCAGTCCATAGGCCGGTCCACTTCCGGCACCTGCAGGTTGTCGCTGCGCTTAATGCCAAAATCCTCCTGCCTGCGATTCATTTCGCGTTGCAAAGCAACCTCAGCCTGCTCAAGCGATTCTTTCGCCGGTTTCCCTTCAAGCACGGTCCGGTTCCAAGCGAAGTCCATTTCCCTGCCTAGCATGTAATACCCCGGCACGTACGGCATGTTTTTCACCCAGCGCGCCTGCTCCTTGATCGTCTTCAAATCCTCTGTCGGCCAGGAAAGCGAGGACATCGCCTTTAAATTGGCCGTATTCCACCGGTATTCCAGCCCGTAGAACGACTCCATGTCGCTCGCATAGCGGGCTTGCACATCGGCCGACGTCCACCATTTCAGAAACTCCCATGCTTTTTCCTGCTTGTCGCTCTTCTTCATGATCATCGCACCGGACACGCCCTGCGCCGCCCAGCGGGCGACTTGTTCGTCAGCCTGGCGCGTTCCGGGTATGGGAACCATTTTCCAATGTCCCGTTATTTCCGGCGCCGCCACCTGTAATTGGATATAGGTATTGAAATCGGCGATGCCGACCGGAATGTCGCCATTGCGAAAATGATTGAAGAACGCCGGCGCCTCAAGCGGCAAATCATACTTGGTATACAAATCCGTCCATTGCTGGAATGCCTTCAGCGCGTCAGCGCTGCCAAGGTTGGTAACCAGACCGTTGGCGGAATAAAACTCGGCGCCATTCTGATAAAAAAACGGCAGAAAATCTTTAGGCGGAATATACATCGTCATTCCGTGCTCCTGAAGGGTCGGCAGCATCTCATAAACGTCGTCCCATGTATCGGGCGCCTTCAGCCCCAATTGCTCGAAAATATCGGTTCGATAATAGAGCGCAAGGAAATTCTGTACTTCAGGCAATGCGTAGCTCCCCCCGTTAAAGGCGAAAGATCTCATTACACCGGGGTTGAATCGTCCGGCTACCTCGTTAAAATCCGGAAAAACCGACAAATCCGTTATGGCATCCCGCATTGCATAATCGACAGGCATTTCTGTACCCGTCCCCAGAACAACGTCCGGCCGATCCCCGGCGGCATTGCCCAGGATGAGCTGATTCGGATTCGGCATCAGATTTACGTTAACCCGAATGCCTGTTTGAGGCGTAAAATCGGAATCGATCATCTGGCGAAGCTCTTCGGCATAATCTCTTCCGCGCTGCACCCAAACTGTAATCGCTTCCTGCCTGTTCAGCTTCCTCGTGTCATAATCCAAATAAAACGTGCGGGCAAAATTCAAGAGCGCGTACGGCAGCCGGCTAAGCGCTGTCGGCGCCTTCAGTCCGGTCTGAGCATCCGGCGTTCGCACGACGATATAATCAAGCAGCAACGGCTGGTTGTTCAGCTCCGAAAACCATGTACCAATACGGCTTTGGATCGTGGCGAAATCGGCAACCCGGTTTGGAATATCATTCACATCGCGAGCCATTCTCGTCAACATGTCGACGGCTACGTCGATGGCGTCGGTCATGTCGGTTTTGCTTTGGTTGATGCCATCCACATATGCGGCGATCTGGCGCAGCCGTTCAACCAGCTTCTGCAGCTTTTGCCCGAGTTCGGGATCGTATTTGGACAAATCCCATGTCCGCAGCGAATCGGATCCCAGGGCAGTGGCAGCCGTCCCGCTTCCGTAATTGCCTGTCATCATCCGGATCGATTGATCCAGTTTGCCAAGTTCAGCCAGCACGTCTTGCAGCGCCAGCAGCGGCGGCTGCAGCGGCGAGGCATCGGCGATCATCCGGAGCGTGTGCTTGCCTTTGGTCAAATAAAATCGGTACGGCGCTCCCTGTTCATCCTTGAGCGAATCGATTTCGAAATTTTCGTTCGCTCTGATGGAGTAATGCAGCATTTCCCGGAATGGCACACGACCGTCGATCATAAATGTACGGAACGCCTTGAACTTTCCGCGATACCCTTGATAAAACTTCAGGTCAATGACATACCACCCGTCTGCGGGCACGTCCGCCGTCCACTCCACCCATTCTCCCGGATTTCGCCAGCGGTCGCCGCCAAGCGTGTTGTAGACGATCCGCCCTTCGGGATCGGGAGAAATATACGGCTCGGACACGGAAGCTGTTTGAATAGCCGTGCTCGATTTTTGCTTGTATTGTTCGGCTTCGATGATCTGATACCATGTTTTCGTCTCGCGGCCGGAACCATGATCGGAGTCAGGATCGGGATCGGCATGACTTTCGCGGTACTTCCCGTAGTCGGGGATGTCAAGCTGCGGTACCCAGCGCAGCTTGCGAATCGCCACAGGCTCCGCCAAGGCTATGATCCGGATCGTGTGACTTCCTTCCGTCAGCAAGAACGCAAAAGGCATTGATGACGATGCATAATTGGCTGCAGTCGCTGTTTTCCAGCCAGGGATCTCCGTCTGAACCGGACGCATCTCTTGACCGATCTCGTTGCGATCGTATGGAAACTTCGCATCTTTCCAATACCGTTCGAGTACAATCCTCTCAGCTTCGATGAACGGCGTATGTCCATCGATTTGCAGTCCGCGGATGATATTGGCATAGCTGCCCTTTAGCGGCAAATATTCAAACTCAAGCTGGTACGCCCCCGTTTTCGGCACATCCACCGTCCATTCCACCCAGCCTTCGGTATTGTTCCAAAACAATGCGCGTTGTCCATCCTCATCCTTTTTCACCACGATGTCCGCATCAGCTGAAACGGCGGAATAATCTGCTGCTGCCATTTCAACGGCCTGCAGCTTGTAAATTTCGCGGCCCATATCACCAGCCGTCAGCATGGCATAGGGAAGGAGCGACGTTGCCGGCTTGAAATCCAATAATCCGGACGTATCACTCACAGGTGCGAACGTTTGCCGATCCTCTCTGCCTAACATCCAAATTGCACCAAGAAGAAGGAGGGCAATAATGAAAGCCGGGATGAGCCTGTTCCGCAACTTCACTTTCATCGTCCCACATCTCCCGGAGCACGCAGCGACATCCCGGTGTGCTGATCAAAAAAATGCGCCTTCCTCATGTTAAGCCGAACCCTGACGCGGTCGCCGTTCCGAAACGTCGAATGCGCTTCCGTACGGGCGATGATGGAAAACTCGCCGATTTTCAAATAAACATATGTATCTGCCCCCATTAGCTCCATCATGTCGATGGCGCCGGAAACCGTCCGCTCGTCGTTTTCGTTCTCGATCCCCTCAGACGGTTCGAGAACGACGTGTTCGGATCTGATCCCCATTACAATTTGCCTGAGATTGGCGCCATTTGTATGGATATGCGGCTCATACACTGCCGGAATCGGCAGCATGAACCGCTTGTTAGTAAAATAATAAACGCCATCCCTCCGCTCGATACCGCCTTCTATCATATTCATCTGCGGCGAGCCGATAAACCCGGCGACAAACAGGTTGACAGGATCGTCATAAAGCTCGTACGGGGGCGCCACCTGTTGAATGATGCCATTTTTCATCACGACGATGCGCGTCCCCATCGTCATCGCCTCGACCTGATCATGGGTCACATAAACAGTCGTCGTTTTAATTGTGCCGTGTAGCTTTATGATCTCCGCCCGCATTTGTGCGCGCAGCTTCGCATCCAGATTCGACAGCGGTTCATCCATCAGAAACACCTGCGGTTCGCGGACAATTGCCCGGCCAAGCGCCACCCGCTGTTTTTGACCGCCGGACAATTGATTTGGCCTTTTGTCCAGCAAATGGGATATTTCCAGAACCCGAGCCGCCCGGTTAACGCGATGTTCGATGTCATGCTTGGCTGTCTTTCGCAGTTTCAGACCGAGAGCCATATTTTCATAAACCGATAAATTAGGATATAAGGCGTAATTTTGGAAAACCATCGCAATGTCCCGATTTTTGGGCGAGGTGTAGTTGACGAACTTGCCGTCAATATAGAGTTCTCCCTGCGTAATGTCCTCCAGGCCGGCGAGCATGCGCAGCGTCGTTGATTTCCCGCAGCCGGAGGGACCGACCAGCACAAGAAACTCCCCATCTTCAATCCGCAGATCGAAATCATTAACAGAAGGACTCGACTCCCCTTTATATTGCTTATACACATGCTTGAACACAATGCTACCCATGAGACCACCTCTTATTTTCACGATCATCTTCTGATATTGAATGCAGCCATCCCGCTCGAACCGCCCGCATAGTGAACGTTAAAACCGTTGCCGCCTATGTTGCCCCAGAAGTTCCCTTCGGCTCCTGACCCTACATTCGCCTGAGTTCCGCTATCCCTGAAATAAACGCCGTTTACGGTTGCGCTCCCCCCAGCAACTCTTGCTGTATTGTGAGCGAAGGACGCTCCTTGTATGAACGTGGTGCCGCCGGACTGATCAAGCGCGTAATTAAAATCGTCCTTCGTATTCCAGTTATACACGCTTATTATACCGCCGCTGTTGCTCAGTGCGTTCGATCCTCCGCTGCCATCGATGAAGCTGCTGCTGAGGAAGTTGACCATTTTGACTCCATTTGCACTTGTACCTTTCACCTGGATCGCATTTCCGCGATAATCGGAGGCACTGTTGAGAACTGTCGCATTGGCCGTCGACTCGAAAGTAAAGGCGTTTTTGGAATTGAATACGAACGTGTTGAGCATGTGCTCATTCTGCGCCCCACCGGTCACCGTGTAAGCGTTCAAATTGGCGCTGACGTAGCTTCCCGCCACCGGGAACATCATAGATCCTTCCTCCAGATTGCCCGGCAATCCGTAAGCCCTTCCCCAGTACGTAATATTAAACAGGCAGTTCTCGACCCATCCTTCCGTGCTGTTGCCTACACGGATTCCTTCTTTTAGCACGGTGCCGCCGATATGGTTAATGTAGTGATTGTCCGTGGCGTTTGTGGCGAAATCGATCCCCTTGTACGCATTGACGAAGCTGACGTCCATCGCGTAAATCCCGCTTCCTGCGCCACGAATCGTCCATGGATAAGCAGCGATATTCAACGCGTTGTCTGTCGCCTGTTCCGGGTAATGCACGGACAAGCCCCGCACTCCGGCATTTGCTCCGTTCAACAAAATGAATGGCGGAGCCGTATCGGGATCGGCTGTATTCTTGCCTTCATAAGCGTAAAGAATCGTGCCTGTAGCAGGGCCGTAAACCGCCACCCGGTGAGGCGAGTCATCGCTTCCCCGCAGCTCCACTCCGGCCGGCACGTTCAGATGCCCCGCAATCTTGTAGATCCCCGCCGGTATATAGACTGTGCCGCCACCTGCCGAGCCTGCCGCATCCAAGGCGGACTGAATGGCATTCGTATCGTCTATGGCCGGGTTCACATTGAACGAGTTGCCCGCCGCACCGTAATCCTTGACGTTATATAAACGGCTGCTTGCCGGTTTTGGCCTGTTCGGCTTGTATGGATATGAACCGACATTCGACTTGCCGAGGGTATAGCCGGTATCCTGCCTTTTGACGTCCCCGGCGCTGGCGTTGTCGAGCAGATTGCCCGGCGCGCCGGTAAAATCGTTTCCTAACAATACGGCCGAGGATACGTTGTCCTGCAGCTGCACCCCTTTCTTCGTTGAAGACAGCGAGGGAGTAAACGTCGATCCTTCAACGGCAAGCGTTCCTTTGCTCGCCACGAGCGCGTAAGTGCCGGTCCAATCGTCGAAGGTGCAATTCTGGAAGTTGGCTAAGGCATCGCCCGCGAGTTGAACCGCATTCGACGCTCCTCCGCCAATAACGCTGTTGTTGAATTGAATCGCCGTTGCATTATTGCTGTTAATCCGTACCGCAACCGGATTTGATCCCTGATTGGCTTTAAAGGAGGAGTTGGCGATAACCATTCCCAGCTGCTCGGGAATGTTGTCAATTCGCAGCCCGATATTGCTGTTCTCGACATGGACATCGAATAGATGCCCGTTAAACGATCTCCATGAAGGAATGACGTCAACGCCTACCTTGAAATCCGACAGGTGAATGCTGTTGAAGCTATCCCACTCCAGACCGGAAAGTTCCATCCCCGTAGCGTTAGCCCGCGTCCATGCCGCGATTTGCGCGCTTGAAGGCTTGACGGAGGAAACGGACGCATCCAGGTCCGCCCAATAATTAGGCTTAAACCACACCTTCTCGACCTCGCTTACATCGGCCGAATCGTAAAGGGCAAGCCCCTTCATGAGCGCCGTTCCTTTCACGTTGCGGATCGTATGCATTTCATGCGCTTTTGAGATAACGCCGAAATAACTGTTCAACAACGTCACATTTTGCACCGCCCCGCACATATAGCCGTCTTCCGCGACCGATCTGCCGAGTATTTCGAAGGTAGACGGGTAGGAAACAGGTGCGGCAGCCGATTGCTCCGGATAATAGACCGTAAGCCCGTTGACGCCCGCACTGCCCCAAATCCGGAACAAGCCGGGATCCGATTGTCCGCCGTTTTTGCCGGCATAGGCCATAATAAGCGTGCCATAGCTTCCCGAGCCGCTGTCCGGATCTCTCCAGTCGCCTCGCAAAGTGACATGGTTGCGCACCTGAATGCTGTAATTGATTTTATATTTGCCCGCTGGCATCCATACGACTCCGCCGCCGGCATTATACACATCGTCGATTGCCGCCTGAATGGCCGCAGACGAATCGACCTCCCCGGTGTTATCCGCATTGTAAGGCGCATTGGTCACTGTTACGCCGGCCACGACGACATCCTCTGTCGCGTTGACCGGGGTTACGACTGCCGGCACTACCGTACCTTCGCTGTACGCACTTATCGATATCGTACTGGAGGAGATGCCGGAGCTGTTCATATCGCCGGTTGCATTGTAATCCGACGCCTCTTTGAACACCTTGAATCGCTCAATTCCGTTTATATCAGAAATGACGATGTTGTCGTATAGCGCCCTGTAGCTAAGCGAGTCCGAATCGTTCTCCCCAGCCGCAAACCATTGCGAGGCCGTTTTTCCAACCATCGCAGCGGGAACCTCCAGCTTGCGATGAAACCATTTGGCGAAAGCATTCGCAGAAATGGTTTCCGCCGGGTGCCCTCTGAGCGCGTTCTGATCCCGCCACCCTGTGATATCGCGAAAAAAGGTATTGTCCGTATTGTAAATCTCGATTCCTCCGGAACCGTCAATCGCGTTATACAGCATCACATCGTATTCGACGTAATCACCCGGCACAAACGTGTACGAAGCATTAGAAAACTTTTTGTAGGCATATTTGCTAGGCGTGCCCGTCCCGTTCTTCACTTGAAAGTCCAGAACATCGCCCGCAGGAATTGCAGGCAACACGCTGCCAATATTGACCGTTGTAACAGAAGCCGAGGTTACGCCGGACACAAGTACATCGCCGGAAGCGTTGTAATCCGCTGCGTCGCGGAAGATGACAGACCTGACCGTCCCGTTCCCGTCGGTCACAACAATGTTGTCATACTGCGTCTTGTAACGGATCGAATGGTTGTTGTTTTCACCCACGATGTCCCAATGGGCCGACGTTTGACCGATCATGGAAGGCGGTACCTGAAGCTTGCGATGGAACCATTTGTTGTAGGCATAACCGGATAAATCCCTTTCGGGATGGCCGACAATGCCGTTCTGATCCCGCCACCCGCTCAAATCCCGGAAAGGGGTTCCTGACATCGTGTAAATTTCGATTCCTCCAGCGTCACCTATATTGCTGAACAACTTTACATCGTATTCGATATAGTCCCCCGCCTGAAAAGTATAAGGTTTATTCGAAATCTTGCTGTATACATATTTATTGGCCGTCGAGCCGTCATTGGCAACCGCCAATTCCAGAACCGTCCCGGAAGCGCCAATTTGCTGAAAGTTGTTCTTTCGCATGGTGCCGATTCCGTTCGTCGCTGCAATATTGTCGTATTGCACCTTGTACGGCAGTGAATTCGTATTGCTTGAGACTCTCTCTGACGCCTTCGCCGTAGCGGGCAGTGTCTCGATAACGATAAACATCGATACAATCAGAGCCAAGTTTAATATCCAAAAGACAGTTTTCCTGTTCCCCTTCACCCTCAATCCCCCCTAAGTATCATGATTGTCACGAAACGTTTAAACGGCGATAGATGAATGCATCCGCCAAATTCGCCAAAACCACCTCCCTTACAGTTGGAGACGCTTTCAAGGGGATTGTGAAAAAAAAATTTCGAGCCATCACTAATTGTTCAATAACATTGTCATCCGCATTTTCACTTAATGATTAAATTATATTACCAAAAATAAATTCCTCCCGCTTGATTCCTCATACAAAGAGAAATATCATATACCAATAGACGTGTTAATCAACTTGTATGTTTTCAATATATCTAATATTCATTGTTTTGTAAAGTTCTTTATCAATGAATTTTTCCTTATTTTCTTATTAATTAAATTCCAAGCTATTAAGGCAATTCTTTTCGGAATGTAAAGGTCTTTTTGCGCATTCTACTGTTCTTTAGTATAATAACCTTAATTAATAAACTAAAAGAGGTAATGATTTATGACCGACATAAAACCTATTTACCTGCAGAAGGTTAAACAACAAAATATGGCTCTCATTCTGCAAAAAATTTGGGAGCACGAAACGTTATCGCGAGTCGAACTGGTCGAATTGACAGGATTGACATCGGGAACGATCACCAATCTCACTCAGGAACTCATTCAGCTCAGGCTCATCCGCGAATCGGAAACGTCATCCGGTACCGTCGGCCGCAAACGGATCATGCTTAAGTATCTACAAGACCGCTATTTGATCGTCGGCCTCGATATCGGGCGCACTTCATACGAGGTCGTGTTGACCGATCTCACAGGACGGATTTTAAAATCGGTGGAAGGCAATATTGTGGGAATCCATGATCCCGAAAAAGTGCTTGATCTGATCACCCCTCATCTCGAAACGATGAAAGCCTACGCCGCCGGAAAAGGCAGCCCGATCATCGGGCTCGGAACAAGCATTCCCGGACCAATGGACAAAAAAATCGGAAATCTGCTAAAGCCTCCGAATTTTCCCGGTTGGGAAGGATATCCGATCCAATCCGCGCTGGAAGCGAGGTTTGGTTTGAAAACCTGCATCGAGGATGACGCGCGCGCATCCGCATTGGCGGAACGCTGGTACGGCTTGGGCCGCAAGGTGCAAGATCTGCTATTCGTCACGATGGGAATGGGGATCGGCGGCGGTGTCATAATGAAAGGAGAAATTGTCGTCGGATCGAACGGATTATACGGACAAGTCGGCCATATCACGCTCGTTCCGAACGGGGCGGTTTGCGCCTGCGGAAACGAAGGATGCTGGGAGACGGTAGGTTCAATCCCGGGAATTTTGCGAAGATGGGGCGGGGGCGAAACGATCGACGATTTTTTCCAAGCCGTGAATCAAGGAGACGTCAAAGCAGCGGAATGCCTGAAGGAAACACTTTATTATCTGGAATCCGCGCTCACGACTTTATTCAATACGTACGATCCGGAGGTCATCGTATTAGGGGGAAGACTCTATCCTTATTTGACAATGCATATGGACGAAATTCGCAGCCGGGTAAAAGCGAGAATTTACGCCTTCGCGCAGGATCGCGTGCATATCGAATCCGCTACTTTCGGTGCGTCCCAGAATGCCGTAGGCGCCGCGGCGCTTGTGTTCGGCGAACTACTCGCCAAGCCCCTGCAAATGCTACCCAACTATCTTCCTCAAGAAACGCCATAAACATGATCAAGCCTCCAGCGCCAAATGGCATTGGAGGCTTGAGGGCTTCCGATTAAGATGAGCAAAATGAACAAATCATGGCGACATCCTCCTTCCTCTTCAGATCGATCCCGGAAAATGCTTCTTCGCCGCTTCATATACGGCTTTTAATGGTACGTTATGCGCTTTTGCCGCCACTTCGCAATCTGCATACTCCGGAGCAAACTGTACCACCTTCCCATTGTGCAGGCCAACCTTCACCCGGATCGTCCCCCAGGCGGTCTGCACCTCCTCCCAGCGCCGCTCTAACCGTTTGCATTCCGTCCAAATATAGCGCATGCCCAGCGTTGTCGTTTCCTCAAAAACGATCTGCTCTATGGAAGCCAGCCGCTTCTCGTGCGTCAGCACGTTGAGGAGAAAGCCCGGCCGCCCTTTCTTCATGAGGATCGGAACCCAAAATACATCGTGCGCGCCAGCCATAAGCAATCTTTCACTCACATAGGGGCAAAACTCCGGATTCATATCGTCAATATTCGTTTGCAGAAGGACCATTTCGTTTTCCTTATGTTCCTGTTTATGGTCGTCGAAGAACTCCATCCTTCCCCTCCTGTCCGGCATACGCCGTGCGGATCTCCTGCGGCGATGCCGTGCCTGTTGTACCGATTTTGCGAATAACGACAGACGCCGCAAGATGGGCGAATGCCATCGCTTCCGGACCTGTTCCGCCCGCTCCGAGCGCACACATCATAGCAGCGGCAAAACCGTCTCCGGCGCCTACAATATCGATCGGCGGCTCGGCCGGTTGTGTCGGAACGAATATGCAGCGCTCCCCTTCCGCCCAGATCGCTCCTTCCGAGCCGAGCGTCATGCAGCACACCCCCTGCACGTCGCCAGACATTCGCCGAGCCATCCCGGCCCATTCCATTAGCGTCCAATCCTTCGGATTAGCTTCCGGATAGAACCACTGACTCGCTTCCACCTCGTTCGGTTTGACGATAACACCCTTGTACAATCCGATCTTTTCTCTGCTGTCCACAACGATAATTTTGCCGCGGGCGGCCCATTGCGCCAGTTTGTTGCGAATTTCTTCGCCGATGATGCCGAAAAGCTGCTGATCGGTGACCGCTATGATGTCGCACCGCTCCGCCATTGTATCAAGCCGCTCGGCAAGCGTTACAGCGACCCCATCGGGCAGTTTGCGGAAGTTTTGAAAATCGATGCGCGGATCCTCCTGCCTTACCCGCTGAAGGCCAAGCCGGATCGGCTTGCAATAGGCGGGCGTGATCCAGTCGTCATCCGTCAACAGATAAGACGTATCGATGCCGCGCTCAACAAGCTGCTGCCGCAGCAAACTTCCGCGCCAATCGTTGCCTATAACCGAGCAGACGGCTACCTCGCGGCAGCCGAGCGAAATCAGATTGGCCGCCACATTGCCTGCCGCTCCGGGCGAATACTGTTCCTCCACAACCGGAAGCGTATAATGCGGCGTCTCACGGGACAACACGCTGCATGTCAGATCGGCAACCCAGTATGCATCGAGACAAACGTCGCCGAGGACGCCTGCGCGCAGCGATCCAATCCGGTTCAGCAGTTCCTCGATCCGTTGCCCTGATATCCCTTCAAACCGCTCCGCGGCCGTCAGATTAATGGACGGCAGCTGTACGGATTCCTGTTTTTGATGAGCGAAATCCAGCTTTTGTCGTTCCATTCATTTACCCCCTCTGTTCTCCTTCACGATCCAGCAGCGCAAGCCGGAGCGCCGGTATCGTTTCCTGATGCAGCCCTTCGAAATGAAATCCATCTCCTCCAAGGCTGGTAGGGCGATGAATGATATTTTTGCGCGGGCGGTAGTAATAATCCCAATCCTCATAACCTACTTTGCGATGATAATCGCCAAGCTTTACGATGTCGAAATTGGCAGTTGTGATCCGGTGTACCGCATATCCAAGATTTCGCGCAATCGACAGCGCCTTAAGCAGCACTTCCGGCCCTGTTACGGTAGAGCCGAAATTGGCATATACGCCACCGTCCAAACGGGTAACGGTGCTGGTGTATAGACGAAAATCCCTTCCGCTGGCGCCTCCCTGAACGGCAAAATCGACATCCGGATGCTGCTGGATCGCGTCAGTTCCAAGCGTCACATGTACGGTGCACGGAATCCCTTTGCGGCTGCAGGCATCCAACAGACTGAAGCGGCGGTACGGATACAAGTCCGGGCAGGTCGTCATATGGCTAATCAAACTTTCCCCGTAACCAAGTCCTTTGGCGTATCCATCCCTCAGTGCTGCATGCAGCATATCGCCTGGCTCCCGCCACATGCCGAATCGTCCGCGCTCCAGCGAGTTGCCGTCGCTTTCTTCGGTTTGACCGAATGCGGCCAGCTCCAGATCCTGGAATGCACCTGCTCCGTTAAGCGCCAAATGGGTGATGTAGCCTTTGTCGATCAGCTCGACGATGTCCGGCGATATCCCGGAACCGATGACGTTGCCTCCCAGCGATACAAGGACCTCGCACCCGCGTTCGCGGGCTTCCTGAATCCTCAGCGCCAGCGTCCGGAAATTCGGATCGTCCGATCCCGGCCACCGGCTGTCCGGGACAGCATTCCTTCCTGCCAGACGCGAAACCGTCAGGTCAGCCTTGCGCTCGGCGATTGGGTAAAGCTTCCTCTGATCGCGGGACAATACCTCCTTGCGGGAATAGGGCGGAAACTCGACGTTTCTCGCGCTCTTGAGCTGCAGCACACGGTGAAACAGCCTGGGAATTGTTATCTGATGGAGTCCATGAAACAGATACCCTTTGCCGCCGATCTGCCCCAATCGGTCAATAAAATTGCGCCGCGGCCGGTAATAGAACTCCGACTCCGATTTGGAAGGAGCTTGCGTAGCGTAAACCGGAACGATATCGAAGTTAGCCGCTGTTACATTTTTCATCTCTAACCCTTCATTCCGGCATAGACTAAGCGCCTTCAGGAAAATTTCCGGACCGGAAATCGCCGAACCGAAATTGAGAAATACGCCGCCGTCAGCCATTTCCGCTACGGACTGGCACATCGTCTGGAAGTCTTTGCCGCTCGTACGGCCAAGCGCCTCAAAATCGACGATCGGATGCTGGTGAATGATGTCCGTACCGATGGAAATATGACATGTATACGGCACGCCAGAGCGCTGGCATTGTACAAAGACGCAGTCATCGTAATGAGGAAACCGCTGCGGGCGGTTGTTCAAATACTGGTACAGGCTTTCGCCATAGCCAAGATTTTGCGCGGCACCCTGCTGGATCGCTTCGTTCATATAACGTCCCGTTTCCTCCCACATGCCGAACGAGCCGTCTTCGATAGCGCGAGCTACATCCTCCGATGTCTCGCCGAGAAACGCCAGTTCAAAATCATGAATGCTGGTCGCGCCGTTACCGGAAACATGAGTTGCAATGCCGTTGCGCACCATCTCGATGACATAGCGGGACAAACCATTTTTAATGACATGAGCGCCCATGGACCAGATTACCGGCTTGCCGGCCGCCCTCGTCTCAACGATCAGTTCAGCCAGCTCCTCGAAGGCCTGCCGTTCGGCCGCCGCCTGCGGCCAGTCTGCAGGCTCATCCTCGTAAGGCCGAGCCATGTTGCGGATGGTTACCAGATTCGTTCGAGAATAAACCGAGTTGGTTTTAATCGAGTCGAATGACAATCTTTCGTGAATTCTCATACACCGCGATCCTCCTTAATAGCAATATGGAGCCAAGACGAAAGCTCGCCGCGCGGTTCCAGATGCAATGCCGCTCCTTTTGCCGCCGCTTCCGCCAGCGTCCATTTCGGAGGAACATTAAACGGCTCAAGCCCGATGTTGTACTCGCAACCGAAAAAAGGCGCATTCGGGTCGGCGGCGAAGTTTTGCCAATACCAGACGTACGGCCAGACATTCCGATCCCAGCGTACCTCCAGCGCAACCGGTTTACTGCCATTGCGTAGCCGGTACGCGCCCTCCGGCGTCTCCACGGCCAGCAGAGGCCGCGATGTTCCAGGCTGCGCCATCACCGATAAATCACGGGGCTCCCCGTCGCCCGGAGCGGCGGGCCATTCCCGCTTCTTCCCCGTAGCCGTATCAAGCACGATTGAACCGGGAGCAAATTCCACCTTGGTCCCGATATCGAGAAACGGCGAGCCAAAGGCCAAATGGTGCCCCCAATTGAACTCGATTGGAACAGGCGCTTCATTGCGCACTGTCTCTTCGATCCGCACCAACGCATCGTTGCGGCGTAAAATGAACGTTTTCTCGATGAAGAGCGGCAACGACCTCAGCCGGTTGGTCAAACGCACCCTAAGCTCCTCGTCATCCTCCCGAATCAGCTCGTAGTCCCAGGGAGTAATCGCCGTTTCCCCGCGATGCACGACCGCTCCGCGGTAAACATGCGTTTCACTCACTTCGGGCAGCATCTCCTGCCATCCTCCCAAATAGGACATCTGATAGTCGGGATAGAGCGAATGTGCAGGCAGAAGTCCCGTTCGCGTATGCCAAATGAAATCGGTATCGGACTTTTTGTCCAGCCATCGAACGGGTTCCCCGCCTTTGTCCAGCAGAAGCATCACCTGTAGCAATTCATTCTCAAGCAAAATGCTCCGGTATCCTTTATAAACCAAATCATCCGTTAAGCGGCATCCATAGTTGCGGCAGGTCCGGTATTGTCGAGCCATGGCGTTACAGACCCAATCGCGAGAGCCATTCGCCGGCATTCCGGAAGTCGCCCGCGATCCAGTCCGCTCCGGCATCTCTGAGCCGTCGTTCCTTGACCGGGTTGATGCCCTCTCTGCGTACTTCGTCGCTTGCCAGCCCAAGCGCCAGTCCCCCGGCTTCTTTGCCCAGGCGAATCTCCACCTTGCCGTCCCCAATGACGGCCAGCTCATGACCATGCAAACCTTTGGCCTGGATCAAATCCTGCAGCACTTTCTCTTTGGAGCATTCGGCTTTGCCAACCGGCGCGCCCACGATTTCCTGCATATAAGGTGCGATGCCAAGCACCTCGGCTTCATGCATCACGTCAGGATGATCGGTTCCGCTTGCCACGTACAATTCGACGCCGCGGCGATAAAGCTCGCCAATCAATTCAGCCGATCCTTTGATCAGAAACTGCTCAGCCTGCAATTCCCCGCTCTTTAACCGCTCTATCCTTTCTTTCACCCGCTCCAGCAAGCGCCGATTGTATTCCGCCTTATACGTCCACGGATCCAATACTTCGCCGTTCCATCCCCACTCGCGAACGGTATCGGCCAACCACATCATTTGGTAAATCGTCTGAATTCCGGTCGATTGATCTATATAATCGTCGATCTTTCGTTCCAGGGCAGTCTCCTCTTCGGTTTTCAGCTTCCGACTGCCGGCAATCGATTGTTTCATAAATGGCCTCATGACGTCTTCCCATCCTGCGCGAAGCGTCGATACCGTGCCATCGAAATCGAATAATACGGCTTTTACATTTGTCATGCTCTGTCCCTCACAATTTTCTTAATTATTAAGTTAAATTGGCATAAAAAACGGTTGCTCCCACATTTAATGGTCGGATTTTGCAAAAGTGAACATCTTATTTTCTTATTTATTAAGATATTTACTTATTTTTGTTGCTGACTTATACTTCAAGTAGATTATATAACGAGGGGGGCTAAGAGAACAACTGTTTTTTTAATAATTAATTTAATTTGCTACATTCATTCTATAAGGAGGATTTTGCATGAACGATCCGGCATTATTAACGCTTCCCGAGAAAAATCAATTGCTTGGAACGCTTCTCCGCTCAATGGGCAGTGTCCTGATTGCTTTTTCCGGGGGAGTCGACAGCACATTTCTATTAAAACGAGCCCAGCAGGAATTAGGGGATCGCGCGACGGCCGTGACTGCCGCTTCGGAGACATTTCCGAGCCGGGAATTCGAGGCAGCTGTGAAGCTTGCCGCTGACATGCAGGTGAACCACCTGCTGACAGAAGTTTCGGAGCTGGACAACCGCAGCTTTGTCGCCAATGCTCCCGACCGCTGCTATCATTGCAAAAAAGGGTTGTACACACATTTGAAGCGGCTGGCGGCAGCTCATAGTCTTCCCTATATATTAGATGGTACAAATCTGGACGATCTCGGCGATTACCGTCCGGGGCTAGCCGCCAAGTCAGAAGAAGGCGTACGCAGTCCGCTGGTGGAAGCCGGTATGACAAAGGAGGACATCCGCACATTGTCTAAAGCGCTCGGGCTGCCGACCTGGAACAAACCGTCCTTCGCCTGCCTCTCGTCACGGATTCCTTACGGAACGCCGATCGATCGAGCCAAAATCGACCAGCTCGACCAAGCGGAGCAATTTTTGCTCGATCTCGGCTTCTTCCAGGTGCGGGTCAGACATCACGGGGACATGGCGCGCCTTGAACTTCTTCCCGAGGAGATGCAGAAAGCGGTGGAGCAACACGAAACGATCAGCGCCAGATTGCAAAGCCTCGGCTTCCGTTACATTACACTTGATTTGCAAGGCTATCGAACGGGCAGCATGAACGAGGCGCTCTTGGGGAGGGAAATCGGATGACAGGTTCGCAGCGCGAAGGTGAGCTGGATACGGGCTTTGCCGTGCTAGATACGGCCAGAGAATCGCGTCTTGGATTTCCCGAAGTCATCTATGGAGAAGGGAAGACGGCGGAACAGCTCATACAAATCGCCAGACGGATGAGGGAGAAATCAGATAAGCTGCTGATGACGCGCATCGGCAGCGAAAAAGCCGCCCTTGTCACCGCCGCCGTCCCCGACTTACTGTACCATTCGGAAGCACAGGCAATAACCGGATTCGTCCCTCTGCCTCCCCCATCCCGAGAGGGGTATATAGCCGTCGTATGCGCAGGGACATCCGATCGGCGCGTGGCTGAGGAGGCCGCTGTCACCCTTGAAATTATGGGGAGCCGCGTCGAACGCATTACTGATGTCGGCGTGGCCGGCATCCACCGCCTATTATCCAGGCTGGATGCGCTGCGAAATGCCGATGTCGTGATTGCCATCGCCGGCATGGAGGGTGCATTGCCCAGCGTGCTCGGCGGGCTCATAGCCAGGCCGCTTATTGCCGTTCCGACAAGCGTCGGTTACGGCACCGGCCTAAACGGGCTGATCGCCATGGGCGCGATGTTGAACGGCTGTGCGCCCGGCGTGACCGTCGTCAACATCGATAACGGCTTTGGCGCTGCCTATGCTGCAGCCAACATTCACAAATCCATCCGAAGGGAGCAATAAGAAATGAAAATCGTTTATTTGGACTGCATCTCCGGCATCAGCGGCGATATGGCGCTTGCCGCGCTTGTCGATGCGGGTGCCGACAAAGCTTTTATCGAGCGGGAACTGGCAAAACTGCCGTTAACTCCTTATTCGATCGAATGGAAAACTGTAAATAAAAACGGCATATCGTCGTTGAAGGCCGACGTCATTCCCGATCCCGCCTTTCCTCCTGTCCATCATACCCATTACAGCGAAATTGTGCGAATGATTCAGGAAGCAGGGCTTCCAGAACGTACCGTTGAAAGAAGCCTGGCCATTTTCGAAAAAATCGGAATCGCCGAAGCAAAAATTCACGGTATTCCGCTGGATCGGGTTCACTTCCATGAAGTCGGCGCTGTGGACTCAATCGTCGATGCCGTCGGCGTGGCGCTCGCCCTTGAATCGCTTCAGGCCGATGTCATCTGCTCTTCGGCCGTTCCGCTCGGCTGCGGAACCGTCGTCTGCGCGCACGGCACTTATCCCGTGCCGGCTCCGGCCACTCTGGAAATGATGAAAGGCGTGCCAACCGCTTACGTACCAATCGCCAAGGAATTGACTACGCCGACAGGAGCCGGCATTATCAGTGCCCTAGTGGACAAATTTGAGACGGCCATCCCCTCGATGACGATAGCATCGGTCGGTTATGGAGCGGGAACTCGGGATTTGCGGGAACGCCCCAACGTGCTCCGTGTTGTATTCGGACAAATTGACGATAGCTTCTTGACATCCGGCATGTCTGAAGAACAGCACGAAAGTCACCATCACCACCATGGACACCATCACGAGCATCACCATCATGATCATCGTCACGGCCACGGACACGAGCATCACAAGCACGAGCATGATGAACATGCCCACAATTAGTCCAGTTCACCAAAACTAACTTCCCATAAATAGGTGTTAACTACTGGGGAAAAGCCCCTTTCTCCAGGCTATCGTCAAAAGGCTGAATCAGGGCTTGGGCTAGCCCCTTGTTTTCGGCCTTTTTGCTTCATATTTCTTCAGCGCCCTCCTATCACGCTCTACCATCGATTGGTTACAAATAAACCGATTGCATAGCTCCTTGGCCGATATACCCCCGATTATAAGAAGACTTCTCTCAAGAAGCAACGTCTTGAAATTTTGGATTTGTTCCGCTTTTTTTTTAGAAATTCCGTCCAAAATGAATAGGTCCTTCCGCCCATCCGGCAGGAATATAGTTACGGCCGTCGAAATAAGCAGTCATACTGTTGGAATGGGAATGGAGGCCAACTTATGATCCGATTATGCAATCATCATGACGTCGAGCGTATGTTCCACATCATTAACGACTCCGCTGCCGCTTACAAAAATGTTATTCCAGCAGAGCTTTACCATGTGCCGTATATGAGCTGGGAAGAATTTACCGATGAAATCGCCAATGGTGTAATTTTCTGGGGCTTTGATCAAAATGGCGCGCTGCAGGGGATTATGGGGATACAGGAAAAGGAAGATGTGCTCATCATCCGTCACGCCTATGTCTTGACAGCCCAGCGCGGAAAAGGCGTCGGCAAAGAGCTGCTGCGTCATCTTAAGGAACATGCCTCGAAGCCGATGCTGATCGGAACATGGGCAGGGGCAACCTGGGCGATCGCTTTCTATGAGAAAGAGGGCTTCACGCTCGTCTCCGACCAGGAGAAAGATGATTTGCTGCGAAAATATTGGAACCTGCCTGAGCAGCATATCGAAAATTTTGTCGTGCTGCGTGAGCGGTGACAACGGCGTCTAACCACGGGCAAAGCGGAGCAGAGCGGACCTGAGCGGGACCTGTAAGGACCGAGCGGACCGTGAGAGGCTGCCGATTTACCACAATATGGGTTGTGGTTTGTAGCTCTATTTTACTGGGAATTTATTTTTAATGGCCGACTAAATGGATTTTCTACAGTTCGTTTTTTGTTTTGTTCGTTAGATAGCCGGACTAGATGGAAAACCTACAGTTAGAATGGGAGTTAGAGATGGATAGACTCGATTTGGCCCAAACTAGCTGGATGATTTCCAGTTAGACTGCAAAAATCGTCTGTTCTGGGCGTATCTACCTACATAAAATCCAGTTAGTTTTGGGGTAAAGGAAGTCGAGATCAGCTTTTAAGGTTGAGCTCTATGTACTACTTTTTTTGGATAATCAACAGACGTGCACAACGTACAACATTTGCCTCTATAGCAGCAGAATGCGGGTTCGAATGTTGTATTTTCTGCAACATTTGTACCGCAAACCTTTCGAGCAAATAGCGGATCACAGGTTCGCTTGCCGCTCATGGTTGCCCGCTCAAAGCCGTGTCCGTGAATAGACAGGGCAATGAGAATGCAGCATCTGGCGGCTTGCAGGCCGCCGAATCTTCCCCCAAATCATTAAAAAAGGTCAGGTCCAGAACAATACATTCTGAACCTGACCTTTCATCTTCCGCACGGAAGCACGGATGCGAACAGCGGCTCTAGCTCCTAAACCGCGAAAGTTCCCATCTATCCTTCAATCAGCTCACTCTTTTCGCCGCTGTACAGCAGCTTCAACTTATGCAGCGCCCGTGTGCAGCCAACATAGAGCAGCTTGGCATCGTCTGGTCCGTATTGCCCGGCATCAGCATCGGCAATCAGTACCGCATCAAACTCCAGCCCCTTGGCCAAATAGACCGGCACGACCGTCAAGCCGCCGCTGTAGGCTTCCTGCTTGCTTTGCACTAGCGATGCATGGATGCCGGCAGCTGCCAGCTGTCCTGCAATCTGCTCGCACGATTTTGCCGTACGGCCAAGAATGGCAATCGTCCTGTACAGCCCTTGCGCCTGCCAATTTTGCACCGTCTCGGTTAGCTGCGAGATGCGGCCCTCCTCCGATGAGCAGGCGGTCACTTCCACTTCCTCGCCGCTGCGGAATACCGGTACTGCCGGCTTCACCCCAGCCCCCATGCCGCGCAAAATCCGGTTGGCAAACTCAATAATCTCCATCGTGGAACGATAGCTGCGATCCAGCTCGAAATAACCGCAATCCTCCTCGGCAAACAATGTCTGCAGCTCCGACCAGCTATGAATACCGGCATAGCCGTGAATCCCTTGCTGCAAATCGCCGAGTACCGTCATCGACGGCTGCCGCTGCCGCAAACGCAGTGCCTCCAGCTGAAATGGCGAATAATCCTGCGCTTCGTCGATTACGATATGATCATAAGCGGCCAGCTCCGATCCGTAGAGCCGCAGCTGAATATAGACAAGCGGCGCCAAATCCTCGGGTGCGGCCAGGCCTTGCTTGATCCGCTTTTTCGTCGCCGCGCGCTCCGCTGCCGGCAACAACTCTGCAACGGCCGGATCGTCCATCAGCGCAGCATACAGCTGCACCGCAGTAAAGGAAGGAATTTTTTTGCTGTAGGCTGACAGCCGCGAGCTTGCCTTCGACTTTTCTTTACGATCCGTAAATCCCCTGCTCTTCCATTCCGACTCAAACCAGCGCTTTAACCGGCTTACGAGACGATCGCGCCGCCGCATAACCGGCTCGCCGCTCTCATCGGTCAACAGCCACTCCTGCATCGTCTTCGGCTGCAGCTCCATACCGGCCATCGGTTCGAATGGCTGTACCGGCAGCAAGCGATCCTCCGTTTCACGCAGCTTATTCTCCACCAGTTGCTTGAACTGAAGGCTGCCCTTCAACCGTCCTGGCGCCCTGCTCATCTCATCCTTTGTTCTTGACTGCTCAAACCAATAGGCGAGTGTGTCGGTTGAATCGTCGAGACGAACGCTATTCTGCAGCTGTTCGATAGCCCACTCCGCAAAGGTTGTCTGTGCGATGTCGCCTACTCCCAGCTCAGGCAAGACGCCTGAAATATAGTCGAGAAACATGCGGTTCGGGGCAAAAATGACCATCCGCTCAGCCTTGATTCTTCCGGCATACTCATAGAGCAAGTAGGCCAAACGGTGGAGTGCAACCGTCGTCTTTCCGCTTCCCGCTACCCCTTGAATAAAAACGGCTTTATTTTTTTCCGTCCGAATAATGCGGTCCTGCTCCTGCTGAATCGTCGATACAATATCGCGCAGGCGGTTATCCTTGTTCTCGCCAAGCCGGTACAATAAAAATTCATCCGTAACCGCTTCTCCATCCTGGCCGCGGACATAGCTGTCCACAAGCCGCTCAAGCTTGCTGTCACGCACCATTAAATTTCGTTTCAAATGAACAAGTCCTTCGACCGGCCCGTCCGGCGACTCATAGACAACCGAATCTTCACCGCCGCTGAACGAATAAAACAGACTGGCTACCGGAGCGCGCCAATCAATGACCAGCAGTTCGTTCGTTCTTTCATCCGCAACCCCGGCTTTACCAATGTAAAGCGGCTTCGACTCGCTTTGCACCGTCTCCTGAAAATCGAGGCGGCCAAAGTACGGCTCGCGCTGCGATACCTCCAGCCTTTCCTGACGTTGTACGCGCTGCAGATCCAGCATTTGTTCTGTAAAATCATCCCCCGTGTACCGGGGACCAATCGCACGAAGCTGTGCAGCGATCCGTTCGAGCACCTGCTCGATCCGTTCGGCTTCGTGTTGAAAGGCACTTTGATCGGTCATGTCAGTTACCCTCCACTCCATAGTGATAGGATCAAACAATGTTGAGGCCAGCTAGTCAGATGCCTTTAGCCGCATTCCCATGCGGCTCAATATTGCCGATATCCTTTTGCTTAACGCTTTCGCGCCCGCGCCACTTATGTCACAGCTCCAGCAACGGTGTACTGACGCCAATCAGAACGAAACTATGCTGCAGTCGCACGCTTGCGAACAAACAATATATCATAATGCTGGTAAAACTGCAACGAAATACAGGCATATGCAAATAGCGGGCGTGGAATAATTTTCTATACGAAAAACGAACAGACGCCGCTCCTCACGGCTAAGAAGCCAGGAACGACGCCATAATCGTCTCGATATCAAATGGAGTAACTCCCCGTTGTAATGAAAATACCGTCTCAGCATCCTCAACCCGATCGACAAGCTGACCTCGTGCCAAAGCGTGCAAACGGAATAGTTCAAACAGGGTAGGCTTATTTAATGCTGTCATCGCTTTGCCCATTGCAACAATCCCACTCTGGTTTGCCTCTACATTGTTATAGACATTCGGATAACGCCTTAAAGCAAGATCGCACCAGATGACAGTCCGTTCAACCAAATCCAGAATGATCGGAATCGCAATTTGCGTATCAGCAGACAAATCAATCCGGTCAACAACAGTAGCAGGATCAAAGATCTCCCCCGACTTCGGATGCTGCCGCATCATCCAGCCGGCAAAGCATTCAGGCAAATTACAGTAAGCATGGCCTGTAAATGAATGAAGCGCAGCAACGATATAGCGTCCGCCATACGCCAAAACCGATGGAATGTCGATATCGATAAACTCGCAGGCACCCTTCGGTGCAGAAACAATGTCTCCGCTATGCGCGGCATTGTAGCACGCTGAACGTAAATTGGTATATGAGATATGCTCCATGTACTGCCAGTTATCATCATACAGGATTGCCGACAAATCAATGTCAACTCTGCCGGTTTCTTTTCCGTCTACTTTCCCTTCCTTCCACCACAGGAAAAAACGAATTGTATCCCCTGCTGGCATCGCCAGTCTGCTGCCGCGGACAAGGGTACGCAGCGATTTGCTCGCGGAACGTTGAGAAAAAGGCACCAAAAAGTTTTTTAATTGATCATCTAAATAAACATTACCAAGCGGCGGCAGCTTGGAGAAACGGTCCTGCAGCACTTGCTCGCACAGTTTTACTACAGCCGCGCATGCATCCGGTGCAACAGAAAGCCGCGTATCTTGAAGCGTGAACGCTTTGGCTGCAACCCCCTTCGGAAAAAACACCCGAAGATCTTCTGCATGCTGACGATGCTTGAAATGTGCCATCACCTGCAGCAGAACTGGTGTTGCTACCCGATCGGCTACCGATGCAAAAAAGGAAACGATCCAGGCACTTTCTTCACCTTCCAGACGGAGCACATGATCAAGCCGGCGGGCAAACTCGCCCGGACGCTGCATTAACAACTCTACCGCCTGATCGATATCCCAGTAAAGCAGCGCTTGCTCGATACGCTGGCCAAAGGTTGCATAGGGCCGGTCGTTACGCACAATATCGAAAGCTTCACAAGCTAGCGGGTAACGTTTTTTGTACTCAGCAGGATGCAGGATCTCACCAAGACGTACCCAGCAGTCGCGGTATCGCAGCATATCTTCAATCCGTGAAGGGCAGCCCTCCAGCAGGCCGAGCAGCAAACGGCGTTCAGGACGACTAAACTTGCGGAAGCGCGTATTTGTGGCAAGACTCATATCGCCTTCCGACCAAGCGACCGCTAGACGCAGCACATCTGTCGCAGTGTGGACATACCGTCCGATGTTGATGACACCTGCTTTATTACAACGAAGCAATGCTGCGATAATAAAGCCAAGCTGCTCCTTATGCGGGATAGCATCCGGCAGCAGTTCTTCAAGATGTTCCTCATTCTCAATCACCCATGCCAAATCCTTGCGATCCGTTTCCGAAATGGAGGTATTTGCTTGTATGAGCTGAAGCATCACTTGACGAAAATCCCGCTCATCGCCTAACTCGATAACTTTGAGCTTTACGATATCCTTAAGCGGTGTACGCTTTACTTTCTCATGATTCGGCAATTCCAATGTCCAATAGTGGAAAATCGCCTCCAAGTACAGCTCAGCCTCACTTGCCTCCATCACCTGCTGCGGAAAATTCGGATACATCGGTTTATACTTCACATGTGCGCCAACAAGCTGCCTAAGAGAGTGAACCATTGGTTTATACCATCTCATGAAGGAAACCTCTGACAATGTTCGCAAAGCAGCAAGCAATGCCGGCGAGAAAGTAAATCCTAATGCAGCTATATTTTTCATCGCAGTGGCTAGCATTGCAGCCGGCAGCTCTCTTTGTTCCTGCAAGACGATAACTTTGCCGTTCCTGCGCATATAAATTTCATTTCGTGTCATCTAAAATTTCCCCTTTCAATAGGGTGTCAGCTCCAGGAAAGCCGCCTCTCTATTTCATTTCCCAAGATGTTATAGAAGGAAGAAAGACGATAGCCTGGCAGCTGCTCACCGTTATCCCCCGGAAAGCTGCAACCTGGTACAATGGAAAGTTGTTAGAAGGAAGGTTGACAATAGCCGGAGGACCTCGAGCGCCGCTTGACCTTGCATTACTTAGAGTGCTTGCGGCCTCTTGGTTCCTATTGTCGCATCTATAACCGCATGCGAACAGGGCGCAAGTATGGCGACTTCACTTTTTGCTTGCGGAACAAAGAAAATGGCCCAATTGCTGTAAAATACAACAACTGGGCCATCAAACGGCTCATTGGCCAGCGGCCAGAGCTAAACTAGCTTGGTGCCAGCCCGTTTCGCCAGCTCATACAAATCTGCGCCTTTAAGCGCCCCCTCTACAAAGCCCGGCAGCAGCTGCGGCGTGCAGGCGAAGCATGGCGTTCCGTCACGGGAGAGCGCCTTGGCTATCCCTTCATCGTAGTAAGGCTCCCCGCCATCCGATAAAGCGAGCAAGCCCATCGTCTTCACACCGGATTCGCGCATCTCGCGCATACGCCGCACGAACGCGGCGCGGTTGCCGCCCTCGCACATATCCGAGATGAGAATAAAGATCGTTTTCGCAGGCTCTTCTATAAACTGCTCGCAATAAGCAACCGATTTGTTAATATCGGTGCCGCCTCCAAGCTGAATGCCAAATAACATATCTACCGGATCGTTGGCACACTGCTCCGTCAAGTCAACGACCTCGGTATCAAAGACAACAACCCGCGTACGCAAGGCCGGAATGCTGGCAAAAATCGAGCCGACGACCGACGCCCAAATGACAGAGTCGGACATCGAGCCGCTTTGGTCAATATCGAGAATGACCGTCCATTCCTGGCTTTTGCGCGCCCGATCGAAAAAGTAAAACTTTTCCGGAATGAGCTTGCGCCGCTCTTGATCGTAATGCTTCAAATTGCGCTGAATCGTCCGTTTCCAGTCCATCCCGCTGACCGATGGCAGCGGCGTATGCTGTCTGCGGTTCAGAGCGCCTGTCACCGCGCGGCGGATATCGCTTTCCAGCCGCTTCGCCAGCTCTTCTACAACCATTTGCACGAGCATGCGCGCCGTATCCTTCGTCTTTTCCGGAATTTTTCCTTTGAGCGACATCAAAGTTCCGACCATCTGAATATCCGGCTTCACCTTACCGAGCACTTCCGGCTCAAAGAGCAGCTGCTTTAGCCCCTTGCGTTCAATCGCATCATTCTGGATGACGGAGACGACATCTTCGGGAAAAAAGGTCCGGATATCGCCAAGCCATTTCGCCAACCGCGGCGCCGACCTGCCAAGCCCTGCCGAACGGGCTTCCGGCGTTCCCGATTCTACGTCTGTATCATCATACAAAGAGGCTAGCGCTTCATCCATCACTTGCTCTTCCTCGCTGAGACCGATCCCGCCGCCCTGGCAGTACGACTCCAGCTGCTGCTCAGCCGATTGGCCGAGGAGGAGCCGCCAACGTATCAATTGCTTTTGTCTTCGTTCATTGTTCATCGCTACAAATCTCCAAAATCAAAATCGTTCAAGTCGTCCAGCATCTGCTCCTCGGCCTCCTTCAACTCGCCGGTCAGCACTTCTGCTGCCGTCTCGGCGTCAACGCCCCAGATTTCGCCCAGCATTTCAGCGACCATCGTCTTCTCCCTGCTGTTAAAGCTGCTGAAGGCGCGGCGCAAAAAGACGAGCGCCCGGCGGAATTCCTCATCGTCAAGCTCTGCAATATACTCGTTCAGCTGCTCCCAAAGACTGAGCCGCGATAACAGGCCATACCGATTGCGCATCGACAGCCCCTCGAACCATCCAGCACCGAGATCGGCCGGCACGCCCGGCGACAGGCGCCGCGACACTTCCTCCGCACATTCGCTAACCGACAATTCGCCGCGTTCCAGCAAAATGGCGCAAGCATAGCCCGAGAGACGCGGATTACGGTCATCGCGGCTGGCGAGATGGTGCAGCTCCTTCACCCACAGCGCCTCATCGACGAGCTCATGATGCTCCTGGGCAATTTGATTCAGCTCATTGATCGCTGTCAGCAGCGCGCCCGAGGCTTCATCATTGCAGCCGCAGGCGTCGACGAGAAAAAGGCATGCCCGCAAAAACAGCTGCTCCAGCAAAGGCAAGAGCGGCGCTGTATCCAGCTTGCGAATATCGCCATATCCGATAATGATGGCCAGTTGATGCGCCGCGCCGGCAATTTGGCCGACATCCTGGCTGTCGATCGCCAGCTTCTGCAGCGTTTCGCGGGCAGCTTCCATTTGAGACAGCATCGCACACTCGCATGCCACCCGAATAAGAGCCGAGGCATCCGACACTGCTGTACAGCTCTCCAGCCGCTGCTGCAGCCGGAAGGCTGCGGCCAGCTCAATCGTCTCTCCGAGCAGCGTCGACTCTACCACTTCGATTTCAACTTCCGGCTTCCATTGTAAAACCCAATGTTCCGCCCAAGTCGCGCTATCCTGCCCGCTCGCCTGCTTTCTCGCAAATGTAATGCCGAGCAGCTGCATCCGGTGCAGCAGCACAGAACGGTGCAGGTCCAGATACGCTGCCTCTTCCGACTTGACACGGCGATTCTCCCGCAGATCGAGCGCCAGATCAGCGGCGACGGCCGACTTGTACTTGTCCAGCTTCAGCCTTTTGAATTGGCGATTAAGATCGTCCTGAATCGGCGTCTGGCTTACGCCCTCGGCCAATTCGCCGATTGCCGTCCCTACATCGGAGCTGGCTAGCGGCTCCGCGACAACGGACAGCTCGCCGTGTCCAAAAATGGATTGGGCCGCATCGTGCAGATCGCGCAGCGTTGGAGCGCTGCCCTCGTGAAGCGCGGCCAGCGACTGTGCCAGACGCACCGCTTCAATCACCTCGGCCGTCGAGCGGTGCGTGCCAGATTTGCGCAGCCTGCCGGCAACCTGCGACAGGTAGCGGTAAGCCAAGTCCTGCGGCTGCCCTTGCTCCATCGCCTCCCACATCATCTCGAAATAGAGCGGCGCCCGGTTGCCGGCACCGTAGCCGGACATCGACGATAAGCGATAATACGAATACGGCATTAAAGTAAGCTTCGTGTTCCTTTTCGGCAATGCGGCAAATTCAGCATCGGTCATCCCGGCAGGCAGCGTCGCCAATGCCGAAGCATGATACGCCCCGCAGACGACGACAATGCGCTCCGGGGCATGTCCTGCCGCAATTGCCGCTTCGATCTGCGATAGCATATACAGCTCGCGCAATGCATTGTAAGCATATTCTTTCCTGTCTGTTATCCATTCCTCTTCTTCCGTCCATTCGCGCATTTGGGCAGAGGAGGACAAAATAGCCTGACGATAAGCGTCGCGGCTCAAATTATGCTCATAATGCCGCTCCCAGTACATTTCATAATCATGCTCGCCCGCCAGCTCGGCGATCCGGTCATACAGCGAGCGGGAATGCAGGCGCTCCTCTTCCTGCGCTGCTGCCTCGCCGCTGTTGCCTTCATCGCCCTCATCGCGTTCGCCACCTTCATCGCTCCCGCGTTGCTCTCGTTCCAGCGCCAGCATGACAGAGGAGGGCAGATCGATAAAAGCGCAGTAAGCCCCCTGCTCTTCCGCCCATTTCATCGCCTGATATTCCGGCGAATAGACGGCGAGCGGCCACATCGCCGTCCGCATAGGCAGATCGGCAGTAAAGGCAAGCAGCGCGACAGGCGGTTTTGTTGCCTTGTTGACCAAGTGACGAATTTCCGGGGTGGCATCGGAGGGCCCTTCAATTAGTACAGCCGTCGGCTGAATATCGTGCAGGAATTGCTTGAGATGCTGCGCGCCGCCTGGTGACAGATGCCGTACCCCGAAAATATGTACCGCTCGCTCCGTCTTCCCGCTCACACTCACGAATTCATCTCCCTGCAAGCCTGATAGAGCCCGCGCCATTCGGCTCCGCGTTTCTTCATCACATTGTCCAAATATTCCTTCCATACGACCTGATCCTTGTCGTCGTCCTTGACGATCGCCCCTTGCAGTCCAGCAGCCAAATCTTCGTCGGACAGCTCGCCATTGCCAAAGCTCGCCGCCAGCGCCATACTGTTCGTCAGCAGCGAAATCGCCTCCGCTGTGGAGATCGTATTGCCTGGCGACTTCACTTTATTTTTCCGGTCGAGCGTCATGCCGCTGCGCAGCTCCCTAAAAATCGTCACTACTTTATGCAGAGCCTCATCGGCCGGCAAAGCGGCCTGCAAATCGTAGGACGCCGCAATTTCCGCCACCCGCTTCTTCACAATCTCCACCTCGGTCTGCAAATCGGACGGCGTCGGCAGCACGATCATATTGAAGCGTCGTTTAAGCGCGGCGGACATATCGTTCACGCCGCGGTCGCGCGTATTCGCGGTTGCAATAATCGCAAAGCCCTTTTGCGCGGAAACTTCCTTGCCGAGCTCGGCGACCGAAATCGTCTTCTCCGACAAAATCGAAATCAGCGCATCCTGCACCTCGGACGCGCAGCGGGAAATTTCCTCGAAGCGGGCAATTCCGCCCGCCTCCATCGCCCGCATAATCGGGCTGCGCACGAGCGCTTCCGGCGTAGGCCCATTGGCCAGCAGCATCGCATAGTTCCAGGAATAGCGCACCTGCTCCTCGCTCGTGCCGGCCGTTCCCTGCACCACCTTGCCGGAATCGCCATGAATCGCCGCTGCCAGGTTTTCCGACAGCCAAGATTTCGCCGTCCCCGGCTCGCCGATCAGCAGCAGCGCGCGATCGGTGACCAAAGTAGCAATCGCCATCTCCACCAGCCGGCGGTTGCCGATATATTTGGGCATAATGACGGTATCCCCTGCTTTACCCCCGCAAATGAAAGTGAGCACCGACTGGGGCGACATCCGCCAGCCAGTCGGAACTTTTCCTTTATCTGCCGCAATCAGCGCTTCCAGCTCGGCCGCATACAGCCGCTCGGCCGGCAGACGCATCAAATTTTGTTCAGCCTGCTCTTTTTTTCCCATTACTCATTTCCTCCCGCTCCCATTGTAGATACCAAATATTCCATTTGCTTTTTAGCATGATAGCGGAATTTCGGCAGGATAGCCTCCATCCGTTCCCGGTAAGATGCCGGCATTTGCATCATCATTTCCCAAATATGCCCTTCAATGCTGTACAGATCGTCGCGATTGCGCTTATCCTCCAGCGCCGACATAATCAGCTCGGACAGGTCTTCCGCTCCTATGCGTTGCAGGCCAAGCAGTAGATATCCGGCAAAACGGTTCCGCAGCTCGGGGTTTTTGGCCAGCTTGTAGCGCAAAAAGGTTTCCGCCTTGCTATGTCCAGGCACAGCCAGCAACGAGACGAGTTGCAGCTCATTGCGTTCGATGGCAAAATCCAGCCAGCGCATATCCCACTGGCTGTCCAACTGCTCTGCGTCAAGCCCGCGCAAGAAATAGACCATTTCCTGCTCGCCGGGTCCATCCCACGGCGCGTCGATATATTCGTAGCCTGTGTCCGCTACTTGATCCTTGATAAAATCCATCAGCTCGCGCACAAATTTTTTGCTGCGCTTTGCCTGTACCGTCCCCTCCGGGACCAGCGCAAACCGCTCATAGAATTGTGCAGGCGACAGCGTGCGGAAGGCGCCTCGAAGCCCGTATCCAATAAACTGGTCGTCCTGCCTTCCGATTTCTTCCAGAAGATCGACAGCTTCCGGCGTCCCGTAATCGGCCAAATATTCCGCCGCCCTGTGGGCCATAGACAAACATGGCGCCAGCAAAAACATCGGCTGCCGCAGCATGCCGACATAAATGTTATGCAGCTCTTCACTCTGTTTATTCGCAAGCCCCTGTGACAAATACCACAGCTGCTCCACGGCTTTTTCCTGCTTCTTCGCTTCCTGCTCAGTCGCAACGAGCGCCTCTGTCCTTGCTCGCAGCTCCGCGATAATCATGTTCATCAGCTGCAGCGAGTTGTTGTCTGCGGCAGCGATGGCCGCCAGCTCGGCGTCCTTGCCTGTCAACCCGGCAAAAATGCGGTTAACCGCCGCTTCCGTTTCTAATGCCGACAAAGCATTGAAAGCAGCTTCGCGCACCGCCTTTTTCTTATCCTTCGACCACTCGATCAGCTGCTCTTCATATTTTTCCAGCCCGTGCAGCAGGGAAATCGCCGCGACCCGCACCTCGTCCGCTCCCTCTTGAGCCGCGCTGTACAGCAATTCCTCGTTCCCATCACGGTCAATCCCAGCAATTACTTTCAATCTGCGGGCATCGAGCTTCCCGCCGGCCGGATTAAATCGCTCAAGCAGCAGCGGAATAATGTCCGATCCGAGCGAAGGCAGCACGGTAGCTTCCATGTAATCAGCAAGCTCGGCGTAAGGGTCGCCCAAAGCGGCGATCGCCAGCTCAATCATGCGCATATCATGGAACAGCCCCATCTCAAAAGCGTTGACGACGATCTCGTAACGCCCGCTCCCCGTTGTCGTCAGTGCCTCCTGAACCGCCGCCAGCTTCCGGTATGACGCCGAAGTCTGCAGTTTGGTCGGCTTGCTCGCAATCGGCTGCAGCTCTCCTGCAGGCGCCGTCGCTCCTTGCGTGTACAAAACCGATCCAAGCAATGAGCCCAAGTCCTGGAGCAGCTCGGTTGACGATTTACGCTCCCCGTTCTGCTGCTCCGGCTCGATCAAAGCCTGAATCATATCGCCGAGCCGCTTAAACACCGGCGCCCGCTCACCCAGCTTTTCAAATTGCGGCAGCATGCGTTTCAAGCGAAAATCGCCTGTCGCCAAATCGCTGCCGGCAATGTAGATCCGTCTTACTTCCTGGTGCAAATCTTGCAGCAATGCCGTACTCATTTGCATTGTCCTCCTTTGTCTGCCGGCCGATTAATAAAGCAGCCGCGTAATACGTGATTGACCAATAACAGAAAGCGGCTGTCCCAGCAATTGTCCGCTGTCCAGACAATGATGAAACATCACCAGCATCGCCGAATTTGCAAGCAGCTCCGGTTCCAGATATGGCAGCAAATGGGTCGTCCGTTGCGCGCTGCCTGCCGCGGCCGCATCGCCCAGCGTCAAATATTGCCCCTGCTCGTCGCCGATCACATATGTGCCTTCCGCCGTTTGGGCGGCAGAGGCAACATGCAGCAGCAGCACCGGACGTTTGTCTGCGAGCGGGTTTTTCAGCTGGTTTTTGACCAGCTTCACTACATCGGCATAGGAGCGGCGTGCTGCACTGGCAATTGCAGCATAATCCGCGTCCTGCAGCGGACGGCTGCTCAGCGACTCCCAGCGCACCCGGCGATTCAGATCACCGGGATAGCGGTACAGTTCCTTCACCGCGGCAACTTCAAAAAAGCTGTCCTCCTCGCGGATATGCTTGGCCGCCTTGTATGGACGGTAATGCAATGTTTTATGAATATCTCCAGCAGCAAGGTCCAGCCAAAAGCCCAAATCGACGAACTCCTGACGCCCGGCATCGTTATAGGATTGGAAGGAAAGCTGCACCAACTCGACATTTTCGCTCGTCAGCCCGCACTCCTTCAAATCGCTCAATTGCCATGCATGGCCCAGCCATTCCTCAATCGTCGTTTCGTGATCGGGCTTCATATCCGGTGTCTCCAGGCGGGCGGACAAGGTCGCTCTCCCTTTTTTGATCAATGCGTGCATGACAGTCAGCTGCTCCATCGCCTCTGTATAGACCGCCTCGCGGTCATCACCGGCTTCAGCCAGCATTAGCACCAAGCGTCGCAGCGCTGTCTGCGCTCCCGGCAAATAATAATTGCCCAGCTGCTTGACGTGGCCGTCGATTACTTTGACCGTCTTCTTATCAATTGTGCCGAGACCGCCGCGAACGAGTGAATCAACAACCTTTTCCAATAAATCAAGCCCTTCCAGTTGGGCGGTAATTTTCTTCTTCAGTGCAGACTTATTGACCTTCTTCGGTTTGGCCTCTGCGCCTTCAGCAGCTTTCTGCGCCTTTTGCTCCTCCCGTTTTTCCACCTTTTCACGCTTGGATAAAATATCTTCGGGTATTGGGGCAATCTCGAACGTCTCATTGCCCGCATAGGCGTACAAAAGTCCCAATCCGTGCTTGCACGGAAACTGCCGGCTCGGACATGAGCAACGAAATACCGGTTTATCCGGATCTATAAAATCTGCAGAGCATTGATAATTGGAGCTGCCGCTGCCTTTGCACTCGGCAAACAGAAGCGTCCCGTCCTCCGACTTGTTCAATTGGACAAAGCTGCGCTTTTTCACAAGCCCGCGCCCGTTTTTCACCGCTGAATCATTCGGAGCCAATGCATCTATGTATGACTCTGTCAGTGTAATCATTTGTCTCCCTCCTGGCTTCTCCTTGTTTTCCTCTCCTTACCATCATAACACGTCATATTCTGTCAGCTCCCCCGGCCAAAAGTCCTGTTTTGCGAACAAAAAGCGAACAAATTTTGAACAAATTATTCAAATGGGGGGACTTTTTGAGTTATGCCAACTTGCTGTATAGTCACAAAGTATGAAGGGGAGCTGCTGCAAAACCCTCCGGAAGGAGAACTTGCCTGGGTCAGCATGAATGAAGCGCTGGAGCTGCCGATGCAGCCCTGGTTCAAACGCCGCTTCCCGCTATTTTTCGAGCCGGGAACGTTTGAAATTTCAATCGTCTGGGATGAGGACTGCGGATGTGCAGTTGAGGAAGTTGAGGAGAAGATTACCCGCCTCGGATAGTGAAAAAGAAGGGGCTGAGGTACGATTGTTGCACAGAATATACGTCAGTAGAGTACATAGAGCTCAACCTTATAAGCTGATCTCGACTTCCTTTACCCCAATACTAACTGGATTTTATGTAGGTATATACGCCAGAACAGACGATTTGGCCGAACTAACTGGAAATCATCCAGCTAGTTCGGGCCAAATCGAGTCTATCCATCGCTAACTCCCATTCTAACTGTAGGTTTTCCATCTAGTCCGGCTATCTAACGAACAAAACAAAAAACGAACTGTAGGAAATCCATTTAGTCGGTACTCACCGGCCGCTCGCGCTGCCGCCATAACTGTACCATAACACTAAGATGATCGCGATGTGAGCCAGCAGCATAACCGGTATACCTACGGCAAACCGCGGGTGCTTCGTTTTATGATGGTAAATTCGCATCGCCAAATAAGCGCCTAAGGAGCCGCCGGCAAATGCCAGCAGCAGCAGCCTGCGTTCCGGTATTCTGCGATGCCGCTTGCGCTGGGCAAACGTTTTATCTTTGTGCATCATGGCAAAAGCCGCAATGTTCATCAAGAACAGGTAGACTGCCAGTACAATGGCCGTCATCTCCGTGCTCCATTCCATATTCGCATTCACTTGCCTTCCTCCTAATCCAATACCCAAGCCGCAGGCGGGTTATTGCCGCGGCTTGGCCCGCCTCGTAGCTACAGCTTCCAGCGGATTGTCCGGCCAGTAATGCTTCGGATAACGGCCTTTTAAATCTTTTTTCACTTCAAAATACGCATTTGCCCAGAAGCTTGCCAAATCGCTCGTCACCTGGACCGGACGCTGCGCCGGAGATAACAGGTGAAGTGTAATCGGCAGCTTGCCTCCGGCAATGCGCGGCGTTTCGCTCCAGCCAAACACTTCCTGCAGTCGTACAGCCAGCACCGGCAGTTCAGGATTGCTGTAGTCTACTGCAATCTTCGAGCCGCTTGGCACAACGATATGAGTCGGCACCTCCCGCTCTAACTGCTCCCGCTCCTGCCAAGAGAGCCTGTTTTCCAGTATCATGACAAGATTCAGCCTGTCAAGATCGGCCTGCGTGCGCATGCCGCCAATATATGGAGCGAGCCACTCCTCGGCCGCAGCCGCCAATGTAACGTCAGACACATCCGGCCATTCCGGATTGTAATGGTGCATGAGCATCATCCTTGCCTGCAGCTGCCGCGACGACTTCGTCCAAGGGAGCATACCTGCGCCGCGCGCCGAAATTGCCGCCAGCAGCGCCTGCGCAATCGCGTCCGGATCGGCATTGTGCAGCGGCCCTTCCTGCAGGACGATCGCCCCGATCCTTATCCGCTGACGCGCGCGCACAGCGCAGGCGCTATCATCCCATACGATCTCCGCCTCTTCGACGCATTGATCAGCACAATACTGCTTCAGCTCAGCCAGCGCAAGCGGCGCTGCCAGACGAATCCGGCTATCCGTGCCGGCATCCTCCAGCTCGGCTGCGACGATATAGGATACGGCTGACAATGGCTGCAGCTCGGCAATATGCGCTCCCCGGCCATTGCGCAGCAGGAACCGCCCATCGCTGCGCCGCTGAGCGATTCGGTCGGGATATGCAAGTGCCAGCAGCAGGCCGCAGCATTCGGCAGCTGCCTGTTTATCGCGCGCCCTCTTAACCCCGGCCGCACGCATCCATTCCTGCGCTTCCGCAGCTACCCGCCTCCATCCCGCGTCCTCCGCATCGGCTGCCCTGCTGCCGGATAGCTGCTGCAGCCGCTCCAGCCGCAGCCGCATATCGACATTGCGGGCTTCACTGCCGCGGAACAGATCGCGGTCACTAAGCAGAGCCGCCAGCTCGCAAGCTTCCGTACCATAGCCGAGCGGGATCGCCCGCAGCACCATATGAGCGAGGCGCGGGTGCATGCCGAGCGCAGCCATCGCTTTGCCATGCTCAGTCAGTTGTGCGGCCGGCCCCTTAATCGCCCCCAATTGCCGCAGTAGCTCCAACGCTTGTCCATAAGCGGCTTGCGGCGGCTGGTCGAGCCACTGCAGCTCGCCCGGATCTTGGACTCCCCATGCTGCTAACTCCAGCGCCAGCGGCGCAAGATCGGCTCCGGCAATTTCCGGCTCGCTATGCGCCTTCAGCCTGCGATGCTCCTGCTCGCTCCACAGCCGGTAGCAGACGCCGGGGGCTTCCCGGCCTGCGCGTCCGCGCCGCTGGTCGGCCGAAGCGAGCGATACCGGCTCCGTCTCCAGACGCGACATCCCTGTACGCGGCGAAAAACGCGACACCCGGCTTAGCCCGCAATCGATGACAATCCTTACTCCTTTAACCGTCACACTCGATTCAGCGATTGAGGTAGCCAGCACAACCTTGCGCGCTTCCCGCTCGCAGCCGGAGATCGCTTGGTCTTGCGCAGCCGGAGATAATTGCCCGTAGAGAGGCGCAATGCGAACGGCGGAAGGTAAATTTTTCGCAGCCAACAGCCTTTCCAGACGGCGGATCTCGCCGGCTCCCGGCAAAAACACCAGAATATCCCCTTCATGCTCCTTTAGCGCCGCTTCAATTGTCCGCGCCGCCAGTTCCTCAATCTCAGCATTGGCTGACTGTGCCGCATAATGCGTCACGACTGGAAATTGCCTCCCTTCGCTGACAACGACAGACGCCCCGCCGAGCAACTCAGCTACCGGGGCAGCATCCAGCGTCGCCGACATGACCAGCAGCCGCAAATCCTCCCGCAGCAGCAATTGCGACTGCAAAGCAAGGGCCAATCCGAGATCGGAATGCAAATGCCGCTCATGAAACTCGTCAAAGATGAGCAGTCCTACGCCTTCAAGCGCCGGATCGGCTTGCAGCAGGCGCGTCAGCACCCCCTCTGTTATCACTTCGATGCGTGTAGACGGGCCTACCTTCGTATCCATCCGTACACGGTAGCCGACCGTCTCGCCAGGCTGCTCCCCCAAAGAAGCAGCCATAAAACGGGCAGCCGACCGGGCAGCGATGCGCCGCGGCTCCAGCATCAAAATGCGCTGCCCCGCAAGCCAAGGCGCATCAAGCAAAGCCAGCGGCACTTTAGTCGTCTTGCCCGCTCCCGGCGCGGCTACCAGTACAATATTGTTATGTTCCGTCAGCCGCTCCTGCAGCTCCGGCAGCACGGATTCAATTGGCAATCGTTCCATCGTCTTCCCCTATCTGACTTACAATAAATTGATTAATTCGGGCGCGTGCTCCCGCAATACTTCCCGCTTAAAAGCGCGGCCGCTGCTTTTTTCCAGCTGCTGCATCGCCCCGATTACAGCCTGCCCGTCGCCATTAACCCTCCACATCGAGGATAAATATTTCGCTCCGCAATAATCATTCAAAATTGCTCCCCGCCCGAGCGACCGCTGAAAAAGCTTGGCACTGGCCCGGTAGCGGCCGACCTTGTTCAACGAGCAGCCCAAATTGTTGAGCGAGATGAGAAACGACTGCGAGGTCGCCCGCGATTGCTCGAAGTGCTTCAGGCTGCCGAGCAAATCTTCAGCCGGTTCACACTTCCCGGCAAAGGCTTGATATGTAGCCGGATCTTCCAGCAGCAGCTCTATTTTTTGAGTCATTGCATCGATAGCCGTCTCGTCATTGTGCAGACGGTGCCGCTCAAGCATCAAAGAATAAAACTCCATTTCGGCAAATTTGGCATTGCCCCATGACGGGTCCTCAGCGAGTAGCTGACGTATATTATTCAAAGCAATATCAAGCAGCGGCAAACGCTGGAGCATCAGACTGGATGCTGCCGCGGCGCGATGGCTTTCAAACCGCAGCCCCCGATTTTCGGCTTCAGCCGAGCTATGCTCACATGCATACAAATACCAGTCCGACCACGTATCAAAATGATTGCCGAGCGATAAAGTCAAGGCTTGCGTAGCATCCGACGCGAACCAGTGAAGATGCTGCGGATCAAGCGCCGCTTTTCCCCAAATTACAAACTCTTCATGATTGCTCCATAATGCCTCAACCTCCCGCATCATAGCATAGCTGTCCGACAAGTTCCAATACACCCAGCCTGTTTCGGCGGCAGTTAACGGATGACTACTTCTATAGTCGTGCAATAGATCAATAATTCCTTCATTGTTATCCTGCTGCAACAGCTCATGAAAACGTTGCTTGAACATCGTTCCACCTCTTTCACTGTAGCATTTTCATCACCTGGAGCCTATTATATCATTCCGGCTCGAATCCGGATCAAAATTATATTATGATGGAGAAATAGTTCTCATAGCTATCAGGTTGTATTTTGGAGGCGCATGAACATGAAAGAATTGCCGGTCAGAGGCCGTTTTGCCCCGACGCCCTCGGGACTTATGCATATTGGCAATGCCAGAACAGCACTGCTGTCTTGGCTGCAAATCCGCAGTCAGAACGGACAATTTGTGCTGCGGATGGAGGACATCGATAAGCCGCGCTCGCGTCCCGAGCTGGGTGCTCAGGCGCTTGCCGATCTCCGCTGGCTTGGTCTCGATTGGGATGAGGGGCCGGATACGGGCGGACCGTACTCTCCCTACGTACAGAGTGAGCGGCAGCGCCTTTATGATGAAGCACTGTGCAAGCTTGAACAAGCGGGCAAGCTTTACCCCTGCTATTGCAGCCGCGCGGAGTTGGCCGCGATCGCCAGCGCGCCTCACGGACTGCAAAGCGAAGGGCCAAGCTACCCAGGGACATGCCGCGCATTGTCTCGCGCCGAGCAGCAGGAGCGGCGCCGCCATAAAACGCCATCGCTTCGTTTTGCCGCCGCAGATGAACCGATCGCCTACTATGATCTTGCTGCCGGAGCGCAAACCTTCCCCGCCGGGGCTGGCGGCGACTTTATAGTAAAACGCGCAGATGGCATCATCAGTTATCAATTGGCCGTCGTGGTAGACGATGCTGCAATGGGCATTACGGATGTGTTGCGTGGCTATGATCTGCTTGATTCTACGCCAAGGCAATTAATGCTGTATGAAGCGCTTGGACTGCAGGCTCCCCGCTTCGCCCATATTCCGCTGCTCGTCGGCGAGGACGGACGAAGGCTTGCCAAGCGGCACGGCAGCATTGCCCTCTCCGCCTTGCGCGATCATGGAATCCCGCCCGAGAAAATCGTCGGCTTCCTCGCCGCCATTAGCGGGCTGCTTGAACGGCCAGAGCCTGTGCGTCCGTCAGAGCTGCTGTCCAACTTCGCGCTCAGCCGCATTCCGCGCCAACCAGTTGTCGTGACGGATGAGCTGATGCGCTCGCTTGTCGAGTAAACTTGTGTTTGGCCTCGTTGACGTCTGTTGCGATTCCTTACGGATCGAGGGTCACTAGCTTTGCATTAACATAATCGTAACGAATTTAACATCTGAAAACGACAAAACGAGAATCCTAACTGACAACACACATCTTCCCAGTCTTGGATACGTCAGTTTACCGGATTTCAACGCATTCGCCTTTGCCCAAACCATTGTTGGAGCTGCTCTTTGATTAACTTTGCGATTTTGCTGCCCGTTTGCTTGGCAATCTCTTTGGGCGAGGTCTAAGCTGCCGCTAACGAACCTGATAACTAAGCTTGACCCACATCGGTTCCATGAAATTCCAGCAGACTATTTGTGGAGTAGAACCTGCTATTTAGGCGCTTTTAGGCAAACCATATTCATTGAGTATTTCCAACGAAAAACTTAATGTGGAATAAAAATCCTTAAAAACTCCTTTTAAGGAACGTGTAGAAGAACCCTCTTCACTATAGAAATCAGCTTTTTCGAAACAAAACACCTGATGGTAATCGTTTTCATCACCTTATTGTTCCATTATTGGATCAATTATTTTATTTCCATTTAATTGGAAGCGTTGTGGGGCAAGCTTAGACCTGATAACCCTTATTCGGCTTAAAATGAGGACTTCTCAGAACTTAACCAGAGAATTGCTTCAGCAACCTCTTGTGGCGTACCAATCCTCCCAATTGGATGGGCATAATAACTCAAATCATTCCCACGTATATTTTCTCTTGCTTCTTCACCATATAGAAGAGCAGCGCCGCGGCGGCCATTTGTTTATGATGCCCGGCGCGGCGCCAACCTCTTCAATCCTTAGCTATCATGGGCAATAATACACATACCTCGGTTCCTTTGCCTTTCTCGCTGCTATATTTGATTGTCCCGCCAAATACTTTGATAATTTTAAAAGCGACCATCAGCCCCAAGCCCGTTCCATTGTTTTGAGTGGAATAAAATGGAGTGCCTAACTTGTTTAATTCGTCATCCGTCATGCCGCATCCACGATCGCAAATTTTTATGCAGACATCGGATGGGTCCGCTCGATATGCGTGGATTGAAACGACCCCTTGCTGAGACTTTGACGCTTCAAAAGAATTTTTAACAATGTTCGTCAGTGCCTGAATTAATTTCAACTTGTCCACCCGAACCCAAAGATGATCTTCCGAACTTATTTCTAACTGCACATTGTGGATTTGGGATAACGGATCGATCATGTCCATCATTTGACTGAATACATCCGCTACAGAGACAATTTCAATTTTTTCAAGCTGCGGTTTCGCATAGTTTAAAAAATCGTTAATAATATACTCGGCACGATTCATTTCAGCAATGGTCGCTTCCAAATAATCTTTAGTTCTCCCTTCGGCATTTTTCAGTGACAATTGAATGAAACCTTTAATAACGGTTAAGGGGGAACGAAGCTCATGCGCGACGGAAGACGCCAGGTGACCGGCTATGCTTAGTTTTTCCGAATGCAAAATTTGTTCCTGCATCGTATTCGTTTTAATCGTTACTTCCATTAAAAAAGAAGACATGCACATGGTAACCAATTGCAGCAGGGCTATTTGCAAAATTACAGACATTTCGACGATGTCATAGGTTTGATTTTGCAGGAAGGAAGAACAGATGGAAACCGCAAAACCAAACAATAATAAGCAGTTTACGACGAAAAAGCGATTGCGAGGCGTTCTTTTCATAAAACGGGGGACAAAAAAAGACGTAAGCGACATTACGATCCATGCAGAAATAAAAGCAACCACAAAACCGTCAACATGGATGAATAAACGGCACAGAGAAAAACAAGCCAATGAAATGGCTCCTCCCATAAATCCCCCGTATAACAACGAAATGATGAATGGAATATTTCTTAAATCGCCGTTAAAGTCATTCGTAATCGTACTAGGCAGTAGCATCGATAATATGATTGCAACGCCGCATAACAGACCGAGAACTACTTGATGTGTAGGTGACCGTCTTTTCAATATAGGTTTTGTCAGTACAATGTATTGGTACAGCAATATCGGGAATAAAATATCAAGAATATCAAGCAGCAGATCCTTTATCATTTTCCCTCCGCGACTTCACCTTGATCAATACAATATCACTCCTATTATATCATTTTTTTCCAAGATGTCTGTCAGGAATTTATGAAATCACTCCCCTAAGTTTTAAAAAAAGAAACGCCAGCACCTGTTAATCGATGCTGACGTTACTAAATATCTAAAGCCTACTTCATGCGGAACTAAAAGGACAATGGTTTGTTTAAACTGTTGCTGTTGTTCTTTGGTTAATCGAGTAGGCGCTCCGGACTTTCAATGAAATAAAGTAAACCAAATCTTTTATCCTTCAGTCAATAAATTTGCTAATTCGTTATATTCGGGAAACTCTCTAAAGCGATCGCTTGTCTTTTCTAACTTTTCCAAAATTGTCTTCTTTTCTAGTTCAGAGAGTGCAATCGATGTACTTCCGGTTTCTTCCCATTCTTCAGTCAATGTCTGATGTAAAGAAAGAAGACCTTGTTCGTAAACGCTGGATGCTTCATCATTTATGGCTTTCATCAAAATCTCTTTATTGACTGGCAATCTGCGAAAGCCTGCAAAATATGTAACAGCACTTTTCCAAGAAATCGAACGATCGTTCCACTCGCCCATAAGAATTTTCCATTCTTCCGGATCTAACATAAAAATATAATCAATACCCTCATCAGGATCTTCTGTTTCGTTGCAGACTTGCTCTTCATTTAGAAAGTAATTAAGCGCTTCTTTCATTTGTGTAACTCCTTTACTCGTCTATATACATATGTCTGTAAGACGATCACAGGTCGAATCGCTTTGGCCATTTTTTCGGTTTCTTCAATCGAAGATGCCTTTCCCAATATTCAATAGGCTTTAGGCTTAGAAAACTATTTTTTTACAGCATGAATATAATGTACTGTCTCGAATGCAGACAAATAATCCGTCCTATTCTTAAATAGGAGTTCGTTCATCATTTCAGGTGATAGATGCTCTTTAATTTGTAATCCTGACTTTTCCAAAATGCTTGTAAGTTCATTATATGTAAATCCTGATTTCATCGGTTCCCCGCTTGCTTCAGCAAATTTCACCAGGTTTTCCACCCGATTAGACATTCCTTTTTCTTCAAAAAGTTTTTCAGTTGCATAATCAAACACAATAGAACTACCTGATGGGACATTTGCAAAAAAATGTTGCATCAAGGAAGCGTTTTCTTCTTTTGATAAATAATATGTGACACCTAACAGACTAAAGAACGTTTTCTCGTTTTCAAATCCTTCCTTTACTAGGTTCTGATGAGAAAACTCAGTAGTGAAGTCCATTGGTACAAAATAAAGATTATCAGGGATGCAGAATTTAGCAGCCGCAAGCTTTTTTTTCTTTAACACTTGTGTATCCGGATGATCAATTTCAAAGATCTTTAAACTGCTTTGTAATTCCGGAAACCGGAATGCGAAAGTATCCAGGCCAGCGCCTAATATGACATACTGCTTTAGGCCAGACTTCACTTCATTAAGTAATACTTTTTCACAATAGGCAGAACGTGCTAGAGGTATTGAAGATACCTGAACCTGTGTAAGCCATTTTAAAATTTTATCTGGCTCATCTTTAAACCTTTCTCCAATATCTTTATTAAAAAATTGTATACCGTCAATCAAATTTTTACTGATAGCTGAAAATTCCTCTTTGGAAATCAACTTATTTACAATAAAATCATCTACCACTTTCGGTGAATCATACCTACTATGATACGCCCTACCAAAAGCTGATACTAAGGAAGTTAAACTAGACCCATTTTGTTCTGAATCTGTTTCCACAGAAGCGTCTAATTCTTCTGATACGCCGCTTTTACTATTGTATGTTCGGTCAAATGCTGAACCTAAAGCTGTTACGTTCGACTCAGTTGGTTTCAATACGTTTTCCTCCCCAAATAACGACAAAATTCTCCATGACTAAGAGTCAATCCTATTCTACCCAAAATAATTGAATTGTCAATAATAGCTGCTCCACACCCAGGGCAATCGCCGGCGACAGCCAGGGTACTCATGCCCTTCATCACCAGTATCGGCTTAGCTAGCGGAATGGCCAGTGCAGCGGCCACTTCATCCTCGATTACCTGCAACTGCTCCATAGCCAGATCATATTCAGCCAGTAGCTGTTGCAGATGAAGCTTGTACGCTTTCCAGACATGCTTGCGAATGGGTGAACGAAGTATTTTTAAGCGAGAAAGTGGAGACCACTCAAACGATTGTTGTGCGAGAACGATGAAAGCCTATTTATTCTATTGAGGTTGTCCGCTTCATTGCATATAATGAAGGTACCGCCCTTCGGGGAGATCGTTAAGGGAGGCCATGATGAACGAGACCGCATTTGACGAATCATTATTTGCAAGCTTGAAGCCGGGCTTAACCTCGTTCTGTTACCGAATGCTAGGCTCCATGGACGATGCGGATGATGCCGTTCAGGAGACGAGTATTCGGGTCTGGCAGAGCTGGAGCACGTTCAGACAGGATTCCTCGTTCAAAACTTGGGTCTATCGGATTGCCTCCAACCTGTGCTTGGACAAGCTGAGACAATCCAAACGCCGCGCGCTTCCCGTTGACCTGTTCGATCCGGCCGTCGCCATCGTCGAGCCGCGCGACACGCTGCCGGACTCTGCCTGGATCTGGCCGTCTCCCGACTTTGGGGGCAATCCGGAGGATCGGCTCGTCCGCAGAGATACCCTTCAACTGTGCTTCATCGCTCTCCTGCAGACCTTGCCTCCGCGGCAGCGCGCGGTACTCATTTTGAAGGATGTATTTGAATGGTCCTCCAAGCAGATCGCGGAAACGTTGGCGATGTCGCCGGCAGCGGTGAACAGCGCCTTGCAAAGAGCCCGAGAGACGATGGACCGGGCGCAGCTTCGCTCGGATGAGCTCAGCAGCATGGACGTTCAACCGGAGCAGCAGCTGCTGTCCCGGTATGTGGAGGCCTTCGAGCAATTCGATATTGCTGCGCTCGTCGCGTTGTTCCACGAGGAAGGCTGCATGTCGATGCCGCCCTTCGAGATGTGGATCCGCGGCAAGGAAGATTTGTCCGCCTTCTATTCGCTTACTCGCTGGCATTGCGAAGGTTCGCGATTTGTGCCCATTACGGTGAATGGCGGTTATCCGGCGTTGGCCCAGTATATGCCGGGCAAAGAGGGCTCTGGCCTGGTACCCTGGGGCATCCACGTCATCGAAACCAAAGAAAATCAAATCCTGCACGTTCAAAACTTCATTCATAAGCCATTATTTTCGCGATTTGGGCTGCCTGAGCGAATTGACCAATGAATTTCGTCATTGGCTTACGTCTATATCATTGAGAATAACCAAACGACGAATATCATGAGAGAGGTGTGTATTTAAATTGGAAACGAATCAACCGACGAAAGTAACCGTGCAAGCCGTCATTCAAGCCCCTGTCGAGAAGGTATGGCGCTATTGGACCGAGCCGGATCACATCACGAAGTGGAATCAAGCGTCCGAGGACTGGCATGCGCCGAGAGCCGAAAACGATCTGCGGGTCGGCGGCAAGTTTCTGACACGGATGGAAGCGAAGGATGGCAGCATGGGCTTTGATTTTGGCGGCGTCTACGATGTCGTGAATCGGCATGAGGCGATCGGCTACACCATGGAAGACGGAAGAAGAGTGGATATTGCTTTCGTCGATCAAGGGAATGAGACGAAGGTCATCGAAACGTTCGACGCGGAAAGCTCCAATCCCGTCGAGTTCCAGCAAGCAGGCTGGCAAGCGATCATGGACAATTTCAAAGCCTATACCGAACAAAACTAATCATCGCGAAGAAGACGCCGGGGAAGATGCCCGGCGTCTTTCTTTTTGAACCCTAGTACGAGCGTGCTCTCCGTTAGCCTTAACCTTGTGCCGCATCCATGTTCATGTAGTTAATGGCCCACAGATGGCCGTCCAAGTCCACGAAGCCCCAATGATACATGAACCCATGATCTTCAGGTTCAGCGTGCAATTTCCCGCCCAAGGAGACCGCGGTATTCACGATTTCATCGACCTTTTCCCGGCTCTCGAAGGCCAATGCGATCGTCATCTGCGCATACTTGCTCGTATCGACGGATTCCTTCTCCGTGAGCGTATTAAAAAATGCTTGATTGATCAGCATGACCTGCAGGTTGTCGCCGATCACGATGGCTACCGAATTCTCGTTCTCGGGGCATTGCGGGTTGAGCTCGAATCCGAGTCCGGTGAAGAACGCTTTCGATTGTTCTACGTTTTTTACAGGCAGGTTGAAGCTCGTGAATGCGGACGTTAATGCCATTTTCAAAACACCTCTTCGTCAAATTAGTTTGTGTTCATTTATGCCTTCGTTTATATAGACGACAGCCGATCCGGGAATTCATCGGTCTCATGGATTCGGAAGCGTAAATTTTGAAAAATAACTTGGTATTGAGTTCGGATACCCGCCATTCCCGTAAGGTTGCTTACAAACAAGGAGATTGTTTCGTTTACTGATAGGCTAATTGATTTGAAATGTTCTGGAACGTCTCAGAACTATAGAAACATTTCTATACATTATTTTTCCAATTCTGAAGCTGCAAAAAAATACAGCAGAAATCTAGATGAGGATGGATGGAAAGTTATCAACTCCACCCCTTCCCGATTTTCATCGTTGCCCGCTAAGAAATATTATAATCACTACTCTCCTTATAATCATCATTGTACGGCAGATTAAACACGTGGCTATAGATTTAATTAATCGACGTAAAATGGATTGCTGATAGCACAATTACGGCAGGCAAGAACCATAGGCACGCCTTTTTGACCATAATTTACCTCCCTTTTGTATGCCAGACCTCACTGGGATTGTTGTTCAAATTGCAATGACTCCGAACTCTTTCCACACACCAGGTGTTCCTTGTTCCACACAAACCGCACCAACATACCCTCCCGCCGCCGGTATATCATAATATACGATCTGTCCCACATCCCACTTGCCCAATGCAGGAATACCGGACGGATAACTCTTGCCACTTGATAAGTAATTTCCCTCCAATCGTACGGAAGACTTCTGTGTACTCCCTTCACTTCGTACAAATTTGCCGCTCCCCAGACAATTGTCTTTAACCTTGACATCCTCCCCCGCCTACGCTTTGCTTAGAGGCGGGGGATTCCCCTTATTCGCCTCATTAGCGAGAAGCAGGTTCAGTTACCGTTACCTTAGGAATTTGTTTCATGATCACAGAATAGGCTCGTACGCTCGCTTCTGTACCCGAACAAACTCCGGGTTCAGTTCCGTCCATGTTGAACGTCTTTGGTGTGACGGATAGAACTTCTCGGTTAGGTATCCAGCACAGTCAGGTGCCTTATGCAAGGTATCTAGCCCTGCACAACGGCTTTTTACGCCGTCGTTTTGTCTTATATGACAAGAGATGGTCTGCGGGATATGACGTAGGCGGCATTGACGTCCGCGTTATCGTGATAGCCGCAAGAGCATTGGAATTGATCTTTCCTGCGATGGTTCTTCCGAATGATTCCACATTGACTGCATTCCTGAGAGGTTTTATAGGGATTCACCTTTTCCACGTTTAGCTCGGCTAATGCGGCTTTATAGGTGATCTTTCGTTCCAAATCATAGAACGCCCAAGCATGAATATTGCGATCCGCACGCTTCCAATATTTCTTCATCGAACGAATGTGACTCAGGTCTTCCAGCTTGATGATGGACGCCCCGCTCGCACGCGCAAATTGCACGATACTTTTGGCCATGACATGGTTCCAATATTGCATCATGCGCCGTTCTTTATGTTCGAGTCGTTTGAGCGCTTTCATATTTTTCGCTTGCTGGATTTCCCTTCGCAAACGGGCATACCGCCTGCGGATATGGCCGATACGTTTGCCGTTAAAGGTCAGGTATCTCCCCGTATCGGCATCGGCAGCAACCGCAATGAGGCGTAATCCGCGATCTACGCCAATCGCTTTGTTCGTTTTCGGCGATTCCTGAAGTTGAAAAGAAAGGGTGAAAGCAAAATACCACTTTCCCTTACGCTCAAAAAGCTGCGCATTCCCTTTTTTCGGTTTCGAGATTCCTTTGTAAGAAGGTTTATAGTGTTTGCTGTTTGGATCCATTTCCCCAGTCAGAAGATAGTTCACCCAAAACAAAGCATAATCGTTTACGCTGGCAGGCACATATTTATCGATGGTTAAATGCCCTTCGATGGTGGGGATGCCAATTTTCAGGTGTCCTTGATCGAAACGGAGCCGCCAGTTCTGATTGTCAAACAGGATCGAGATATTCGCTCGAAAGGAAGGAAAACCCTTGGTGTTGGCATGCTTCCGCCAATCTTGATATCGGCTTACAGCCAGTTTTCTTGCTTCTTGAAGAAGCGTTGATGGTAGTGGTATGGAACGAAGTAGGCGATCCAGCTCTGTTGCCTTACGTACTGGGACTTCCTGTAGGTATAGAAGGGCTTGATTGCTAGCTTGTGAAAAGTGGGATCTCATGGTTTTATACATGTCTTGTTTTACCATTGTGGGCCGATACAAAGGAAGTTTGATCGTAATCGTATTCTGACTCATTTCCAATCCCCCCATATCTAACATTATACCAGAACACCAGTTCGATTTCAAATCGGGAAGGGACGGCTTGAAAATCATGTCGGACAATTGAGATAGCAAAGTTGCCACCCTTGTCCGAAGACGATTCATCTCCTACCTAAGCTTGCGCTTTGAGGAAGGAGTCTTCTCGTCTGTATCGATAAATAAATCAAAAAGCCCGCCTTACTGGCGAGTCTCTTAAACGATATGGGTCAGCGGACTAATTAGGTCTAGCTTAGATAAGCTGAAGGGCTTCAGAATGTGAAGTTCGGAGGGCGTTTTCTTTTGGCGGGCCTGATATTGGCAATCATGCCTCAACCTTTTCAGGTGCAATCGAATTTGCAAGCATTCTCGACTCTTCCGTCTTGGTACGTCCCTAGAACGAAGAGGTCCACCCCCATTTTTCCGTTCAATTCTCCAATGACAATATCGGATTTGTCGCTCAGGGATCTTGTAAAGACGACGTTCGTCAACCGCAGCTTTGTGCCTCACCCGATGCACTTGCATGGCCACAAAATGCTTGTGCTCAGTAGAAACGGCAAACCTGCCCTTGAAAAAAAGATATCATCGATTACGTAAGAACAAGGGGATCCTCTCCCCTTGTTCTTGTCTTGTTTGGATTTTACGGGCTATCGGTGTTCCCAGCCACCGGATCGCCGGTTGTATTGCCGTCATCCCCGGCTCCGCCATCTGCGCCGCTGTCTGGCGTCGTGCCCGGATCGCCGGTTGTACTGCCGTCGTCCCCGGCTCCGCCATCTGGGCCGCTATCCGGCGTCGCGCCGGAATCGGTCGAACCGTCCGTACCCTCGGGCGTATCCCCTTGCTGTATGTTATCCGTGCCCATATCGACATCTGAGGGCGTATCCCCGTTATTACATCCGGCAGCCACCAGCAGTACAACACCAAGCGCGAGCGCAAGCAAAATAGTACTAATTCGTTTCATTTGATTCAACCTCCATCTAAATGATTTGAAAAATGTTGATTGCGGACCATTCCCTCCTTTCTTAGGTCCCTAATTTACGCATCAACTCTGAATGTTCCCTTAAAACTACATTAAAGAACCCTTAAATGAGAGAATATTCATCATTAGGCCAAAACGCCTTCCGCATGCGATGTCTCTGACCGCCGCCGTGCGGATCAGTTGTCACCGCTCACTTTCTCTGTCGGGAAACGAGCGGCTTTTTTTTGCCAAGGTTGACGGTAATAGAAACGACTAGGGGTTAACAAACATCAGGTATCCCTCATTCGGCTAGTACGTTTCCTTAATTATGTACCATTGTCTTGCAAAGGTATCTCCGAATATAATGGTGGATTTGTGTCAATCTCCTAATCCGTGGGCAATATTGTGTCATAACTCGTTGACACAATATCCCCTCAATCGTTCATGTGGCCTTGTACTCCAAACAAATTATTTGAGGTGTTTTTGTGTCGTTGGACATTTCGAGATGTGTCACATTTCGTATCCTCTGTGTTTCTTAGTAAAAATTAAATTGATCGATTTACGAGATGTGTCACATTTCGCAAATCGTGATAATTACAAACAAAAGGAGCCTCACTGGCTCCTTTTGTTCTACGAACATTAAAAAATCCCCGTTTGGGGATTATAATAATTTTTTGCGGTCTTCAATACCTTGGTTATAAATGTTCAATATTGTAGCAAGATTACGGATTAACGTTCTCCAGCGTAAAGGAACGACAGTGGGGATCCGTATCCCCGCGACGAACGAAGGAGCAGCCCCGGACGAGTAGAGGCTGCTCCTTCATCGCTTAATACGCGAGCGCCCACATCACCGCGCGCTCGAATTCGCGGGAGGCTTCGGAATCGGAGCCTCCCGCGTTCGCGAGATTCACCATCAACACGGCGAAGAGGTCCTTGCGCGGATCGATCCAGAAGTGGGTGCCCCACGCCCCGCTCCACCCGTAGCTGCCCGTCGTCAGACATGACCCCGCCGATTCGCCATCCGTGACGACGCGCATGCCGAGTCCCCACGTCTGCCACTCGGGGAAACCCTTTATCGAGTCCGGAAGCTGCGGCGACGCCATCTGCCGCACCGTCTCCGCGCGTAATATCCGCGTCCCCCCGCACTCCCCTTCGCCGGCCAACATCCGGGCGAAACGGCAGTAATCTTCCATCGTTCCGAACAAGCCGGCTGCCCCGGAATAATAGGTCGGATGGAAGAACGGGTTTTGCTCCTCCGTTCTTCTTAATCCCCCGTCGACGCTTTCATACAGCGCGACGAGCCGGGTCCGCTGCTCGGCCGACGGGCCGAACGTCGTATCCCGCATGCCGAGAGGCTCGAACAACGCCCGCCCCAAATAAACATCCAACGGCAGCCCCGAGGCGGCCTCGACGATTCTTCCCAAAATATCGAACGCCGCGATCGGGCTGTACCCCGTCTGCGCACCCGGCTGAAAATCGAGCGGCACTCTCGCCCACGCCGGGATATGGCTGGCCAACGTCACGTCCTCGCCGGGCATCCGCATCTCGCGGAAGCCGACCGGACCTTGCCCCAAGCCGCAGCTATGCGTGAGCAAGTCCCGCACTGTCATCGGACGGATCGCGGGCTCCAGCGTATATGCGGGAACGGCTTCCGGAATCGAGCCGGCCGGAGCCTCCGGGTCCGGTTCATAAGAGGCAACGGACGCTTGAACGTCCGGAACCGCGACGTAGGAATCCCCGCCGAATTCCGGCACGTATTTTCCGATCGGATCCGTCAACCTGATTTTCCCCTGCTCGACCAATGTCATGACGGCGACCGCCGTGATAGGTTTCGTCATCGAAGCGAGCCGAAAAACCGCTTCCTGCCCGAGCGGCCGCCCGTTCTCCCTATCGGCGAAGCCCTGAACCGAGCAGTGCGCGATCCGGCCGCCCCGCGATACAAAGGAAGCGGCTCCCGCCAGCTTCCCCTCGCGGATGCGCCGTTCGATTTGTTCCGCGGCAATGCTTAACTTGCCACCGTCAAAGCCGCCTTCTTCCGGCGTTCTCCAAGTCTCCCATGTCTCGAATGCCATACCCATCATCTGCTCCTTAGCCATGTCAGGGCCAATTCGAACCACTTTTGGCAACCTGCGTGAATATGCGTATCGTCCGCCGCCGACGTTTCGTCGGCCAGCGACAGCCCATGAACGCCGCTCTCGAACACGTGAAGCTCGTACGGAATGCCCCGATCCCCGAGCGCCATCGCCCACAGTAACGAATTGCGGGCGTTGACGAGCTCGTCGTCGGCCGTATGCCACAGAAACGTCGGCGGCGTGCCGGCGTTCACGTATCGCAGCGGACTGTTGGCCTCCCTTTCTTCGGAGGAAGGATCCGGGCGTCCGAAGTGCGCCCGATAGACGAGCTTCTTGTAAGCCTCCTGCTCCTCCCGCTCGAGCGCGAACGCGTGGTCGACGAGAGGATAACCTAGAACGAGCGCGTCCGGACGCACGAGGTTCACCTCCACTCCGAACCTCTCCCGCAGCAGATCGCCTGACCAATGCGCACCCAGACTCGCGGCGAGATGCCCTCCCGCGGAGAAGCCGACGACGGCGATCCGGCCCCGATCCACGCGCCATTCCGCGGCGCTCCTTCGCACCGTCGCCAACGCTTCGGCCAATTCTAGCATCGGCAGCGGGAAAGCGGAGTTTGCGTTGCCCGGCGGACTTTCGTTCAAGTCGGGTACGTGTTCTCCGAACCACGTCGTGTATCGCAATACGAAGGCATGATACCCGTGCGCCGCGAACCGCAGCGCGACCGGCTCCGCTTCCCGGTCCGAGGTGCTCAGGTATCCCCCGCCGGGACAGACGACGACGGCCGGCCTAAGCCGCCCCGTCCGAAACTCCCGGGAATCGTGCAACAAGTATTTCTGCAGTAGGGCATTCCCTCCGCCGATCTGCAACGGAATCGTCTCCGCGATCATCCGTCCGCCCCCTCTCTTCCTTATATCGTCATCCTTTGACCGCTCCGGAAGTCAAACCTTGCACGAAATATTTTTGCAGGAAGACGAAGAGCAGGAACAGCGGAACGAGAATCATGCAGATAGCCGCCGTCATCAAGCCCCAGTCCGTCGCGTATTGGCCTTGGAAATTGATCAATCCGACGGTAAGGGGAAGTCCCTTCTCCGTCGTCAATGTCGAGATCTGCGCCCACAGCAGCTCCCCCCAGACGAAGCAAAAGTTCAGCACGGTGCAAGTCGCGATCGCGCCTCCCGTCAGCGGGAAGACGATCCGGAACATCGTGCTCATCTCCCCGCTCCCGTCCATTCTCGCGGACTCCAGCAGCTCCGAAGGAATCGAGAGGAAAAAGTTGCGCAGAATGACGATCGTGCCGGGAAGCAGCCACCCCACATAGGCGGAGGTGATGGGAACGTATGTGACGCCGAGCAGTTTAAGCTTCGACATCATCATATAGAGCGGGAGCACCATCGATTCCGTCGGCAAAATCTGAATGACCAAGAGCAAGCCGACGATCGCTCCGGCGAACGGAACATGAAGCCGGGCGAGCGCGTAGGCCGCGAAAGCGGCTACGACCGTTACCATCGCTAGCGTGACCAGGGCGATAACGACGCTATTGTAAAAATATTCGCCCATCCGGCCAATCTCGAAAGCTTGCTCGTAATTGTCGAGCATGAATGAGCGGGGAAACGCCCAGATGTTGGAGAAAAATTCATCCGACGTCTTGAGCGACGTCAGGAACGTGAACAGCAGCGGATACAGATTGACGGCCGTCAGGCAGACGAGAACCGTCCTCATCGCATACCCGCCCAGCGGTCTTCTAGTATTCATATACATTCCCTTTCGTCAGCTTCCTGGACAAAGCGATGATCAGCGACACGACGATCGTCAGCATGACGGAGATGGTGGCGGCATAGCCGAATTCGTTGTACCGGAAGGCGACGTCGAGCATTCTGACGGGCACCGTCCGCGAGAAATCGCCCGGCCCGCCCTTGGTCATCGCCCAGACGATATCGTACGTCTTGAACGAAAGAATCAGCATAAGCATCGTGACCAATCGGATCGTCGGCATGATCAGGGGCAGAATGACGACGCGGGCTTGCCGGACGTACCCGAGCCCCTCCAGCTTCGCGGCCTCGAACAGCGAACCGGGCAAAGAGACGATCGCGGTATACGCGAGCATCATGACGAACCCCGAGAACCGCCAGCCGCCGATGACGGCGATCGTCCATAGGACGACTCCCGGTTCCGCCAGCCACGCATGCTCCAGGCTTTGCAATCCGATCGCCCGCAGCGCGTGATTAAGCAGTCCCGTATCTGGACTGAGGATAAACGTGAATAGCAATCCGATGACGACCAGCGGCATCATGGCCGGAGCGAAAAACACGAACCGGTAGAAGGCCCCCTCCTTGCGTCCGGCCCGATGGATCGCCAAAGCGAGCAGCAGCCCGGACAGCACCGCGATCACGGAGGAAGCGACGGCGATGAAGATCGAATAGCCGAACCCTTTTAACGTCACCGAATCTTGGAAAAAAGCCGCGTAATTGCTCCATCCGGCCGCTTTCATCGCTCCCATGCCGTTCCAGGAGGCGAAGGACATCGCCGCGTTCCACCCGATAGGGACGATCATCGTCGCCCCGATGAACAGCAGGGCCGGAAGAAGGAACGCCGTGCCGAGCAATCTCGTTCTGAGCGTTAAAGACGAGTAACCGTTGATTGATTTCATTGGCCTAACCTCCCGTCGGGCGAAGCGGACGGACCAGGACGAACCGCTCCCAATTGCCCGCTTCGCCGCTTCTCGTTGCTTATTGGACTGCTTCCAGCCTCAGCTTCTCCAGTTCCTCCAGCGAGGCTTTGCCGTTAAAGATATAGTTCGCCGGCATCTTCGCGTTGAGAATATCGGTGATCTTCGTCGACAGGTGCATGACTTCCTCGGTTTGAATGTTAGCGATATCCTTCGCGTACAGCGCGAAGTTGGGATCGTCGGACCGCACTCCGCTTACGGTGACCGGAGCGCCCGTATCGACGCGTTTCTGCAGCACCTCCGCGCTGGTCAAGTACTTCACGATCTCCACGGAAGCTTCCGGATGGGGCACGTTGGCCGGGATCATGTACCCGTTCGAGCCGCCGAGAACATGATTCAGTCCCATGTTCGGCCAACTGACGATCTGAACGTTGGGCAGCCCCGATTCCTTGACCGACTGAGCGGCGAGAATGTTGACGTTCGCCTTGACCGCGATCTTGCCCGCCTTAAAGGCGACGTTCACTTGTTCCAGCGTCGTGGAAAGCGCGCCCTTGCCCGGGTACGCGTACTTGTCGTACAGCTCCTTGGAAGCTTCGAAAGCTTTGACCGCAAGCGGATCGGTGAACGGGATTTTGCCGGCGGCGAAGTCGCTCCGCGTCTGCTCGTCGGGCCATACGGTAATCAGGTTGTTGCGCGGCACCCAAGGCCCCCAGTCCTTGTACAGCCCGAATGGAACGATCCCCGTCTTCTCCTTGATCGTTCCCAGCGCCGCCATGAAATCGTCCCAGCTCAGGGGCCCGTCGTCGGGAAACGTAACCCCGGCTCGGTCGGCGATGTCCTTGTTCACTTCAAGCAGCGGATACACGGCCGCGTAAGGAACCGCGTACACCTTACCGCCGTACGTTCCCGCCGCGAGCGCGTTGCCGACGAACGCGTTCTTCCACGCCCCGTCGTCCGCCTCCAGATAGGGGGTCAGGTCCAGTGCCATATCGGAATCGACGAACGTCTCCATCGCTCCCGGCCAGTACATCGCGACGTCGATCGGCTCGCTGGCCGCGATCGTCGTTTTTAACGTTTTCTCGACGTTCGAATCCCACGGCTTAAACGTGATGTCGTATTTGTCCTTGAAATGCTCGGCGACCATTTCCTCTTCGATCTTGCTGCTCGGATCGTCCACGGGAGCGATCATCAGCGTCAGCTTGAGCTTCTCCCCGGGTTTGCCGCCGGACTCCGATGCCGTCGCCGAAGCGCCGGCGGATTCCGAAGCGGGAGGGGTTCCCCCCTCCTCGGACTTTCCGCAAGCCGCGATCGCAAGCGTCATGCCGAGCAATACCGATAGAAGCTTTGCCGCCTTTCTTCTGTTCCACATACCAAGACCTCCTCTATTTTTCGGAACGGGAAAAAGAAAAACCGTATCCCGGGTCATCCAACGAGCGCGCGTCGTTAGATCCCATTATACGGTTTGCCTGAGGCAGCCACTATTTCAAAAATCTACGAAAATGTTTGCTAATCTTCGATTTTTCGTTCGGCGGCCGTTAGGGCCGGTTTTTCCTGAACGCCGTCGGGGGGCGGCCTTCCAGCTTGCGGAAGACTTGCGTGAAATAGGCGTAATCCGAAAATCCGACCCGTTCGCCGATCTCGTAGATGCGGTCCGTCGTCCTTTCGATCAATTCCTTCGCCTTGGCGATTCTCAGCCGGTTGACGTATTCCCGGAACGGAACGCCCATTTCTTTCTTGAACAGGTGGCTAAAGTAGTTGGGCGTCTTTCCCACATGTTCAGCGACACGCTCGACCGTCAGCTCCCGCGCGTAGTTGCTCCGGATGAACGCATCGGCCAGTTGCATCAGCGCGCTTAAGCGGGAGGCGCCGACGCGGCCGTAGTAAGTCCCGATCGCTTCTTCGTAGGCGTTCCGGACGAACTCCGCGTATTCGCGGAGTTCGAAGAAGGATCCGCCGTCCAATTCCTCGCAACGCACCCGCGCGAATTCGGCGAGCTCGGCCGACGGCTCCCTCGCGTGGACCGCAAGCAGCCGAATCAAGGCCTGGCAATACGCCGTGAGACTTTTCCCGCCGTAGGCTCTTTCCTCGCGCAGCCTGGCGAACTCGGCATTGATTCGCCCGGTCAAGCGCTCGCTATTCGCTTCGCGGATAAGGGCTATGAAATCCTCTTCGTCGGCAAGCCCCTTGATCGTCCTCTCCCGGAGACTTTCCGCTTCGCCGAAATAATGAACCGAGCTTGGGCCAGCGTACAGTCTGAACGCGAGCGCATCCTTCGCCTGCAAGAGCAGGCCGTCGAGCTCAGAGATGTTGCCCGGGCCGCCGATTCCCGCCGACCACGTGCTTTCGCCCTCCGCCCGCGGCGCGCGCAGAATCTCCGTTAACCGGTTCTTCAGCGAGGCCGCGGCGTGGCGGGCGTACAAATACGAGGCCGTCTCCAACTTAAGCAACCCGATCAAAACCCCGTCCTTCGTCTCTAACCACAATTCGCCGGACTCCGAGTCCCGCCCCTCCCTCGCGCGTCGCCGCATCGCGTCGGCCGCGGGACGGGCTTCGTCCGGCCCCGCTCCGCTTCGGTCCGGCTCAAGGCGAACGCAGAGCAGCGTCCCGGTCGCGTCGAACTGGAAATACTGCGCTAATCCGTCCAACAGAATGAGCCGGTCGCGGATTCTCCCGCCCACGAGATCCTCGGCGAAGAGTTCTTTATGGGAGGCCAGGTACGTACGGAACGTCTCTTCCGATACCCGTTCCCGGACGATCTCCTCGCTGACCTTCTTGATGAGCCGGATCAAGCTTCGGGCGCGAACCGGCTTCATCTCATAATCGGCCGCGTCCCATTGGATCGCCTTCTTGAGATATTTGAAATCGTTGTAGCCGCTCAGGATGATGACCTTCGTCGCGGGCCGGACTTCCTTGATCCGCCTGAGCAGCTCCAATCCGTCCATTCCCGGCATCCGGACGTCCGTCAGAACCAGCTCAGGCAGCTCCGCGGAGAACGTCTCGAACGCTTCGGTGCCGCTCGACGCCGTTAGCACCTCTCCGATTCCCAGGGAAGCCCAATCGATCCCGTCCTTGATACCCTCCCGGATCTGCCTGTCGTCGTCCGCGATCAACAGCTTCATCACTCCAGCTCCTCGTTCTTGGTAACGGGGACGCGCAATTCGACGATCGTCCCCTCGTTTTTTTTGCTGCTGAACGTCAAGCCGAACTCCCGCCCGTACTGCAGCTTAATCCGCTCGTCGATGTTCCGCAGCGCGAAGCCGCCCTCCCGGTCGCCCTCGACGCCCAGCAGGCGGTTCATGCGCTCTTGGTCCGCCCCGAGTCCGTCGTCCGATACGACCATCCGGATGCGCTCGCCTTCCCGTTCGATGCGAACCTCGATCGTTCCGCCTTCCAGCTTTTCTTCCAAACCGTGCAGGATCGCGTTCTCGACGAGCGGTTGCAGGATAAGCTTCGGCACCGGGAGCGCGAGCAGATCGGGATCGGCCTCTACCCGCAGTTTGATCCTTTGACCGTATTTCGCCTGCTGGATGAACATGTAGTTCTCCAGAAATTCCAGCTCGCTGCCGATCGTCACGATTGGCCGGCCCTTGCTCAGCACGTGCTTGAAGATTTCCGACAGGGCTTCGATCTGCTCGCTGACGTCGTAATTTCTATGCTTCATGGCCAGCCAACGAATCGAATCGAGCGTATTGTACAAAAAATGAGGATTGATCTGCGCCTGCAGGGCGGTAAGCTCCGCTTCCCTGCGCCGGATGCGGCTGACGTAGACGTCGTCGATCGTCTGCTTGAGCTGTCCGGCCATGCGGATGAAGCCTTGATGAATTTCCCCGATCTCGTCCTTGGACGCTCCGGCCAGGGCGATATTGAAATTGCCCGTGCGCAGCTTGGCCATCTCGGCGCGCAGCCGGCCTAACGGCTTGATCCAATAACGGTGCTGCACGAGCGAGAACAGGAACCCGAACAGAACGCATAACCCGATCGCGACCAGAAGCATGATGTTCAGCGTCGTTTTCAACAACGTGAACGAGCTTTCCGGAATCGTCTGGACGAGCGTCCACTCCGGTCCGGCGACGCGATAGAACAGGACGACGTTATTCCCGCCGGTTAGCCGCTTCCCGAAGAATCCTTCGTCCCGTCCGGAAATCCCCGGTTTGATATCCTCGTAATAGGCGTAAGCGCGCCCGATCGCGCCTCTCTCCGTTGAGGACATCACCTTGCCGGAGGCGTCGATTAAGTCGATGCGGGAGCCGTCGTACGAATTGATATCTTCGTAGAAACGGCGCACCGCTTCCTCGGAGACGTTCACCTTTATGACGCCCAGCTCCCGGCCGAATTTGTTGAAATCCATAATCCTTCGATAGGCGTACAGGCGGTTATCGTCGGAGGCCCAATACAGCCGCCCCTTCAATTCCGAGGCTGCCCGCGTCCGCTCGGCGTCGACGGAAACGTCCAGCGTTCCCGTCTGGAACGCCAACCGGCCGCCGTCGATCAAACTGATCGTCTCGTAGTAGGCCTTAGAGCCTTTCAAGTCGTCGAGCCAGTCGTATATCTCCCGATAATATTGGTCGAAGTCAAGCTCTTTGTTGTAATCTTCCTTCAGGAATTTCTGAATTCGCGCGTTCGCCATCATCCGCAAAGTCAGATCGTTCGTATCCGCGATCAGGGAGTCGAAGTTCTGTCTCGTCTGCTTAAGCGTCTGAAGCGCGATGTCGCTCGATTTGCTAAGCGTTAGTCTCGCGAACTGATGGTTCAAGTAAAACCCGGCGAGCAGCAACGGCACGACGATCAGCAAGGCGATGCACAGAAACAGCTTTTGCTTGAGGGGCATATCCCCGAAACTAAACCGGATAAGCCATCCCTCCCTTCGGACATCCCACTTACCCATTTACTTTACACTATGAAACAGAGCTCCGACAATACCGGATCGTAGAAGCGGGCGAATCCATGGCGCGTAAAAAGGAAGGTAGCCGCCAGTGCCGCGGCCGTAAGGAGGAAGGGCAATTACTAAGATTGAACAGGACTTAATTACCAAACTACAAACAACGGAAAAAGCCTTGTACATCAGGCTTTTTGTGTTCTATGGGTTGAATCTATTAATTGCAAATTCTTTACATTCATATTACCACAGATTAGATTTCCATGATATACAAAATTCTTACAACAACCTCCAGGGTTCGTTTAAAGACGACCTCTTTTGGTTAATTTTTCTCTCAACCATCAACACAGAACTTGCTATATAAGTTCAACTAAAGAAACTCCGGGAGATGGTCATCATCCAGACTGAGGCAAAGGCGTCAGCCGCCGCGACGCACCGGGAGAATGATTCATTTGAAGTCCGTCGACACCACCGTCTTGAAACGCTCGAATGTACTTCGAAACCGTTTTTTCATTGCGACCAATGATCGCTACAATCTCTTTCCGTGTCTTGCCTTGCGTATAAAGATACACGGCCTGATAGCGCTCGAACATTCGGCGATCTTTTTCTTTCTTCATTCGGCGTTCTAATTCATTGATGTCTCGTTGGTGATCCATCCCCTTTCTCTCCCGTCGACTTTGGCTATCTAATATATATATGTATCAACAGCCGTGGGAGGTAATTCCTTCCTTTATTAATGCAGGGGATGTTCTTTTCTTGAACTTATATATTGCTTATGATTAAATGACCACAGCACAGACAGTACGTTTCGCAACCTTGGCATCTGCTTTAGACTGCGTAATAACGCGTCGTTTTTAAAACGCTGCAAGAAACGCATATTTCGAATCCGTGCCGAATACTATATTTTTGTGTACCGAGAAGAAACGGCTGACGCCGTACTTGGCGCGAGGCAAGTTTCTTCCCCAAAATTTTATAGAATTTATCAAGTGATACATATAAATTCTATAAAATAAAAAAAGGAGCCGGTGGCATCCGACTCCCGGTACAACAGCCTACTTTAAAGGGTATTGTCCGAATGGTAAGAAGTAGACCTTTTCTTTCACCGGAGGGTCTATTTCTTATGATGGAAACCAAGCATAGCAACGACCAAGGTGGCGAACGATATCATTAGGAACAACGCTTCATTCACGCTCATGCTCTCACCTCCCGTCCCGCCACCCCTATAAAGCAGGTCAGTTGTAATATATAATATGCTAAGTTCATACAATAAAAGAACTTTCTTTTGAAAACGATTACAAATAAAGTCAGCGAAGCATCATTTAAGATCTTTGTTACGTATGAGTTTTGCCTTCCCATCCTCCGCATGTATCCTTATGGACTACGCACTATGCGTCAGCTATATACTTCCGCCACTCGCGAAATAATGGAGATTTACACTCCTAAGTCGGTTGCGTTGCCAAGCGCACAAGAAGACTGTGACAGCTGCCTAACGACAACCTGTCACAGTCCCTAACCCGCGTCTCGCGAGCTTCAATCGCTCTACTTGCCGGGAAACCGGACAACTTCGGAAAGTTGCTTGGTGCCGTTCACGCCATTGCTGACGTAAAGCTCGACATACAGCTTTTTCACATTGGCCGGAAGCTGAAAGCCGCCGCCGATTTGTTGGCCGGAATTTGCTGCTAGCTTCTGATCGAAGAACATCAACTGGAGTACGCGATGGTTCTCGTCTTTCAAAGCCAGAACGACGGTTCCCGTACGGTCGATCGGAGAAATGTTGGTCAGCCTGGCGCTCGCCTGGACAAATCCTTTCTTCGGCAATTCAGCAAGCTCATGACCGTCCGAGTCGGTAAAATGAAGCTGTTCGAATCGGAATACCGGTTTTTCTTTCGCGGCCGTTACCGCAACCGACGGGCCGTTCGCGGTCCATGCGCCGGCCGCGTCCCCGGCTTCCACTTTGAAGATGTATCGAGCCTCCGGCGTCAGGCCCGTCACCTGAAAGCTGGTGGACGATCGGTTTATCGCAGCCAGTTCGACGCCGTCGCGATAAATCTTGTAGTACGAAGCGTTCGGTGTGGCGGTCCAGTTCAACGTTGCGCTGGATTCCGTAATATCCGCCGCTGTCAGCTCGCTGGACGCAGGCCAGGCCGCCTCTTGCATCAGCGCATCGAACAATGTATTAAAATTCGCTGTCGGGTAACCCCGATTCACCCATTCCGGCGAGGTTGTGTAATCATAAGATCCGAATGAACCCTTAGGGAGTTGAAAGAAATACCAACTCGGTTCGAATTGAACGAAAGACGCTCCCTGATTTAATCCGCTCAATGCCCAATCGAGGATATACGAAACAGGGCAAGTAACTTCGCTGGAGCCGCATTCCCACGACTGGTCGGATAAGCCATACCCCGCTGCCCCCTTATCGACAAACCCTTGGACTGCACTCGCCCAATTGTCGATTCTGTTCGCTGGCCTGCCCCCTTCGTTGTTGGCGTAGGAGACAATCACCCGACCCGGATATTTGCTGAGCAACTCCGACAGCTGCTGCTCGTTCTCCACTTGCGGAGCATCCCATGTCCTAAGCGTATACCAGTGCGAGTCGGACCATTGGACGAACATGTTGTGCTGATCGGCGAACGCCAAATACGGTTCGGCCAAATCCGGCTGGAAGAAATCGTCTTCCGGTATTTTCCAGCATGGTAAAGCCCAATCCGGATCCGTCGTTTTTACCGCCCGAATCGTCCAATCGAGGCCAAACAGCTCGAAGATGCGCAGCCCGGCAAAATGATCTCCGTAGCGACTTTTGTATCCGGCCAATTCGTCTACCGAAGCGGTAACCCCGTGATAAGGATCCGCAGGATTGTTGAAGGTATCCATTGTACAGCTCCCTAACGTTTCGGCGTCGGAAGACACCGCTTCCAAGATGAACGACATGTCATTGGCCGCCAACGTGTCCAATACAGCCCGGAGATTTTCCTTGTTTTTGACCATCGGGTTCAATAATAAATACACATTATAGCGGGCTTTCAACGGCCTCACAGCGTCAATCATGCGCTGCAACGCCACCTGGTCGTTATGAACGACAATGCCGTTGCCGAAGCTTTGATCGATGTTGAACACCAACGTTCGTTTAGACGAATCGGGCAGCCCGGCACCGACGGTTTCGCCGTAAGCCGTCGGACCGCTGTAGAAAATCAATGCGAGCAATAAGAACAGTGCGACGGGTACATGAACGAATCTGTATTTTCTCATTTCCACCATCCTCCTCAAATAAACGTTATCACTGCATTAAAGGCAGCCGTATATGATATTTTTCATACGCGGATGCACACGGTTTGAAGTCCATGATTCATCCTCCCTCCCCTCGCTATTCTTTCACCGACCCGAGAACGATCCCGTGCACGAAATATTTTTGGAGAAACGGGTAAATGAGCAAAATGGGAACCATCGCGACGACCAATTTGGCGGCGTTTAACGTCTTGTTCGACACCTTCATCAGCTGGATCAATTCATCTGTCGACAAGCCTTGCAAACGCTCCGGATCGACGACCACGATCAATTGCTGAATGTACGTCTGCAGCGGATAATACTCGGGTTTGCTCATATAGATCAAACCGTCGAAGAACGAATTCCAGTGGCCGACGATACTGAACAACGTCACCGTCGCAAGCACCGGCAGCGATAACGGAATATTGATCCGAAGCAGCGTGTACCAGGGGCCCGCACCATCGACAACAGCGGCCTCATGCAATTCTTTTGGCAGATTACGAAAAAAATTCATCACCAAAATCACATTAAAGATCGGTACCGCACCCGGAACGATCAACGCCCAAATGCTGTTTTGCAATCCAAGCGAAGTAACGACGATGTAAGCAGGGATAAGACCGCCGGAAAATAGCATGCAGAACACCATATACCACATATACGCGTTTCTGCCGGGAAACACTTTGGATAAAGGAAAAGCCATCAACACTGTAAGCATCATATTAATGGCCCCGCCGAGCAGCACTCTTTGCACCGAAACGCCGAATGCCCGGAAAAATTGAGCGTCTTCCAAAATGATGCGATATGACGACCAGTTAAAACCAACAGGCCAAAAACGAACCAAGCCGGCATTAGCGGCCGCTTTGTCACTAAGGGAAAGCATGATCGTGTACCATAGCGGATACAAGCATATCAGGACAATAACGGTCAAGGACACCACGATGATGGTATCTGCTATTCGGGTGCCAAGACTATGCGACCTTACCACAATGGATCCCCCTTCCAACCTAAAAGATTCGATAATTCGCAAATTTGTATGCCAACCTGTAGGAGATCACGATCAAAATAATAGCGATAACGGATTTGAGCAGTCCGATCGCTGTTGCTAATCCGTATTGCATCTGGATCAAGCCGAGGCGGTACACATAGGTGTCGATGATATCGCCCGTAGAGTAAACTAACGGATTATACATCGTAAAGATTTGGTCAAACCCTGCATTTAAAATATTGCCAAGGCTTAAGGTCGACAGCAGAACGATCGTCGTTGTAATGCCGGGCAAAGTAATGTAACGCAGCTTTTGCAAGCGGCTTGCGCCGTCGATTTCGGCCGCTTCGTAGAGCGCCGGATTAATCCCCGTCAATGCGGCCAAATAAATGATCGTGCCGAAGCCAAACTCTTTCCATATATCGCTCGCAACGATAATGGGTCTGAACCATGTATTGCTGGCCATAAACATGATCGGTTCCGCACCGAATAAAGCAACGATTTGATTGATGATCCCGTCCAGCGAAAAAAGCGTTAGGATAATGCCTGACAAAATAACCCAGGACATGAAATGGGGCAAATAGACGATCGTCTGCACCCAGCGTTTGAACCAGCGCGAACGCACCTCATGAAGCAACAAGGCGAAAGCGACTGGGACCGCAATGCCAAGGACAATCTTCATTGAAGCAATGATCACGGTGTTTAAAAAAACTTGCCGGCTGTCCGGAATTTGCAGCATAAACAGAAAGTTGTCCAAACCTGTCCAATTCTGCTTCCAGATCAGCTTTCCCGGGATAAAGTTCTGGAAAGCGATGACGATGCCGAACATCGGAATGATGTTGAATATAAATAACAGTATCGTCCCCGGCAGCAGCATGAGATGATAGTTCATCCACACACCCTTGTTTTTCATGAACGCTCACCTTCAATCTTAATAAAATAGACAAGGCGCCGGTACTCTCACCGAGCGCCCGTCTTATAGGAAGCGGCTATTTCTGGATAGCATCTGCCACTTCTTGCGTAATTTGATCACCGCCGAGGCGCTTCCAATCTTTCACGAAGTCATCGAACTTATCGGCCGGCTCCTCGCCGAGAATGATTTTCAGGAACGTCTCGCTTTCCAGCTTCTGCAAAGTCGCCCATTTCAACTCCATCGATTTTGTTTGGCCGAAAAACACGTTGCGAACGATATCGATTTTGTCCGATTTGGTTTCCGGGGCGGCGAATGTTCTTGCGGTCGCTTCGGCCCAGGCAGCTACGTCCTTTTTCGGATTTTGATTGTTTTTCATCACCGCTTCGTACCATGGTTTGTACTGTTCGTTTAGCGAGGAAGGATCCTTGGCGTCCAACGCCTTCTTCAGCTCCAGGTAGGAATCGTAAACGATGTTTTCAAAATCGAGCTGTAGGTTAAACGGCCAATTCGTCCAACTGACGTTCATGCCTTTATAAATATCTCTGGACTCCGGATCCCGCCCGCGCATTCCCTCATACTCCACGTTCAATACTTTGGCGATCGCTTCCGGGTGGGCGTATCCTTTTTTTACAACCAAGAACTTGGCGGTCGGATTTTGATCGTAAATGTTAAACTTCCCATCAGCGTCGAGAGGAGCGGAGTGCGGTATCCATTCCGCTTTCGGATCGTTCTTGATCGTATCCGCAAACGCGGCATAAGGAATCCACCAAGGCGCGAATACAATGCCTACTTTGCCGCTGGCGACCAATTCATTCTGATCGCCGCGAATCGCAAACTCCTTGTCCAATATGCCGTCGCGATAGAATTCATGAAGCTTGGCCAATGCTATCTTCATTTCCGGAAGAATCGAGCTGTAGGAGACATTCCCCGATGCATCGCGCAGCCATTGGCCTCTATAAGCGTGCATCGCCCCAAAAATCGGATCGAACCCGAAGAACGTACCCCATCCCGATAGCGCGGAGGAACCTACAAAACCATACGTATCCTTGCGATTATTCCCATCCGGATCGTTTTCGACGAACGCCTTGGCGACTGCCGCCAGTTCATCGAGTGTTTCGGGCGTCTTTAGTTTCAAGTTATCGAGCCAGTCCTGCCTGATCCATGTTAGAATATGTTGGCCCGCGATTTGTGTATCCGGAAAAGCCATCAGCTTTCCGTCGAATGTAGCCCTGCTTAATACCCGATCTCCGTACGATTCGTAGTAACTCTTGACCAAGGGGCTGGCCGTAGTTGCGTACACTTGGGTAAGATCCTCGATCAAATCGGCTTCAACCAATTGATGAAGCTGTTTCTCGTCCACAATGAAAGCGTCCGGGAGCTGCCTGCTGGCAATCGAAACCGAAAGCTTTTGCGCGTACGCATCCGGCGTTTCCACCTGCCAATCGTGCGTGACTTTGACATTAAGCTTCTTCTCGATATAGCGGTAATATTCGTTTTTATCGACCGTATCTCCGCTTGGCAAGTTCGTATTTTGCGTGCTTACCATCTTTCCTAAAGTCAGAGTTACCGGCTGATCATACCGGTCGAACGGTCCAGATTGCACGGCGTCGCTCGCACCGCTTACGGATGGACCGGTTTTCGATGCCGTATCTGTCGTCCCTTCATTGCTGCTGCATGCCGTAACAAACGCCATGACTGCCGCGAGAGTAAACGCCAACCTTTTTGCCTTCATTTGCTCTCCCCCATTTTAGTTTTGGTTACACTAACATCATACTTTTGAGACCGCTTGAAACGAGAGGGAAAAGCGTCGATGGTGGTAGGAAAAAGATACTGAACTTGTCATTCCAACGGCATTGGGAGGAATTGTGACCGTATTCATACCTCGAATGACGGTTTTCCGCCGCCATTCGCGTGCTGCAGAGGAATACGCAACGTAATGACGGTTCCTTGTCCAATTCGGGTGTCGATATGAAATTGGCTCTCCTCCCCGTAATGAGCCTTGATCATGCGATACACATAATTCAACCCGATACCGATACCGGTTTTTCTATGTTCGTTTCGCTCATCGGAAAACAATCGGACAACTTCCGCTTCCGACATGCCGGCGCCATTATCCTTGACCTGAATAATCAGATAGCCCTCTTGCTCGTCAATGCTCAAGTCGATGGAACCGTCTTGATCGCCCAAACCGTGATATAGGGCGTTCTCGATCAGCGGCTGCAGAATAAATCTCGGAATGCAGACGTTCATCAGCCGGTCTTCGACGTGGAAACGAACTTCGAATAGATGGTCATACCGAATTTGCTGTAAAGTCACATAGTCCTCCAAGGCCTGAATTTCTTCCCGCAGCGGCACGATTCCCCCTTCTTTGGCGAGATTGTAATGAATAATCCGGGTAAAGATAGAAACCAGGCGATCGATTTCACGCTGTCCGTTCATCCGCGCGATCCATTGGATCGTATTCAACGTATTGTGAATGAAATGGGGATTGATTTGATGCATGAGCTTCTCCAGTTGCAGCTGCGCCTTCTCCCGTTCTTTCTGCTGGATTTCCCCAAACAGCCTGTAAATTCTTTTTCTCGTTTGATCGAACTCGTTAAGTACATGGTCAAATTCCTTGATATGGGTCCACTTTAACGTTCTGCTGAATTCGCTGGTCGCCATAAAATGAATTTCCTTTCGGATTTGTTTTAATGGCCAGTATACAGAGCGCCAAACCAACAAGGCCAGCAGGATGCTGATGAATAAGCAAAGGAAGCTTACCCCTCCGAAGGTGAGCAACCATTTGTAGAACCCGCTATAGAAATCCCGTTTGACGATCGCCACGGCTATGCTCCATCCTTGCTCGCTTCGATCCTTAAATAAGTAATAATCGTCCAGATTCATCTTGCCGCTTGTTTCGAGAGAAAGTGCTTTTCCGCTGCCGGGAGGAAATTGCCGCTGGTCGTCGCTGTAATAAACTTCGCCTTGCTCATTTAACAACAGGTGCGTCGCTTTCATCCCGTATACGTTCGGATTGAGCAGATCTTCGAACAACTTAAAATTCGTTTCAATATACACGTAAACGGCATCTTGATCGTAACCTTTTATTTTGATAGGTCTCGCTAATGAAAACACCATATTGTTGCCGTATCTGTACGTCGTCCGGTGCGGTCCATAAAAAAATTCGCCCTTAACGCTCGACAATAAGGGCAGTTTTTGCAGATTGAAATGGGGATCAACCATCATGCTTTGAAACTTTACCTCTTCGTCCCGGGAGAAGTAATACAGGAGGATTCCAAGATTGGGATTGGAAAAATTGACGACATTGATATATTTCATGATCTCTTCCGTAATTTGCATTTGCTCGAAGGCGCTCGTCGATGTCAACAGTCTCTCCAGCCTTTCGCCGACGCTGCCTTCGCTCGAAAGCTGAAGGGAGGCGTACTCCATATTGTTGAACGCATTCTCGAGCCCAATCTTGGTTTGCCTTAACATATCGCGTATCCCGCCTTCGATTTTTTTCTCGAAGATCGATTGAATGAACGAATAGGAGACTGTCCCGAGGAGAATAAGCGGAATAAGCGTATTCAACAGCAGAACGACGATCAATCTCGTTTTGAGTGAAGAAAAGAGGGATTTGAAGACTGCCTCCTTCACGGTTCGCTTCCCCTCCCGTCCATTGTTTTCCGATATTCCATGGGATTAAAACCAATAAAGGCCCGGAACATTTTGCTGAAATATTTCTCGTCTTTAAAGCCTGTTAGCTCGGCGATCGCATAAATGGGAAGATTTGTGCGGACAAGCAATTCCTTTGCTTTGTCCATTTTTCTTTCCCGTAAATATTCTCCGAACGATTTGCCGACAATTTCCTTGAAGCATTGACTGAAATAACCTTGGCTCAAGTTGAATTTCGCTGCCGCATCGTCGCGGCTTAGATCGAAATTTTCCGTCTGGTTTATATAGTGGAGCGCGTTGATCATAACGACAATAATATCAGGCAGGTACGGCACTTTCTGCATTTTTTGTTGAATGAACTTGCGAATATCTTTTAACCCGTTCACATAGCTGAACCAATCCGGCAGAGAAGGGAGTGGAAATATTAGGCAATTCATTTCCTCTTCGCTGGCCAAAATGCTGCACTTGCGTATAGCGAGGAGGATTTCCCGCCTGAGTTGATCCGCTTCCGGCTTCAAGCGGGCCGTGGAGCTGCAGAGTGTCGCGAACAAGGCATCGTCATACAACCATTTCAAGGACTGCCATTCTTCAAAGAGAGCCATCTGTTCTTGTTCTATTTTTCCTATATCGAGCCTTGCAATAGAGGATAAGGAAAGAGTGTAATTTTTCCCGCCAGGTTCATATTCGAAAAAAAGATAAGCAGGGATTTGCTTTTGCAAGGTGCGAACAATTATCGCAGCCGGAAATCCTTTTGTTTCGTGGACCTTGATCAGGATCCACCCATTTTCGAACGATGCAAACGGGAGAAGCTGCTCTTGCCCCCCGTTGACAACGCTCCACGGCATGAACCAGGCCCCTTGACCGGCTTCAATCCATGCGCTGCCATACAAGCTTTGCAACATGGCGAACGACTCCGCGTCCGGTTTTCCCGATCTATGTACGAACAACCATCCGCCTTCAATGGTGTATTCCTGTTTTGCGGGAACGGTTGCGGGTTTGGTCTTTAATTCGTAGTTAATTCTCCCGACAATTCGCGACAGCACCTCTTCCATGCTATCCACTTCCAGTTGTGTTTTGACAATATAGTCGATCGCGCCAATACGCAGCGCTTCCTGGACATAGCCAAAATCTTGATGGCAGGTCAGCACGACGATCCAAGTATCGGGAAAAAGCGTTCGCACCCGGTTCATTAATTCGAACCCGCTCATGACAGGCATCGTGAGGTCAGCGAACAGCAGGTCGACTTGCTGCCGCTGCATAAAGTCCAGTGCCGCCTTCCCATTGTTGGCTTCGCCAACAACGCGAATATCGAATTTCTCCCAAGGCATCATGGAAATGAAACCCATCCTCACCAACTTCTCATCATCCGCAATAAGCGCTTTTATCATAGTAACCACCTCCGTCTTCTTTCAACTCGTGTTATCAATCATCGTTCGTGCACATGAGCCGCGGAATGCGCTTTCATGCCATTCCGGACACAAACGAAAAATAGGGCCCGCACCATTATAATAAAAAAAACTATACAGTTCGTAAATAAGCATAAAAAAGAGCCGCTGCAGCATCAACTGCAGCAAGCCCCTCCTTTTACAACTCGTCCCGCGTTATCACTGCCCCGTACACCGTATCGTACACAAGCCGGCCGATCGCATTGCCGATCGTCGTCGCCGTGCCGGCATAGTCATGCCTGACGCCATAGCGGCCGGACTGGCTTACAGCCACTGTTACCGCATCGGTCGTCGTGCCCGTGGCAGGCAAGCCGTTCAGCGTATCCGTAACGTCCAAGTCCTGCAGCGCGGCGCTTTTCGCTTCCGTCGCGGTAATAACGGCGTTCACCATCGCAGATGGCGTCATGTCGCCGTCAATCAGGACAAAAGTGTTGATCGTGCCCGGCTTGTACGCGGCGAAGGACGGACGCGCCACTCCTGAACGGGCCGCATTGCCGATGCCCGCTGTCGACATGCATACGATCGCAAACCGGTCTCCACTCTCCTCGCGGAAAGCAGCGTGAGTCAGCTTCGCCGCCGTAAGAAAGCCGACGGCCGAATCGGGTTCATATCCGCAATCTGCCAGCATAGCGCGAAAATCGCCGATCGGATCGCTGCAGTCATAATGCAGCGGCACCTTCCAATTAATAATGCGCTTTACCGATTGAAAACCGCCGCCATAGACCGCGCTGCTTAACGAATGCAGCGGCTTCCCCCCGCATTCCGCCACAATCCGTTCCTCATCATAGACGATCGACAGCTCCGGCCATACATTGGACTCGTAGTGCGACTGCCGCCGAAACGGCTGGCTAAATTGACGCATCGCCATTACATTCTGCCTCCAATCCGATCATTCGCTTGATGCGGGCAATATCGGCATGCTGCCGGACATGCTCCGCGAGCCGGACGAATGCCAGCTCCCGCCGTTCGTGCACCCGGACCTCACCTGCCGCCGGCTGCCAGCCTTTCGCTTGACGCAGCGCATTTATCCAGGCGCGGCGAAAATGATCGTTGTCCATAATGCCGTGCACAAACGTTCCCCATACTTTGCCATCCGCTGCCGCGCAGCCTTCAGGCACTCCTTCTGCTGCTTGCCCGGAGAAAAGCGTAATCGGCTGCACAATGCCATCGCTGCTGCCGGCAAGCCAGTGCACCGTCCCCGTATGAATCTCATAACCTTCGATCGCATAATGCCCTGCGATTTGCGGCAGCGCAACCGTTCCGGCAACACGCACTGTTCGCTTCTCCGCAGCGAACGCCACATCAAACGGAAACCACCCGAGCGCCTCGGCCTCATCGCGATCGGATTCCGAATGCTGCGGGTCAAGCAGCCTGCGCCCCATCATTTCATAACCGCCGCACAAGCCGACGATTCGTCCGCCGCGCTTCCTGTACTGCTGCAGCCGTTCGGCCAGCCCGCTCCGGCGCAAGAAGAGCAGGTCGTCAACTGTATTTTTGCTGCCAGGCAGGATGACAGCATCCGGCTCGCCCCACTCTTCCGCACTTGTTATAAAACGCACATGCACATCGGCTTCATGCGCGAACGGATCAATATCAGTAAAATTGGAAATATGCGGCAGGCGGATTATGGCGAGATCGACCTGCTCCCGGCCGGTAAGAATGGAGCCTCGGTCCCCGCGCATGCGGAGCTTCGTATCGAGCGAGAGCGAATCTTCATCCTCCAGGCCCAGATCGGGCAAAAAGGGAATGACGCCGAGAACAGGCTTGCCCGTCTTTTGCTCCAGCCAATTGAGGCCCGGCTGCAGCAAGGAAACGTCGCCGCGGAATTTGTTTACGATAAAGCCGCATACCCGCTCGCGCTCCTCCGGCTCCAGCAATTCCAGCGTGCCGACAATCGAAGCAAACATCCCGCCGCGATCGATATCGGCGACCAATATGACCGGCGCGTCCGCCCAGGCAGCTGCCCGCATATTGACAATATCGCGATCCTTCAAGTTTATTTCCGCTGGACTTCCCGCCCCTTCGAGCACGACCACATCATGCCCGGCGCGCAGCCTGCCAAGCGCTTCCTTGACGATCGGGCCCGCCTCGGCCAAAATCTGCTCGCGGTATACTTTGGCTGCAAAGTCGCCCAGCGGCTTGCCATGCACAATAACTTGCGAGACCATATCCTGCTTAGGCTTAAGCAGGATCGGATTCATGTCGGTCGTCGCCAGTATGCGGCAGGCGTCGGCCTGCATGCCCTGCGCGCGCCCGATTTCCTTCCCGTCCCAGGTGACATAAGAATTCAGCGACATATTTTGCGATTTGAACGGGGCGACCCGATAGCCATCGTCAGTCAGTATTTTGCAGAGCGCGGCTGTCAGCACACTTTTGCCCACGTCGGATGCCGTACCCTGCAGCATGATCGTTTTTGCCTGCTTCATCGCCGCTCCTCCAGCACATCCGCCAGCGCGGTGATCAAAAGCGCATTCTCCGCCTCGCTGCGTACCGCAACCCGGCAATACGTTTGATCCAGCCCGTCGAACAAGGAAGCGTCGCGGATCAGAATTCCGCGTCTGCCAAGCGCCTGCTGCAGCTGTGTGGCTGTCAGATTCATTTCCAGTGGAATCGACAATAAAATATAGTTGGCTTTTCCTTGGTATACCTGCAAGCCAAGCGCCTGAAGTTGGCCCGCCAGCTGCGGGCGCTTCTGCGCCAACCACGCGATTGTCCGCGCTTCATAGTCGCGCTCGTTCAGTACAGCAGCGCCGATCTGCTGGGCGAGTGAATTGACGCTCCACGGTATTTGCAAATCCCAGAGCTCCTTGATCAAGTCAGGGTGAGCGGCCATATAGCCCAAGCGAATACCGGGAATCGCATAAAACTTCGTCAGCGAGCGAATGACGATCAATTGCCTGCTTCCGGCAGCCTCTGCCAGCAAGCTGCAGCTTGCGGCCTCCGGAATAAATTCCATAAACGCCTCATCCAGCACAACCCGTTCGCCCGCTTGCAGCAAATCACGGATCAGCTCAGGAGCGACAAGCTGCCCGGTCGGATTGTTCGGCGATCCGAAAAACCAGAGCGCATCGCCAGCGGCAAAGCCGTCCTCTTTAAGCGCCGCCAGCATTTGTTTGAGCTGCTCCGGCCGCAGCTGAAAGTGATTGTCCGGCGTCAGCGCGATCGTGCGCAGCTGACTGCCGCTTTTCAGCGCCGCATCGGCATATTCATTAAAGCAAGGTACAGCAAGCACAGTTACGCTCGGTCTTAACACCCGAAAAGTAAGGTCAATCAGCTCCGCCGCGCCATTGCCGACCAGCAGCGCATCCGGATCAACCCGATGCATGCGTCCGAGCTCAGCCCGCAATTGGCGGACAGCCGGATCCGGGTAACGCTGAATATGTTCCGCATATTGCCGCAGCACAGCCGCTATAGATGGCGGCGGGCCGAAGGGATTCATATTGGCGCTAAAGTCAAGAAATTGTCCTGCATCTCTTCCATATACTTCTGAAGCAGTCGTCAAATCTCCGCCATGACCGTACCGTTCCAGCAGTTGTTGTTGTCCTTTCGTCACTTAAGCCACTCCTTTACCAAACGATATAATCACAGTGAAGCCAGCCTAGGGCCGCAGCCAGCAGCACACATTCGACCATTTCATTCATCGCTCCATATGTATCGCCAGTCAAGCCCCCAAGCTTGCGGTTTAGCTGCCAGGCAATGCCGCCTCCTGCGATCCCCGCCGCGCACATACTGCAGAACAAAAAGAGCAGTGAACTTCCAGGCGGAAAATCGGACAAGTACAGCAGAGCGAAGGTCAGCAAGGCCGCAATGCATACGGCGGCCGACAGATGCTTTTTCCCCGTACCGGCCAGCAGCGCACCCATGCCTTCATTGCCGCGGGCGGAAGGCCAGATGGCAATTGCCGCAACCATCCAGGTGCGGCTCCAAATACAAGCGGCCACCAGCCAAATATAAACCGTGCCCCGGGCATACTCGCCCAGCAGCTCATACAAAAGCACAAACTTAAGCAAAAGCAGCAAAACAGCCGCGATTACGCCCATTGCGCCTACACGGCTGTCCTTCATAATTTCCAGCATCCGCTCGCGCGAACGGTGGCTAAGCACACCATCCGCCGTGTCCATCAAGCCGTCGAGATGCAGCGCTCCGCTTAGCGCCACCCAGATGATTAAGGCGAAAACGGCGGCAACAAGCGGCGGGAACAGATGCATAAGCAGCATCCCGGCAGCAGCGGAGATGAGGCCGATCATGAGGCCCACTACAGGATAATAGACTGTGCTGCGAGCAAGCACCTGCGATGTAAACGGAATCGCCGCCGGTATCGGAATACGTGTAAGCAGCTGCAGAGCTGCGCCAAACGCTTGCAATTCTCTCACCAGTATACGAGCAGCCATCCGGCCGTCACCCCCATGAAAAATAGCGCACTAACCGTATACAGCATCATTACGGCTGATATAATATCCCGGACTGCGAGCGGCCGCAAAGGCCAGCCAAGCCGCGCGCGTTCGCTTACCCTGCCAAAATAAACATTTCGTCCGCCCAGCTCGATGCCAAGCGCCCCGGCTACAGCCGATTCGGGTATCCCGCTGTTCGGGCTCGGATGCAGGCGGGCAAATTTGAGTATGGAGAGCAGCGAACGTTTGGCGGACAGCGCCGGGTACAGCAGCCCGGTCACTACAAGTAGAAGGCCGCTTAAGCGTGCCGGAATATAGTTCAGCAGATCGTCAAAGCGTGCCGATGCCCAGCCGAAATGAAGATAGCGGTCATTTTTATAGCCGACCATCGAATCGAGCGTATTTGCCGAACGATAAAGCATCGCAAGCGGCGCCCCGCCAAGCAGGGCGTACAGAATCGGCGATACAAAAGCATCGACGATATTTTCGGCAACGGTTTCCACCGTGGCGCGCGTGACGTCGCGTTCGTCCATTGCGGCTGTATCTCTACCGACGATATAGCCGACATATTTGCGTGCTTCCAGCAAATCGCCGGCGACAAGCGGCTGATAGACCAGCAGCGCGGCGTCCTTGAGCCCTTTGACCGCAATGGTCGTCGATATAAACCAGGCCGAAAGCCCGTAGCCGAGCCAAGGATGAATCCACTGCGCGGCAGCGACAATCGCCCACATGAGGGTGCCGCTGCACACCGTTACAGCAGCAGTCAGCAGCACGCCGCGGCTGCGCAGCGCTTTGCCGGTCATAGCCGGCGATCCGCCTTCCGCCGCCGGGAAGAGCAGCCCTTCAACAAAGCGGATCAGCCGGCCGATATAAATGACCGGATGCGTCGGCCATTTCGGATCGCCGACCAGCCAATCGATAACGATGGCCGCGGCTGTAAGCAGCAAAATTTCTTGCAAGGAATAAAAAATCATCGTTCCTCCAATTGAAACGCCAGCTTTTTCAAATCAAGCGGTATGCCGGCCACGACAAGATAAGCTTCTGTGCATACGGCCGCCAGCCGGCGATTCAGTCTGCCTGCCGCGTCGCGAAACTTTCGGCCGAGCGGATAGGCCGGGACAATCCCGCTGCCAACTTCATTGGTCACGAGCAGCAGCGGCCCTTCGTAAGCGGCGACTGCGGCGACAAGCTCATCCGTCACGCCAGCCAGCTGATTAGCGCCATCAGCCTCCTGCTCGAGACGCAGCAGCCAATTGCTCAGCCATAAAGTGAGGCAATCCACAAGCACAGACGGATAATTGCCCTCCTGCCTGCCCCGCTCCTGCAAACTGCGCAGCGCAGCCGCCAGCTCGTAAGGCTCCTCGAGCGTTTCCCATGCATAACCGGAAGCGGCACGCGCCTTGCGGTGCAGCGCAACACGATCCTTCATTTCTTCATCCCAAATTTGCGAAGTTGCAATATAGATGCCCTTGCCAGTCAACTGCATCGCATACTGTTCGGCAAAATCGCTCTTGCCGCTGCGTGCGCCGCCAGTAATCAAAATCGCCATGTCGCCGTCCCCCGCTCGCCTTATTGATTAGATACGCCGGCACTTTCAAAGGTTGCCATCTCGCGCATAATAAGCAGCGCCGCATCGATAAAATGAAAGCACAGCACTGCCCCCGTTCCCTCTCCGAGCCGCATGTCCAAATGGATCATCGGCGACAGGCCGATCGCCGCCAGCAGCTTGCGGTGACCCTGCTCATGCGACAAATGCGAGGCTAGCATATAAGGGATCGCGGCAGGCGCCAGTTTGCCGGCAACGAGCGCTGCGGCGCTCGCTATGAAGCCGTCGATGACAACGGGACAGCCGCGCGAAGCAGCACCGATGATGACGCCGGCAAGACCGGCAATTTCCAGCCCGCCCAGCTTGGCCAGCGTTCCGAGCACGTCCGCGACATCCGGCTCATTGACGGCAATGGCTCGCTGCACCACTTCGATCTTATGTTTTCTGGCCGCCTCCGAAATGCCTGTCCCCAGCCCGACTGCATCTTCAGCCGTGATATTCGCCAGTACGGTGCATAAAGCCGCGCTCGCCGTCGTATTGCCGATGCCCATCTCTCCTGTCGCGAACAGCCGGTAGCCTTTGTCAGCCAGTTCGTCCACGATCGCAATGCCGGCGGCAATCGCCTGCAGCGCTTCCGTCCGCTCCATCGCCGCGCCGCGCGCCATATTGGCCGTTCCCGGCCGCACCTTGCAGCGGCGCAAGGAAGGATGATCAGCCAGCTCCGCGTTGACGCCGACGTCGACGCAATAGACGTCTGCTCCTGCTTGGCGAGCCAGCACATTGACTGCCGCGCCGCCGGCCAAAAAATTAGCTACCATCTGCGGCGTTACTTCAGCGGGAAAGGCGCTGACGCCTTCCTCGCATACGCCGTGATCACCCGCCATTACAATAACGGCGCGCCGCGACCAGTCCGGCGCCAATTCGCCGGTTATTCCAGCGGCCTGCCGGGCAATCGCCTCCAGCTTGCCAAGGCTCCCGGGCGGCTTTGTCAGCGTATTCGAATATTGTTCCGAAGCTTCCATCGCCATGACATTCATTGGGGCGATGCGCGCAATGATTTCATACAATTGTTGTTCCTTCATCTAAGCCCTTCCCTTCCAGCATGACGCTTCTTAACCCGGACCGGACGGCTGCAGCAGCAATTGCGGTACGCCGGTCACCGGATGCCGCACGACAACACCTTTGGCGCCATACACTTGCGCGATCAGCTCCGGCTCAATAATTTGCTCCGGCCTGCCAAACGCTTCGATCCGGCCCTGGTTCAGCACCAGCAAAAAATCGCAGTAATGCGCGGCCAAATTGAGGTCATGCAGGACAGCCACTACTGTAAGCTTCTTTTCTTGCTGCCACTGCTTTACCGTATCAAGCAAAGAGACCTGATAACCAATGTCCAAAAAAGTCGTCGGCTCATCAAGCAGCAGCAATTGCGGCTCCTGCACCATCACTTTGGCCAGCGCAACCCGCTGCCTTTCCCCGCCGCTCAGCTGGTCGAGCTTGCGCTCTGCAAGCGCGGTCAGGCCCATCAGCCGCAGCGCGTCCGCTATAATCGGCTCCGCATCCTTTTTCTCCTCGCCGAGCCAATTTTGGAACGGATAGCGGCCCATAGCCAGCACTTCCTTCACCGTGAAGCCCGCCGGATCGAGCCCGCCCTGCTGCAGCACGGCCAGCCATCTTGCCAGCTCCTTGCGCCCGTATGACGAAGCAGCCTTCCCATGCAAAGTCAGCGAGCCCTCAGTCGGAGCGTCCACGCCCGACATTAGCCGCAGCAGCGTTGACTTGCCCGCGCCGTTAGGCCCGATGATGCCGTACATCGCGCCCTCCGGCATTTGAAAGCTGATGCCGGACAACACCGGTCTGCCGTCGATAAGCTTTGTCACTGCCTTCGCTTCGATCATGCCGCTCCTCCTTGCTTCATTTTACGCCGATACAGCAAATAAGCAAAAAACGGCGCGCCAATCAATGCCGTTACGACGCCAAGTGGAATTTCCTTCGGGCTCAGCGCCGTCCGCGCCAGCGTATCGGCCCACAATAAATAAATACTGCCGCCAATTGCCGACAGCGGGATAATCAGCCGATAATCCGGCCCGACCAGCAAGCGGATCAGATGCGGCACGACCAGTCCGACAAAGCCGACAACGCCGGTGACGGAAACGGCGACAGCCGTCAGTAAGGTCGAGGTGAGCAGCACGATCAGCTTCGTCCGTTCGACGTGAATGCCCATATGCGCGGCATGGCGCTCGCCGAAAATAAATAAGTTAAGCGGCTGCGCATAACGGATAAGGATCGGCAGGCCCACGATTAAAAACGGCAGCACAATTTGCACATGCTCCCAGCCGCGGCTGCTCAGGCTGCCCATCAGCCAAAACATAATCTCATTGACGACGCCGGCCGAGAGCGATACCATGAACGAGACGAATGCGCCGAGAAAAGCTTGCACGATGACGCCGGACAGAATAAGCGTCTCTACATTCATCGCGCCTCTGGCCCTCGCGAGCGTAAACACGATAACCAAAGTAACCATTCCCGTGACAAAGGCAACGATCGGAATCGTCCAGATGCCGACAACGCTCTGGTAGCCAAACAAAATTAAAAATGCGGCGCCGACCGAACAACCCGAGGCGACGCCAAGCGTAAACGGATCGGCAAGCGGGTTGCGAAGCACGCCCTGAAAGCCCGCTCCGGCAAGCGACAAACAAGCGCCGACAAGCACAGCCAGCAATACACGCGACAGCCGGACCTGCGTGACGATTGCGACCGAGCTGGCGTCCCATTCGCCGGCAGCCGCGTCCCGCCAAGGCAGCATGCCCAGCAGGATGCCCCATACTTCGCCCAGCGGCAAAGACGCCGAGCCGATCGACAGGCTGATGACGACAGAAGCGCCAAGGAGGAGCATCGCTGCTCCTCCAAAAAAGTACAATTTGAACCGCATCTACTTCACAAGTTCCGGGTGCAGCTTTTTAGCCACTTCAAGCAAGCCTTCTGCAAGACGCGGGCCTACACGCACCAACGGATCCTGATCCACTTCAAACAGCTTTTTATCCTTCATCGCCTGAATTGTATCCCAGCCCGGTCGCTTTTGAATGGCATCCAGAATCGGATTTGTTTCCCCTTCGGCTACTGTCATTGACGCATAAATAATAACATCCGGGTTTTGCTTGATCACTTGCTCCGGATCGATCTCATACCAGCTTGTTTCTTCGGCAATGTTTGTGCCGCCGGCGATTGTAATCAGCTCGTCAAGAAATTCGCCCTTGCCGACAGTCCAGCCCGGAGAAAATTCTAGATATACCTTTGGTCTCGCTGCATCCTTTACCGCATCCTCAACCTGCTTTTTGGCATCCTTCATATGCTCCTGCACTTCAGCGGCTTTGGCCGCTTTGTCCATAATTTGGCCGATTGTGCCGATTTTCTCGACTACGGCGTCATAGGTTTTCGGATCGCTGGCATAGACCTTGACATTCAGCTCGCGCAGCTTGTCAATGACCGGCTTGTTCATCGAAGAGCTGGCAAGCACGAGATCGGGCTTCATCCCGACTATCGCTTCAATATTCGCTTCCATGCCGCCAACTTTCGTTTTTGTTGCCGTATCCTCCGGATAGTTGGAAAAATCATCTACGCCAACCAGCTCGGCGCCGGCATCGATGGCATACATAATTTCCGTCTCACTCGGCAGCAGCGTCACGACTTTTTGCGGAGCAGCCTCAAAGACCAGCTCTGTATCCGTCGCGTCCTTGATCGATAGCGGGTATGCCGTCGACGCAGCAGCAGGTTCCCCGGACGGCTCATCGGCTTTTTCTGCGTTGTCAGTCTCTTTGTTGCCGGAAGCGCCCGCTTGTGTCTGCTGGTTACCAGCGTTCCCGCTGTTATTGGCCGGCTGCTCCAATTTCGCGCCGCAAGCTGCCAGCACCAAAATCATCGCCGTCAGCATAACAACGAGGCCCGTTTTTACCCAGGAAAAAGTATAATTCCGTTTCATTTCTTTCATCGACTCCCTTAATTTGTGTAAACGTGAGGCAAAGCGGCCCTTAGAAGACCATGAGCGGACCGCGGCTTCTGTTTCTGGCCAATAACTGCAGCAATTATCCCCGTTTAAGTCAAATTCATAATTGAGCAGGGGAAGTGGCTGACCGTGACTTGTACGTGGCACAATTGTTGCACAAAATGCATTCGGGCGCTTCTTTTCCGCCCTTAGATCAAGCAGCGGCTCCACACTCCAGATGCTTCAAAGCAGTTTCATCTAATGGAAGCTGCAGACGTTATTTCGTCAATAACACTCTTTTTTAAAATCTAACGGAAGCGAGCGCTCTTAATGGGACGTTTTCTTACGAAATCGTGCTCCTAATCATCAAATAGCGGCGCACAGTTCCGTTACAATTTCAAATCGGTCGAATTTTCGAAAATAGCGTCCGTGACATCCGTTAGAGTAGTGTTCCGTTCAGAAATGTGAGAAAAACTTCTATCGAAGTCCTTCGAGGGTGAGCGACCTAAAGGTTTCCCTAACAAACCCGCTTCGTAAATTCTTATTTAGTGAGAAAAAACGGCTGACGTCGTCTTTGGCGCGAAGCAAGTTTCTTTCCCTAAAAATTTTATAGAACTTATCGAGCGAAGCTTACCAATTCTATAAAATCAAAAAAGGCACCCTTCGGGTGCCGGAAATGCAATATGTTCCGCAGAACATCGGCCGCTCGCCAAAAAGCCCGCCCGCGCCCATGCGAGTCAGCTCAGGCCAAATGACAGCCAGTCTCCAACACCTCCTAAATCCGCGTAGGTAGCGTTTTATGAGTACAGGCAGGTCTCCTGACTTGGAGCAATTGCGGGCAACATCTTCCCAAAGCCGGTCACAAGCTTCAGTGATTTGGCGTTGCCGCTTTCGTCCGCCGCAAGCTCAAGCTGCATCAGCTGCGCCTCGCGTCAGACACTCCTTACAGTGGCGGGTCCGTGCCGGCTTTGCACCGGTCTTCCCTATTAAGCTGAACGGTTGCTCCGATCCCGGATGACAACCTTGCAGCACCTGTAATCGTATGAAATTAGAGCCATAAACATAGGCAAAACAAATCATTTTGACCTATATACTATGAAATTGATTCATATGCATCTGTTACTATATCATTCCCGAGTCGGGTTGTCTAGATTATCCTTGCGAACCGGCCTATCTCAACTTAATTGCCTAAAAACATCCGCTTTGCTTCTTCTGTCAAACGTTGCTTATCTCCGCCAGTTATGAAGTAAACTTCATCGCAATGCGCAGGCCAATTAAGCCTCGGAATCGATTGAACAGGTAAAATCAAGAAAGCACTCCGTTCGCTATTGCGATCCGGAGTGCCTGGTGCGGCTCACCTCGAGCGAGGCTTGCCCTCGACTTCCGATGTCGTGTCTGACGATGGAGAAAGAAGCTCAAGTAATTGCTGCTGGTCTTGCGGCGAATCATCGCGTTCATGCTCGACATCATGGTCCACTACTTCCGCCGTATATTCGTCATGCTCGTGAACCGAACGGCAGATTTTAAACAGTAATCCCATCGGTACTAGCCCTCCATTTACGTTGATCCGTAAATTCCAAGCCGATCAGAAAGATCTGAGAACTGGCGAATCACTTCGAGCAGCATACCATATTCTTCCTTGTCCTGGAAATAGGTTAGTGTTCTGTGGCATGTATTTCAATGCGCCCGTTATTTCCACGTGCAAACTCGCATTCCAAGCTGAGAGGCGATTACATTTTTATATTAATTGATAGCCGCGGCCAGCTTCCTTATAAACTGCTCTTGCAAGCTGTTACCAGCCGGACAAAGGAATCTTTCCGATCAGGATGACAGGCGATCAAATAAGGTTCATTACTGGTACCGGTGAAATCCACGCCTTGAAAATCGACAATACATGCGCCTGCTTCTCTCGCCAGAAGCAGGCCTGCGTACAAATCCTCGCCTTCTGAGTTGTAGAGTACAATGCCCTGAATATCGCCTCTTGCCAGCATGCACCATAATAGAGACGGCGCCCAGAGGCTGATGACTCTCTTCACCTCAGCTTCCAGCCGATGCTTGATTGCCGCGGCTTCAGCATTTTTCTGCACCACATGGCCCTGTATCCAGCCCACAGTCAGTTTATGAAACAGCGGTGGAGATTTAATCGTAAGCAGCTTCCCGTTTTGCAGGGCTCCCCGCCCTTCCTCTGCCACGTACAACTGATCCAGATGCGAATCATAGATTACGCCAAGGACCGTATTCTGCTTATGCATCAATGTGATCGATACCCCGTACATCGGGATGCCTAGTGCATAGTTGTTCGTACCGTCGAGCGGGTCAACCAGCCACAGCCAATCGCTCACGCCGTCTGCTCCCGACAAGCCAAATTCTTCACCCCTGATTGAATGATCGGGAAAATCCGCTCTTATTAGCTCAATAATACGCTTCTCCGCGAGTTGATCGATTACCGTGACAAGATCTCCAGTATCCCCTTTTTCAGTAATGCTCATTTCCTGTAAAAAACGATCCTTGGCGAGTTTGCCCGCATCCCTTGCCGCCATAATGGCTACTTTTCTCGCTTTTTCCATTTAATCTCCTTTGCAGATCAAGAGTAATGAAGCTAACAGACAGAAAATTGCTAATACTATATAGAAAAAGAATACAAGTTTGGACGTCCCCTATCAAGCACAAAAAAGCGTCCGTACAGATTTGAATGTGTACGAACGCTTTCCACTGAGTATAGAGCTAAAATTATTTCATCGGCAGCAATGCCGGACGTGCGCAGCTGCTTTGCACTTCGTAATGCTTGCCTTGTTCAGAGGCGATATGGAAGCCGTGCATAAGCTCCAGCACATGGTACGCCATCTCACCGCTCGCCCGGTGCTGTCCGCCGCAAGCGATCGCCTCCGCCATATCGGCGGCGCCGAGTCCGCGGCTATTGCCCGCAAAACCGTGCGAAAGCGGCATTTCCGTCCATTCCTCCGCTCCGAGCCGGCGCAGCAGCACCGGACCGCCGAATGTGTTCGGATCAGGCACTTTCAGCGTTCCTTCGGAGCCGTAAATCTCAATATACGGCAAGCTTGTAGCCCCGACATCGAAGCTGGTGATCATCGTGCCGATCGCCCCGTTATCGAAATCCAGCACGCCGGCGATATGGGTCGGCGTATTCACCTTGATGCGCTGGCCGGCCCGCGGCTCGCTTGTAATGATCCGTTCCGGAAAGGTGATCCGGGCGGAGCCGGTTACCCGGCGGACCGGACCGATCAGATTCACGAGCGCGGTCAAATAATACGGCCCCATGTCAAACATTGGCCCGGCGCCCGGCTGATAGAGGAAATCGGGATCGGGATGAAAGCTTTCCGGACCGCGGGAAGCCATAAATGCCGTCGCGGCCACCGGCGTTCCGATCCAGCCGTCGTCGATCAGCTTGCGGCACGTCTGAATTCCGCCTCCAAGGAAGGTGTCCGGAGCCGCGCCGACCAGCAATCCTTTCGCCTTCGCCAGCTCAAGTATGCTCCTGCCGTCCTCCATACTGACAGCCAGAGGCTTCTCCACATACACATGCTTGCCTGCCTCAAGCGCGCTTAAACAAACTTTTGCATGGACTTGCGGCACCGTCAAATTAATGACAAGCTCGATGTCCGGATCGGCCAGCAGCTCCTCGGCTGTACAAGCCCGGGGAACGCCGTATTCTGCCGCCTTTGCCCGCGCACGCTCCATGTCGAGGTCGGCTACGGCGCAAACCTCTAGCGAATCGAACATCCGGGTCGTATTTTCCAAGTAGATGCTGCTTATATTTCCGCAGCCAATGATGCCCGTTTTTACTTTTCTCATTCGTCCTCTCTCCTTTCCGACCTCTATTATAATCGGGCCCTGTCAAGCATTCAACAGCCGGGTTATATTGTTGAAGCTGATTTCGACGGATTCCAGCTGGTTGCGGCTCGTTAAATCCTGCTCGACGAATATATATTTTGCCGCGCCAATTTCTCTCACCGTGCGAATGATCGCCGGGATGTCCAGCACGCCTTCGCCGACTTCGGCGAAATGCTCTGGCACCGGCAAAGTAACAAACCGTTCGAACGTAATTTCTTCTTCGCCCACGACTTCGAACAAGTTGACGGGTTGCGCGCTGGCCGGCAAATCTTTTTGATGGACGAGATCGCACCGGTCGCCAAGCTGCTGCAAATAAGCGATCGGGTCTACGCCGCCGCGTACGGCCCAATACGTGTCAAACTCGATTTTCACGAGATCCTTATCCGTATTTTCGAGGATGATATCCAAAATGTACTGCCCGTCGAATTTTTGAAACTCTTGAAAATGATTATGGAAATAAAAGTTCAGGCCGCCTTTTTTATACACTTCGCCATAACGGTTCAACTGCTGGCAAAAATCGAGCACATCCCGCTTGTTTTTAAAAAAGGCGATCGAGCAGGCGACAGCCGTGCTTCCAAGCTCCCGGTTGTAGGCGATAATTTCTTCATGCCGGTCGAGCGGGGATATATGGCTGGAGACGACCCGCATGCCTAGCTTGTCCAGACGTTTGCGCAGCTCGGAGGCGTCGGGTTCAAGCCCCGCGTCGGCATTATGGTTGGCAATTTCCAAATTTTTATAGCCGATCGCAGCCAATTTTTCTAAAGTTCCCCAGTAATCCTTTTGCAATTCGTCTCTTACGGAATACAGCTGCAAACCTAACGATAATGTAGTCATCCGATAAAACCTCCTATAATTAATATGAGCCTTACTTCGCTTTCATCTTGTCCCAGGCAGCCTGGAATTCGCCTAATAGCTGATCGCGATTGATTTTTCCGGCGACATACTTCTGCATCGAAGCGCCGCTTTCTTGAGCAAAGCCGTCCGGGTATTTCGCCCAGTGCCAGCCCAGCACTTTGCCCTGCTCGATATACTTCGTAATCTCTGCGCCGATACTGCCGACTCCCGTCGGATCCGCTTTAATCGATTTGAAGGCCGGGATAAACTTGAATTCTTTCGTTAAATACGTTTTTCCGGTATCGGACGTCGCCAGCCAATTCAAAAACTCTTTCGCTTCTTTTTTGACCGGAGAGTCTTTATAGATCACCCAGTTGTTCGCCACACCGACAAACACGTTATCGTTCAATGCCGCATCATCGTTAATCGGCATCGAGAATACGCCGACATTCAAATTGGGATTTATTTTGTCGAAGACCGGCTGAATCCAGTTTCCGCTCTGGGTGATGGCCGCCTGACCGGTGGCAAATTGCGTCGACGCGTTGTTGTAATCGGTCGTAAGCGCATTTTTATTGCCGTATTTGATCATCAGATCGAACAGCTTCGTCCAATCCTCATAAATGGCGTTGCCCGTAAATGTCGCCGTTCCGTCATTTAAGCCCTTAATAAATGCGTTCGGATCGGGCTGTTTGGCCATCGGATTGTTGAGCGCGTGGAACCCGAGCCCGAACCAGTTGTCAAAGGTGTTGATAAAAGGTGTGATTCCTGCCGCCTCCAGCTTTTTGGCCGCCTCTTCCAGCTCGCTCAATGTGGTTGGCAGCTTGGCGATGCCGGCTTTTGCAAACAAATCCTTGTTATACAGAAAAGCCAATCCTTCCAGATTCATCGGCATGCCGTACACTTTGCCGTCCCGGGCCGTCGGTTCTTTGGCAATATCGATGACATCGCTTACCCAAGGCTGATCGGACAAGTCCTCCAAATGCTCCACCCACGGATCCATTTGCGAATAGCCTTCGTTATTGAAAATGTCCGGCATTTCGTCCGAAGCGAATCTCGCCTTTAACTGGGTATTGTAGTCGTCTCCTCCCAGCATCGTATCGACCTGCAGTTTGATGCCAGGATGGCTTTTTTCATATTCTTCTTTTAATTTAGTAAACTCCTGGGCAATTTCCACTTTGAAATTCATAATTTTTATGGTGACTTCTTTGCCGGCTGCCGCTTCTCCGTTTTCTTTCGGCTCCGTTCCTGCATTCCCCCCGCCACCACCGCAGCCTGCCAGCATCGCGCTGGTCAGCAGTAACATCCCTGTAATTTTACTAATCCGTTTCATGTTGCCAACCTCCCGTCAGTATTGTAGAAACGTTTACACGATGATTATAGAATAATCGTTTTTACGCGAACACTCATGGCATTGACCGTTTAGGTGGACAAATTTGTGCTTGGGCACATCCCTGCCTCCCTCTGCCCCCCTACCCTTTTACCGCTCCCGCCGTAATCCCTTGAATGATGTGGCGCTGCAGAGACAGGAAAAACGCGAGAATCGGGACAATCCCCATGACCAGCGCCGCAAGCGCAAGATCCCACTGTTTTGTATATTGCCCGAATAATGCGTTGATAGACAGTTGAATCGTCCGCAGATCGGGTTTTTGCAAAACAAGCAGCGGGAGTAGGAAGTCGTTCCAGATCCATAAGCTTTGCAGCACGATGACCGTGACCGTCATCGGCTTCAGCAGCGGAAATACGATCCGCCAAAATACGCCGTAAGGGGAGCAGCCGTCCACCACCGCCGATTCCTCAACCTCAAGCGGTATCGATTTGATAAAACCGTGGTACAGAAACATCGAGAAAGAGACGCCCAGCCCTGTATAACAAAATACAATGCCGTAAATGCTATTCAAAAATCCGAACCAAGTGCCTACCTTCACTAGCGGAATCATTACCGCCTGAAACGGGATGACCATGGCAGCGACGAAAAAAGAAAACAACAGCCGGTTTCCTCTGCTCGGACGGCGCACCAGGCGGTAAGCGGCCATGGACGAGAACGCTACAATGCAAATATCGCTGAGCGCTGTAATGAGCAGCGAGTTGGTGAAGACCCGCGGAAATTTCAATGCCTCCCAGGCGCGGGCGTAATTGTCCCAGTTCCAGTGCTGCGGCAGGCTGGCCGTATCGATCAGCAGCTCGGCGAAGCTTTTGAACGAATTGGCAAAAACGAAATAGAACGGTACCAGGAATAGTAGAGCCAGCAGCAGACTGACGAATTCCATCATAAACAGCTTGGGCGAATAGATTTTGCCTTGCATTACATTTCCACCTCCCGCTTTTTCGTAACGGAAACTTGAATCATCGTAATGACCGTAACGGCGACGAAGAAAATAATGGCTTTTGCCGTGCCAAGTCCGTACCGGTTGTTTTTAAACGCTTCATAATAAATGTTCATGGCCACCGATTCGGTCGATTTGTATGGCCCTCCTTGGGTTAGCGAGAAATTGAGATCGAAAGATTTGAAGGCCCAGGATATGCTCAAAAAGAGGCAAATCGTCACGGCAGGCATGATGAGCGGAAGAACGATGTGACGCAAAATTTGCCAGCCCTTGGCGCCGTCAATCGCCGCTGCCTCCAAAAGATCGCCAGGCACATTTGTTAATCCGGCTATATAAATGACCATCAAATAACCGGCTCCCTGCCATACACTCACAATGACAAGCCCCCAAAATGCAGTTGACTCCGTTCCCAGCCACGGCAAATTAAACAGGCCAATATTCGTCGCTTCGCCAATTTTCGGAAAGCTCTGGACAAAAATAAACTGCCAAATGAACCCGAGCAGCAAACCGCCAAGCACGTTGGGCATAAAAAAGATCGTGCGGAGCCAGTTGCGCGTCTTGAGCGGCTTGGACAAAATGAAGGCGAGCGCGAAGCCGAGCAAATTGCTGAGCAGTACGACCGCTGCGGTGAAACGGGCGGTAAACCAGAATGAGCTGCCGAAATCCGGATCGGCGGTTAAAATCGATTTGAAATTTTGCCAACCGACCCACTGGACGCTGCTTGAAATGCCGTTCCAGCTTGTAAAGGAATAATACAGGCCCAGCATAATAGGCAGCGCCATAACAATTGTGTAGGCCAGCACGGCGGGACCGACAAATACCGTTTGCTGCATCCATTGCGCCGTCAACCATTTTTTCATGAAGGGTTCCTCCCTCGGTCTAGGATGTAAAGTGTAGCTTTATTGTAATCGCTTGCTTCTCGCTTTCCCACTGAGGAAATTGCGTACATAGGTGGACGATTTTGACCTCCCGTGATAAAATGAGAGCGCTATCACAATTCGACAAAATCCGAGGGTGAGGACTGTGCGCTTCTTAAAAACAAGCATCAGGAACAAATTGATCGCGTTGCTGCTCATTTCAACTGTCGTTCCGGTCGTCACCTCTACAGTCATCACTTATGTGTACACAAAAAATTCGTTCAAACAGCTGACCATCGAGGAAAATACAAGGCTGATGGCGGAAGGAAAAACGAATATCGTCAATTATTTGGATAGCATCAACAGCGCTTCGCTGGCCATCTACTCCACCCCTTTGCTCAACAGCATCCTGTGGAAAGGGTTGGACGATTACTTGACGGAGCCGTATATTTTCACTACCATGCAAGCTCTCTCACGGGCAGCGAAGGAAATCTACCAAATCAATCTGTCGATCGATCAGTTTAACCGGTCGTTCCTGCTTTACCGGGACGCGTTAACCCGCGGGCCGCTCTATCCTGCTGACAAGGCCGACACGTTGAAGCCGTATTCCGTATTTATGGAGGCGACGCACGCAAGCCACAGCTACGGCGCGCAGCCCATTTCACCGCAAAAGCCCGATCTTGTCTTTACCATTCATCGCCCGTTATACCGGGTGCCCACAACGGAGCGGATCGGCATGCTGTCCATCGACGTTAAGGTCGAGGCGCTGCGTAAATTAAGCGCACAATTGTACGAGCAGGGCAAGGAGCAATTTTACATCGCCGACAAAAACGGCACGATCGTCTACGCTTCCGACGAGGCGCAGATCGGTGAGCCGCTAAACGAGCCGTGGTTCAGCAAAATTTCCGCGCTGGCGAATCCGTCCGGCAGTATGGAATGGAACAAGCCCGATTTTTCCGGCATCATCATCTACTCGAAAATGAGTTCGTCCTTGACGGACTGGATCGTGGTAAAGCGCATTCCTTACAAGCTGCTGCTAACCCATACGCACCGGCTTACGCTAATCAATTCGGCTGTGGCCGGCATTTTCCTGATCGTGGCGATTACAGGCGTCCTTGTCATTTCCGTCCGGTTCACCAAACCGATCAAGGAGCTAATCCGGCGGATGAATAAAATTCAGACAGGGAAGCTGGACGAACCAATCGTGATTGACCGCGAGGATGAAATCGGCATTTTGGCCGGCCGCTTCCGCACGATGATGCATACGATCAACAATTTGATTTTACGGGAATACAAGCTTGATTTAGCCAATAAAACGAATCAATTGAAAATGCTGCAGGCGCAAATTAACCCGCATTTTATCAATAATGCCCTGCAGTCGATCGGCAGCGCAGCGCTGGAAAGCAATGCCCCGGAGGTCTATTCGCTCGTCTCTTCCCTCGGCCAGATGATGCATTACAGCATGAATACAAAAGAAACGATCGTGCCGCTCGCCAAGGAGATCGAATACGTTAATTTTTATTTGGTGCTGCAGCAGCAGCGGTTCGGCAATAAACTTGTAGTAGAATACGACATTGACGAACAAACGGGCTCGTTCCCGATTCCGAAAATGATCGTGCAGCCTATCGTCGAAAACTTTTTCAAACACGGCTTCAGCTCTTCCAGAAAAGATTTTATACTGCGCATCCGGACATGCTCGCAAAACAATATGCTATGTATTGTCGTGGAAGATAACGGCTCAGGCATTGCCGAGGAACGGCTGCGGGTGCTCCAGTCGGACTTGTCCGGGACCGGCCATCACTTGCGCGAAGTCGGCGAGCGGATCGGTCTCCTGAATGTACTATTCCGGCTGCGGCTGTACTTCGGCGAGCAGGCTGATCTGGGGCTGTCCAACTGCCAGCCGCACGGCCTGCAGGTAAAGCTGACGATTCCACAAACGATAATCGGGGAGGAATTCGCATGAAAGCGCTCATTGTCGATGATGAAAAGCATGTCCGCAACGCCATTCGCCTGCTCGTCGATTGGGATGGGCTTGGCATCGAAGCGGTGCTGGAAGCCGAAGACGGCGCAGCAGCGATCTTGTTGATCGAATCCGAACAGCCGCAGCTTGTCATTACGGATATTATGATGCCCGAGAAGAGCGGAATTGAATTGATGGACTGGATGGAAACGCATGCTCCCGGCTGCAAAAAAATCGTGATAAGCGGGCATAACGATTTTGAATATGTTCGTCATACGATGAAGCATGGGGGCACCGATTACTTGCTCAAGCCGGTAGACAGAAACCAGCTGCAGGATGCGGTTCGCAAAGCGGTAAACGATTGGCGCGAAACGAAGCGAGAGCGGCTTGAATATACGCTGCGCAATATGGAAGTGAACGAGCTGAAGCCCGTCTACCGGGACAAGCTGCTGTCGGGGCTGCTGGCGGAGCCGGGCGGATTTTCGAGCCTGCGCGAGCCGATTTACCGGCATTTTCCCGAGCTGCAGACGGTAAACGGCATGCGCGCCGCTGTGCTTTGCTTCGATCCGCACAGGAGCGGCATGCGCGATAAGCCGGCGTTGGAAATGGACCTGCTGGCGTTCTCGATCATCAACATCTGTCGCGACTTTCTGGAAAATGGCAGCAAAGGCGTCGCCTTCCGCAACTGGAACCGTCATGCGGAAATTGTCGTGCTGCTTCGGGACGATGTCCCCGCCGCAGAGCTGCTGGAGAAAATCAATGAGGGCTTTAGCCGGACGCTCCGGCTTCGTTTCGATATCGGCGTCAGCTCCGGACACTTCCCTTTCCCGGGCGGGCTGCCGACAGCTTACAAGCAAGCGCTAAAAGCATTATGCCAGCGCAATCTGCTCGATCGTTCCCTGCGAATTCACGCCTACCAGGGCGACGGGCCGCTGCGGACGGGCAGCTTGCGGTTCGCCGAATTCGAGGAGCAGATCCGGCTGGCGGTCAAAAGCGGAAGACCGGAGCAAATCCAGGCCGCAATCGGGCGCTGGTGCGATACGGTGACGAACATGGCCTATATTTCACTCGACCAGCTTGAAATGTGGTGGCAGGAATACCAGATCATGCAGGCTCGCTGGCATGAAGATTTGTTCCGGGAAGCGGATGACCATAAGGCCTCGCCCGAGACCGCCCCGTTCATCATCCCGCTGGATCAGGATGGGAAGTTTTCCTTATCCGTCCTGCAGCAAGAACTGACCGGAAGCCTGATCGAATTATCGCGGGCAGTATCGCTGCACAAGCAGCAGAGCGGGAGCATCATGCATGAGATTGCCCGCTTCATCGAAGCTAATTATGCCCGTGATATTACGCTCAAGGAAATATCCGAACGGTTTCATTTGAACCGGGAGTACATCTCGCGCAAGTTCAGCCAGGAGTTTCGCGAGACGATCATCGACTTTTTAAGCCGAATCCGGATTGAAAAAGCGAAGCTGCTGCTCATGAATCCGCATTTCAAAAATGCCGAAGTCGCCCAGATGATCGGCTACAAGGACGAGAAATATTTTAGCCGCGTCTTCAAAAAACTGGAAGGAAAGTCGCCGAAAGATTTCCGCAAACAGTTGGACAGGGCGGCAGCCGAATGAGTCCAGTTGGCGGAAATGGCTGCGGCTGAGGCGAGCTGTTGAGTGATCCGCTCGTGTTTGAACCGCTGGTTGACACACAACGCGAACACACATCCTGTCCGCTTGCATAAGTTGGCGGCGACGGTTAATCATCGTCGCCTCCAACTATCTGATTTCTCCTCAAGATCATTTCCAAATTATTCCACACCATCCCTTGACTTGAGGTATATACATCGCAAGTTATTTTTCCTTTAGAAAAACCAACTTTCTCATAACAACGAATCGCGGCTCTATTAAAGTCGAATACGTTTAGTCTTATCTTTCTAAGCTTGAACTGCCCGAATCCGGTTTCGACAGCTTGCTTCAAAGCGATTGATCCTATACCAGCCCCTCTATACTTGGGATCGCCGATTAAAAATCGGCCAATCACCGCTTCTTTCTTGGTCGAATCGAAACGGCACAATTGCAATGAACCGATCATTTCATCACTAGCTGTTTCAACAATTTTATAAATAAACACATCCGATTCAATAGAGTTAATTCCTCTATGATAATGGCTAAGCATCTGTTCAATGGAGAGAGGAAATGTATAGGTTAATCCAGCCCATTGAACCATAAAATCTTCATCGTGATTATTGATCCAACTTACAATTGTTTCAAAGTCCGACTCGTTTAACAACTCCAATTTAATATTCATGGTTCCCCTCCTTCGGCAAACATTCAACTCTAGTATCAAACCGAATTTCCACTAAATCTCCCCATATTTATGGTACATATCCCCAAAATTGTTTCAAAACGCATACTCCGAATTCCGTTTTATGCGAGAATCTTTGCAAATCAGTCCCTTCACATCTTGAAAACCCGACTAACCGCTCTTGAACAACCGCAACCAAAAACAAATTCCTTGAGCGCTCTGTATCTGTTATGATCATTCGTTCAAACCCCGGCACGTCGATGAACGCTTCCCCTTGTCCCCGGTCCAGATTTTCGGTCTCGCCATCAATACGCAATCTTAATTCGGACAACTCTTTGGCATCTGCTTCGGTTGCAGACCTGATCGTATAGTTCAGCCCGTTGACATTAAATTGTTGGTTATTAATGATCATAATATCCTCCATCCGTTAAAAAGTTGAAAATGCCGCTCACCATCGATCTTTTCTATTATTATAGAATCTTTCGCTTCATGCAATGATCAAAACAGCAGCCCCGGAGAACCTCCCCGGGGCTGCTTTGCTTTTACCTGTCGTCCATATGTTTTTAAAACTTGATCCGCGGAACGGACTTCTCCGCTTCGTCGATATGAAAGAACGGTTCCTCGCGGAAGCCGAACATGCCGGCTACGAGATTGTTCGGAAAGCTCATGATCGCCGTATTCAGCGCTTCTACGGTGTCGTTATAGAACTGTCTCGCGAAGCGGATTTTATCCTCGATCGCCGTCAATTGCTGCTTGAGATAAAGAAAGTTCTCGTTCGCTTTCAAATCGGGGTAGCTCTCCGCCACCACCATCAGTCTGCCCAGCAACCCGGCAATTTCGCCGTTTGCCTCCGCTTTTTCTTGTATCGACCCGGCGGATGCGTATTTCGTTCTCATCTCGGTGACGCGGCTGAGCGTTTCTTTCTCATGCGCCGCATATCCCGCAACGGTTTCCACCAAATTGGGAATCAGATCAAACCGATTTTTCAACACTACATCCACCTGCGACCAATTGTTGCGAACCCGGTTTTTTAGCATGACCAATCGGTTGTAAATGATAATGAGCCACAATACCAGCAAAACAATAATCGCAATTCCAATATAAACGCCCATCATAGACACCTCCCTTAGAATGCCCCGCGGCCACCTCCGCCACCTCCGCCTCCGCCTCCGGAAGAGAACCCGCCTCCGGAACCTCTTGAAGACGGCGCATGGCTCCTTGCGGTCGATATCGTCTTGTCGAACGAATCGGCCAAATGGTCGTAATGCTGTTGGAATCCGCCGCTCGTAACGGCCGAATGCACCGGATAATGCTCGTGATCCGACTGCGGAAGATTCATGCGGGAAATGGCGATCATCTTCTTCGCCTCGCCGAGCGATATTGCGTAGACGAAATAGTGCTCCCACAGATGAACGGCCATCGGTTCCCTCGACGCGATCTGGCTGTAATCATGTAAGAAACGTTTGAACGCCTTCCATTTGGAGCGCTCGGTCGCCCCGAATTTCGTTCGTCTTTTTAATTTCATTCCGATGAAAAAGAGCGGGACCGCAAAAATAAACAGCCACTTAAAAGCATCAGGCACGAGGAACAATATAGCAGCGATTTGTGCGACGGCGGCGATCAAGGCGATATGTTTACCGGTTTTGGACGCATCGAAGTATCCCAATTGTTGCGCTTCTTGAACGACCAGAGCTTTCCATTCGGCCCACCGTGCAAGAAAGGCTCTGGCATTAGCTTTATGGGCGGCGAACTGGCGGATTTCGGACAGATGCACTTCGTCGTTATGACCCAACTGCCTGAAAAACCAGTTGATCGCCATGACCTCATGAGGTTTCAACCCGTCTGTCCGATCGTCGATCAACCTAAACCAGTAATCGGTTATATCTCTATGGAACAAACCACCGTCCTTCTTGATCACTTGCATGTCGACTCTTTTTTTGCGAACCAGATCAATCAACGTTGCCATCAGATCCCTGGGCTGCAGGTCGTAATCGACCAGATAGCTAGCTACGGCAGGCGTCACGTCGCCGGGAAGTTCGCGATAATATTTTCCTCTCCAGTCCGGTTTGAATTCCATACCGAATTTGATATAAAGAATGACCGCGGCGGCCATATTGGTGATGAATAGGGCAATAGAATAATAAAGACTGCTTCCCCACGGACTCGGTTCGGTATTCCGCGATTTATCCGCTTCATCCGCCCACTTGAGCTCCTCTTGCTTGATTTTGTCCAGCATCGGAGAAGGATCGATTTTCGAACTGTTCGGGACGTAGGAAGCGGGAAACAACACTCTGACTTCCAGATTGTGTTCGGGCGGCAGCGGGTTAACGTTGTACCGAACGATGCCGTCGCCGACATCCACCGTTCCCGACAACGGTCCGTGTCCGAACGCCAGAATGTCCTCCTTCTTTACCCCACCTGGCAGTTCGACGTCGATTTGCACCACGCCAAGCCTGCTTGGGTTCGTTTGATCGAAAAACTTCCAGTATAACTCGGCGGTATCGGCGTATACTTGCACAACATTTCTGAATTCGTAAGTGAATTTAAACTTTTTTGTCTCATTGTTGGCTTGATCGTAAACTTTGTACTGGATTTGCTTGCCATGGCCGGACTCTTCTATTTTAAGCGGAATTTCCTCCTGTGGGGTTACTTCGAAGGCTTGAAAATGATCGATCCCGTCCGATCCGGAAGTATTCAGTTGTACAACAATGCCGTTATAAGCCCCGTCGAAACGATACGCATCCTGCTCGGTCACCTTCATGCTGCCGTCCGCATCGATACGGGCATGAATCTCCACTTCATCGATTTCAAACGAACGATCCTTCGCAAGAACGGGATGGGCGTACAAGAGCAGACATAACAAGCAAGCGAGCCCCGCGGCAAGTTTGGAGAAAAGGACCAAAGCTTTTTTATTCGGATTGACACTGCTCGCCTCATCTTTCACGAATGGCTCCTCCCTGCTTAGCTTAACTTTTTCTTATCCGATCGGTCGTCAGCGATGAATCCAGCAAATTTGCCATAAATATTATAGTAGCCTCATCCATTGTAAAGGATGAGGCGCTTCAAAAACGCTTCGATGCAGAAAAACCTCCGAAAAAGCTCACAGACCCCGGAGAATCTCCCCCGGGGCTGTGAGCTTTACCTGTCGTCCATAGTTTTAAGCATCCGCAGCAAGAACACTGCCGCCTCCGCCCGAGTTGCCGTCTCATTCGGAGCAAAGCGGTTGCCGCTCCTTCCGCTTGTGATCCCCAGTTTGCCGAGCGCCGCCGCCGAGCCTTTAGCCCACTGCGGAATAGCGGCATCGTCGGCAAAGCCGGTGCCGGCTTTTGGATCTGCAGGCAGATGGAGTGCCCGGGCAACAATAGCCGCCATTTCCGCGCGGGTTACGGCAGCCTCCGGCCGGAAACTGCCATCTGCATAGCCGCGGATCAGTCCCGCCTGCGCCGCTTGGGCAACCGCCCGGGATGCCCAGGCTCCTATCTTCTCCCGATCCGTGAATGCATCCGGCTTCCCCTCGCCTTCCAGCTGCAAGGCGCCTGCCAGCATGACGGTGAACTCGGCCCGCGTAATATTCCGGTTCGGCTTAAAGGTGCCATCCGGATAGCCGCGGACAACACCGATCGCTACGGCCTGCTTGATGGCAGCTTCCGCCCAATGCCCGGCGATATCGCTCAGCGTCACTGCCGGCTTGACCGGCCCGGCCGGCTCCCTGGACTGACCCGATCCCGGTTCCGGCTGCGGAGTTTCCGGTTTCTCCGGCTTTCCTTCCGGCTCCTGCTTCTCAGGCAGCGTCGGCATGTATGGGTAACCTCCTCCGCCTCCGGATACCTCTGCCAGGGTTGATGCGTTCTGACTCAAGCTCTCGCTTTCATTCCCTGCCGCATCATAAGCCTTCACAGCGAATGTATAGCTCGTATCCGGCTGCAGGCCTGTGACTGATAGTGCAATATCCTTCGGTTACATTCGCGTACTCCTTGCCGTCAACGTAAACCCGGTAGCCTGCTACAAGTTCTTGCGGACCGTCATTCCGCTAATTGCCTCCAATCACTCCGAAAATCAGGTAAAAACCGCAAATAACGGATCCTCTGTTGTTACAATGTCCACGAAATCTCCACTTTTCCTGTGTTTGAGCCAAATAAGGGATCCGCTTATACATTCTTAGATGATCTCGACGGTAAGTTGCGTTTTGTTCGTATCCCTTAGCCGCGGAACATATCCCATTAGTTATTGATGGGTTGGAACGTACCCGACCACAACGAGAATAAGGAGCACCACCACCATATCGTATGCCCGGCAAAATTACATCGCTTTGTGGTCAATTTATTTATTTGTTATAATTTCATAAATGAAATATCCCGTGAGGAAGCACCTCTGAAAATTGTGTATTGGGAGAGTTAGTTCATGCGAATCAGAGAGATAGAAGAAAAAGATAATAAGCAAGTAGAGAATCTTATTAGAACTTGTTTAGTAGAATTTGGGGCGAATAAGCCAGGAACTGCATGGACTGATCCGAATTTAGGAGATTTCTATCATCTGTACAGATCCGAGGGCTCTAAATATTGGGTTGTTGAGGAAAATACAAAAATAGTAGCTGGTTGTGGTATCGGACCGATTAAAGGCGTTCCGGATATTTGTGAATTGCAAAAGATGTACGCATTAAAAGAAACGCGTGGCACAGGAATTGCAAATGATTTACTCGGGATAGCCCTAGATTTTGCAAAAGAACATTATAAAAAATGTTATCTTGAAACGTTTAACAATATGGTAGCAGCCAACAAGTTCTATAAAAAGAACGGATTCATACCATTGGCAAAGCCTTTAATTGAAACGGAACATTTTGCATGCGATGCATGGTATATTAAAACACTGGTCTAGCACTTTATTTTTTCAGTTATTACCCGCCAATCAAGAGAACAACAAGAGGAGCAGTTGCCGCGGCTTGCTGCTCCTCTCCTTCTCCGTAAAAGTTTAACGATGAACTTTTTTCTCTTACTCTAATCCCATACCTTCGTCAAATCCAAGCATAATGTTCATATTTTGAATGGCTGCCCCCGAGGCGCCTTTTCCCAAATTATCAAATCTAGCAACAAGTAATATTTGATCTGTATGACCAAAAACAAATAGATCCAAATAATTTGTATTATTGCATTGCATGAGATTAAAGAAACCGTCTTCAAGATATGCCTCAGAGTCGTATGGGATAACTCGAATAAAACGTTCCTCTTTATAATATGAGGCAAGAAGTTCTTGAATATCTCTTGCCGTTACATTTTTTATAAACATTTTAGGAAAGAGAGGAATAGTAACTGCATCACCCTGATAATAGTTTCCGACTATTGGAGTGAAAAGCGGCGCTGAGTTTAACCCGGAATATAGTTGCATTTCCGGAAGATGCTTGTGTTTAAGGTTGAGTGCATATTGTCTTGGCGCAAAAAGCTGTTCTTTGTTTGTGTTCTGATATTCAGCTATTAGTCTCTTACCTCCACCACTATATCCTGTAACCGAATAACAAGACGCAGGGTAATCCCTCGGTATAATTCCTTCAGCTATCAAGGGGTGCATAGCTAAAATAAAACCTGTCGCGTGACATCCTGGGACAGATACCCTAGATGAATTTTGGATTTTACTTCTTTGATTTTTATGTAGTTCCGGTAATCCGTAGGTCCACTCCGGGTTCGTTCTAAACGCTGTACTAGCGTCAATGATTTTGGTCTTATGATTACTGATCATAGATACGGAATCCCTCGAAGCGGAATCCGGAAGACAAAGGAACACGATATCGGCTTCATTTAATAACGCCCTACGGGCTTCATCATCTTTTCGCTTTTCCGACTCAATCTTGATGATTTCTATGTTAGAAATCTTAGATAAGTAATCGTGTATTTTTAAACCTGTTGTACCTTCTTGACCATCTACAAATATTTTATATTTCACCTTTCCACCCCTTACCATTTATAACGTATGTATAATTATATATTGAAACGAATATTTATTCAATTGTGAAAGCAAATAATACAGCCAAGTTCTTTCCCTAGCCTCTTAGCTTCTGTCAACATGATTTTTCCATACCCTTTGTTTATGTATTCATCAGCTACTCCAGCGATGTATTGGCTTAAATGTGGTTCTGCGGACTGCAGACCTTACTGTACGAACCAGTGAGAGAAGCTCCCTGCATGGAGTAATACAAAAGAGAAACTTAGCATAAAAAAGACGCTTCCGACAGAAGCGTCTTTATCACCCAAGAACAAATGTTCGTTTTTTGAAGCGATTAAATTAAATCAGGACATATTTGACTTTCATATTATTAGTATAAATCATCCGTAATTATAAGTCTATATTTTTTCAGGATAATGTTCTATAGTTTGTATACCCGGCCGGGAAGCGATGTTGTGGGAAGAGGAAGGTATTATGCAAATAAGTTTATGGAATATCAATTTGAAAGTCCGGTTAATCGGAGAAGCACTGTTTAACATGCTATTTTGGATGTACTTTCCGTTTATAACCGTATATTTCGGTGCGGCATTAGGCAATCATATTGCAGGCATTTTGATGACACTTCCTCCGATATTCAGCATAATAGGAGGTCTGCTTGGAGGAGCTTTAGCAGACCGGTTAGGGCGTCGTCCCGTGATGCTACTGGGTGCTTCAATTCAGACGGTGATGTTTGCATTGTTTGCGGTATCACCATCCCATTGGATTGATTATATCGCATTTATCGGCATAGGACTTGGGGGAGCTCTATACAGTCCTGCAAGCTCCGCAATGGTTGCCGACCTGGTTCCCGCTTGTAATCGTCGCCAGATCTTCGCAACGTTTACAACGGCCAATAATATTGGCGCCGTAATTGGGCCTGCACTTGGAGCCATCTTCTTTTTCCATTACCGACAAGTGCTGTTGTGGACTTGCGCATTGGTCATGCTCACGTATGTTATAGCTATCTATTTCATTGTTCATGAAACACGGCCACAAATGGCGAAACAACCTGAAGCTTCAACGTCTATTACCCAAGTATTCATGGAACAGTGGAAGGGATACGGCATTATTTTTCGCGATAAAGTGTTCCTCATTTATATTTTGGCAGGCATCTTTGCCCTAATGGCCATTATGCAATTGGATCTTTATTGGGCTGTTTACGTGATCAACGAGGTACCTGCCCAAGCTCTATTCACATGGATACGAGATTCCCTTATTCTGTCCAGTACGGAGATCTTCGGATGGTTACTGGGATTGAACGGTTTATTGTTTGTTCTGCTTATCCTTCCTGTTACGAAATGGTTCTTACATTGGAAAGATCGCAATGTATTCATTCTATCATCGCTCCTTTCAGGAGTAGGTACATTCTCTCTTGGACTGGGCACCAATATATGGTATTTGTTTTTCGTCACAGTAAGCTTCACATTCGGTGAGATTGTACGCTCTCCAGTGACACAGAGCTTTATTAGCCGTTATGCTCCGGATCATGCAAGAGGACAGTACATGGGAGCCAACAGCCTGCAGAATGCCATCGCGAGATTTTTTGCCCCGGTGACGGTTTTCCTATCCAACTGGGTAGCGCCTGTGGGAATATTCAGCATCATTTTGGTGTTTGCTTTCATCAGTATAGTGTTATACAATCAGTTATTTAAAATCTATGTGGAGAAGCCGGAGGCAGCGAATTGATGGAATCGTAAATACTGTCTGATTTCTGCTTCCGATTTAAATAACCGCTACCACTCCCGGTACGCCAAAAGTGCTACAAAAAACACGCTCCCTAGTGCGACATTGAGCCATCCAAGAAAACGGGCTACACTTTTTTCCTTGCCCATCTTTGCCAACTCATACCTCCTTACATCCAACCGTAACATCAACAACCCGGTCATCAAAAATAAGGATATAATGTAACCTAAGTGCCCCGCGAACTGAGCGTAAGTCATGATTGTAACCTCCTCAAGTTTTCCAAATCGTCCTGTATGTTATTTTGCTTTCATACCAACCCGGCGAATACGTGAATCTACTTTAATATCGAATGAAATGTCTTTGTACATTTCCTGCCATCGCTTTTTTGTTTTGATATACCGGTTCCAATATTGCGGTTGTTTCGCTCGTACATACTCGCCGAAACCGAAAATATCGGATTGTTTCCTCTGTGTTTGTTTAATTAAATCTTCGTATACTTTCATAATCGATTTCTCATCTTCCTTTTCGATTTTTTTAAGGATGTTGGAATTATCTACTAGAAATTTCTCGTTTATTTTTTCTTCCACGTTGATATCCATCCGGACGAAAACAGTAATATGTGGAATCCCATTTTTGATCCGAGCCTCAATTTTTGATTTGCGATGGGTTGCATACACAGTAACCGTTCTCTCGCCGCCCACATTGACCATCCCCCGGTACCCTGCAGGATTGATCCCTTTAATCCCCATGTACCCTGCGATTTCAAACGGTTTCGTTACGCCGACCAATTTGTCGCCTTTAAAATAAGCTAACCCTTTGATCTCCATATTTTTTTCTTTTATCAATTGCACATAAGGAAGAAATCCTTCCTGCCCTTTCTTTGAAGAATTGCTCCAGAACATCCCTACATAATCGGTTGGAAGTTTGCCTATCTTGATGGCGTCATCCAACGTCGACATTAGATACAGTGTCGGCACACGTTCCAATTTCGGCGAAGCCTTCATTAATTCTATAGCAGGTCCTTTCGAAATCATCATCCAAGCCATTCTGCGTACTTCCGGATTGCGGCGAAGGTAATCGTTCAAATTTTGCAATCCTTTCTTAGCCACCGCTTCGGATACAACGATGACGCGCAAATGCCCGAAGAAGAGTCTGCCTGAGATCTGCTGATCCAAATTCATAAGCGCATCATCGATCGTGTGACCAAATACCTCGATAACCCAAACGGTTTGTTGCGCCCCCTTATCCCCTCCTCCTCCGCTTTCACCGGGTCCGAGCGGAATTCTCCCAGGAAGGGCGATCTGCACGGCGATGCGAATCATGTCTTTCTGCGGTATAGGGAATTTCCCGCGAAGGTAAGTAATTTCGTCCTCTTGTTTTTTAGCTCCCGGGCCCGCCTCGTCTATCGAAACCCCCAAAACGACAGCGCGATCTTCAATTTCGAGACGATCCCAGCATCCTGTCAGCAGTGGAAAAGCGAGGAGAATAACGCTTAGAAGCTTCAACTGTTTAGTCCATCTGTTTACGCCCAACACGATCCCCTCTTTTCCTGCGAAGAATAGCTATCAATAACAGCATGCCCGGATAAGCAATCGTAATAACGAGCCCGATGCGGCCCACATTTTGAATGATTTCGTACATATGTATGATGTTTTGAGGGAACATGGCGACTATAAAAACAACCGGCAGGATGAAAAAAGAAAATATCCTATGGTCGCGTAAGCGAAACAATCTGCTCGCTAAGTGAATCGTAAGAAAATAACTGGAGAGGAGAGTGGTAAACACGGCCGTCACCCATACCGCAAGAAAGGCTGCATCAAGACGTTCCAGAACATTCGCAGGCAAGGAGGTCGCTTTCGCTAACTCCAATGTCGGCCAGAGCAAGAACTTGATCTCTTCAGCCCCGAACACGCTGACAGTCGCCGCGACAATCGTAACATACAGCCCTCCTGCGATCACCATTCCCCAAACACTAGCCTTCATCGCCTTCTCGGGTCGACGCATGGCCGGAATTACTGCAGTCACAATGAAGGACCCTTGAAACAAGGCGGTTATAGTAATGGCCCCCATCAAAATACCCCCAGTCTCGTTTCCCCAAATCGGCTGTAGATTTATCACCTCGGCATTTTTCAATGAAAGCGCGACGATCAACAAGCCGGGCACCAGGAGTAAGGGAGTATAGAAATAATGAATGTAAGCGAATGTCGTGATGTCATTCCGCGTCGAGATGGCTGCCAAAAGCAGCATGACAATAACGGTGACTTCCACAGGGGTTCTTGTCAGAACCGATGTAACGACCACTTCGCCAAACTCACGTGCGGCAAGAGCTGTCAACAAGGCAAAGAAGGCAACGATGAACGCACTGCCGATCCAGGCAAACCATTTTCCTATAATCTCCTCGCTGTATTGGATGATTGATTGATTCGGAAAACGCATGCCGAGCATCGTAATCAACGCTAGTCCTATAAAGGCAATCAGGACACCAATCAGCGTAACGAGAGGAGCACCCGAATCGGCTGCTCGAACAGCAAATAAAGGGAGAGGAAGTACGCCGACCCCTATAATCGTACTGACAAGAATGGCAATCGCTTGAAACACGGTTATCTGGCGTTGATGCTCCATTGGTTAACACTACTCCTTCCGCTCATTGAATTTTAACGGATCCAGCACATTACCCGGCGGTTCCTTAAGTTGTTCCACCATGCTGTCGTCTAATCTGGTCTTATCGAGAATATTTAGGAACATAGGCCGCTTTTTCATCCACCAAAAAGGGCTGCGTATGATCAAATCTTTCATTCCTTCGTAATTTCCAGGAACAAGGGGGCTTAAGTAGGGGACTCCAAACGATTTTAACGAGAGAAGATGATTCACGATGAGGATCAATCCGATCATTATACCGTAAAGGCCAAAAATTCCAGCCAAAATAATGAGCGGAAATCGCAATAGCCGCAGTGCCAAGGCTGCATTGTAGGCCGGAGTAGCGAATGACCCGATCGTTGTCAAGGCGATAATGACAATGGTGATAGGGCTTGCGAATCCCGCAGCCACCGCGGCCTGTCCGATAACGAGCACGCCGACGATGGAAAGAGCGCCGCCAACTTGTTGGGGTAATCGGATCGTCGCTTCCCGCAATACTTCCATGGATATTTCAATCAGTAGCACTTCGATGATCGCTGGGAAAGGGACGCCAGCCCGCCCGCCGGCTACAGCTACGGCAAATTCGGTCGGAATCAACTCCGGGTTGAAGGAAATAATTGCAACGTAAAGGGCCGGAAAGATTAGCGAGAAGATTAAGGCTACCAACCTTGCCAGGCGAATTGCGCTCATCAGTAGAAATCTTTCCGTATAGTCCTCAACCGTTTGATAAAACTGGTTAAAAATCGTCGGTACGACCAAGGCTAACGGCGAACCGTCGACTAATATAGCGACCCTTCCTTCCAACAAGTTGGCGACGACTTTATCCGGCCGCTCCGTATACTGAACTTGCGGAAATGGGGATAGATGGTTATCCTCGATAAATTGTTCCAAATAACCCGAATCAAGCACCGCTTCGATATCGATATTGCTAAGACGTTTATTTACTTCCTCTACAAGATCAGGGCTTGTAATGTCTTCCATATAACATATCGCGACTTTGGATTTGGTTCTGCGGCCGAGTTGCATCGTCTGGACACGAAATTCCGTCGCCTGTAATCGATAACGGAGCAGGGCGATATTCGTCCCCAACAGTTCGATGAAACCATCACGCGGCCCCCGAATCAACTGTTCGGTTGCCGGCTGGTCAATCGCCCTCTTCTCTATATTGCGCGTACCGATCAGGAAAGCTTCCTCTAACCCTTCGACCGCTACGACAGTCTCCCCGCGCAGCAATCCCTCGATGAGTTTCGTAAACTGGCTTTCCAATTTTCCTTCACTGTGATACAGCGAATCGTAGAGAAGGACATCCTTTAATTGACTGTATTCAATGGTCTTCCCTTCTAAATGGTGGGGCAAATACATGAACGGTTTTAATATATCGAGGTTAATTAAAGCTTGGTCGATCATATTGGAATAGTAAAACATGACTGCCGGGAACTTTCCGAAAACGTTGAAGCGGCGCATCACAAAGTCGTCATTCATGCCTAATAAGCTCTTGATCAAATCGATCGTACGTTCCAAATTCCCATCTATTCTCGCGCTCTGGTGTTGATCCAATACTTGATCCGACACATGGATAGACATCTGTTTCTTTGATTTTTTGAACCTCTTTAAAAAAAACATTTAGCACCTTCCAATCCCAATTTCTACCATTTATCAGTTGAAATATTGGTTTGTTAGTTGTTTATTCTATACTTTTCACATGCTCGTTATACAAAATTAGCAAACTTATAATGGGATTACGTATCATATGAGGCTGAGTCATGGTCAGAAAAGTAGCATTTTTTATCGTTTCAGAAAAAAACAAGCGGCTAACTTGAGCCGCTTGTTTTTCAAGGGGATCTCCGTACTTCGGGTCATCCCATGTCTTGTTCAAGTCATCGATTTGCTTATTTTTTGAATGAACCATCTGCTTATTTCCGCCCAAAGCCAGCTATACAATAGCGAGAAAACATAAACGATTACGATCGCACTCAGGTTAAATGTAGAAGAAACTGCAGGTCCCATCACAGGAAAACGAAAGACGTAAAGCAATAACATGATGCCCGCCCATAAAAAAATAGATCCAATCATAACAACCGCTAGACGTGACTTCGAATATAAAAGTGAACCGCCAACCCCGAGCGCCAAGAGACCTGTCGTGAAAGGGAAAACGATCAGTTCGCTTGGTTGAATAAAGAAGAGCAGCAACATTGTAAGAAGGTAAGCGGTTAGTCCCGAACCAAGAGAGAGGACGGTGCTTAACATAATGGGGGCTGTAGCGAGAGGACTCATTAAGAAGCCTATCCCCGGCAGCAATCCTCCCATAGATTGGAAAATAGCAGATACAGCGGCAAGAAAAGCGACGAAAATGATTTTTCTTGTGGCGGAATCGGTTGTAGAAAAGCGTTTGTGAATCACGGAGATTTCTGTGCAGACAGGTTTTAACCAGTAATTTTTCATAGCACTCACCATTCAACAGCAGTATCATTCAACCAGAAACAGAGAAGGAGAAGAACCAACGTGAAGCTGACAATAACCCAATCGCGCCAGCCAAAGCGTAAACGGCTTGCTCGGATTCCATTGTCCGGTAAGTAACATCGGGCATCCATAGCAAGCGCCAATTGGTCCGCACGGCGAAAAGCTGATACGATCAAAGCAAACAGAAGCTGGGGCAATGATCGGATTTTTATCCAATAGCCGCCTTTAAAATGTGCGTTTCTCACTTTTTGCGATTTCAAGATCGATTCCGTTTCGTCGATAAAGAGCGGAATAAATCGGATAGCTACCGTGAACATAAACACAAAATGCTGGACAGGAAACCGAACAAAACGAAGAGGGCTCAAAATGGCCTCCAAACCGGCTGCGAGCTCTACTGGAGTCGTTGTTATACTGAGCGATGAAGCCGTTAAAATAAATAACATCAGCTTGCAAGGGACGAGTGTGGCATTTTTAAAATCATTCAACATCAGGTGATAAAGAGCCAGCGCGAGGAGAAGAGGAATCACCCCTTTTAGGCCATTCCACAAATAATTAAACGGCCAACGGGAGACAAAGATCAAAAGGAATGCAGCGATCCCATAACAAAACATGCTTAATAAATCGTTTGAGCTGGTCACCAAGGATAAATAAGTAGCTGCAAAAATAAGTTTTGATCGAGGATCAGCGTCATGCAAAAAAGAGCGTTTATTCAAATACAGTCCGAAAGGTAGAAGTCTAAACCATTGCATGCCATCAGTCCCCCCAATTGAGACTGGCGAGGAAAGAGACCAAGTCCGCTTCTTTATAAATGTTGTCTGGAACGTTTAGGGCGAAACGTCTTTCGAGCATATCAATATAACGAAGCAGCGGTGTTTTCGCAAAACCGATTTGTTCCAGCTGTTGCCAGCGGGTCCGAATTTCGCAAGGAAGGAAATCCGCGAACAATTCGCCATGAGCTAAGACAAGAATCCGATCTGAATATTCAAGCGCCTCTTCAAGCCGGTGCGTGATATAGAGAACGGTCATTTTTTTCTTTTCATGAGTCCGCTTTAAGAGCGATAAGATTCTATTACGTTCACAGCCGTCAAGGCCGGAAGTCGGTTCGTCCAGTATGAGAATTTCCGGTTCCGCAACCAATACTCCTGCCAGTGCAATTCGCCGCAATTCCCCCCAACTGACTTGAATTGGCGATAATTCTTTGAATTTGGCATCATCTAGCCCTACGGCTTCCATGCTTTGTTTGACACGCTCCGCAATCCATTCGGGCTTCATGTCCAACCGGTTCAATCCTGCACTTATGTGCTGGAAAACCGTATCTTCGAGCACCTGGTGCTCTGGGAACTGAAACAAACAGCCCAGGCCTTTCCAAAGACGACGGCGGTCAGCCTTTTTCGTCAATTGGTAAGGTCCGACCCTCAATTCACCTGAGTGAGGAGGGATCAGGCCGCCGATCATTTGCACGAATGTGGTTTTCCCGCTCCCCGATGGTCCCATAATCGCCACGAACTGACCGGCTGGAATATGCGCTGTAAGCCCCTCAATTGCCTTTATTTCATAAGGGGCTCCGGCTGCAAGCAAACAGCTTGCATTCTCTAAATAGATATCCATCATCAATCGGCCCATTCCATTTCACTAGCATTAAGCCAATGCAGCCCACGTTGCGCGGCGATGTCATGCATTCGTACCGAAAAAGGAGGAAGAAGCCCGGAATCTGTAAAAACAGCCAAACGGCCTGCCGCTTCCAAGGGCGTTCCATCAAACCGGATCATCCCTTCCCGCATAACCACAAGACGATCGGCCGTAACAATCTCCTCCACCTCATGGGTGATCTGGATAATCGTGCATCCCTTGTGATGCAGTTCGGACATGATCTCATAAATCTGTTTGGCACTTTGGGGATCGAGCATCGAAGCAGACTCGTCAAAAATGATGATTTTGGGCTCCATGACGAGAATACCGGCAATCGCCAACTTCTGCTTCTCCCCGCCGGAAAGTAAATGGGGAGGGTGGTCTTTCTTTTCAGACAGCCCCAGCAACTGCAAAACAGCGCGGCACCGGCATTCTGCTTGTTCCAGGGCCACGCCGATATTATGCAAGCCGAACGCTGTGTCTTCCTGAACAGTCACCCCGACAATTTGATTATCCGCATTTTGGAAAACCATCCCAACTGCTTGTCGGATGTCCAGTAGGTTCCGAGAGTCACATAACGTCTTTCCGCAAACGGCGACTTCACCCGACGTAGGACGGACAAGGCCATTCATCAACCGAACCAACGTTGATTTGCCGGATCCATTTGTGCCTAAAAACGTAACCCACTCGCCTCTACGAACGGTTAAATCGATTTCCCGAAGTGCCCAATCCTGCCGCGAATCGTAGCGAAGCCAAACATCCTTCATCGATATAACGATTTCCATGCTACCTCCCAATTACCTTACAATAACCGTAAATTATATTCAAATAGAGGGATCATTAGAACAAATCGAAATGTAGCTGGTCCGCAGCATCCGGCTTGTTGAATAACACGTAAATAGTCACCCTGATTGCTGGTCAATGCTTCTTTTATCACTACTTTTGCTTGATCCGTAATGTTAATCGTGGATTCCTCCTGTTAAGTATTTAAAATGAGTTGTTTGAGCTGCGTATAACCCGTAATTTCGTTCGCGTGCCAAGGAATGACCGCGAAGTGATGATCAGAAATCTCACGCACACGTTCAATCCAGGGCAACTCACCAGCAGTGCGAACTTGTAATATCGGGTCTTTTGTAGCCGTCATTGCCATGCTTTGGTTAATCACCCACCATTTCGGCATAATACCGGCTCGCCTTAAATCCTGCATCAGCCGTTCGGCTTCATAGACTGGCGTTGTTTCCGCCAGAGTGACCATAATTATGGCGGTCTCTGCCGGATTCCGCAAGCGCGGCAGCAGGTTTTTTACCGATAATGGAATTTCTCCGGATGAATGGGCAATCTCCTTGTGGTACGCTTCGGTCGCATCCAGCAAAAGCAGCGTATGCCCCGAAGGTGCTGTATCAATAACAACGATCTCTTCGTTGGCCCGTTCCACAAGATCAGCGAATGCGCGAAAGACGGCGATTTCTTCGGTACATGGGGAATTTAGCTCTTCCTCGGCATACGCAACGCCTTGTTCATCCATCGTTTCTCGCGCTTTGGCCAGCACTTCATCCCGATATTTTTTCACTTCCACTTTTGGATCAATCTTGCTCATAGAAATGCGTGCTTTAATGGTCTCGCCTATGACATGATCGACGTGCGCGGCCGGATCGGTGGTCGTCAGATGCACCTGGTGCCCCCGTTCCGCCAGACCAACCGCAATCGCGCTGGCGATCGTTGTCTTACCGACGCCGCCTTTGCCCATTGTAAAAATGACACGCTGCCCGTTTCTTTCAATATCATCGAGCAGGGTCCCAAGCTGCGGGTAGCTCTTGCTTGTCGTTTCGCCTGCGGCTTGAGGCACAACTTTATCGCGGACAAATAACTGGCGAACGTTCTCTGCCCCAGTCACATTAAAGGCAGCCAGCGCAACGGCATAAGTGGGAAGCTTCTGCAGGGCGGTCGGTTTTTTCGCAAGTGCGGACTTCTGTCGCCCAGCGAAGGCTTGCGCCGTCGGATCGCCGGCAAGGGGGCTGTGCAAATATCCATTTACAATCAGGAGTTGATTGTGAATGCCGATATCGGCCAGTTCTTGAGATGCGCGGGCCGCTTCTTTCAATGGCGCGTCATCCGGCCGTGTCACCAGTACCAGCGACGTGAACGCTGGATTGCCCAATACCTCGACCGTGTGCTTGTATATCTCTTTTCGCTGGTCCAATCCGGCCAATAAACCGCCGCTTGTTGTTCCCTCTTTGGTGTTATGCAAAAATTCATTCCAGGCACTCGGCAATTGTAACAAACGCAGCGTGTGGCCGGTCGGTGCGGTATCAAAAATAATGTGATCGAATGAACGGATTAGTTGTTCGTCCGTCAGCAGATGAGAAAATTCATTGAAAGACGCAATTTCAACAGTGCAGGAACCGGAAAGCTGCTCTTCCATTTGAGTCACCACCACGTCTGGCAGCTTTCCCCGATACGGCCCCACTACATCCTCCCGATAGCGAGCTGCCGCCTCTTCCGGATCCAGATTGGTCACAAAGAGCCGCGGCACTTCGGGAATCGGCTTATGATTCATATCCAATTCGGTTTGGAACACGTCCTGCAAGTTAGAAGCCGGGTCTGTACTGACGAGCAACACCTTCTTGCCCTGATCGGCCAGCACAATGGCTGTTGCACAAGCAGTGGAGGTTTTCCCAACGCCCCCTTTGCCCGTGAAAAAAAGGTACGGGGTTTTCGGGATGTGATTGACATCAAAGAGTGGCAAATTCAACATGTTCATCCCTCCTGTTTCTTGATTTCCAATTGAATCCGTTGTTTTCCTTCAAGCTCCCCTGGGTCTACCTCGGTCCATGCTGCCAATTCTTCATTGAAGGGCAATCGGTGTGTTTGGACGACCTCTCCATTGATCAAGGTAATCGGCAAACAGTTGGGATCATGGGACAGCCTTTCATTTACGGCCGAGTTTTCCTCGAATTTGGCGGTATCGCTTAAAATGTTGTATCGATACACGTCAAACCCTTGTGCGGCCAATTGGGTGATCGCGACCGCAAACCGAATCGAATTACGCTTTTCTTCCGGATTCGTTACGCCGGTTGAGCAACAAGCGCCTGCCTCAAAGATTTCAATTTTTTTCATCGCTGTATCTTCCTCGATTCATAGATATTTGCAATTTGCAAGTATATGCGAAAAGAAATTACCCCAAAGGGGTCGTACAACATTGGCTGGATTTCGCCATGGCATCATTTAAAAGCTTAATGGAGCGAATGACCGTTTCTTTTTCAAACTCATTCATGTGAGAGAAGACTTCACCTAAATAAGCGTTTATTTGCTGATCAATCGTCGTCGCCACATATTTACCTTCTGTCGTCAATGAAAGAATATACACTCTGCGGTCGTCCGGATCGGGTGCTTTTTTCACTAGATTCATTTTGATTAACGATTGAACTTGGCGGCTAAAAGTCGTGATATCGGTACCTAATGCCTCGGCTACCTGTTGAATGGAAGGTTTATGCTGATGGTCAATCTCATAAAGAATGTGACTTTGGACTAAGGAAATATCGCAGCCACCGGCCGAACAGCAATTTTTATTAAGAAACCCGAAACGACGTGTCATGATTTGAAATAGTTCGCGAATGTTTTCCACTGTGTTTCACCTCATTGTCTTAGTTATACACGATATATTTGTAATTTGCAAATATTTTTTCGTTTATCCCATTATACGATAATCCACCACCAATAAAGCCAGCTACCATTTAACAAGACATTCATCTCTGGTAGTACAAGAAAACCACTCTAAACAGTGGTTTCCTGCGTGCTTAGATAGTTTTTTTCAGACGACATAGACTAAACCCCTTTTTTAAATGAGCCAAATTCAATCGGAACCGGGGCCGTTGGCGGCGCGCAGCACAAAGACAAATCCCTGGCTTCTCCGGCTGATTCGAATTCGGAATCTTCTTTTGTATAGAAAATCTCCCAAGCGTTTCCGTCTGGATCGTACACCCAAACTTTATCTTGAACCGCATAGCAGCAGGTCGTATTCATCTCATCTATCAGCAGCAGACCGCTTTGACGGAGCCTTTCCCCCATAGCTAACACTTCTTCCGTATTATTCACTTGGAATCCTAAGTGATTCAGCACACCCTTTTGTTCAAAGGGGCGGACATTGAGCGAAAAATGAAGCGCCGGTGCTTCTAACTCAAATTTGGCGTAATTCTCTTTGATTTTACTTGGTTCTGCCCCGAAAAAAGCGCGATAAAAGTCAAGAGCCTTGTTCAGATCGGTACAATTTAAAGCGACATGCATTCGTTTGATCATAGCAACCACCTCATTTCCCTTCTTTGACGAACTGTTCAATGCGGCTCTTAATCGAGTCGCGAACGCTGCGGAACTGGCTCATGATTTCTTCTTCCGTTCCGGTCGCTTTGGCCGGATCATCAAAACCCCAATGCCATTTGGTGACGTTCTTGTTAGAAATCACAGGACAATGCTCGTCGGCATGGCCGCACAGGGTAATCACATAATCAACCCGGTTCAGCAGCTCTGGATCAATCACATCCGACGAATGACCGCTAATATCCACGCCTGCTTCCTTCATCACTTGAACCGCACGCGAGTTGAGCCCGTGCGCTTCAAGCCCGGCACTTTTCACCTCATATTTGTCGCCGCCTAACGATTTGAGGAAACCGTCCGCAATCTGGCTTCTGCAGGAATTCCCCGTGCATAAAAAGTAGACTACAGGCTTCTTTTCCATGGTCATGTCTCTCCTTTTATAAAATCAAAATGGGTCAAGCGCCTTGTTGCCCTTTTTTGGTTTGTTTGCTTTTGAGTAAGCTAACCGCAATCACTCCAAGTATCAGTGCGATAATCGCAATACTGAGCCATACGTTCACGTTCCAGGATTGAATAAAGAAGAGCCATGCATACAGACCTGTCAGAGTGATAAACAAGGTCGGAATCGTTAATAAAATCCCAATTTTAAAATAGTACCCCCAGCCGATTTTTACGTTTTTCGTGGACAGTACATGCAGCCAAAGCAATGTAGCCAGCGAGCCGATCGGCGTAATTTTCGGCCCTAAGTCGGAACCGATCACGTTGGCATAGACTAATGCTTCGCGTATGAATCCTTCGGTTTCTGTCCCTTGGATAGCCAATGCATCAATCATGACCGTCGGCATGTTATTCATAATCGACGAAAGGATTGCCGCAATAAAGCCCATACCTACGGTAGCTACATAAAGTCCTTGATCGGCAACAACTTGAATGACATTGCCCAGCGCATCGGTAAGCCCTGCATTACGCAACCCGTACACGACTACATACATACCGATAGAGAAAATAACGACTGCCCACGGTGCTCCTTTGACGAGCTTCCATGTATGAATGGCCGGGCTTTTTCTCGCCGCGAAAAGAAATGCGATGGCAGCAATTCCCGCAACAATGGAAACCGGGATCGAAAAAAATTCACTTGCAAAATACGCGATAAGCAAAGCAGCCAGAATGACCCAAGATAGCATAAAGAGTCTCTTATCCTTAATGGCCTCATTTGGTTGTTTTAATTGGGTAAGATTGTAGCTTTTCGGAATGCGCTTACGGAAAAACAAGAACAATACAAGAAGACTCGCGATAATGGAAAAGAAATTAGGCACGATCATACGGCTTGCATATTCCGCAAAACCGATGTCAAAATAATCGGCTGAGACAATGTTCACCAGGTTACTGACGATAAGGGGCAGTGATGCCGTATCGGCAATAAACCCACTGGCCATAATAAACGGCAGCACCATTTTTTCATCAAACTTGAGTGCCCGAACCATCGCGAGCACAATCGGCGTGATGATCAAAGCGGCGCCATCATTGGCAAACAGGGCTGCGACCGCAGAACCGAGCAGAATAATAAAGACGAACATGAGCACTCCACTTCCCCTTGCGAGACGTGCCATGTGCAGTGCCGCCCATTCAAAAAATCCAATCTCATCTAGCACCAAAGAGATTAAAATGATAGCGACAAACGCAAGAGTAGCATTCCATACGATACCAGTTACCGTCCCGACATCCGCGAAACTGACGACACCGAACAATAATGCAACTATGGCTCCAGCGCTTGCCGACCAGCCTATGTTCAACCCTTTCGGCTGCCAAATGACAAACGTGAGTGTCACTAAAAAAATTAGAAAAGCAACGTAACCCATGGCCCCCTCCTAACTCGATCAATTACAACACTCGTTCTCTTCACAAACGGAGGAATGAATCCTATCCTTTTGCGAAGGGATCTGTTGCAATATTTCAGTGATATAGGGTTTGTCTTGGATATGTAAGGAATAATAGACCCATTGCCCCTTTTTCGTTTCTTTGACAAGACCTCCGTCTTTCAATTTGCGCATATGCTGACTAATGTTGGGCTGACTCGTTTGTAAGATGTCCACGATTTCGCATACGCATAATTCCTTTTCATTGAGCAAGGCAACAATCGTAAGCCTATTTTTGTCGCCGAGCAGCTTCAAAACATCGGCTACCTGTTCAATTTCATTCATGCAGCAACACTCCTTTAATCAACTTCTGATATCCATGCTCATTTTCTCACACTCCATTATATTTGTAAATGGTTATATAATTACTTGATTATTAATAAAAATTGAGAATGATCGCTCCGAACAAAAAACCAGTCAAAACACGAAAATAAAGTGTTAGACTGGCTTTGTATTTCGAACTATCGTATCCGATATTTCAATCCACTATTGGTATTAACACTTCAGCTTCGTCAGGCCATGCAGGATTTTCAAAATGGTAGATCTCTAATGCGAGGGCTCTTTTATTGCTTTGTTTGTTATTAACCTCCAAATAGTCATGGATGTCTTGATAAGGGTCACCTTTTGATTTTACTTTCGCATAACGATGCGGAGGTAGCGTAAACCCTATCATTCCTTCTGGTACGTCTGAGAGGTTAGCTACTTCCATACAAATTAAGTAAGTAAACAGAACCTCCGAAGAAAAGCTTGGACTCACGTACCTCACAGGATGGATAACATTTCGTATTTCATCTTTGCGTAGATAAAATTCTTGTTTCATATTTTCCACTCTTTCAGGAAGATGACCCTTGAAAGGTGACGTAATATACAAACCAACAAGATTAATTTCAGGTAAATCAAGCACCAGCACCTGGTTATTTGAGGACATTTAACGATCTCTCCTTATAGATTAAATACTTTCTAAATTATTCTAGGAAAATTTTCATCATCCTGCCCATTAGCTTGATTTAGAGGTAGTTTTTATCACCAAAAATAATTTGTTTTCCGCACAGTCTAATAACTTATCACTCAATTTTCGCAGCACGAAAAAGACAGGTATTCCCTGATGAAGCTAGGTAAACCCGAGAACCATTGTTGGAGTTGCTACTTTATAAAGCTTGGCAGCATCATCAATCTGATAAGATGTGAAAGGCCGCTAACGAACCTGACAATCCTTATTCAGCTTAAAATGGGGCCTTGTGAGCTGTAACGAATCTACCGATCGTTATTTACCGAAAATCGGCCGCTTCCCCGTCTTTTTTCCACCAATAGCGTGTCTCAGGTTCGTTACACTCAGGGCAAGCCGATTTTTCGGCCAATAGCGTGTATGAAGTTCGTTAGCTCTAATCGTCAGCATAGAGAGGATGAAATGGAAGGCATCCAGACCACTATCCCCCCTTGTGATGATGCCAGGCAGTGAATGGGCTAGCAGCTAACTGCGTTTTATGTAGTTAGTTGCTACCGGGTAGCCGATTTCAGCTGCATTTCACGATTTTGCCGCAAACTAAAGGGAGAAAATGCATATTTTTTGAACATGCGGAGGTCTTTCTTTGTTGTCCAGCGGTCTAAAAGCAACGCGCAAAACATACGAGTGATAAAAAGCCGTGTATGAAGGAGCGTGGGCAGATCGTGAAAAAGCGTAAACGACTGAGTATGGCAATCTGGAGCCTGCTAATTGTTTGCACGGCCACCTTTATATCTATACAGCTCAGCCGCCCATCTATGCAGACGCCGCCTACAGTGAACCAAACTGTAGACGGTATAACAGCTAAAATGACCTTCCCTGCGTATCCGGCCAAACGGCTGCAGCCGAACGTGCTGACAATCGAGTTAGTCGATGAGGCAGGATCCCCGGCAAGCGGTTATACACTTTCCGGCTCCTTATCGATGCCCGACATGGCTTGCGGCACTGTTCCATTCACTTTGCAGGAAGTTTCGCCAGGGCACTATGAAGGCAGCGCCATGCCGCTCATGCTTGGCGTCTGGGAAGCCTCGATAAGCGCAAAAGGAAGTGCAGCAGCCACTGCCCCGCCGCTCTCCTTCAGCCGCAGGCTCGATGTTGACAGTTAAGCCGAACTAGGCCATAAGTCTCTTCCCCATAATCATGGCCGCTGGGAAGCCTTTTTGCAATGTTCAATGGAGCTGCATGGCTTTGACAATCAATAGAAAATCTGCCCGGCTGATCTCAAAATGTCCATAGCGGAATGTATATCCCCAATTGCGGTTCCCTTTCGTAAAGCTAAGCTTGTGCAGCAGATCGGCTATTTTCGCCTCCCGGCACGGGAAATACCGGATATTCCGGCGGTAGGGCACAAAAGAATCGGACATTCGGTATTCATAAACCCGCTCGTCCACTACCTGACCGATTGCGGTGAATGCCTGAAGAACCTGTCCTTGTTTTATTTCCGTTCGAGGAGAGTAATAGATCAGCCAGTCTCCTTGGCGCATCCGCTGTAAAGGCGCTGATTTTCCGTGACAAAGCTGGGCGAATCCCCCTTCCACTCCCCGCATCACATGAGATTTGGATACGACGCCAATCCAATAACAAGCCTGTTCATCCTTGATTTCCATTTCTGCATTGGCCTTGATCATCCAAGCTCCACTCCGATAAACTGTTTCAAACGCTGCAACTGCCTCAGATGATGACGGTAATGCATTTCAATAAGCAAGAACCATTCTGTTGCATTAAGCATCCCGAATCTCGGGTGGGGAGCTGCACTTTCAGCAGAAGCTTTTTCTAGTGTCGGTTCGATTTCTTTCATTCTGCGGATCACAAAGGCTAATCCTTGGAATAATTGCTCTTTGGTTTCCGGCTGCTCTGGTGTATATTGAGGGGATGGCGGAACATGAATGCGTATAGGCGGAAAACTCCCTTGTTCAAATATGGCTGCACCCGCGTCAGTTTTGCCCGTCATGACTGCCGTAGAATCGCTGCTTTGCGCCAGGCACTGCTCAATATTCCGTAAATGCATAAACAGCGCCGATTGAATCAAATGCTGGTACATCTGCCCGATTGACCACTCGCCCTCTGCCGGCTGTCGTCTCAACTGTTCCATACTAAAACCATCCAATTCATGAAGATAATAAGCCGCCGTTTCCTGAAATTGCTGCAAAGCTTCCGTTGTATTCATATCGTCGTAACAACTCCTTAACTATCATTTAAAACTATCATACAAAAACGCTACTGACAGCGTCATGTCAGTAGCGTTTTAACATTTTTTCCGCTTCGTTTCGGATCTGTTCCCGGAAGGATTCAGGCTCCAGCACAACGACACCTGCTCCCCAACTGAGTACCCAATGCAGCACTTCCTCAGTACGGCGTACGCGCAGAATCACATGCAGGCCATCATCCTGTTTCTCTACAGCCTCCATATAATAGTTATTCGATTCCAATACCTTATCTGCAATGTCAGGAGGAACAACAATCCGAACGGTCAGATGACGGTCATCTGCAGGCTTGTAATCTGCCAGGTTAAACTCCGCAGGTGCTTCGAAGCTTTCTTCAAGCACCGTAAGCTCCGTCATGCGCGATAAGCGGAAATGGCGAATTTCCTTCCGCAGTTCACACCATGCAAGTAATGTCCATGCGCTTTTAACAAACACTAGGCCGTATGGCGCGGCGGTTCTTATGCTTTGCCTGCTGCCGCTGTCAGCAATGCTTTTCAAATAATGAAATTTCAGCTTTTGCCTTTGAAGGATAGCGCGGCGGATCGCCTCCAAATATTCTTTCTCTTTTCCTGACACGCTTCCTTTACCGGGAATCAGCCGCATTGTGTGTCGTATTCTCGTTGCTTCCTGCAGAATATTTTCCGGCAAAATGGCCTCAATTTTTTTGCGGGAGGACAATGCTTTAACGCCATAAACCGCATCAAATCTTTGTTCAATAAAATCCGTTCCGATAAGCAGTGCCACTGCCTCTTCCGCCGTAAAACAGACTGGGGGCAGAAAATATCCCTCCATTAGCGAATATCCTTGCCCCGGGGCACCGACTACAGGAACACCCGTCTCGCTGATCGCCTGAATATCCCGGTAAATGGTCCTGATACTTGTCTCGAATGCGGCGGCCAAATCTTCAGCCCGCACAAGCTTTTTTCGCTGGAGCTCAAGAACGATTGCCAGCATACGCTCCGTTTTATTCAATGATGTACCTCCCCAGTGAATCCTATTTCAGATAGATCCTGCGGGCCTCCTCGTCAAAGAATTCGATTACATGCTTATATTCAGCAATATCGATCTGGTTTTGCTTCATAATCTTCTGAATAAAGATGGCATCCGTAAAGATTTTATTAATGATCATTTTGCACCATAACGGAGTGCTTTTAAAGTAATCCACCAGATCATAAATTTCATCAAACTTAAAATAAAGGATATAAGAGACATAATTCTGAAGCAGAGTACTGAAACAATGATCACGATAAGAGTTAGAGCGATTGTCAGAAAGAAAGTCTCTTATGATACCAAATAACGTTGTTTTATTTTCGGAGTAAATATGCAGCAAATAATCAACGTCATTGATCAGCTGTAATACAACCTCTAACCCTTCTTCCGGAGGCATTGACAGCTTGGGCGCTTTACCTTCTATTGACCTTAACAGCTCCATGGTGAGATTTCTGCAGGCATCTATTTCATGTGGAGCTATAAATAATTTATCTCTATATTTGTCAAGATTCTCACTGTAGTAGTCGTGGTATATAGAAAAATAATGCTCCATATTGATATTGGTTTTCGTATGAACCAAATCTTGTCCGCTGAATGAAAAGGAGTAAAGGGTCTCCTCATTAACCGGGTGAGTATAAAGGTAGAAAAAGAAGAAAAAGTCTCTTAATTGATGTCTCTGTTCATCGGTCAATCTGGCGGCATCGGTCAATTGAGCTAACTGAAAAAAACAATAGTTCTTCATAAAATCGTTCATTGCATTAAATGGATTGATCTTGACAATGGACATCGTTTTGTTGATGGTAAATAACAAATAATACAATATCAGTTCATCATAGACATCTAGATGTTCAAAAAAAGCCAAGAGCTCCGGCTCCCAGTCCGGATTCATGGTGTAATTAGCATCTCTCGGTTGTAATTCATACATCCACTCAATAAACGACTCATTGTTACGATTGACAAAGAATAATTCTGCACTATCGTCTTCAAGGAGGCTGTATTCAAAGCAGTCCGTTTGAACGGACTGTAATCCTCTCTTGAATTTTATATTTATATATTCGTTGTATAGTAATTGAAGTTTCATCAGTCATATCCTCAGTTCATATATGATTGAGCTCGTCAATAACAGATTGGCCGGAAGAACTCTTTATTCCTTCCTAAGAGATATTCGAGATTTAGCTGGGCATTGATCGACGAGCACGCCAGGCGAAATCGGAATTTTCGCCGATAGCTCCGTTAAGCTGAGCCTTACCACAACCATGGCGAAATAGACACTACAGCACCCGCGGCTACAAGGCCGCGCATGATCGCTAACACGCCTACAAGCGCAGCGGTAATGGCACCAGCCTGGCGCAGCCCCTTTCTCCACTTTTTCCCAATCTTTCCTGCCAGAAGCCCGACAATGGCCAACGCCGGAAAAGTAGATAAACCGAACAAGGCCATCACGATCGCCCCTGCCGCCAAGCTTCCCGACGACGCCGCCTTCATTTGCATCGCGTAGGTAAGTCCGCAGGGCAAAAAACCGAAAGCAAAGCCTGTAGCGATAATATGGAGCGCCTCGCCGCCAGCCCGCTGTTCCTGCTTTTCTTTCAATATACGATTATGGAGGAAGGATGTCCACTTCCGCATAAACGGCAATTGAAATTTGCGCCATAGCCACAGCAGAATAAATAGCCCGCCTATAATCGAGGCTATCCCTTGCACGCCGGCCAGCCGCCCCGCCAAATCGACAAAAGAGCCTACGGCCCCCATTGCCGCCCCAAGCGCTGTATAAGAAACAATTCTGCCTGCATTATAGAGCAGCACTGCCTTGAGTGGCGTCGCCTGCGTCTGCAGCGATACAGCCGACACAATTCCCCCGCACATCCCCATGCAATGCGGCGCGCTCAGCAGGCCTGTCAGTACAATTAAGCTCACTTCCGGCCATATAGCTGTCATGGTCCCGTCACTCCATACGTTCCAGCGCGCGCCGCATCTGGCCGTTCAGCCGCAGCGCATTGCCGACGACCGATACCGAGCTGAAGGCCATTGCCGTACCGGCCATCCATGGTTCGAGCCAGCCAAGAGCTGCGAACGGGATGACAATTGCATTGTATAAAAAGGCAAAGGTCAAGTTCTGGCGAATATTGCGCACGGTCAGCTTGCTAATGGCCAGCGCATCCGTAATTGCCGTCAGCCGCGGACGCATTAGCGCCAGATGCCCGGCCGCCAGAGCCGCATCCGTGCCGCTCCCCATGGCAATGCCGACATCTGCTGCCGCCAGCGCAGGCGCATCATTCCAGCCGTCGCCAACCATCCCGACGCGATACCCTTTACCCTGCAGCCGGCGCACCAGCTCCGCTTTCTCCTCCGGCATCATCTCAGCTTCTACATGAGCAATTCCCGCGACTCGCGCCGCTCCGGCCGCAGTCTGTGCATGATCGCCTGTCGCCAGAAGTAGACGCAGACCGGCCGCCTGCAATTGCTTGACAGCTTCGCCGGACGTCCGCTTCACCGGATCAATCAGCGCAAGCGCGCCGCGGCAATCGCCCTCCACAAACAAATACAATACCGTGGCGCCTGCCTGCTCCTGCCGCAAGGCGAAATCGGCCGCCACCCGGTCGATAATCCAGCTGTGATCGGCGGCATGCCTCGCGTTGCCGACAGCAATTCGTTTCCCTTCTACGATCGCCTCGATTCCTTTGCCGGGCAAAGTACGGCTTTGCTGCGCCGGCGGAATGACAAGCCCCCTGCTTCTTGCCTGCGCAATAATCGCCATACCGTACGGATGGGCTGTGCCCGCTTCGGCAGCGGCCGCCCACCGCAAAATCGTATTCGCCATCGTAGTGCCGGCCGCATAAATATCGGCGACAACCGGCTTGCCTTCCGTCAATGTCCCCGTCTTATCCAGTACGATATAGTTCAGCTCGGCCAGCCGTTCGAGCGTGCCCGCCTCCTTCATGACAATTCCGCGTCTTGCCAGTCTGGCGGAAGCCAGAACAATCGAGATCGGCGCAGCAAGTCCAAGCGCGCAAGGGCATGCCGCCAGCAGCACGGCAAGTGCGCGCACCGCCGCTTTGCCGGCATTGCCGGGCTCAAGTACGAACAGCCAGACGATGAAGGTGAGGAGCGACATGGCAATCATTAAGGGCACAAACACTGCAGCCAGCCGGTCTACTTTGCGGCCGATCGACGATTTGGCCGATTGTGCCTGTCTCGTCACTAAAGCGATTTTATAGAGCATTGTCTCATTCGCTAATGCTTGGGTTCTTATGGCCAATGTCCCGTCGGCCGGCATGGTGCCGGCATATACCTTGTCTCCAGGACCCTTGGAGACCGGCATACTCTCGCCGGTGAGCAAAGATTCATCCACCGCGGCGTAGCCTTGCGCAATAATGCCGTCAACCGCAATTGGCTCTCCCGCCTCGGCGATAACCGTATCTCCGAGTCTTATTTGTTGAACGGGTACCGTCTCCCTTAATCCGGCCCGCTCCACGACAGCTTCATTCGCCACTAAAGAGGCAAAGCCGTCGCTGGCCCGCTTAATGCGGTCCGAGGCGGCCGATTCCATCCATTTTCCGAGAAGAACAGCCGTGATGACAACAGCTGAGGTTTCAAAATATAGCGCCTGCGATGTCAGCATCGCCACATAGCTATAGCCAAAGGCAGCCGTCGTGCCAATGACAATCAGCACATCCATATTGGCCGTCCGCTCCCGCAAAGCGTAATAAGCGTTAAAATAAAAAGGCATGCCCAACCCAAACTGTACGACGGCAGCCAGTACAAATTGCAGCAGCGGATCACGCAGCAGCAGCGGCACAGGGACATCGCGCAGCCAATCATAATGATGGAGCATCGACCAGAGCAGCGGCACCGTCAGGATAAATGCGAGAATGAAGCGGATGCGCAATGCGCCGCTCTCACTGCGCAGATCGTCCGCACTCTCTTGGGGCACGGCCCGAAATCCCAAGCCCGCAATGCGCTCGATAATATGATTAGGGGTAATCGCATCTGCCATATACTCGACGCTTCCCGCCTTTCCGGCGTAATGAACCGAAATGCCGCGTACCCCTTCCATTCGCCCGATTACCTTTTCGATCCGGGACGCGCATGCCGTACAGCTCATGCCCTGGATCGATAAATCAAGAATGACACTGCCGTTGTGATTGCTCACGACCGTCCCTCCCTTTTGCTCATAGATCATGTTAGTTCACTATATGAGCTCTGGTAGCAAGACATGTCTATCCCTTTGCAGGTCACTTCCTTTAAATTGGCCGATATCGGTGCAATTTTCATCCTTATGATAGTTCTATGAGAGCGGGATGGTCATCTAAGTGGATTTTAGGCATGTAAAAAAACATAATAGTCTCATTCTAATGTGTTAGAGTTCTTGTCGAAGGAAACACTTACTGCTGTACCGGTAACGTTGCATATTAGCAAGTTATGCATTGTATCAATATCAAATCGAATCCCGACGATTCCATTTGCTCCCTTTCTATAAGCCATTACTTGCATCTCTCTTAATGCAACTCCTCTCGCTTTCGCCAAAAGGTTTTGATACGACTCACTTCTCCCACCAACAAGATCTCTAACTGAAGCAATAACATCTCTAACAATATTGGCCCCCATGACGGCATCACCATAAACGATACCATAGTACTTGCTGATTTCTGCCCCTATAAATTCATCAGTTGAGGTTACAACAATAGTAGATGCTAAACCTTCTTCATTATAATCATCGTCTTCGACAAAATCTCCCATGATTTCTTCAGAATCATCCTCTTCAAAATCCTGATACCCTTCCAAGAATAAAACCTCATTGCCACAATACTTACAGTTTGAACTACTCTCTTCAATTTGTTTATGACACCAAGGACAATCTACCATATATATCCCCCCTAAATTTGATCTACTAAAAAAAGCCGCGCAAGCCCCTCCGGCTCACACCGGCAGCTTTCGCGGCAAAATACAACAATAGCTTCAGCTCACGCTCAAGCTCTAATCACCTGTGACAACATCGCCTGTCCAGCTCATCATGCCGCCAAGCACATTTATGACGTCATAGCCTTGAGCCGTCAAATAGCCGCAAGCTTTGCTGCTGCGGTTACCGCTGCGGCAAATGATATAAATCGGGGAATGGCTTTCATCCAGTTCGGATACCCGCTCTGTGAGCTCGGACAAAGCAATATGCTTCGCTTCAGCGATATGTCCGTCCTCCCATTCATCCAGCTCCCGGACATCAATCAGCTGCAAGCCGTCGCCGGCATTCAGTTTAGCGGCCAGCTGGTCTGTTGTAATTTCTTTATTCATCGTCTACTCGTCCCCTTCCAGTTTATTGCGGATCTGCTGCTCATACTGCGCAAATGCTGCCGTCCCGCTGATGCCCTGCGATTCCAGCAGCAAGCGGTAGCGAAGCTGCTTTTCATTCAACTGCTGGCGCAGAGGCAGCTGCTCCTCTTCACTTGCGCACAGCGAGATCAATTCCTGCAAAGAAACGATTTCCTTGGTCAATTGCAGCTCAGGCGGAATATATCCCGCATTTTTCAGCAGTTTGTACCCGGCGCGCAGCACCTCAGGAATATGCGATAAATCCTCAAGCTCGAGCGGCTTGCCTTTTCCCGGAAAATGATCAAACGTGCCATCTGCAATCGCTTCGCGAATCCGCTCTTCAGCAATTAAGGCGAATATATCCACAGACATGCCGCCTCCTTCCGGTTTCCTATCGTCATTTTACCTGTGACAGCATCTCATTGGCAAGCTGCAGCTATTTGCCTGTCCGCTTTTTCGCCGCCAGCAGCCTGTTGATGCGATCCTCCGCCTCATGCCGCATCTGCTTCTGCGTTTGCGGCGGCGCTTGCTGCTCTGCCGGCTTGGGGGAACCGCCAGACGGCGGACGGACACCGGGCTTTGCCCGCTCCCGTTCCCGCTCCTGCTCCCGCTCCGTCACCGCCGGCGATTTCCGCGGCTCTGCTTCCTTGCTGTAAAAGGCCCTCGTCTGCTCCTTTCGCTGCCGCAAGCGGGACATTTGCCCATGCCCGGCTGCCGCCGGACTAGCAGCAGACGGCGTCTGCGATTGCTTGCTGCGCCTTCCGCCCGCCAGCTGCGCCAGCCTCGCCCAAGGAATGGAAATACGGCGGACGGCAATATCGACGAGCCAGACCAATAGCGCCGCGATAAGCAATTCTCTCGTCCAATCCGCATAGCGGCGGCTGTCCGTTTTGGCAAATTGATAGACGTCACCGGGATTTTCCAACGACAGCACCCGCCCTCCGGTCAATTCCGCCAATTTGCGCAGCTTCTCGCCGCCCTCGCCGGCGCTAATCCGGTATTCAGGCGCATACGGGATGACAAAGCCTGCCGTAACGCCATCCTTTTCCCCCGCTTTCCCGGCTGAGATCTTCGCCATATAAACGCCCGGCTGTGCCGCCGGCATTGTCAACTCATATTCTCCCGGACGCACAGGCAGCGCCGGCAGCTCCAACCGCTCTCCGTTGTCGTCGGTAATAGCGACATTGATCCCTGTAGATCCGCCATCGGTCGCTGTAATGCCCAGCTTCGTTTCCCCGCCTTCCAGCGAAGCGGCAATCTCGTACGGGGCGGCATTGAATTGCGGGAAAGTCCATTTCACCCATGCAGAAAATAAGGACGGGAATTTCCCCCATAACGTCCAATCCGCCGACCAGTTACCCGTCAAATCGCTCGTCCACGCTACCGTTCTTCCCGAACCATACTGCCAGCGGGCAAGCAGCGGATCGCCGTCAGGGGTCAAAAGTACAGCATCTGCCGTTTCCTTGGCTGTTGTCGCGATATAAGCATCGATCGCCGGCATGCCTTCGCCAAAAAGCGTGGACCAGTTGCCAGCTTGCCCAATGAGCGGCACAAAACGTTTATTCACAATATACGTGCGCGACATCATAACAGCTTCCCGGCTGAAAATGGCTGGCAGCGTACTTTGATCATTCGTGAAATAATACCGGCCTTTGGCGGCATCCGCCAACTGCTTAAGCAGCCCGGTATCTGCTCCGTCGCCGACAGCTACAGTCGACAGTGTCATCTTGTCTTCCACGATCGAAGCCGTCAGCTTGCCGTATCCGGCATTCGGATCAGCCTGGCCGTCGGTCAATAAAATAATATGCTTCCGCTCCGCTTTCACATCGCGCAATGCTTGATAGGCCGTCGCCAGCGAGGAATAGATTTCCGTTCCGCCATCGGCCTGAATGCCTTGAATGCTGCTTATGACATCATCGCGCTCTGTCAGCTTGGTCGGCTTGATGACCCACCACGGCTCGGAATCGAAGGCGACGACGCCGACGGTATCTTCATCGCGCATCAGCTCTACTGTCCGGATTGCCGCTTCCTTGGCCAGCTCTATTTTCCCGTCCGCCATGCTGCCTGATTTATCAATGACCAGCACGAGACCAAGCGACGGTATTTTCCGCTTTCCCTTCAAATCCATATAAACCGGAAGCGCCCGTTCAACCGGCGTTTTGAAATATCCGCCGAGACCGTAGCTTTCCTCGCCGCCAGCCATGACAAGCCCGACGCCAAAGTCGGAAACGGCCTTGCCCAGCCACTCCATCGGTCCGGCAGCAATCCGGGTAGCCGGCACATTGTTCAAAATGATGCTATCATATTGGGCATAGCTTGCCAATTGCTGCGGAAGCTGCTCCGGCTGTATCGTCGCCGTGCGTATTAGCGATGCGGCAAGCGCTTTTTCGATATTGGCCGAGCTGCCCGACTTTCCTTCAACAATAAGCACAGATGGAGGTCCCTCCACCCGGCTGAAGGCATAGGCCGCATTATTTTCTGCCCGCTCGTCGCCGGCGGCGTACAGCTCGGCGCGATAGCGGTGAAAGCCGGGTGACGTCGCGACGCTTTGCAGGGCAAAACGGTTTTCTCCCCGCTCCAGCTGTACGCTCTGCTTGGCAATTTCCCGATTATCCTCGTACAGCCGCAGCTCGCCATCGCCGGCATAGGTACTTTTAATCGTCACCTGAAAGACAAACTTCTCTGCCTGCCGCAAGCTTTTCGGCAGCTCAAGACGTTCGACGGCCGCATCGCGCCGTTCCCGGGGGGCAATCGGCAGCACATCGACGGCTATGCCCAGATCGCGCAGCAGCCGGCCTTGGCGCAGCAAGTCGCCCATATTTTCTTCGCCGTCAGAGAGCAGCACGACTCTGCCGCCCTCAGCCGGCAGCAAGCTGGAGCCCAGCTGCAGCCCTTGCGCCAAATGGCTGAAGGACGGCTCCGTCTGCGCACGGAAGGAGAATTGCTCCTTATTCTCCTCCGGAATGGCAGCGGTAAGCGGCAGCTCCACCACCGCATTCCGCCCCACGGCGACAACAGCTGCGCGATCCCCTTGCTCCTTGCTCATAGCGGCGCTCGCAATCCACTGTCCCAGCAAGCCGTCTGCGTCCAGACTTGCCGAGCGGTCGGCAACAAATATGACGTCCCGCTGGGAAACGGTAACAAAGGGCTGGAAGCCTGCAATCACAGCAATAATCAGCAGCATCGCTAGCGCCCGCAGGCTGATGGCCGCGTATTTGCGCCCGCCGGACAGCCGTATCGTGGAGCGGAGCATCCACCATAACAAGGCTGCCCAAGGAAGCAGCAGAAGCAGCATCCAGGGATGGTCAAACTGCACGCCCACGCCGATACACCCCCCATTCCAATACGATCACCAGCAGTGCAAGCAATGCCAGCCAGCGTATGAATTCATCGGACAGCTGCAGCTCGAGGCTGCTGTCAGCTTCAGCGGCACCGCCAGTCTCCGCCGGTTTTTGCTGCAGCTGCAGCTCCCGGCTTATGCCTTGCTCGCGCGGATCGGCCGTTACCGCCAGCAGCCGCTCGGCAATTACTTCACCCTGCTGCCCCTTCTCTACCAATTGATAAAGTCCGGGGATTTCCGGCGCTGTCTGTTCCGCATTCAGCAGCCCGTCCTTAGCCTCGAGCGCAATTTCCGTTCTGTTTTGTGCATATGCTTCAAGGCCAGGAAGCGGCTCAAGCAATTTCCATTCCGCCGCTGCCGTTTGTGAAGCAAAATCAAGCTCCACTGCGGCACCGGCCACCGCCTCACCCAATTGCCCGCCGGCGCCCCCGCTCATCCAATCTGCCGCTTGCGCCATCAAAACCGGAAACTCCGGGCGCAGCGGCAAATCGGATTGATGCAGGTCGAATGTGAAGAGCAGTCTTGGCCGCCCATTTACTGTACCGGCATATAAAGCCGGAATGCCGCGATATTCAATGATCGGCTCTCCCCAGGACACGGCGGGATCGGCCAATTGCGCAATATGAACATCCTCAAAGGATAAAAACCGGGTGACTGGATGGTCACGCACGACAATACCGGCATCGTTGCCTCCAGCTGCAGCCGTTCCCCCCGTTCCCCCCGTTCCCCCCGCCTTGCCGGCAGCTGCAAACTGCAGAACCGGCTTTTCTGCCAGCAGCCTTTGCCAGGCTTTGGACTGCAACTGCTCATCCGCTGCGCCGTCGATGACGATCCAGTCTGTCGCCGCTATCGTTTTCTCATCCGGCTCGAACGAAGACGGGTCAGCCTTCACGATGGCCGCGCCTGCCAGCTGCAGCGCTTTTTCGAGGAACAGGTTTCCGGCGGTTACAAGCAGCACCTGCTGCCTGCCGGCAGGCGCAGCAAATTGATAGCGGACATCATCCGCCATGTAGCCGTCGCCGCCGCCGAGCAATTGCGCTTTATACAACTTCGCAGCTGGAAGGTCGTGCACAGCAACGCTCTCCCATTCGCCAGCCGCCACGATCGCCTTGATTTCGGCGATGGCCGTCTTGCTGCCGTCGGCATAAATCCCTGCCCGCAGCTCGGCTTTCGCGCTGCTGTCATTGCGGATCGTCACCACTCCAGCATATCGTCCCGGCGTGGCGGCCTCCGCCTTCACGCCAAAGGCGGCAATCGCCCCGCTGGCAGCTCCCTTCCCTCCATCGATGTTCACGATCGTGACAGGGGCTTGCAAGCTAAGCTGCTCCGCCGCGGCGGCATCCGGCCATTGTCCGTCCGTTACAACGACAATCTCCCGTTCCCGCTCCTCCCGCAGCAGGGCATCTGCAAGCGATAAGGCCGCCGTATTATCATTTGTCCCAAAGAAGGGCTCGATAGCCGACAGAGCGGCCGCCGCCTTCTTTTTATCCCGTTCATGCAGCAGCTCAATTGCCGGTTCCTTGCCCGTAGCAATAATGGAAATTTCCGTGGAAGCCGATGTATGTTCATCGATCCACTGCCGTATGGCAGCCTTCGCCGCTTCCAGCCGGTTTATTCGTTCTGACATGCCTTCGCTCCCAGCCGCCAAAGCCGTCATGCTTGCAGAGCGGTCCACCACAATAACGACATGGCCAGCAGCAGTTGCGCTGCGCCATAAGCCCGGCTCCATCAGAGCTAGCACCAGCAGCGAAGCAACGATTAGCTGCAGCAGGAGCAGCAGCGACCGCCGCAGCCTTTGCCAGGGGCGGTTTGCCTCCTGCACCTGCAATGCGCGGTTCCACAGAAGATGGCTCGCTACCGGAGTATCGATGTAGGTTCTTTTTAATAAATACATGAGAGCGATAGCCGGAAGCGACAACGCGAACCAAATTGACGCTATAGATTGAAAGGACATGCCGCCGCCTCCTTGCCTGGATTCTGTTACAGATGATGCTGTAGTTAAAAAGCTGCTTAACCGCGCAGCAGCCCGGTCGCCAAAAACAGCCGGTGGATCGTCTGCTCAAGCGGCACTCCTGTATCTACCGGCACATAGCCGATCTCGCGGCGGCCGCATAGAACAGAGAGATATTCACAGTGTTCATGCAGCGCCTGCCGGTAAGCGTTCATGACGCCTGAGCCGAAAGCGACATCCTTTCCTGTACCCAGCTCGCTGTCAATCAAGCGCAGTTCGCCTTGCAGTTCCGGCCGCAGTTCATCCGGCGACAACGTATGAACAAAAACCACTTGCTGCCCCGAGCCGATCAGCCTGTCCAGCGTCTCTTCCATTCCCTGCTCATACAGACCGTCCGAGAACAGCCAGGTCTGCCCGGTATGCCGCGGCAGCAAAGGAGACGCTGCCATAAAGGCGTGCGCCATATTGCCGCTTCCGCCTCCATTGCCTGCCCCGCCTGACAAGGTGCGCCATTGCTCATCCAAAAAACGAATGAGGCGAAACACGCTGCTTCTTCCCCGCATAAACGGAAGCTCTTCCGACATCTGTTCGGCAAATAATTTAACAGCTACCCGATCCTCTCCCGCAAGCGCCGCATAGCCGATACACGCCGCCAGCTGCAGGGCATAATAAAATTTATTGCCGTCCTTACGCGGATAACCAAAGGTCATCGATCGCGAGGCATCAACAAGCAGATGAACGCAGATTTGCTGCTCATCCCAATACTGGCGAATAAAAGCCCGGCCTGTTCGTCCGTATACATTCCAATCGATCCGCCGAATATCGTCTCCGGGGACATAAGGACGAAAATCGGCAAATTCCAGCGAGCTGCCCACATTTCGCGAACGCCGTTTCCCTTGCAGCCCGCCGCGCCCGCCGCCTTTCGCGGCAACCGCCAAACGCTCCATCAGATGCAGCACTGCAGGCGGAAGCAGCTGCTCTCCATCTTGTTCCACCGCATTAATGCCAAAGCCGCCCGGCCGCTTGCTCATCACTCATTCTCCAGGCGGTCAATTATCGCTTGAATGATATCGTCCGCACGAATCCCCATCGCCTGGCCCTCATAGCCCAGCACAATTCTGTGCCGCAATGCCGGGATTGCCGTCAACCGCACATCCTGCCGGGAGATGTTAAGCCGGCCCTGCAGCAGCGCCCTCGCTTTGCTGACCGCAATGATAGACTGAATACCGCGCGGACCGGAGCCAAAACGAACATATTGCTTCACGATATCCGGCGCATCGCTTTCCTCCGGATGGGTCATCATCAGCATCCGTACAGTCCAATCCAGCAAATCCTCGGATACAAGCACTTCTTTCGCCATTGCCTGCAGCTCGCTCAGTCTGGCGGATGTCAGCATTTTCTCCGCTGCCGCCTGTGCGGGAGCAGTCGTGCGCACCACAATTTCCTTCAGTTCCTCGCGCGTCGGATAATCTACATTTATTTTCAATAGGAAACGGTCAAGCTGCGCTTCAGGCAAAGGATAAGTCCCTTCCTGCTCCAACGGATTTTGTGTAGCCAGTACAAAAAAAGGTGAAGGCAGCCTGTAGGTCTCCCCTCCGGCCGTCACTGTCTTTTCCTGCATCGCCTCCAGCAAGGCGCTTTGTGTTTTTGGCGTTGCCCGGTTAATTTCATCGGCAAGCACAATATTGCCAAAAATCGGCCCTTTCTGAAAGCGGTAAGAGGTTTGGCCCTGCTGGCCGAATTCAACCAGATTCGTGCCTGTAATATCTGCAGGCATCAAATCCGGCGTGAACTGGATCCTCGTAAAATGCAAATCCAACGTATCGGCAATGGTGCGTACCAGCATCGTCTTGCCTAACCCGGGAATCCCTTCAAGCAATGCATGTCCGCCGGCCAGTATCGCCCATAGCAGCTGATCGACGATAGACGATTGCCCGACGATTACGCGGCCGATTTCCGCCTTGACGGATGCGATCGTCTCCGCCGCTTCACTTAATTGCGCTTTTGATTCCAGCATGCTGCTGCACCCCTCTATAACATCATTTAACGATTAGGCTGAATTTGTTCAAAATAGTCTCTGACCTTCTGCTGCATCCGCTGCGGCAATTGACTGCGGGTCAGCGCCTCCTTGGCCTCCGTAGCATACTGTCCGTACACTTCCGTGTATGGCCGCGTTCCGCCGTCAACCATCGCCGACTTGCCGCCGGTTTCCAGCTTTCCCCCGGTTGCCGCTCCACCGTCCTGCTCGATATTGCCTTCTCCCGCCAGCGAACGCGGAGTGGCAATCAATTCGCGATTGCCACTGCCGTTTCCGTAGCCTTGATCGCCGGCACCGCTGCCGCCGCCATTTCCACTACCTGCTCCGGCTCCGGAACCACCTCCGCTTCCGGCGCCAGCGCCAGCCCCAGTGCCGCTGCCAGCGCCCGAAGCTCCTTGGCCGCTTTCGCCGCCATTCTGCGGTTCTTCGCCATTGCCGGAGCTGCCAGAGCTGCCGGATGACGGGCTTTCGCCTGATTGGCCGCCTGTGCCGCCTTCCCCGTTCCCTTTCGACTCTGAGCCGGCTTCTGCAGTTCCCGCGCTGCCATTCATTCCGGCAGCTTGCGCCAATCCTTCCGCGAGCTGTCCGGAAAGCGATGCAGCCAGCGCCGACAGCTGCTCCTCCGATAAAGCATCCGCCAGCATCTGCTCCAGGCCGGCAAGCGCATCGCCGCCTTGTCCCGCCTCCGCATTTTGCAGCAGCTGCCGGGCAGCGTCCTGCAGCGTATCATTCAGCTCGGGAAGCTCGCCGCCGGCCCGCTCCAGCGCTTTGGCCAGTGCTTCGCGCTCCTCTTGCGTCAAACGCTTCAGCGATTCGCGCATATCGTCGATCGCCGCCTTCATTTCGGCTTGATCCCGCTTTTCCAGTGCCTCGCCCAGCTTGCGCAGCTCCGGCTCCTTTTGCATCGCCGACGCAGCCTTTTGCATTTTTTCGGCCGCCAGGCCCGACTTGGAAGACAGCTTTTCCAGTTCTCTCCGCGCTTCCTCCAGTATGCGTTCGGCCTCCTGAGGCTCTTGCAGCTTGGTCAGCTTTTCCTTCATTTCGATAAGCGGCTGCTGCAGTTCCTGCTTCATTGCCTCCGGGAGCTGCGAAGTCGCCAGCTTCTCTGCGATCTCCTCAATCGCCGCAGCGGCCTCGCCATAGTTTTTTTTCACTTCTGCCGCCACTTGCGCTTTACGGTCCATCTCTCCAGGCACAACCGCCCAATAGACAGACGCCGCAAGCAGCAATGCTCCGCTGTACATCAAAAACCGGTAGCGTGCAGGAACACTCCAAGCAAGCGGCATATGCTGCTTTAGCGCTGCGACATAACGCTCCGCCGCGTTAACGGCATCCTCCCGCTGGATAGCGGCGATCGGCGACGTACTGTCCAGAAGCCCGAAAGCAGTGCCTACCGCATCTTCTGTCGCTCCATCCATCCTGCGGGCAACTTCATGCCGCGGCACACCGCGCACAACTGCAAACAGTACACCGAGAACAGGAGCGGCAAGCAAAAGCGAGAAGGCAATGCCCCGGACATGAAGGAGTGGAACGAACCGGCTTGCGAGCAGTAAGATAAAAGAACTGCCGATTCCGCACAACAGTCCCGCCAATCCAAAATGCAGACTATGCAGCAGCAGCATCCGCCGCTGAACGCGTCTAATTGCCTGCAGCAGCCGTTGTGTCGCTTGCATGAAAATTCCTCCCTTCTCCTTCTCCTTGGTTTATTGCCGGCTTAATCCGCTTTGCGCCGGTAATTGGGGCGGATATAGCGGATCGCGGTCATAATCGCCCCCAGCGACAGCACCAAATAAATGATCACAAACTCTGTCCAGAGCGGCCAGTGATACTGCCCGCCGCTGACATGAAACACCCGCGAAGTAACGTCCGGTTCAAAAATGCTGACTAACGCCGCAACCGGATTGAAGGCGGCAAAATGGCCAACCCAGCCGTAATCAAGCGCGCCGCTGGCACTGTTGCGGGAAATCCCCGCCATAATTTGCTCCATAATCAAGTAAAGAAACCCAGTGCCGGCAAATATAAACAGCGTAACGCCATATGTGACGATGACCGAAACCATCGTACGCTTGAATAAGGTTGAGAACATGATGCCGAGCGAGCCCAGCACAATCATCAAAAAGATAAAAAACAAAAATACAAGCAGCATCTCTCGTGGCGAAATTCCTCCGTACAAAAACACAACGCTATAGACCGGCAGCGTAGCTGCAACGAGCAGCAGCATGAAGCTGAGTGAAGCAACAAGCTTGCTTACAATGATCGTCGTAGAGCTCTGCTGCGTAGTGAGCAGCAAATTCAAGGTTTGCTTCTCCCGCTCGCCGCTAATGACGCCAGCAGTCAGCCCCGGAGCCATAAAGGCAACCAGCCCTAATTGAACAGCTGTAATAAAGTAGAACATAATCTGACTCCGGTTCGGGTCAAAGACGGCACTGTTTTGCGAGGATAGCACTGTCGTCACATAAATAAAACCGAACGCAAAGACGCCGATGGCCAGCAAGTAAAAGAAAAGCGACCACATCGAGCGCGGCGTACGCATGCGCAGGCGAAACTCCTTGCCGATAACCGGATTAATCAGCTTGCTGCGCCATGAGCGGACGGAATGGTTCATTGAAGCACGGCTCATTGCGATCCGTCGCCTCCTTTCGTAATTTCCAGAAACACATCTTCAAGGTTGGTCTGCGCTTCACTGAACGACACAATGCGATAGCCGGCAGCAACCATCCTGCCGATCAATGCCGCCTGGTCCTCGTCCTGGCCTTCATAATGAACATGAATTCCCTGTTCATCGCGCATCAGACGGCCGATAAAGGGCTGCTCGCGCAAATAGCCCTCCGCCTCCTCAATCCGGTCCAGCAAACGGATATAGAGTACCCGCTTTACTCGCAAACGGCTTTGGATTTCGGCAATATTTCCTTTGGCCACCAGCTGTCCATGCTCAATAACCCCGATCTCATCGACCATTTCCGCTAGCTCGGGCAAAATGTGCGAGGAAATAATGATCGTCTTACCCATCGATTTCAATTCCTTCAATATTTCACGCATCTCAATGCGCGCCCGGGGATCAAGTCCTGAAGCCGGCTCATCCAAAATGAGCAGATCGGGATCATGCACCAAACAGCGCGCCAGACAAAGCCGCTGCTTCATTCCCCGCGACAACGTATCCACGTAAGCGTCCTGTTTATCGGTCAAATTGACGAGCTCCAGCAGCTGCGGAATCAGCTGTTCCCGCTCCGTTTTGGAAAGCCCGTAGCTTGCGCCATAAAAATGTAAATACTCCGTCGTCTTGAACTGATCGTATACGCCAAAAAAGTCCGGCATATAGCCGATCCTTTTCCGCACTTCCTTCGGATGCTTCGTAACATCATAGCCGTCAACCTTTGCGATGCCGGAGGTCGGCAGAGCGAGCGTAGCCAATATGGACATCGTCGTTGATTTGCCTGCGCCGTTCGGCCCGACAAAGCCGAATACACAGCCGCGGTCAATGGTCAAATCAATCCCTTTTAAAGCCTGGAAGGCGCCAAATGATTTCGTCAGCCCTTTAATCTCGATCATCGGCGGCGACTCGCTGCCGGCAGCGACTGAGCCGGCTTTTACTTCAGTCTCCATTAATGACGCACCTTCCCTTCAAGCGCAATTTGCGGCATAGTCGTTTCGATTCTTGTATCTGCCGTTACTGCATACTTCATTCTTAGCGTATCCTCTCCGGATACATACGGAGCCGCCTTCAGCCGCCATTCTGGCCCATTGCCCGAAAGCCAATCCCATTTGCTCGTCTGTTCGTTCCATATAAAGAGACGAAGCTCCTGCCCGCCCGGGAAATTTTGCGCACGGATCGTCAGCTTGTCATATTTGGCCCCCGGCACGTCCGGCAATGTATATTCAAACTCCAGTTCCCCTAACGACAGCATCAGCCAGCCGTCCGGACGGCTTTCATTCTCTTTCATCGTCGTCGTTTGCAGGACGGGAACAGCCATCCCTTCCGGGATCGAAATTTGGTCGCCTTTGACTAGTCCGACGGCAATTTGCTGTACCCACATTGTGAGCCGGTCGCTTTTGACCTTTTTGCCGTTTACATGAAACCATGGCTCATTATCCGCCGAATAGCCGATTACAAACGGCGTGTTCATATTCGCCGGCATGCTGCTGCTCAATTTATCGTTGAAATAGGCATTTAACAGCCGGCGTTCGCGTTCATGCTCATCCCGCTGGCCGCCGCTAGCATAAGGGAAAACCTGAGAGGCGTAGTCATAATAGCTATTGCCCGGTACCGGTTTTCCCGCAGCAAGTGCAAGTTTGGCATGCCCGCCCTTCGCCAGGTCTCCCACCCGATGGGCCGTTCCTTCCCATAAAACATAAACCTCCGTCAAGTCAGCCGCTGTGTTGTTCGTCAGCTCGATCTCCATATTCGCTCCGGCGCCTTGCATCGTCGTAACGATCGCGCCGGCTTCCGGCACGACCGTTCGGTCCAGATAGGTTTTGCGCGAGGACCAGAAGGAGACATCCCGCCATTCCAGCTTGCTGCCGCGCTCGCCGCGGTAGACCGTGCTCGCCGCCTGTTCGCTCACGCCGCGGGAGCCGAGCAAGCCATTCTCTCCCCGGTATGACATTAAGGCATACGGCTGATCAAATTCCATCGTTACCGAGCCGCCTGTCGGCACGAATACAGCTGCGGCCCCCGTCTCTATTCCCGTACCGTCGCCGGTTAATTCAACGGTACGGATCGAATGGGCCATCGTATCGCTTTTATCCGACGCCCCGATAAAAAAGATGGCAATCGAGCTGACTACGGCAACCGACGGAATAATCCACCATGCCCACTCTCTGCGGTCCAGACGTTTCAGCAAGAAAAAAAGCAGCGGCGCAACAAGCAGCAAATAAGCGGCAAAAGCAAACATCAAGACGGAAAACTTCGGTGTCGTAATGCCGGGAAACATATCCGCAATATATTGGAGCTCCCAGAAGGAGTTGCCCCCCATTCTGCCCGACCCGAAGCCGGGCTGTAAAATTTGCAGCTTCTGCTGCAGCAGCTTCACCCAAAGATTCGGGCTCCCGTTCCAGCTGGCCAGCGGCTCAAGCGATGGATCGAAGGCCGCAAAGATGACCGTGCCTTTGCCGAGCTGCCGTTTGGCAGCGAGAGGAACATCCCCCTCCTGCATAATAATTTGGCTGCCTTCCTTTACTTTTGTCTCTGCCACTGTGAGCGGCTGCTCCAGCTTGAGCGGCTTGTCCTTGCCTCCTGCCTTTTGCAGCGCAGTTGCAGTGGCGATTGTGCGGGTTCCGGCAGCTTCTACAGGGGCAATCTCTGAAAAGGCAGATGCGGTTTTTTCATAGCCTGCTCCCCCTGACAGGATGAGCAAGCCTCCTTTTTTCACCCATTCGGTAATAGCGGCGACCTTCTCCGCTTCCCAGCTATCCGTCGCTACGTCATTAAGCACTAAAATGTCCAGCGTATCCAGCATAAGAGCATCCTTCGGCAGATCGTCAGCCGTCATCGGGATCGTATTGATATTGTATCCCCGCTGATTCAAGGTCGGCATAAAGTTCAACGTGTCGGCGTCCCGGGCAATCACCCCGATCATATTGCCTGTGATCAGTTGACTGGCGAGTCCGGAGCCTCCTAATAGCGGCACTTCCTTGCCTTCGCCATTCTCTCCAGTATAGAAATGAACGGTATAATTATTTTTGTTCAGCACGATGCCGGGCAAGCCTATCTCTGTTTGAATCGGCGTCCCCTTTGGGAGCTGCACTTTGGCTCCATAATTGACCGTGCCGCCTCCCCATGACGTATCAACAGTAACTACTAATTGACCCTGCAGATCGGCATCCGTTTGATTCGTTAACGTATAGCGGAGCGGATACCACCGCCCCTCCTTGATCCAGCCCTGATGCCCCATCGAACTTTGTACTGCGATCCCCTGTTCGCGTTCGGCAGCCTTCGCCCAGTTGCCATGCCAAAGCAATGGCAATAAGAGTACAACAGACAATAAGCCGAGCAATCCGCGTCGTCTCAAATGCATCCCTTTATCTCCTCTTTCTTATTCTACAGTTCAGCGCTTCCAAGCAATCAGTTACTAAACGAACTGTGCATCGAAAAAGTTTGCGCAGGTGAGAAGAAACGGCTGAGACCGTCCTTGTTCGAAGCAGTTTCTTCCCCTTGAAATTTTATAGAATTTATCAGGTAAAAACTTATAAATTCTATAAAATCGAAAAAATAAGCAGCATTCGCCCTCGGCAAGTGCTGCTCTCTACCTGTGAAAATTATATTCGGACAGCTGTACCGCTTACTGCTACCATAAGCATGCCGTCGCGTACAACCTCATAATCGATATCGATGCCGACAATTGCATTCGCGCCCAGACGCGATGCCTGCACGCCCATTTCGTGAAACGCTACGTCTCTCGCCTCTTTAAGCTTTGTCTCATAGGCTCCCGATCGGCCGCCGACAATATCCGTAATCGAGGCAAACAGATCGCGGACAACGTTTGCCCCCATAATCGCTTCCCCCGTAACGACGCCATAATACTCTTGTACAGGTCTGCCTTCTACGGTCGGAGTTGTAGTAAAAATCATAAGCATTCTCCTTTATTTACTATATTCTGTAGATATCGGAACTGTGGGTTCATCCCCGTAATGGAATGGTGATCCTCAATAAATTGAATTTGCAAAATCTGTTCGGTTTGCAATTCAAAGCGAATATTCACGGTTACACCGAAACTTCGCTGTCCGTTTTTTAAAATCAGCTTGAAAGATTCGACCGCATGGCCGGAATTATCGGCCTGACGGCCAAGATGTTTATAATCGACAATGTCCATACGATAGCGCTTTGCCGTTTCCTGCATCGCTACCCTGCCCCATTTGGCGTAATCCGGCTCTGCCGCGCCGGCCGGGCCGGACATCACGCCAAAGGCAAAACACCACACAGCTAACAACAGCATCCATTTTACTGCCTTCATCGTATACAACCTCCGTAATCTTCCAAATTACCGGTAGTATACCACTTGGCAAAATACGCTATTCGGCCTGCTAGTTCAATGAGCCGAACTTGTTTAACGGCCACAAGCGGAATATAGCCCGGCCTTCAACACTCGACAATGCAATTGGTCCCAGGTCTCTGCTGTCCTGACTATTTTCACGGTTATCGCCCATCACAAACACAGTTCCCTCCGGAACAGTATATGGCAGCTCAAGTCCTCGCGGAAAGGTTTGGCCTTTGGCATAAGGCTCGTCAATGAATTGACCGTTTACTTTGACACGGCCGTCTGCCATATCAATCTCGTCGCCGGCGACACCAATGATGCGTTTGATCAATCTAAGCTCGCTCTCCGGCCCGTTGATGATCACAATATCGCCACGGCTAGGCGCTCCAAACCGGTAAGACAGCTTATCTTCGATTAAGCGGTTTCCTTCAAACAATGTCGACTGCATCGACACATTGTGAACCTCTGTCTGCGCAAATGCGTAATTTTGCACCAGCAGCGCAACAACTATAGCAATTGCAAACGATACCGTCCACTCGCGGAGCTCGCGAACCCAGTTCTTTTTCTTCTTCTGGACTGGTGATAAAGAGGTTTCTTCTTCCTTTTGATTGTTGTTATTATGTAACATTTGCAGCGATATCTCCTCTCCATGGGCTTTTTAATCTATTTCTTATGTTTAATACGAATATGCGCAGCAGAAAGTTTCTCCAAATCGCCTTGATCATGCAAAAAAATGATTGCCTGCTGCCAATGATTGCGCTAAAGTTAGTAGCTGACAACGGTGAAATTAAGAATGTAAAGGAGCGATTTCTGCTGCAAGAACAACCTTCTAGCGTGCCAGAGCAGCCGTTGATTGCAACAGGGCGTCTGGATCATTTACTTTTTATTACTGTTACTATTTTATATTGGTCCACCTTATATGTCTACGTGCCGATTTTGCCTCCATTTATGAGTGAAAGCGGCCACTCAGAGATGGTGATCGGCATCGTCCTTGGCAGCTATGGCTTGACACAATTAATTATCCGGTTTCCGCTCGGTCTGCTGTCCGATACTTTGCAACGCCGCAAGCCATTTCTAATACTAGGCATGCTGAGCGGAGCAATCAGCTGTCTGCTGTTCACCATCCCCGGATCGTGGATGTGGCCGCTGGCCGGACGAATTATATCCGGCATTAGCGCTTCCACCTGGGTAGCCTTCACTGTGCTGTATGCAGCCTATTTCACCTCCGCCCAGACAGCGCGAGCAATGAGCAATATCAGCTTTATGACCGTTGCCGGACAATTGATCGGCATGACTTTGAGCGGCTGGCTGGCAGGCGCGCGCGGCTGGAATGCCGCCTTTATAACCGGCATCGCCATTGGAGTGCTCGGCCTAATTCTCGCCTTTGCGGTCAAGGAACCAAAGGGAGGCGTAGCGCGCGAGCCCATCTCGCTCAAATTGCTTGGAGAAGTCATGCGCAAGCGAACGCTGCTGCAGGTCTCCACTTTGTCGATTCTGGCCCACAGCGTCCTATTCATTACGATGTTCGGCTTTACCCCGCTCCAAGCGACCACGCTTGGCGCCAGCAAAGAGGAGCTTACACTAATCGTCATTGCCTTTATGGTGCCGCACGCCTTCGTCGCCTTATGGAGCGGCCGCTATCTTGCGCCGCGCTTCGGAATTTGGAATGTCATTACGGTCGGCTTTGCCTTTAGCGCATTATTTACTGTGGCGATACCTTTCTCCGATTCGCTCGGCATGCTCGCTCTGACCCAAGCGCTCAACGGGCTGGCACAGGGTCTGCATTTTCCGCTGCTGCTGGGACTGGCCATTCAGCCCTTTGAACCGGCAAAACGGGCTACAGCGATGGGATTTTACCAGGCCGTCTATTCAGCCGGCATGTTCGCCGGGCCGTTTCTAGCCGGCTTTATCAATGAACAATTTGGCCTAAAGGGCGGCTTCTGGCTCGGCGGTTGCTTTGCTGTAATAGCCTTGGTGCTCACGCTTTGGTGGAGACGATCTGGCGAACCATCGCTTTAGCGCTCGGCCGCTTAGGCCCGGCTCGAGCCGATGCGGATGAACTCAAAAAGGATGAATCAGAACCTAAGTTCCACTTCATCCTTTTTTTGAGCCGCTCCACTGCGCTCATCCCGCCCTATCGCACCAACGAAAATTGCTTCCCGACCTTTTCGAGCGCTTGCAGCGCGAAGTCTAGATCCTGTTCGGTGTGGCAGGCCGTCACGATCAATCTTACCCTTCCCTTATCCATCGCGACTGTCGGATAAACGATTCCTTGCGCATAGATGCCTTCCTCCAGCAAACGGTCGGAAAATGCCATCGTACGCGCCGGATCTCCCGTAATGATCGGAATAATCGGCGTCTCGCTCGCTCCTGTATCAAAGCCAAGCCGCTGCAGCGCTGCACGGAAACGGTCGGCATTTGCTCTTACCTGCTCAGGCAGTTGCGGATTTTCCCGCAGCAGCCTTACCGCGGCGAGACAAGTAGCTGCAACAGACGGCGCATGCGAGGTGCTGAACAAAAACGGGCGCGCCTTGTGAATCATGAGCTTTTTTAACACTTCGGCTCCTGCCACATAACCGCCAACCGCTCCGATTGCTTTTGACAGCGTGCCGATTTGGACATGAACGCGGCCATGAAGGCCGAAGTGATCTGTCGAGCCTTTGCCGCAATAACCGAGTACACCGCTTGCATGCGCATCGTCGACATAGACGATGGCGTCATACTTTTCGGCGAGCTCGACGATTTCCGGCAGTTTGGCAATATCGCCGTCCATACTGAATACGCCGTCCGTCACAATAACCCGCTGCTTGAACGTGCCTGCCGCCTTCAGCACCTCCTCCAGCTCATTCATATCACTATGGCCATAAATACGGCGCGTCGCTTTAGTCAAACGAATACCGTCGATGATGCTGGCGTGATTGAGCTCATCGCTAATGACCACATCGTCCGGGCCAAGTAAAGCTGCAAGCGCTCCTTGATTAGCGGTAAAGCCGGATTGAAAGACGAGCGCTGCTTCCGTTCCTTTAAAATGGGCCAATTCCCGCTCCAGCTGATCATGGATGTCGAGCGTGCCCGTTATCGTGCGCACGGAACCGCTGCCTACTCCGTACTTTTCAATTGCCTCAATCGCTGCATTCTTCAATGCGGGATGATTCGTAAATCCTAAATAATTGTTGGAGGACATCTGCAAAATTTTGCGTTCGCCCAAATCCATCCATGTGTCAGAGCCGCTGCTCCATACGGCCAGCTCCCGGTATCTGCCTTCTGTTCTCAGCTGCTCAAGCTCTGTCTGGATCGTCTCCCATGTTTGAATCCCCACTGCTCAGCACCCTTTCCGTATAAATGTTTAATGAATAAATACGATCTTGCCGCATTGCCCTGCACGCATTAATGCAAAGGCTTCTTCATAGCGATCAAGTGTAAAGGTATGTGTGACAAGCGGCGTCAAATCGATACGGCGCTGCTCCAGCAGGCCTTTCATCTGGTACCAGGTTTCATACATTCTTCTGCCAGTAACTCCTTCCACACGCAGGCCTTTGAAAATGATTTGGCGCGATAAATCAAGTGAGACTTCCGAGGCCGGAATGCCGAGCAGCGATACACGCCCGCCGCTGGCCGCGGCATCAAAGCCGTCGACAATCGCCTTCGCATTGCCGGACATTTCGAGTACAACATCTACCCCATCCCCGCCCGTGCATTCGCGCAGCCGCTGCGATGCCGAGCATTGTCCGGCATCAATGACCTCATCGGCCCCCATTCGCTCTGCCAGCTGCAGCCGCAGCGGGTTCACATCCACTGCAAAGATCGTCCCTGCTCCGCATGCCTTGGCCACTTGAACAGCCATAAGCCCAATCGGGCCGGCGCCAATGACAGCAACTGATTTGCCAACTATATCTCCTGCCAAGACGGACTGCACAGCATTGCCTAACGGGTCTTGCAGGCAGGCCAGCTCAAAAGGCAAATCCTGCCGGTTAGCGATTACATTAACCGCTTTCGTCACCGCATATTCCGCAAAGCAGCCTGGAGCATTAATGCCAAAGCTGCGTGTATGCGGGCACACATGAGCCTTGCCTGTGCGGCAGGCTTTACATACTCCGCAAGCAATGTGACCTTCAGCCGAGACGTGATCGCCAGGCGCAATTCCTCTCACTTCACTGCCTACAGCTTCTACGATGCCGGCAAATTCGTGACCGAACACATTTGGCGTCAGCACGGTTCGCTCCGCCCATTCATCCCACTGATAAATATGAATATCCGTCCCGCAAATCGATGTCGCCTTTACACGAATCAATACTTCATCCGCAGCGCATTCCGGAATTGGCACGCGCTTCAAAACAGCTCCCGGGCCCGGCTTCTCCTTGACAAGCCCCATCATCGTGTCCCCCATTGCGTTCTCCCCCTCACCACTGTTGTACACTATATTACACCCACGTGCGTTATATTGTCTATATCAGATGTTAAATTTTTTTCGTTTGCAGCACAAATAGCCCGCAATATGGAGTTACCTATCCATATGCGGGCATTCCTTCGTTTTTTACTTGTTCATCTTTTAAAAAGGGTACAAAATAATGACTTGGAGACGAGCGATACAATCATCGTCATTATAATAAGTATGGCCTTGATCAGCCGGAAAACGGATCGCGTCCCTCGTACCCGCTCTATATGTTTCATCGCCGATTTGCAGCCTGATGCTGCCTTCCGTTACGATCACATATTCTTCAACCCCATCGTGATGCGGATCAGAAGTGTGCTGACAGCCCGGCTTCATCTCGACTGTATACACTTCGAAATGCGTTTTCGCATCAAAAGGAAATAGCGGATAAGATTTGTACAGGCCTTCCTCCGAATCAATCGGTTCAATATCAGCTGCGCGCACAACGGTAACCTCTGCCGTTTCCTCGGCAATCAGCTCCGTGACGGAAATTCGCAGGCCGTTGGCAATTTTCCACAGCAGTGTAATTGTCGGATTGGAATCGCCCCGTTCCACCTGCGCAAGCATCGCTTTGCTGACGCCCGTCAGCTCTGCGAGCCGATCGAGGCTCAAATCGCGCGATTTACGCAGCATCTTCAAGTTTTTCCCGACTTTAATCGGAATTTTGTCCATCAGGATTGTCCCCCTTATTGCGGCACAAGTTTCTACTATATTTTGAAAAAAAATGATCACAGCTCTACGGCGAGCGTAGTGACTGCGATCATTCTTTTTCGCTTAACCGGACTATTCGCTGCAGTTCTCCGGCTCTTCGATTTCCACATCTTCCATCGTAATCTTGTCTGCGACAGTATCGCGAATGATCGCGACCACGGTCTGCAGCAAGTAATTAACGTCTACCTGGCTTTGCTGGAATTGCCCAATGATTGGAATCTCATCCAGCTCATCCTGCAGTGCATCGATTTCCTTTTCAATTTTCGCCACCATTTCGGGGTTTTTGAAGGTAGTTTCGAAAGCAACGATTTCTTTTTGCTTCTTCTTGATCCGGGCAATCAGATCTTGAACGCGCTCATTGTCTTGAATTTGCTGCTCTGAGCGGCGAAACATTTGAACCTCTTCAGAAGTAAAAAGCATTTCGGCCAGTTCTTTCGTCTTCGCCATTATATCCTTGCGCACAATGAAATCTTCATTACGGAAGGAAGGTACCGAGCAGCCTCCTTCATGGTCGTGGCTATGTGCTGCTGTTTGTTCATTTGCCATCTCTATTCCCTCTCCTTGCTTTCTAGGAAACCGCTTCGCGCTTCGTAGGCCCGCTTACCGGTTCTGCTTTAATGTACCAAGTTTGAGGTTCAGTCACTTTGACGTGAACAAATTCGCCGATCCATTCCTTCGGCCCCTCAAAATGAACAAGCTTGTTCGTCCGCGTCCGGCCCGACAATACATTGGCATTGTTTTTGCTCTCGCCTTCAACCAGCACCTCAACGGTCTGTCCCAGCAATTGCTCATTACTGCTGCGTGCGAGCTCCGACATAAGCTCGTTCAGGCGCTGCAGCCGCTCCTTCTTCACCTCAGCTGGAATATTGTCTTCCATTACAGCGGCAGGAGTGCCTTCGCGCGGCGAATAGATGAACGTATACGCGGAGTCAAAGCCGACTTCCTTCACAAGCGACATCGTCTCCTCGAATTGCTCGTCCGTCTCGCCCGGGAAGCCTACGATAATATCGGTCGTCAGGATGACATCAGGAATTGCCGCTTTAATTTTGCCTACAAGTTCCAAAAATTTCTCGCGCGTATATTTGCGGCTCATCCGCTTCAATACTTCCGTACTGCCGGATTGAACGGGCAGATGAATATGCTCGACGAGGTTGCCGTGCTTAGCCAGCACTTCGATCAAGTGATCGTCGAAATCGCGGGGATGGCTGGTTGTAAAACGGATGCGCGGAATATCGATTTTGCGGATATCCTCCATCAAATCGCCAAAGCGGTACTCGCGATCCTCGAAGTCCTTGCCATACGCATTGACATTCTGTCCCAGCAGCGTAATTTCTTTAAACCCTTGGCGGGCCAATTCGCGCACTTCGGCAATGACATCCTCTGGACGGCGGCTCCGTTCCTTGCCCCGGGTGTAAGGCACGATACAGTACGTACAGAACTTGTCACAGCCATACATAATGTTGACCCATGCCCGCATGCCTTCCCGCTTTTTCGGCAGATTCTCAATGATGTCGCCTTCCTTGGACCAAACCTCAACGACCATTTCCTTGCTGAACATGGCGTTTTGCAGCAATTGCGGCAACCGATGGATATTGTGCGTGCCGAAAATAATGTCCACGAAAGCATGCTTTTGCAAAATTCGTCCGACGACGGATTCCTCCTGCGACATGCAGCCGCATACACCGAGAATAAGATCCGGCTTTTCCGTTTTCAGCGCTTTGAGATGCCCCAGCTCGCCGAAAACTTTATCTTCCGCATTTTCCCGAATCGCGCATGTGTTCAGTAAAATAAGGTCTGCCTGCTTGCGGTCCTCGGTAGCTTGATAGCCCATTTGCTCAAGCAATCCTTTGATAACTTCAGTATCATGCTCATTCATCTGACAGCCAAATGTATAAATCAAATAATATTTGCCTGCGCCAAATGTCTTCATTTCATCTGGTATGGCAGACTCATAGTGTACTTGCACATCTTCCTTGCCCCGGCGTTTCTCTGCTTTGTAGCTCGGAGCCGAATTGACGGTAATGTCTCGGCCCTTGATCCGATAAGTAATCGAGCCATCCGCTTCCTTCAGCACCTTTGCGCCGGAGAAATCAAAATATTTGGAATAGTCTTTGCCGCTCTTGTCGGATTTTAAGTCCGGTGAGCTGTTGTTCCCCTTTTCCATGACTTAAGTTTCACTTCCTTCTGGCATAGCATTCAATTTCACATTATATCATTTTATGAAACGGTTATCCACGATTCGCTAGTCGATAATTTCTGCATGATCGCCTGTCTTGGCCCCTGCCGCATTGGCCTCGTCGGTATCGATATGCATATCCATGGCAAATTCCGGCGATACGCGCGCTATCACATTGTCCAAAATAAGGCCGCGCTCGCCTGACAGCCGCACCTTCAGCTTTTGCTTATCGGCAATGCCCCATTTATTCGCATCATCTGTATGAAAATGAATATGGCGCGCTGCGACGATAACCCCTTCGTCCAAAGTGACTTCCCCAGCAGGCCCTTTGATCGTAATGCCCGGCGTTCCGGCGATATCTCCCGATTCCCGAACCGGCGGGTTGACGCCAATGGCAAACGCATCTGTTCTGGAGATTTCAAGCTGAGTCCGCTTGCGGGCAGGACCAAGTATGCGAACCTTGGGAAAGCTGCCTTTGGGCCCGATCACTTCAACCGTTTCGTTCGCTGCGAACTGTCCCGGCTGGCTAAGCGGCTTCATCTCCGTCAAAGCGGCTCCCGCTCCAAACAATTGCTCCACATGCTGCTGCGACAAATGAATATGTCTTGCCGATACGCCTACTGGTACGATTTTACTCATAACTCCCATCCTCTCATTCTCTCATGCCTCTATCTTACTCCAGATCAGGCCCGCATTGCCAGCGACACCTTTTTGACGAATTTTCTTTTCCGGATGTACCAAAAGGGCATACGGCGCTTTGGCACCGTATGCCCTTCTGCAAGGTTCAGTTATTATTTGAATTCAGCCATCAGCTTGTCGAATTGCTCTGCCGACAATGAGATATCTTGATTTGCCAGGCCTTGTTCCTGGAAGCCCTTGATCATATCCTCATAACATTTGCGTTCGCTGTTTTGATAGATAAGACCTGTAAGAAGACCGTTCGTCTCCATAATTTTATTCATGGCCGCCATTCGATTCGCCGGATCGTAATCCGGGAATTGATCCAGATTGACGATGTTTTCTTTAAACCAGTCATACGTATTGACCTTGTTGAAGGTAACGCATGGGCTGAACACATTAATGAGCGAGAAACCTTTATGTTTCAGTCCCGCTTCAATCAGCGCAGTCAGCTGCTTCAGATCGCTGGAGAACGACTGCGCCACAAAGGTAGCGCCTGCCGACATTGCAATTTCGAGCGGCGACAGCGTCGACTCGATCGAGCCCTCCGGCGTCGATTTCGTCTTGAAGCCTTCAGCGCTGCGCGGCGAGGTTTGCCCTTTAGTCAAACCGTAGATTTGATTGTCCATTACAATGTACGTAATGTCCAGATTGCGGCGAATGGCATGCACCGTATGTCCCATCCCGATCGCAAAGCCGTCGCCGTCGCCGCCTGAGGCGATCACCGTCAGCTCGCGGTTGGCCAGCTTGACGCCTTGAGCAATCGGCAGCGCGCGGCCATGTATGCCGTGCAGACCGTAAGCATTAATATAACCGGAAATACGTCCCGAACAGCCGATTCCGGAAATAACCGCCAACCCTTCCGGCTCCAGGCCGCTGTTCGCTGCTGCCCGCTGAATGGCCGCCTGGATCGAAAAATCTCCGCATCCCGGACACCAGTTAGGCTTTACATTGTTGCGAAATTCTTTAAATGTTGCCATGTTAGATCAGCTCCTTGCAAGCATTGTACACTTCCGAAGGAAGGAACGGATTACCGTCGTATTTAAGCACGCTCTCAATTTTTTCCGCGCTGCCCGCATACAGTTTCACTTGCGCAGCAAGCTGACCTGTTGCATTATTTTCCAGTACAATCACTTTGTTAGCCTTCGCCAACTCGGCCTTCACAATTTCTGCCGGGAACGGATGAATCTGACGGATCGTAATATGATTCGCCTTCAGACCGTCCGCCGCAAGACGCCCGCGCGCTTCATCAATCGTACCGCCAGTCGAGCCCATGCCGATAATAAGCGCATCCGCCGCTTCATACGGCGCATCGATTCGCACCGCATCGCGAATCGTCAGGCCTTTCAGCTTGGACAGACGCTTATCCATCATTCGCTTGCGGTTAAGCGCATTTTCCGAAGGACGGCCAGTCTCATCGTGCTCAACGCCGGTAACATGATGCAGACCGTACTTGTCGCCCGGCAGCACGCGAGGCGAAATATGATCCTCGGTCAGCTCATAACGCTTGAACAGCTCATTTTGCGGCAGTTCAGGCAATTCGCGCACCAGCTTGCCGCGATTGATTGGCACTGCATTCAAATCAAGCGGCTCGCAGGATTGCTTGCCTAGCGACAGCTGCAAATCAGTCATCAAAATGACCGGCACCTGATACTGCTCAGCCAGATTGAACGCCTCAATCGTATCGTAGAAGCAATCTTCAATAGAGGCCGGAGCGATGACGATCTTCGGAATTTCGCCATGTGTGCCATAGACCATTGCATTCAAGTCCGATTGCTCCTGCTTGGTCGGCAGGCCGGTCGACGGGCCGCCGCGCTGCGTGTCAATGATAACGAGCGGCGTCTCTGTCATACCTGCAAGTCCAATTGCCTCCATCATCAATGAAAGGCCAGGTCCGGCCGAAGCAGTCATCGTGCGAACGCCGGCATAGTTGGCGCCAATTGCCATCGTTACCGCGGCAATTTCATCCTCGGTCTGAACAACAGTACCGCCGAATTGCGGAAGCTTCTTAATCAAATATTCCATAATTTCCGAGGCTGGCGTAATCGGATATGCGGACATTAGACGGCATCCTGCCGCGATCGATCCCAGTCCGATCGCCTCATTGCCGATCATGAACAGCTTCTGCTTGCCGTCCGCTTCACCCAGTTTAAACTCATCGATTGGCCCGCCTGCCAAATCAAGCACATACTGCGCGCCGCGTTTGACCGCTTCAATGTTTTTTTCAACAATAGCAGGCCCCTTCCGGCCAAACTCTTCTTCAACCGCTTTATTAAATACTTCCAGAGGCAGTCCTAAGAGCGCCCAGGAAGCACCGGACGCCACCATATTTTTCATCAGCGATGTACCGAGCTCTTCAGCAATCGCCGTAATCGGCACAGCAAACAGTCTGCCATCTACGCCATCGGGCAATACGGGGTTGAATTTCGCGTCGGCAACGACAACGCCACCTGCACGAAGCTCATGTGTATTCACATCTATACTTTCCTGATCAAAAGCCACCAAAATATCCAAATCATCCGACACAGCGCGAATCGGCTCTGTGCTTATACGAATTTTGTTATTCGTATGACCACCCTTAATACGAGAAGAGAAGTGGCGATATCCGTACAAATAATAGCCCAGCCGGTTCAGTGCGGTTGAAAAAATACGATCTGTACTTTCAACCCCTTCCCCTTGTTGTCCCCCAATCTTCCAAGACAATTGACTGATCAAAATCAACATCTCCTCTTTTGATGAACATGCCATCACATTCAATAGTCAGCGAAAATTAAATGAAAATAATTTTCAACAATCAAGTAAAGTGTAAGATATGCACTTCTTAAAAAGCAAGAAATAAACCTCAAATATAAGCATAGCCGTTTTAGATCGAATTCATATCAGAAAGAGATCGAATTTATCGCATAATTTAGTGCGGCAAATTCGTTTCCAAAAATCGCATTGCATTTCCGGAAAAGAAGCTTTCCAACTGCTCGGAGCTGTATTTTTTATGCAGCGCTTCCATCAGATTAGCTACTTCCCCAGGATGACACAACTTATTCACATATTGGTCTATTCCATCAAAATCCGAGCCGAACATCAAGTTCTTTTCCCCGCCCAGCTCACATATATACTCTACATGTCTTACCACATCATCGACAGTTACCGTTTCTTGGTCAGCCACAAAGTATGGCACAAAAGTTACTCCAATTAACCCATCCATTGCGATTAGCTCCCGCAGCTGCTCGTCAGTCAAATTCCGCGGATGATTGCAAAGCGCTTGCGCATTGGAATGAGAAGCGATCAGCGGTTTGGTCGTCTTATCCACCATATCCCAAAACGACCGTTCACTCAAATGGGACACATCTAAAATAATGCCTAAACGGTTGCATTCCTTAACGAGTTCAACCCCTTTGCCTGTCAGACCGCCTTTACGCGGCTCCATCGCCCCGTCTGCCCCCCAATTGGCATTATTCCATGTAAGACCAAGCGCCCTTACACCTAAAGCAAATAGAATGCGCAGCATCGCCATATTGCCCTGCAGCCCGTCCGCTCCTTCTAGTGAAAGCAGAGCGCCGATTTTCCCGTTTTGCTGCAGTTCTTTTAAATCTGCCGCCGTGCGGATAAACATCATTTCATCACTGGCAAGCACCTTCCGTTGAAACAGATCGATGCTTTCCAAAATCGGCTCCATCGTCTTGCCAAGCTTGTCAGGAATAAAGATCGCAAAGGTCTGCAGCAATGCACGGGCCTCTTTTAATCTGGGCAGCGTAACATCGAGACGATTGCTATTGTCCCCGGTAAACTCCAGATCACTGTAAGTAAGCAGCTTGTATAAAGCGTCGCAATGAAAATCGACTGTTCTTATCATCGGTACATCAGCCTCCATATCATTCTGACAGCAACTGACATATAAAAAAACCTGCCTACAGTGTAAACAGGTTTAATATTCACAATGTCATCTGTCGCTTCTTATCGCGGCTCAACAATCAGCTTGATTGCCGTCCGGTCTTCTCCATCAATAACGATATCCGTAAAAGCAGGGATGCAAATCAAATCCACCCCGCTTGGCGCTACGAATCCACGAGCAATTGCCACTGCTTTAATCGCTTGGTTCAACGCACCAGCCCCGATCGCCTGCAATTCTGCTGCACCACGTTCACGAAGAACGCCAGCAAGCGCCCCTGCAACGGAATTTGGATTGGATTTTGCTGAAACTTTTAAAACTTCCATGGAAAGTACCTCCTCGGGAATGATGGATGGTTACCACTATACTAGATAGTATTCGAGAGGGCTCATAAAATTCCTTCTTTTTTACAAGCAGTTTTAAGATCTTTCCGAATTGTGTGAATTTTTTAATAGTTCAGCGCTACATCATAAGCAGATCTGTTTCCGTCATTCTAATTTTGGTCGTTTGCTTCGCTTTGCCGGTCGACTCATCGATATCGACAAGTAAAGCATGAAAATGCCAGGCGCCTTCATCGACGACGAATCTTGCCGGCAGCTGGGTTTTGAATTTGTAGAGCACAGCCGTCCGCTCCATGCCGAGCACGCCTTCTTTGGACCCGCACATTCCCACATCTGTTAAATACGCAGTGCCATGAGGCAAAATCGTATCATCGTTGGTCTGTACATGTGTATGCGTCCCGACGACAATTGATGCCTTGCCATCCAAATGCCAGCCCATGGCGATTTTTTCGGACGTGGCTTCCGCGTGGAAATCGACCAGTATGCACTTGGTTTTGCCCCGCAGCTTCTCGATCCATTCATCCGCAATGCGGAACGGGCAATCAATCGGCGGCAAAAAGGTTCTTCCTTGCACACTAATAATCCCCAGCTCTTTTCCGTTCGCTTTAATGACAGTGCCGCCCTGCCCCGGCGCCTCCGCAGAAAAATTTGCCGGTCTGACAATACGCGGTTCATCATCGATCCACTCGAAAATATCTTTGTTGTCCCACGTATGATTTCCCATCGTAATGCCATGTACGCCCAACTCCAAAAGCTCTTTTACAATATTGGCTGTAATGCCTCTCCCTGCCGCGGCATTTTCACCATTCGCAATGACAATATGCGGATTAAACTTGCTTTGCAGCGCCGGCAGCACCTTCTTGACCGCCGCCCGGCCTACGCTGCCGACAATGTCTCCAATAAATAATACCTTCATGCTCTATCCTCTCTAACGATCAGAAAAGTGGCTGCAAGCTGCAGCCACTTCTCGAGTTCGTACTGATTCATTATTTAGCGTACTCTACTGCACGGGTTTCCCGTATGACGGTAATCTTAATATGTCCCGGGTAATCGAGTTCATTCTCGATTTTTTTCGTAATATCCCTTGCGAGACGGAACGCTTCCGTATCATCGATTTTTTCCGGCTGTACCATGACACGCACTTCTCGTCCGGCTTGTATAGCATAGGATTTTTCTACACCTTCGAATGACTCGGTTATACTCTCCAGCTTTTCCAGACGTTTAATATAGGTCTCGAGCGTCTCTCTTCTCGCTCCCGGGCGTGCGGCAGACAATGCATCAGCAGCGCCAACCAGCATCGCAATAACAGATGTCGCTTCACAATCGCCATGATGGGATGCAATACTGTTAATAACAACTGGATGCTCTTTATACTTCTTGGCTAATTCTACGCCGATCTCGACATGGGAACCTTCCACCTCGTGATCAAGCGCTTTACCGATATCATGGAGCAATCCGGAGCGTTTGGCAAGCGTTATATCCTCACCCAGCTCGGCAGCCATTAAACCGGTTAAATATGCCACTTCCATCGAATGCTTCAGTACGTTCTGACCGTAGCTCGTCCGATATTTCAAACGGCCTAAAATCTTGATTAAATCTGGATGAAGTCCGTGTACCCCGACTTCGAAAGTCGCTTGCTCACCATATTCACGAATACGTTCATCCACTTCTCTACGTGATTTCTCGACCATTTCTTCGATTCGCGCCGGATGAATCCGCCCATCTGCTACTAATTTCTCCAATGATGTACGGGCAATTTCACGCCGAATTGGATCGAATCCAGACAAGATGACCGCTTCCGGTGTATCGTCGATAATAAGATCGATACCAGTCAACGTTTCTAATGCGCGTATATTACGACCTTCACGGCCGATAATACGGCCTTTCATTTCCTCGTTAGGCAACGAAACTACAGACACGGTCGTTTCCGCCACATGGTCCGCTGCACACCGCTGAATGGCCAGCGAGATGATGTCTCTAGCCTTTTTATCTGCTTCTTCTTTTGCCTGCTGTTCGATCTCTTTGATCATTTGGGCCGTTTCATGTCTAACTTCCTGCTCCACACTTTGCAGTATGACTTGCTTCGCTTCCTCCATCGTTAAGTTGGAGATGCGCTCAAGCTCGCTCAGTTGCTGCTTGTACAGGGAGTCGATCTGGTCTTGTGTTTCTTCGATCCGTTTCTCTTTGTTGGCCACTTGTTCTTCTTTGCGTTCCAGCAGTTCTATCTTCTTATCCAACGACTCTTCTTTCTGAACCAGTCGTCTCTCAAGACGCTGTACCTCATTACGACGTTCACGAATGTCTCTCTCGGCCTCGGTACGGAGCTTGTGGACTTCGTCTTTCGCTTCGAGAACCGTTTCTTTCTTCAGCGCGTCTGCTTCTTTCTTCGCGTTGTCAACAATTTGACTCGCGGCTTGCTCAGCGCTTGAAATCTTGGCCTCGGCGATCGACTTTCGAATAAAATAGCCTAGCCCAAAGAAAATCAAGCCAACAAGGAGAGTGATCGGGAGCCAGATGTACCAATCCATCATCTTTCTCACCTCCTCGTTGCACTCACCAAGGCAAACGCTTGGGATATTATTTGGTTTTCAGCCGGTAATTAACCCGATTTCCATAACTCACAAGTTTTGACGAAAATAATCGGCTCGAATCAATTTTTGGAAGGAAAATCGATTCTAAAAATAGATGAACATAGAATCATTTTAGCTTTTGTGAAATTCAATTGTCAAGCATATGACGTTCTTCATCATTTACCTCGTTTTCGATTGCCGCCTGAATCGCCCTTTTCACTACATTTCCCGGAAAGCCTCTGCGCATTAAAAAGGCCGCCAGCTTGCGTTTGCGTTCAAGTTGCTCCCCTTTTACTTTAGGCCATTTTTTACATGCAGTCTGAACGGCAATTTCCAATTCCTCTTCTTCATCCAGCTGAGCGGTCGCCTCTCTCGCTGTTTCTTTTGCTATACCGCGCATTGTAAGCTCCTGCTCCAGCAGCCTGCGCCCTTTTTTCTGATTGCGCAGCCGCTCCGCTGCAAATCGGCTCGCGTACGAAGTGTCATCAAGCAGCCGTTCCTGCTCCAGCCGGCGGATCGCCAGCTTGATTGCTTGTTCCTCTATTCCTTTACGGGCCAAATAACGGGCAATCTCCTGATTCGTACGCGGCCGCGCGCCCAAGTAAGCCAGGGACAGCGCATAGGCCCGATGCACTGTATCTTCCTCAGCGATTTGCCGCAGCTCCTCCCGCTGAATTTCCCGCCCCTTTAACAGTCTGAACTTAATCATCACATCTTCATGAACCGAAAGTAATGGCTCTATATGTTCATTATTGACATAAATCCGGTAACGATGCTTTTCCTTGCGGTCATACTCAACTTTCGTAATCTGCACGATCGCTTCCGCGCTTGAAGCTTTGCCTTCCGTCACCAACACGCCTCCCCGATTTTCACCACAAACAGATAGAAGCACCTGAATAGGTGCTTCTATAGTAATGATTGATATTATTTATTCATTCGTACCCAGCTCTAATTCAAATTCATCATCATCATCGTCGCCGCTCACTTGGGCGCCGTTCTTAATAGCTGCCGAGACAGCCAGGTTGCTGGCTTCGCGGATCCGATTCTCGATTGTTGCGCTAATCTCCACATGATCCTTCAAAAATTGCTTGGCATTCTCACGGCCCTGACCAAGCCGCTCTCCATCATAAGAGAACCAGGCGCCGCTCTTCTGTACAATATCCATCTCAACGCCGATATCGACAATGCTGCCTTCCTTCGAAATGCCTTCACCGTACATAATATCTACCTCTGCCTGCTTGAACGGAGGCGCCATCTTGTTCTTGACAACCTTGATCCGGGTACGATTACCGACCATATCGTTGCCTTGCTTGATCGTCTCGACACGGCGCACATCAAGTCTTACGCTGGAGTAGAATTTCAAGGCGCGTCCGCCAGGCGTCGTCTCCGGGTTGCCGAACATTACGCCCACCTTCTCGCGAAGCTGGTTAATAAAGATAGCGATCGTCTTCGATTTGCTGATCGCACCGGACAGCTTGCGCAATGCCTGTGACATCAGGCGCGCCTGCAAACCAACATGAGAGTCGCCCATCTCGCCTTCGATCTCTGCTTTCGGCACAAGCGCTGCGACGGAGTCAATGACGATAACATCAACTGCACCGCTGCGTACAAGCGCCTCGGCAATTTCCAGAGCTTGCTCACCGGTATCCGGCTGGGACAGCAGCAATTCATCAATGTTGACGCCCAGCTTGCTGGCATAGCTCGGATCAAGCGCGTGCTCTGCATCGATAAAGGCAGCTTGTCCGCCCACACGCTGAACCTCAGAGATCGCGTGCAGCGCCACTGTAGTTTTACCTGAGGACTCCGGCCCGTAAATCTCGATAATTCTTCCTCTTGGAAAACCGCCGATTCCAAGCGCGATATCTAAAGCGAGCGCGCCGCTGGATACCGTTTCCACCTGCATGTTTGCGGACTCGCCTAATTTCATAATAGAACCTTTACCAAATTGTTTCTCGATTTGGCGTAGCGCCATCTCGAGAGCTGCGCGACGATCTGACAACGCACTCACATCCTTCATCATTTATAGTTTTATGATACATCCTTTTCCTCATGTTGACAAGAGTTTTTGCGAACATATATTCTTGTTTTTTTCTGAAGCTCTAGTTGACGCCATCTTTGGCGCGGCCGACGGGGAAGAGCGGGTCGGTTCTGCGAAGGCACTGGCCGCGTCCACACCAGAGCAGAGCCAGGGCCCGTCCGGGCGGCGGCAGAAGGCGAACCCGGCAGCAAAAGCACTTCAGCGGCATGGCTGGATGTGCAGTCATCCTGCCAACCAACAAGCCAAGCGCCATCGCCCTTTCAGTCCGCGGCACTAGAAGAAGAATGTTGCAGCGTATACAACAAATCCCCGCTCAAAAGCGAGTATTCTCCCGAATTATTGCACGAAATGCAACAATCTGCTCCACCAGCCAGGCGAAAGGGTGACGTTTGTTGCAGAACGTACAACATTTATGGTGTTTCGGCAGAATCCCAGCGCGAATGTTGCATTTTGTGCAGCATTTTGCCTCTCGCCGACTCCCATCGCCCAATATCGCCAGGCCATCCAGCCAGCCAATAAGCAGCCAAGTACCCTCGCCCAGCCAGCGTCACGTCAAAAATCCGGGCGACCTCATGCTAACAATCTATCCCGAAAATGGAACTATCCTCATTCCTCTGATTGCGCCGCGAGAGCAGTATGAACGTCTAACTGGGTTTTGTGCAGTTAAATGCAAGCAAAATGCTGACAGGGATTAAACTAACCGGAAAAACTGCATTTACAATGGATGATTTCTACCCGATACCGCCTTTTCACCCAAAATAGATGGATGTTTTCCCTTTAGTTTTCTTTTTTTCGGGTAAAAAAAAGCAAACTAGCTGCATGAAATCCCTTTAGTCATCTTTGTCCCAAAAATCGGGACACCGCCAGGTTGGAGTTGCCTTTTTTCGCTGTGGTGTGCAGCAGCTGCTCGTTTGATTCCGCGTCAACGCAAGCAATGAATAGCAAAATGCCTATTTACATCCTTCAGGGGCACTGCACTTGTGTTTTTAAGTATCGATTGGATAAGAAGAAACGGCTGACGCCGTCCTTGGCGCGAGGCAAGTTTCTTCCCCTGAAATTTTATAGAATTTACCGAGTGAAAAACTTATAAATTCTATAAAATCAAAAAAAACCGCAGCAAAGTACTCTTCGCCACGGTTCTTCCGTCAACTAGCTACAATTATAGTTGATAATAACGGACAAGACAAGCTTTTTTTGCATTTAAAGCCGTCCAGCAGCCCAGCAGGGAGGCTCTGCCTCTTCCAGAACAGTGTTATCCCTTCAAACCGTTCAATTCCTGCCACAGCCTATACAGCGCCGCTTTGGCTGCACGCTGACGAATGATGCTGCGGCTGCCGCTCAACTGCATCGTATACACTGCAGTTGGCCTGCCATTGCGCGCAATTCCGCAATAAACCAGGCCTACAGGCTTACCTTCCGACTCCGCCGGCCCGGCTACTCCCGTCAGCGAAATGCCGTAGTCGCTCTTCGCCCGCTCACGCACACGTTCTGCCATCAGCGCCGCTGTCGATTCACTGATCGCGCCGGGAGCGTCCGCCCCCTCCAGCTGCGAAAGCGGAATGCCGAGCAGCTCGTGCTTCATTTCATTCGTATATGTCACGACAGCGCCCTTAAATTCCCCGCTGCTGCCGGGAACAGTCGTAATCAGCTCCGCCAGCAGTCCTCCGGTGCAGCTTTCGGCTGTCGACATCTTTAGCCCCTTTGCCCGCAGCAGACGAACAACCGCTTCCTCGAGCGGTATATCCTCAGCCGCATACATATATTGACCCGTTCTTGCCCTGATTTGCTCCTCAGTCAGGTCGAGACGCAAAGCAGCCTCCTTTTCGTCCGCTGCCTTGGTGGATAGGCGTATAGCTACCTCCCCTTCCTTGGCATATGGAGCAATCGTCGGATCGGACTGCGCCTCAATCAAATCAAGCAGCTCCTGTTCCAGATTCGATTCGCCGATTCCGGCAAACTTCAAGGTGCGGGAGTAAAGCTTCTTCTGTTCACCGGATAGCTTCCTGAGCCAAGCGGCCGCGGGGCCGTCAAACATTGTGCGCATTTCGCGGGGCGGTCCCGGCAGCAGCAAGTAATGCGTTCCGTCTACCGTTAGTGCATTGCCGACCGCAAGGCCCGCCTCGTTAAATAACGGCTCGCTGCCTTGAAGCATGAGCGCCTGCCGGCGATTGCTTTCAACCATATGTACGCCTCTGGCCGCAAACATCGCTTCAATCTTGTCCATCGACGGCTGATGAATAAGCAAGTCCCGCCCCAGGTATTCCGCCAGTGCATCCTTAGTCAAATCATCCTGCGTCGGCCCAAGTCCGCCAGTAAACAGCAGCAGGTCGGCTCGCGTGCGCGCCGTCTCGATCGCGAGCCGGATACGTGCAGCATTGTCGCCGACTACGGTCTGAAAGTACACATCAATCCCTAAATCGGCTAATTTTTGCGATAAATAGATTGCATTGGTGTTGACGATTTGTCCCAACAATAGCTCCGTTCCGACCGCAATAATTTCAGCACGCATAATACAACCACTCCCATACCAAATTTAGTCCCCGCCCCATTCAAGCAATAAGCTGAGCGCAGCCCTCTTCGCTTTTTTACTCATAGCAGAAACTTGGCGATAGCGCCAAGGACGGCGTCAGCCGTTTTACCACATAAGAATTTTATAAGTTTCCAGGCTGTGCGGAAAAACAAATTCTTATTGGCGATAAAAACTACCTTTAAACGCGGTCGCTCATCCTCGAATGACTTCGATAGAAGTTTTTCTCATATTTCGAAAAAACCTCAGCCTCCATTACAAGCAATGGATTCAGAGGTTTTCCCGTCAAATGCTTCTCAGCTATCGCTTTATTCCGTTAAAGGAATAAGGTCTTTATTTTTGATAAAGTAATCGACACCCGAATATAATGTTATAATCGCAGCCAGCCAGCTGACGATCACATCAAAACTAATGTCGAAAAATGCAAACGGAAAATTGTTCAGCAGCAATGCGATAATCATCGTAATTTGCACAGCTGTTTTCCATTTCCCCCATGCTGACGCTGCCACCACTTTGCCTTCAAGCAGAGCGATTTGGCGCAGGCCGGTTACTGCAAATTCCCGGCTGATTATAATAATAACGATCAAGGCATCGACCTTGTTCATTTCCACCAATGAGATGAGCACGGCAGCGACCAGCAGCTTGTCTGCCAGCGGGTCAAGCAACTTGCCGAGATTTGTGACAATTTTGTTCTTACGGGCAATATAGCCATCCAGCCCGTCCGTACTAGCTGCGATAATAAAAATGAGCGCCGCCAAAATCTGATTCCAAGTAATTGAAAAATCAGCAAATGTCAAAGGCTGGATCTCAACATTAATCAGTAACAAGAAAACAATGATTGGAACCAAAAAAATACGGGCAAGCGTAATTCGGTTGGCTAGATTCACAATAGCCCCTCCCCGGACATATCGAACTCATAGGCGTGCGTAATACGCACCTTCTGAATTTCACCGATGGACGCCTTACAATTGGAAATATATACTTCTCCGTCGATTTCGGGCGCGTCATACTCGGAGCGGCCGATGTACACATCGCTGCGGCCATCGTAACGCTCTACCAAAACATCGATTTCGCGGCCGATATATTTGCCGCTGTTATGCTTCGAAACTTCACGCTGAATCTCCATCAATGTGTTGGAGCGCCATTCCTTGACCTCATCGGAAATATGGTTCGGCAAGCGTACGGCCGGCGTATCCTCCTCGCTGGAGTAAGTAAATACGCCCAGACGATCGAATTTCATTTCACGCACAAACTCGCACAGCCGCTCGAAATCCTCCTCGGTCTCTCCCGGAAAACCGACAATAATCGATGTGCGCAGGGCAACATCGGGAATACGCGCGCGAATTTTCGCGATCAGCTCGCGTGCATCGCGCTGGCGGCCAGGGCGCCGCATCCGCTTCAGGATTGAATCCTCGCTATGCTGCAGCGGCATGTCGACATATTTGCATACTTTAGGATTCGTGGCTATGGTCTCAATCAGTTCATCGGTGAAGAAGCCCGGGTAAGCATAATGAAGCCGCACCCATACGATTCCTTCAACCTCGCTGACGCGGTTCAATAACTCGGGCAGCATAAATTTGTCATACAGATCTGTCCCATAGTTCGTGGAATCCTGTGCAATAAGGCTGATCTCGCGCACCCCTTGTGCTGACAATGTCCGCACCTCATCTACGATCGATTCAATCGAGCGGCTGCGGAACTTGCCGCGCATAATCGGAATCGAACAGAAAGTGCAGGCGTTATCACAGCCTTCAGCAATTTTCACATGCGCCGTATATCGCGGTGTAGTCACCAGCCGAGGCAGCTTTTGCTCATAGTCAAATACAGGGTTGCCTACCTTGATTGGCTTCTTGCCATGGAGCGCTTCCTCAACAATATCTACAATATGATGAAAATCGCCAGTGCCTACGATCCCGTCGATCTCCGGCATCTCTTCCATTAGCTGTTGCTTGTAGCGTTGGGTCAGGCAGCCGGATACGATTAACGCTTTCAAGCGTCCGGTTTGCTTAAATTCAGCCATGTCCAATATCGTATTAACCGACTCTTCCTTGGCAGCGTCAATAAAACCGCACGTATTGACGATGATGACTGTCGCATCGTCAGCTTGGTCAACAAGCCGGTAACCGCGCTCATCGATCAATCCGGACATGATTTCCGAATCGACCAAATTTTTCTCGCAACCTAGCGTTAAAACTTTAACTCGTTCTGTCATGGTCCCCTTGATCTCCTCCGTAAAGCTATCTTACCAAGTATAATACATGCCGGATTGCGGTGTCAAAATATGAAGAGCCTGCTTTAGCCTTGCTTATTGTGAACATTTGCCTTCTTCCTGCAAAAAATAGCCTAGGTGAGGACCACAAACAAAATGTCCCTGCCTTCCGGGCAAAGCCGGAAAGAGGGACCTTAGCTGTACGTTTCATAATCCAAGCAGTTAGCGATAATTTGAAAATTGCAAATCGATTTGCAGATCTGCGCCGCGCAGCATCGTCATTACCGCTTGCAAATCGTCTTTGCTTTTCCCTGAAACGCGAATTGAATCGCCTTGAATCTGACTTTTTACTTTCAGCTTCGAGTCGCGAATCAGGATGTTGATTTTTTTGGCTATATCCTGCTCGATCCCTTGCTTTAAGCGAATGCGCTGTCTGACGGTCTTCGAGGAGGCAGGATCAATTTTGCCATATTCCAAGTTTTTGATCGGCACACCGCGTTTGATCATCTTCGATTGCAGCACATCGATGACCGCTTTCAGCTTATATTCATCATCGGAGACAACGACGAGCTCATCTTTCTCCAAATCAATGCTGCTCTTGCTGCCCTTAAAATCAAAGCGGTTCTCAATCTCGCGTTCCGCCTGCGTGATTGCATTGGACAATTCCTGCATATCTACTTTGGATACAATATCAAATGAATTTTCAGAACTCATGTTTATTTCTCCTCCCTCTCCCTACTGCGCCAGGCACTAATTCGTTGCTTGCTGCTGGCCGCTCGGAGTCTCAGGCTCCGGGTCAACCTGGAATTTTTTTGTACTTTCTTTATCGCCATCTTCAAGCACAATGCCATCAATCGTCACTGTCACGATGTTCGCACGCGCGATGTTAATATAGAATGGCGCTTCAGTCTCTACCGTTGCAGTGGCACCGTCCTTCATCGTATCGGTCAGCAAATAGGCTCCGTTCTTATCTTTCTCGCTTATGCCAACCCAGCTTCCGCCCCCGGATGTTTTGAGTTCAATTTTATGCTTCCCGGGAGAAAGCACATAATAATCGGTCTTCCCTGTCGATTTGACAAAGGTCAGCCTTGTTTGCGGCGTTTCGGGCGTAGGATCGGGATCAGGCTTTTGGACCGGCGGTTTCGCCCCCTGCTCTCCGCCCTTTTGCGTATTGTTTTTATCTTTGTCCTTGACGGCCGGCTCTTTCTCATTAATAATCGGTTCGCCGTCCAATGTTTCCGCCCCGTCGCCCGTCGGACGATTAATCGCAAATATGTAGACGATGACGACAATTAAAATGAGGAAGGACCACATCAATGCCCTAAAGCCCCATTTGCTCCATCGGTCGGAATGTTGGTTTTGCGACCGGCGCGGACGCTGGACAGTCTCAACTACCGGGTCAGGAGCAGAGGTCGGTATTTCTTTCTGATACAGCCTCAATACTTCATCTGCATCAAGCCCGACGTTCTCCGCATAGTTTTTAACAAAGGCGCGCACGTAGAAGCTGCCTGGGAGCACAGCGTAGTTCCCTTCCTCAATCGCTTCCAGATAACGCTTGCGAATTTTCGTTAAATCCTGAATATCCTCAAGAGAGTATCCGTACTCCTCTCTTGCTTTACGCAGCAAATCGCCCAAATCCGACATGTCTATCCCTCCTTTTGCTAAAATTCGTTGTAGTCGGTTGTGAAGGAATCATAATTAATTTCCTCTTCAGGGGTATTGCGCAGCTCAATAATATAATCAAAAGTGCCGTAATCAAATGCAGACTCCTTCACAAAAATATCGGGATGTTCAATGACCTTGGTCGATGGCAGAGCCATAATTTCCTGCAATAAAGAATGGTGCTTGTCATTGGAGCGGATCGTGCTAACGATGCCATCGATAATGAAAATATTGTTGGGATTCATCTCCTCCTGCGACAATTGACTGCGGACTGTCTGTCTCAGCAATGTAGAGGAAACAAAAGTCCAGCGCTTATTGGAGCAGACGCTGCCAGCAATGATCGATTCCGTCTTTCCTACACGGGGCATGCCGCGCAGACCGATAACCTGATTGCCCTCCCGTTTGAAAACTTCCCCCAGAAAGTCAACCAGCAACCCGAGCTCATCGCGTGTGAAACGGAAGGTTTTGCGGTCGTCCGAATCACGTTCGATATAGCGCCCGTGACGCACGGCAAGCACATCCACCAATTTGGGAGGACGCAGCTTGGTAACGGTAATATTATCAACCTTTTGCAGCATTCTGCCTAAAATTTCAATCTTTTCTTCATCGTTCGTCTGGAGCAGCATGCCGCGCGTGCGATTTTCAACACCGTTGATCGTCACAATATTGACTTCCAGCATACCGAGCAAAGAGGCGACATCCCCAAGCAAACCGGGACGATTTTTATGTATACGGTACTCCATGTACCATTGTTTCACTTCCATTGCCTACACCACCCTAATAAACGCATCAGAAAAGAATATTCTACAGCATTCGCCATTATCCTGCAACATTCATGCAGAAAGATTGTATAAAAAGCCTCCGAACGGAGGCTTTTTTGTGAGTATGCAAATTAATCAACTAATTTGATCATCAGCTTGGCAATTGTCTTCCGTTCTTCGTTATCGCCAACATCCCACAAATCTTTGAGCAGTCGCTCTTGTTCATTTTTTGGATCTACTTTTTCTTCCAAAAATGAGCCTATTTCATAAGCCATATTGGAAATTGTCTCTTCGCTCAAACCAAGATTCTTTCCTTTCTCGACGCGTTCAGCCAAAAACTTTTTCCAATCCTCAAAATTTGTTAGCACAGATGCCATGAGTGCACCTCCTTCGTATTTTCGCCAGCGTAACAGGCGACAAACGTATTATTCGCTTAGGAGGGTACAGTTATTCGACGACATCCGCTTTGAAAAAGTTTCAACCCCGCAGGCAAATTCCAGGTATCATAAAAGTTAATTTTATGTATGCCAGCCGCCGTTCGGGCTAATAATTTGTCCAGTAATGTAAGCTGACTCCGGTAAAGACAAAAAATAGACCAATGAGGCGATTTCATCCGGCTGCGCCAGGCGGCCGGCGGGAATTTCCATTTCCAGCGCCTGCTTTTCGTCTTCGTTCAAGTTGTCCAGCATAACAGTGTTGACAGCGCCTGGCGCTACAGCATTCACAGTAACTCCCGATGGCGCAAGCTCTTTAGCCAGTGCTTTCGTAAAAGCATTCATTCCGCCTTTAGTCGTGGAATAGATGACTTCACATGAAGCCCCTGACAGCCCCCATACGGAAGACACATTAATGATGCGGCCGAAGCGCTGGGCAACCATATGCGGCATAAATAATTGCGTGCACAAAAACATCCCCTTCAAATTGACCGCCATAATGTCGTCCCATTGTTCCTCGGTTACATCGGCAAGCATGCCGTAATGGGCAATTCCCGCATTGTTGACGACAATATCCGGCATCATGCCGCTTGTCTGCAGCTTCTCGCACATCCGCTGCAATTGCTCTCTTGAGCGCAAATCTGCAGCAACTGTCATCACATTGGCCCCCTGCCGCATGCAATAGCGGGCTGTTTCATTAGCGGCTTCATGGGATTGCATATAATGAATGACGACATTCATACTCTCCACGGCGAAGCGGCGAGCGATCGCCGCTCCAATACCGCGGCTTCCCCCAGTAATGAGCACCGTCATATCCTTGAGCGATTTCAATGCGCTTCCTTGGCCACGATCGAGACAGCCATTGTCTCCCAATCGAAATGAGAACGCAAACGCTCGTTTACTTCATCCAGTGTGATCGATTCATACACAGGTACAAGCTGAAACAAATCTGCGCCGCGGAACCGGTAACGGGTATATTCGCCGGCAATTGCCTCCGGGGAGTTAAGCAATCGCAAATAAGCTCCAATTTTTTTGCGTCTCGTTCGTTCAAAAGCTTGTTCGTCAATGCCATCGGCCTTTGCCTTTTCAATCGCTTCGCGCAGCCGGCGCATCATTTCCTCCGGATCCTTGGTTTCTCCGCCAATGACTGAAAAAGCATAATCCGGACTGCTATTATACTCAAAGCCGAACGAATCAGAAATCAAATCATCGTCGTACAGCTGATTATAAATCGGCGTACTTGAACCAAGCAATGTATCCAGCATCAATTTCGTGCCAATTTCAGCCCTCAGCAAAGCGTCTCCTTCCATTGCCGGCCTCGTCTCCTTAAAGCCAAACAGGCATTTCGGCATGGAAACAGGAAGAACGGTTGACAGCTTGCGCTGCTTCACCGCAGCCGGCTCTTCGTCAAAGAACCGCCTAATCTCGCCCTGTGGCTTGAATGTTTTGCCCGCCTGATTGCTGCGAATAAGCTCCATGATCCGTTCCGGTTCAATGCCGCCGACGACGAACAAAATCATATTCGAAGGGTGATAAAAGGTTTCGTAGCAGCGATAAAGCGTTTCTTTGTCAATTTTACTGATCGACTCGGCTGTTCCGGCAATATCGATATGAACAGGATGATTATGGTACATCGCCGCAATCAGCCCAAAATAGACCCGCCAGTCGGCATTGTCGCGGTACATATTAATCTCCTGCTCGATAATTCCTTTTTCCTTTTCCACATTTTCATCCGTAAAGTACGGATGCTGCACAAAATCAAGCAATGTCGATAAATTCGCTTCAATTTGCCCGGTTGCCGAGAACAGATATACCGTACGGTCAAAGCTTGTAAAGGCATTAGCGGAAGCGCCCTGCGAAGCAAAGGTGGCAAAAATGTCGCCGGTCGGCTCTTCAAACATTTTATGCTCCAAAAAATGAGCAATTCCATCCGGCACCGATACAGGCGGCTCGCTTTCGACTGCAAACCGGTTGTCGATGGAGCCATAGCGCGTTGAAAATGTAGCGTAGGTCTTGCTGAAGCCTTCTTTGGGCAGCAGGATCACTTCGAGCCCATTATCCAAAACTTCCCGATACAGTGTTTCTTCTACGCCAGGATAGGACAATTTTTCCATAGGTTGCTATTCCCCTTTCCCGTCACGCAAGAAATAAATCGTGTCTAATTCTGTTTTTTGAGCAATAGCTGCAATTTGCCCCGCATCCACCTGCTGCACCTGCTCCAGCAGTTCTTCTGCCGTTCGTTCTTTGCCAGAAAGCACGGCATTAAAATCAAAGGCAATCATTTCCCCCGCAGAATCCTGCAGCTCGCGCAAATGATTGGCAATCATCGCCTTCGTCTGGTTCAATTCCAGCTCGCTGTACTGTCCGGCGCGCATACTTTCCAGCTGTTCCTGAATAATAGCCGTTGCCCGCTCAAAATTGGCGATTTCAATGCCGGATTGAATCGTGCAAATCCCTTTATGGCCGTCAAGCCGCGAAGCAGCGTAGTAAGCCAGGCTCGCTTTTTCCCGGACATTCAAAAACAGCTTGGAATGCGGATATCCGCCCAGTATTCCGTTATACATCAATGCGGCCGGATAATCATCGTCTGCATACAAAGTGTTGATCCGCAGCCCCATATTCAGCTTACCCTGACTAACATCCATGCTCTCTACAATGGTCCGGACTTCCTTCACCGGCGCTGCATCGGCAGGCGCCTTATAGGAAGCGGCTTTTCCCTCTCCGACAGCAAACGCTTCAGCAACAAGCCTCTCTACCTCATCCAAGGTTGTGTCCCCGACGACATAAAGATCGAAAGCCGCTTCCGCTAGCCAGTCTCGGTATACTGCTGTGAGCGATTCGGGCGTAATCGCGGGAATATCTGCCCGCTGGCCAAGCGCATGCAGCCGATACGGCTCATCATGGCACATTTCCTCCAGGCAACGCTCGGCCGCATAACGTATTTTATCATTAATGATCGCTTCCAGCCGTTTTTGCAAGGTAACTTTCTCGGCTTCTACATATTTGGGACGGAAATGACCACCTTCCGTCATAGCGGGCTTCGTAACGACCTCCCCTAGCAATTGCAAGGATTCCGCAAGCAGCGGCTTGTCAGAGCTAACAAACCGGTCATTAATGACATCCATTCGGAATTGGACGATTTGCGAATCACCGCGCTTATACACATCAAAGCCGAAGCCTGCGCCGTAGAGTTCATCCAAACGTTCGCGAAAGGCAATCGTCTCTGGCGTTGCAGCCGTACCGCGGCGCAGTACAAAAGGAATCAGGGCAACAGAAGTTACCGTGCTTTCGGATAGCGGCAAGCCGGCATACAGAGAAATCGAAAATGTTTTAAAGCGTTTTGTCGGCATGACATGGAGCCGAATGCGCCCGAATTGCCCTCTTTCAAAGCGGGATTTGTTCATGTTCTGGCTTTCCCCTTCCGCTCATATTTATAAAGTCAATCTATTCCAATCCATTTGAATCTATACCATTCTACCTGATTAGAAATGGAAGAAACAACCCGCTTTACGGGCGGGCTGCTTCTCTTTTTTTGCTTGAAATTGATTAGCCTGAAACCGGCCCTTACATACAAAAAATATGTTTGCCAATCGTTTTTACTTGCGGCCTTGTCCAGATCCATTTGGATGTAGCTGTCTCCGGATTAAAATAATACTCGCAACCGCCGCTCGGATCCCAGCCGTTGATCGCATCTCTTACCGCCCGGCTGGCCGTCTCGTTTGGCGTCAGCCAGATCTGGCCATCGGCCACTGCCGTAAATGCCCCTGGCTGAAAAATAACGCCCGAAATCGAGTTGGGGAAGTTTTTTGATTTGAGCCGGTTGAGTATAACTGCCGCTACCGCCACCTGTCCCTCGTATGGTTCGCCGCGGGATTCGCCGAAGACAGCGTTGGCCATCAGCTTCAAATCATTATCAGACAGCCCCATCTGGTTGGATTTAGGCACGGATGGGCTGCCTCCGCCGCCCCCGGCAGTGGTGCCGCCGCTTGGCTGAGGGCTTTCCTCGGCTGTCGGCCTCCATTGCTTTGTAGCCTCCCACAGCTTCAGCTTCGTCTTCGGACCGACAACCCCATCAGCCTTCATCCCGAATTGCCATTGAAACCATTTGACAGCTTCAAGCGTTGCCGAACCAAAGTCACCGTCGACTTTTCCGCTAAAATAACCAAGGAACTTCAATCGGCCTTGTAATTCATAGATGTCGCTGCCGGACGACCCCACTGTCAAGGTCGCATTGCTGAACGTTTCGGTCGATTTTCTATTGCCGGAATGCATCATAGTAAACGAACCGAACAACAAAAAGACAATCACAGCAGTTAACGTAACTAATCGTATTCTCATTCTAAGGATCTGCCTTTCTCTTGCAAGTGGATTATTAAGCAAGTAGCGAGCTTACCCCTAGTATGAGAAACCGGTCTGCCTTCTATGCACGATTACAGTGTATTTTTGGCGATTGCTGCGGAATCATCCTGCTCAGGAACTTATTTTATCCGAATCATACTGATCGAGCGTCATCAACACTTCGCGCGGCTTGCTGCCTTCGTAAGGGCCGATGACCCCTTTCGCCTCCATCTGGTCGATAAGGCGCGCAGCCCGATTATAGCCGACGCGCATTCGTCTTTGCAGCAGCGATACCGACGCCTGCTTGGCTTCTAAAACAACACGCACCGCCTGATCGAACAGTTCGTCCAGCGTTTGATCTTCTGTACTGTTGTCATCCACCTCCGGCACCAGATCTTCCTTATACTCCGCTTCTCCCTGCCCGCGGACAAAATGAACGACCGCCTCGACCTCCTGATCCGACAAAAAGGCACCTTGCACACGAATCGGCTTGGACATGCCGACAGGCAAAAATAACATATCCCCCCGTCCAAGCAGCTTCTCAGCGCCTACTGAGTCGAGGATCGTCCGCGAATCGACCTGCGAAGAAACGCCGAAGGCGATCCGGGAAGGGATGTTCGCCTTAATTACGCCTGTAATGACATCGACAGACGGGCGCTGTGTGGCGATAATCAAATGGATGCCTGCCGCGCGCGCCATTTGTGCCAGCCGGCAAATCGCATCCTCGACATCACCGGCCGCAACCATCATCAAATCAGCCAACTCATCGACGATGACGACGATAAACGGCAAAATGGCAGCGGGATTGTCAGCCATTAAAGAGTTATAGCCTTCGATATTGCGCGTGCCCGATTTCGAGAACAGCTCGTAGCGCTTCTCCATCTCGACAACAATCTTTTTCAAAGCGAGTGAAGCGCGGCGGGGATCAGTAACAACCGGCGCCAGCAAATGCGGAATTCCATTATACACATTCAATTCGACCATTTTGGGGTCGATCATTAGAAATTTCACTTCGTCCGGCCGGGCTTTGTACAAAATGCTCGTAATTATCCCGTTGATACAGACCGATTTACCTGATCCGGTGGCGCCGGCAACTAATAAATGGGGCATTCGCGCCAAATTGCCGACGATTGTCTGTCCGGATATATCTCTTCCGAAAGCGATCGACATCTTGGACGGCGCATTCAGAAACGATGTCGTTTCCATAACCTCCCGCATGGTGACCATTGAGACTTCCGTATTTGGCACTTCGATCCCGATGGCCGACTTTCCTGGAATCGGCGCTTCCATCCGGATATCTTTCGCTGCCAAGGCAAGCGCGATATCGTCTGTCAAACTAACAATTCTGCTTACTTTAACACCGCTTGCCGGCTGCACCTCATAACGCGTAACAGCAGGACCGCGTACAACGTCGAGCACCTGTGCCCGCACTCCAAAGCTTTCGAGTGTAGCTTCTAGCTTGCGCCGCGAATCGTTCGCGTCCGCGCTGTCCCCGCTTCTGCCGCCATTTGGCTTCGCAAGCAGCGACATAGGCGGAAACTGATAAGGTTTTACGAGCTCTGCTGGCGGCAAAGCCGCTTCGCCGGTCTCCTCTCCCTCCTGTTCAAGCGCCGGGCTTGAAATAAGCGGCGAGGAGTTTTCGGTTTCCGGTAAGGAAGGCGTCGTGTGCTCAGCCGAATCGGCATCCGTCTGAGACATGTCAGGCTCGTCCTCCCATGGGGCGCGGTCAGCTGCTGCAATCGTCTCCTTCTCCGCATAGCCGTCCCATACCAGGGTTTCTTCTTCCGGCTCCTCTTCCCATATCTTTTTCTTGCGGCGCGCTTTTTTGCCGGCAGTCGAGCCATATTCATCGTCTTCTGCTTCCGGCTCAGGTGCCGCTTCCGGCTCATCCTTGAATCCCAGCCAGGACAATAGGGAAAACTTTTGGTCACCTTTAACCGGCTCCATTTTGACTTCCTCGTATAACGCTTCCTCATCTTCGTCTACATCATCATCCGCAGATGCCCGCTTGCTTCGCTTCGTCTTTCCTTTGCCGCCAGCCGATGCTAATGCCAGTCCAGATCCTTTACCGGATGAAACTTTCATCCGCAGAAGCGACAGCAGACGCCCCCCGCGCGTACGAATGGTCCGCGCTAATTCAACATAGGACATTCCCGTCATCAGCATGAAAGATATGGCAAACATCACGATCATGACAAATTTGGAACCGCTGTAGCCGAAAAGCAAAAATAAAATCCAATATTGGAATGCGCCTGCATAACCTCCGCTGATCGATTTGGTTGCCATGTCGATCTCGCTTCCTGTTGAGGCAGGCGCAGAGTCCAACAATGCGCCGCGCACATCGGAGCCCAGCTGCTCCAGTATGTAACCGGCGGTTAATCCGCCCACCGGCTCTGTCTTTTTGTCCATCACGATGATGGAGCTGTACAGGGTTAAAGCCAGCACAAGCAACAGAAAACCGCTTTTCCGTGTAGACCATCCGGACGGCCATGTCCGCTTGATCATTACCATCAATCCGACATATATACCGACCAGGGCGATTACAAAATAAAATTTCCCCAATAAAAGTCCAAACAATTTGGACAGCGAGCGGCCGACTGTCGCCTCGCCTGATAGGGCGATAACAGACAGTGTAATGAGCAAAATGCCGTAAACTTCGTACTTCAAATTCGCTCCGAGCGTGCTCTTTTTCTTCCGTCTTCGTTTCGCCAAGATCAGTCACCTCTGGTGAACATTATACCATAGGTTAGCAGGAAACGGCTCACACCTTCCTGATTTTCACTCCCCTTTATTCCCATAAGCAATTAGTGTTCCTGGCGTATACTCGGGCTTTAAATAAGTGTCCAGCGGGCATTCCAACAGTCGCACAATACGGCCAATCCCCGGAGAGACCGGGACGATCTGCATGCGGATTCCTGCTATGTCGATATCGACAAAGGGGCCAGGCTGCTCATTCATCCCGTTTAAGACAACCTCGAGCGGCACATTCGTATAGATCGTCATTGCGGCAGCCCCTTACTTTGTTTTCTTTCATTGATAAAACGGTTTAGCTCCTGCAGCGCCGTGCCAATGCCGCCCACTGCATCGATCAGCCCGTCCTTGACTGCGTCCGGTCCAATGACGGTCGTTCCGATGTCCCGGGTCAGCTCTCCCGTCTTAAACATCAGCTCTTTGAACCGTTCTTCCGATATGTTGGAATGGGAGGTAACAAATCTAACAACCCGCTCCTGCATTTTTTCCAAATATTCAAACGTTTGCGGCACACCAATGACTAAACCGTTCAAGCGAATCGGATGGATCGTCATCGTCGCTGTAGCTGCAATGAACGATTTAACGCCCGCAACAGCGATCGGTACGCCGATTGAATGTCCTCCCCCCAGGACAAGCGTGACGGTCGGCTTTGTTAATGATGAAATCATTTCTGCAATCGCCAGCCCTGCTTCCACATCGCCCCCAACAGTATTTAGAACGATAATAATACCTTCAATTTTCGGATTTTGTTCTGCTGCAACCAGCTGGGGAATAATATGCTCGTATTTCGTTGTTTTGTTTTGCGGCGGAAGCACGAGATGCCCTTCTACCTGTCCGATGATTGTCATACAAAAAATGTTAGAATCCGTCGCCGGCGCAGCGGTCTGACCTAATTGCTGAATCGTCTCAACTACAGCCGGCTTGCCCTCTGCAGGCTCAGGCTGCTCACTGTTTTCATTGTTGTCTTGGAAAAACTCTTCCATCGCTTATATCCTCCCTTAAATCGAACATTGCGCTCGAAACACGCCTTGCCCTAGAATGCCCTAGAACGACCCGGCAAATACAAAAAAGGCGATCGCCCCCTCTTCATGCGAAGAAGGTGACGACCACCCTTTCTATACTTCCATAATGATTGGCAAAATCATCGGCCGGCGACGGGTTTGCTCATACAAGAAGCGGCCCAGCGCATCCTTAACGTTCGTCTTCAGCGATGCCCATTCATTCACTTTATCACTCATCAGTTTGTGAAGCGTCGAGGTGACAATACGGTTCGCCTCTTCAAGCAGTCCTTCTGACTCGCGCACATAGACAAATCCGCGGGAGATGATGTCCGGCCCGGACAATATGGTGCCGTCCTGCTTGCTCAGCGTGACGACTACGACCAATATGCCATCCTGCGACAGCAGCTTGCGGTCGCGCAAGACGATATTGCCTACATCGCCCACTCCCAGTCCATCGATAAGCACATTTCCAGCCGGCACTTTGTTGCCTTTGCGCGCCGTCCCCCCTTGGAATTCAACCGTGTCACCGTTCTCAATGATGAAAATATTTTCTTTCTCGATGCCGACGGATTCGCCAAGCAGGCCATGCTGACGAAGCATGCGGTATTCACCGTGAATCGGGATGAAAAATTTAGGTCGAATCAGGTTGAGCATCAATTTCAGTTCTTCCTGGCTGCCGTGACCTGATACGTGTACGCCGGATACAGAGCCCGGCCCGTATATGACATTAGCGCCAAGGCGGAACAATTCATCGACTGTACGCCCGACATAACGCTCATTGCCAGGGATTGGCGTCGCCGCGATAATAACGGTATCACCAGGCAAAATATCGACCTTGCGATGTGTATTTCTGGCCATTCTGGTCAGCGCTGACATCGGCTCGCCCTGACTGCCTGTAGACAGCACCACAACCCGGTCAGCCGCCATCTTGTTCACTTCTTCCGGCTCGATCAGCATACCTTCGGGAATGTTTAAATAACCTAACTCGGAAGCGATCGTGACAACGTTGACCATACTGCGTCCCACGACCGCAATCTTTCTGCGCGTCGTCATTGCCGCATTAATGACCTGCTGAATGCGGTGTACATTGGAAGCAAAAGTAGCAACGACTACCCGCTGAGTAGCCTTGCGGAAAATATCCTCCAGCTCCGTTCCAATCATGCTCTCTGACGGTGTGAAGCCTGCGCGCTCCGCATTCGTGCTGTCCGACAGCAGCGCAAGCACGCCGCGGCTTCCAATCCCAGCCATACGCTGCAAATCGGCATATTGATCGTTGACTGGCGTATGATCAAATTTAAAGTCGCCTGTATGGACAACAATACCTTCCGGTGTGTCGAGACAAACGCCGACAGAGTCCGGAATACTATGATTAGTGCGGAAAAATGACGCATGAATCGATCCGAGCTGCACTTCGGAATCAGCATGAATCAATATGCGCTTTGTTTCGCCGAGCAAGCCGGCTTCCTTCAGCTTGCCTTCGATCAAGCCAAGCGTAAGCTTTGTTCCGTAAACGGGAACATTCAGATGCTTCAAAACGTATGGCAGACCGCCAATATGGTCCTCATGTCCATGCGTAATAAGAATACCGCGAACTTTTTCACGATTTTCCGTCAAATATGTAATATCTGGAATTACAATATCAATACCGAGCATGTCCTCTTCTGGGAACTTCAGTCCTGCGTCGACGACTACAATATCATTGCCATACTGAATGACGTACATGTTCTTTCCAATTTCGCCGACGCCACCCAGCGCAAAAATAAGCAACTTATCCTGGTTGTTTTTTTTTGACAAGTGAATCTAAACCTCCTGTAATTGAACAATTATTGACGAACCTCATTTGTCAACGAGCAATGAAATTCGCTCTAAATATATTTTCTTAGAATGAGCTTCAACACGATGCTCCTTCTTCGATTTCCCCAATTTCTAATATTTGCCGCCCATCGTCACTTGAGATCATTATACATGATTGAAATTAAGAAACACAAGTAACCGTTTAAAACCGTCTCTTTCAAAGCGAAAAACCGATGCAGACGCACCGGTTTTCCAGCGAGCGAGATGTTATAATTGCGGACGATCAGCTATTGCCCAGCAGACTGCGCAGTGCCGCCAGCTCCTGTTCGGTTGCGTTTACGAGCGGCAGGCGAACGCCGCCAACGGCTAAGCCGCGAAGCTGCAAAGCAGCCTTAACAAGCACCGGATTAGGTACCGGATGCGGCAATTCGAACAGGCCTTTGAAAACCGGGAAGCATTGCTGATGCAGTGCTGCCGCCTCTTTTACGTTGCCATTCAGATAGGCTTCGATCATTTGCTTCATTTGCGCGCCAATGACATGGCTGGCTACGCTCACGATGCCATACCCGCCTACTGCAAGTACAGGCAATGCAGCGCTGTCATCACCGCTATATACGTAAAAGCCTTCCGGCGCTCCTGCTACCAGCTGCGTTACTTGATCTGTAGAAGCACACTCCTTAGTAGCGACAATATTGTCGATCTGGGCAAGACGAAGCGTCGTCTCCGTTGACATACTTGCAACCGTGCGTGAAGGGACATTGTACAGCATGACAGGCAGCGTAGTTGCATTAGCAATTGCCTTGAAATGCTGGTACATGCCTTCCTGACTCGGCTTGTTGTAATAAGGTACAACAAGAAGTATGCCGTCTACACCGCAGCTTTCGGCAATCTTCGTCAAGTGGATGGAGTGAGCAGTGTCGTTGCTGCCCGTTCCTGCAATTATTTTGCTGCGACCATTAGCGCGCTTGACGGCGTACCGGAACAGCTCTTCCTTTTCTCCATCGGTCAATGTAGGCGATTCGCCTGTAGTCCCGGATACAACGATACTGTCGGTTTTTTGCTCATCGATCAAATAATCGATAAGCTGCCCTGTTTCATCCCAATCAATAGCGCCTTCTTCGTTGAAGGGAGTGACCATTGCGGTAATTAATCTGCCGAATTCCATCTTGACTGCCTCCTGAACTATTATACATATCTATCCATTATTCATGCAGGTTGAACTGGGCATGCAGCGAACGCTGTGCCTCCACCATATTCTCCTCACGAACGAGCACCCATATCGTGGTGTTGGAGTCGGCCGATTGGAGGATCGGAATCCCCCTCTTCGTCAACGCTTCCACGATACTCGCCATAATGCCGGGCACGCCATTCATTCCGCCGCCGATAATCGATACTTTGGCGCAGCCCTTCACAACAAAAGGCTCGTAGCCAATCGATTGCAATACCTCGACTGCGGCGTCAGCATCCTCATCGAATACGGTATAGGTGGCCCCTCCAGGCGTGACATTAATGAAATCAACACTAATCTGATGCTTCGCCATAGCATGAAAAACATTCAATTGCACATCGTTATCGCCTTTATGTGCAGTTACAGTAATTTGGGTCACGCCGCTCACATGGGTTACACCGGTCACTTGCCGGTCTTTCACACTTGAGCCGGACGCCGCTGCCAGCACATCCGCCTGATCGGTGACAAGCGTCCCTTCCTCCTCGGAAAAGGTCGAACGAACGCGAATCGGTATGTGCGACTGCTGGGCAATTTCAACTGCCCGCGGATGAATAACTTTCGCTCCTTGACGGGCCATATTGCATATTTCTGCGTAGCCAACGACAGGGATTGGACGGGCATCCTCGACGATTCTCGGATCCGCGGTCAGTATCCCGTTCACGTCTGTATATATGTCGACACGTTCCGCGCGCAATGCCGCAGCAAGAGCAGTAGCAGAGGTGTCGCTTCCTCCTCTGCCAAGGGTCGTCAAGTCACCCTTCTCATCGATTCCTTGGAAGCCGGTGACGATAACGACTTGATTTTGCTGCAATAACTGCAGCACTTTGTCCGTTTTCACGGTCAAAATCCGCGCTCTCCCAAACTGGCTGTCTGTCAAAATTCCCGCGCCGCCGCCTGTCAGCACGACTGAAGGGATGCCTTCGGCACGCAGCAGACTGCACAAAGTGACTGCGGAAATAATCTCCCCGCAGCCAAGAAGCAGATCCCGCTCCCGCTGCGGTATTGTACCGCCTTTGTTGTGCACAAGGGCAAGCAACGTATCTGTCGCATAAGGGTCGCCTCTTCTGCCCATCGCAGAGACGACAACGACCAGTTGATAGGATCGTTGCCGTTCTCTTGCAATATGTCGCAGTACAAAACCGCGTGTTTGTTCCGAAGAGAGCGATGTTCCGCCATACTTTTGCACAAGAATTGGCATGAACTAACCTCCGTATTCGACCGTCAACACTGCCGAATCGCCGACCATCCCAAATCTTGCCATCTGTTAGAAGCCGGTTTGCAGTTTGCATTGCAAGGTTTACACTGTGATCAATACGGAGTCTCTTACACTTAGCAAGCATTTTTGGAGACAATCCACATATTCAAGCTGCGCTCCGATCCAAAATCGTGCCGCAGCCGCTGGCTGCCTTGATTGCTGACCGAAAATAACTTATCAATAGCCGCTTAATAATTAAAACGCTCAATGAGGAGCGGTTGTAGCTGTTTACCTTGCAGAGCAGCCTCGCAAGCTTCGGGAACAAGATCCATCCTTGCCACCAAAGAATTCGGCTTCTGCGCCGGATTATCCTGTCCGAACGGTACAAAATAAATATTTTTACATACAAGCAGCTTAGCAATGTTCGCCGCATTCAAACCTAGCCCGTCATTCGTCGATATAGCGAGCACGAGCGGACGCTCATTGCGCATCTGCGCTTTCGCAGCCATAAGTACCGCACTGTCGGTCATCGCGTTGGCCAGCTTGCTTGTCGTATTGCCCGTACAAGGGGCAATAACGAGTACATCCAGCTTCTTCGACGGCCCGAGCGGCTCTGCCTCCACTATTGTAGAAATCAAGGAATTACCTGTTATCGTCCTCAGCTGGCGCTGCCATTCTTCCGATGTTCCGAATCGCGTATCCGTCGTCATCAGCGTCTGCGAGACGATCGGAATGACATTCGCTCCTTCGTCAACAAAGCGCTGAATAACCGGCATCACTTCTGCAAACGTGCAATGTGATCCGGACAGTGCATACCCGACCGTTTTGCCTTGCCATTTCATTGCGCATTCCCCCGCTTACTGGTCTCTTCCATAATCAATCGACTAAGACATTCCGCAATGATGCGTCCAGCGGTTCTAGGAGCGACGATTCCTGGGAGACCCGGGGCGAGCAACGCTTTAATACCCCGCTTCTCAGCAAAGCGAAAATCCGTTCCGCCAGGCTTCGAGGCAAGGTCGATAATGACTGCTCGCGAAGGCAAATTTGCAATAATTTGCGCTGTGACTATCATAGTCGGAATTGTGTTAAAAAGCAAGTCAATATTCCCCACATAGCTCAACAAATCGCGCACATGGAACGGTTTAAACCCCATTTCGTACGCCCTGGCCAAGTGTTCCTCGCGCCGCACGCCAACTTGAACATGCGCCCCCAAGCCTTGCAATGTCCGTGCCATCGTAAAGCCGGTGCGTCCAAAACCGAGAACCATACATGAGGAGCCGTGCAAAGTAATATCTGTATTTTGTATTGCCATCATAAGTGCACCTTCAGCAGTTGGGATGGAATTATAGATCGCAACGTCGTCCCGATCAAACAATTCCACCAGGCGAATGCCGTATTTCTCGCATAATAGCCGCAAATATGGCTTCGCCATTCCGGCATAGATCGTGCAATGCTTTGGCAGCAGCGCAACATGCTCATCTTTTAGCACGAGCTCCCGGTCGCTAAAGACAGCCAAAATCTGTCCGTCGTCCTCTGTGCCGACTGCCGGCAAAACAAGCGCATCTGCATGACGAAAAAGTTCTTCATTCATCTCTGAGCGGACAGCACCATCCAGCGGCGTATGCAATTGATCGAAGCCAGCTACCGTTACAACAGCGTCCATCTCGCTTAACCTGCGAATGACTTCCAGTTGGCGCGCGTCGCCGCCGATCAGGACAATCTGTACGCCTGTCAGCATGTATAAATCACTCCTCTCACCGTTCTTTATACGTTCTCCGCACTCTACCCTAGCGCTCACGGCTGGGTATAAATCATTGTATGCCGGCACAGGCAATGGGTGCTTTGCATCCTTATAGATAGGCGCCCGCTTCAGCCAACAAAAAATAAGCCTTCATTGTTCCGTTTACTCCGCCGCGCGAAGTCAAACGAAAAATGAAGGCTCGTTGATTGCTGCTATATGCATTTACTAAAGCTATACGCCAGTATGCCCGAAGCCGCCAGCTCCGCGAACGGTTTCGGACAATTCATCCACTTCTTGAATCGCAATGTCGGGAACGAGTTGGAACAGCATTTGCGCAATGCGCTCGCCACGCTCGATCACAAATGGCTCTTGGCCTAAGTTGATCAACAATACTTTAACCTCTCCACGGTAATCAGCATCGATTGTACCAGGTGAATTCAGGCATGTAATGCCATGCTTGTAGGCAAGCCCGCTGCGCGGGCGAACCTGCGCTTCAAGATTAGCCGGCATTGCCATGGCAAAGCCCGTCGGAATAAGCTTGCGTTCTCCCGGCAATAGCATGACAGGCTCCGCTACAGCTGCATGCAGATCAAACCCCGCAGCGAGCTCAGACATTTTGCACGGCAATGGCAGATCTTCATTTCCCGGCTGCCGTTTAAATTGTACTTGTAACAAGACTATTCCTCCCCAGAGATGCTGCTGCTTTATCGTTGCTTCCTACCATTGCGACAGCAAATGGGACGGACAGCATACGTTTGGTCACTTCTTTGATATCGTCCATCGTCACCGAATCGATACGCTGCAACAGCTGGTCCAGCGTATAATGTCTGCCGAGCATCAGCTCGTTTTTGCCGAGCCGGTTCATACGGCTGCTGGTACTTTCCAAGCTTAAGATTAAGCTGCCCTTCAGCTGCTCCTTGCCGCGATGGAGCTCAGCGTCCGACAGGCCTCCTGCACCAAGCTCACTCATCATTTCCACCGTTAAATCAAGCACTTCCTTCGTCTGCTTGGGCGCTGTACCTGCATATACCGTAAATAAGCCGCTATCCGCATACGAAGTATGATAGGAATATACCGAATAGGCCAGGCCCCGCTTCTCGCGAATTTCCTGGAACAGACGCGAGCTCATGCCCCCGCCGATTGCATTATTGAGCAATATCATCGCATACAGCTGCGGGTCGGCGATCGAGCAGCCGGGGAAGGTCAGACAAATATGATTTTGCTCCGTTTTCTTTTTATGAAACAAATAAGTGCCGTCAAAAACAGGAGCTGTCACTGCCTCAGCGGCGCCCTTGTTGGCAAACTTGCCAAAATGCTGCTCAAGCAGCGTCAATAACGCTTTTTCTTCCACGTTGCCCGCGACGCTGATAACCGTATTATCCAGGCGATAATGGTTTTTCATATACGCTCGCAGAGAATCGGCATTCATTTCCATCAGCCGCTCCTCGATTCCAAGAATCGAATAGGCCAGCGGATGGCTGCCGTATGATGCCCGCGATGCTTCGTCATGCACCTTATCATCGGGCGTATCGTCATACATCGCAATCTCTTCCAAAATGACGTTTTTCTCTTTTGCCAGCTCAGTCTCGTCGAACGCCGACTCAAAAAACATATCAGCCAGCGCATCGACAGCAAGCGGCAGATGCTGATCGAGCACCTTGGCAAAGTAACAGGTATATTCCTTGGCCGTAAACGCATTGACATTGCCGCCGATGCCATCGAATAAATCGGCAATATCTTTCGCCGAACGGCGAGCTGTACCTTTAAACAGCATGTGCTCGATAAAATGGGAAATCCCGTTATTGTCGGTCGTTTCATTGCGCGAGCCCGTCTTGACCCAGATTCCGAATGAAACTGAGCGGCATGTTGGGATATACTCAACAACAACGCGCAGACCATTGCTTAGGGTGTAAGTATTCACCGCAGTTCCTCCTGACGTTTTGTACAGCAGTTTCTTCGCTGCAAGCAATTACTTCACTATAACAAAATTAATGTCCAGTCTCAACTGCCTCCACGCGATTTGGTGAAAGCAGCTCGCTCACAGTTCCCAGCGCCAGCCCTTTATTTTTGATGGCCTGGATCATCCCTTTAAGCGCTTCGCTGGAAGAATCGGTTGGATGCATTAGGATCAGCGACCCAGGCTCAACCCGTGTTTTTATTTTTTGTACGAGAGACGAAGCCGGCGGATGCTTCCAATCAACCGTATCGAGCGTCCATAAAACTGTTTTCAAACCTTGCTCGGCAGCAACGTCGACTGTCATTTTATTGAAGGATCCCGAAGGCGGGGCAAATAAACGGTTGGAGACGCTGAGTGTCGATTTAAGCAGCGCTTCTGTCTTGGCGATCTGCTCATAAGCTGCGCTGCGGGACAAATTCTTCATATCCGGGTGAGAGTAGGCATGATTCGATATTTCATGCCCGTCGGCTTGAATCAGCCGCGCCAGATCCGCATTTTTCTTCAACCACGAGCCGTCCAGAAAAAAAGTGGCCTTGACCTTCTCCTCCTGCAGCGTCTGTAGCATCGGCGGCAAAAATTCATTGCCCCATGCTACATTGATCATAAGAGCTGCCATCTTTTTTTGCGGATTTCCTCGATAAATCGGCTCCCTGCCGAGATCATCAAGGCTCACTTTCGGCGTTACCTCGCGGTAAACCCAAGGAATCGGCGCTTCTGCCGGGAGGTTGCGCGCCGCTATATATGTTTTTTCCACATCTGCTTCCAAGCCATTATAACCCGGAATCGCCCGCCAAATCCGGTCGACTCTGGCATCAATCGGCGCAATGCGCAGCTTGATCGCCTCCCGCCTAATGCGCTGCAGCAGCTCGCTGTCGCTATCGGTATCATATGACAAAAAACTGCTGCTCGTAAGTGACACCCGACCTGACTTCACTTCATTCCGAAAAGCGGCCATATGCTCATTATAAATAATGAAAGATACTAACAGCACAGCTACAACTGCCATTGCCAGCAGCTTTTTATAATCCATCGTCCGCCCCACCTTTCCTCCTTTCCATCATATTAGAGCTTGGCTACCTTTATGTATGAGAAAACAAAAAGAGACAGATATAATCTGGCTCTTTCTTATCCTGTATTAGGATGGAAGAGATTAAGCTTCCTATGATTGTGCTGGTGATTGTGCCGGCTCCTGAACGGCAAGCACCGCTTTACGCGACAAATTGATCCGTCCCTGATTATCGATTTCGGTTACTTTAACCGTAATTTGATCGCCGATTTGCAGCACATCCTCAACCTTCGCTACACGCTCGGTTGAAATTTGGGAAATATGAACAAGCCCGTCCTTATTCGGCAAAATTTCCACAAAGGCACCGAACTTTTCAATCCGCTTCACTGTACCTAAATAGATTTCACCGACAACAACTTCGCGTACGATCCCTTCAATAATTTCCTTAGCACGCTCGTTTGCTTTTTGATCCGAGGAAGCGATAAATACTTTACCATCCTGCTCGATATCAATTTTCACGCCGGTTTCATCAATGATTTTGTTGATGATTTTGCCGCCTGCTCCAATTACATCGCGGATCTTGTCCGGATTGATTTGCATAATAACGATCTTAGGCGCATATGGCGACAATTCAGTGCGCGGCTGCTGCATGATTTCCAGCATTTTGCCAAGAATATGCATCCGGCCTTCACGTGCCTGATCAAGCGCCTGTGCCAAAATCGCACGATCGATGCCATCAATCTTAATATCCATCTGAATAGCAGTTACGCCTTTAGCTGTACCCGCCACCTTAAAGTCCATATCACCCAGATGATCTTCCATACCTTGAATGTCGGACAGAATTGAGAAATGATCTCCGTCTTTAATCAAGCCCATTGCAATACCGGCTACCGGCGCTTTAATCGGAACCCCGGCATCCATCATTGCCAGTGTGCTTGCACAAATACTCGCCTGGCTTGTCGAACCGTTCGATTCCAGCACTTCCGACACGAGGCGGATCGTATAAGGGAACTCTGATTCCGACGGAATCACTTTGGACAAGGCGCGCTCGCCCAATGCGCCATGGCCGATCTCGCGGCGTCCCGGCGGACGGAGCGGTCTTGCCTCGCCTACACTAAATGGCGGGAAATTGTAATGGTGCATGAACCGTTTTGTTTCTTCCAGATCAATACCATCCAAAATTTGTACATCACCCAGAGCCCCAAGCGTACAAATACTTAACGCTTGCGTTTGACCGCGCGTAAACAGACCCGAACCGTGCGTACGCGGCAGCAAGGCTACATCGCATTCAATTGGCCGAATTTCATTCAAGGCCCGTCCATCTGGCCGAACTTTGTCATGCGTAATCAGACGGCGCACTTCTTCTTTGACGATATCGTAGAGTACTTCCTTCACATCGCCCAGAAGCTCCGGCGTTTCTGCGTATTCAACTTCAAAATGCGCTACCGTCTCTGCATTGATTGCATCAATTGCATCCTGACGGGCATGCTTTTCATGGATACGGACCGCTTCAACTAAACGCGCTGCTGCAAATGCGCGAACCTGCTCATTTACTTGCTCATCCACTGCATGCAACTGCACTTCCATCTTTTCCTTGCCGGCAATGGCCTGCAATTCTTCAATCGCAGCTACAATCTTTCTAATTTCTTCATGTCCAAACATGATCGCTTCCAGCATGACTTCCTCGGAAACCTCACTCGCTTCCGCTTCCACCATCATGATGGCATCCTTCGTGCCGGCGATTGTCACAAAAATATCTGTTTTAGCTTCCTGCTCAATGGTCGGGTTAATAATAAACTGGTCGTCGATCCGTCCGACAATTACGCCGCCGATCGGACCGTTGAATGGGACATCAGAGATGGCCAGCGCTGCGGAAGTGCCGATCATAGCTGCAATTTCCGGCGGGCAATCCTGGTCTACACTCATGACGATGTCGGCAATTTGCACCTCATTGCGGAATCCTTCAGGAAACAAAGGTCTGATCGGCCTATCCGTCAGACGGCTTGCCAAAATCGCTTTTTCGCTTGGACGTCCTTCGCGTTTAATAAAACCGCCTGGAATTTTGCCCACTGCGTATAACCGTTCTTCATAATTTACAGTCAGCGGGAAAAAGTCCAAATTTTTCGGCTCATTGGAGGCAACTACTGTACACAGTATTACCGTCTCGCCATAACGTACTGTTACTGCTGCATTGGCTTGCTTCGCCAGTCGCCCGGTTTCCAAAACTAATGGCCGTCCGCCAAGCATCATCTCTACACGATGCAAATAAAACCCTCCTCGCTGCCGCCGTTATTGTGATCCCTCCGGACCCGGACAGCATGTTTCTTGACAATCTTCACATTCGACAGATACCCTGCAATATCCTGCCATCAAGAAAGATCATTCCAATACTGCTTATCTTACAGCTTCTCATATTTCTGATGAAGACATACATCATCTTCGAAAATTAACCCCAATCGTTACAAAAGCAACCTAGCTCTGCCAAATTCCGGTATCCCCGGACAGGCACAACCAGGTTGCTTTGTGTCCTCGCATCTTATCGGCGAAGGCCGAGCTTTTCGATCAATGCGCTATAACGTTTGACGTCTTTATTTTTCAAGTATGCCAACAGCTTACGGCGTTGACCTACCATTTTGAGCAGACCGCGGCGGGAATGATGATCTTTCTTATGTTCCCGAAGATGCTCTGTCAAATTCAAAATATTTTGCGTCAGGATAGCGATTTGAACTTCTGGAGAACCAGTATCGTTCGCATGGGTTTTGTGCTCTTCGATCAAGCTTTGTTTACGCTCTTGTGTAAGTGCCATCCTCGTTCACCTCCTTCTATCTTAATCGCCATTTGCCTCGCAAGCCGTCGGTGAGAACGGGCGCGCCAAGCAAAGGTTCTCGCTGCGCGGGAATATGGTTAGTATGCCCAAGCACGCAACGAATAGTAGTATAGCATATCGCATAACCAAAAGTAAACTTCTAGTTGCTGAGTCAGCAACATTAATTCGTTACTTCATCGCTGCCAGCGCATTTTTCGCCTCGGCAATATCCTTCCCGATTTGCTGGATAAGCTCCTGGACAGAACCGAATCTCCGTTCTGCGCGTATATAGGTCAATAAACGAACTTTTAATATTTGCCCATATATATCGCGATCAAAATCAAACAGATGCGCTTCCATCACCGGCTCCGGCAGATGATCATGAAAGGTCGGCTTGACGCCTACATTCAAAATGCCAGGTATGCATTCTCCAGACGCCAGCTCTGTCTCAATGGCATAAACGCCTAGTTTAGGTATGACATAAGCTTCGCTTAAGCCGAGATTGGCTGTAGGAACGCCGATAGAACGCCCTCTGCCATCCCCGCGCACTACTGTGCCCGCAATTGTATACGGCGCGCCCAGCAGCTCTCTGGCAACTTCAGGCTGACCTTCTGACAACGCTGCGCGGATGTGCGTGCTGCTTACTTTATCACCGTTTTTCATCACAAGCGCCTCGACGATATCAACTTCCATATCGGGCTTGGCCAGCTCCACCAGCGTCTCTGCTGTGCCCGCCCCCCGGGCGCCGAATGTAAAGTCAAAGCCGACAACGATCCGCTTGACATGCAGCGGCCGCAGAAACTCCGCTACGAATGACTCCGGATTTACAGCAGCGAAGCTCTTATCGAACCGGACAAGGTAAACAATATCGACGCCTAATGCGCGAAATCGTTCCATCTTCTCCTCTAACGGGGAAAGACAAGTTATATATTGATCGCCCTTGCCTAATACTTCCTTTGGGTGCGGGTGGAAGGTCATGGCAGCCGCTTCCATCCCGTTCTCATGTGCTGCTTTTACCGCTTGCTTGATCACGTTTTGATGCCCGCGATGAACACCGTCAAAATAACCAATTGCGACCGATTTCGGACGCTGCGTTTCCGCATCAAGCCCTTGCAGCGGATAATGCAATCGTATGATTTCCACAGTTCGCACCTGCTTTATGGTCTTCACTATTATTCAATAGGTGTAAAAACTTTGATCGGTTTAAGTAGGCTGGATTCCGTCCCGGACTGAAAAAGGCCGACAAACAGGCCGCTGTGCCCGTATAAGCGAACGATCTCACCGGGTTCGGCCTTTCCAGCCCACTCCACTTGCCCTTGATCGACCGGTTTCCCCTGAAATGCTTGTGTTGCCGCCAAATCGCTAACGATGCCTTTCGGCATATGCGACAGCGCTGCATCTGCAGGAATGAGTTTATCGGCAAGACTATTGTTTGCCTGCAATTGTTCAATCTGCTCTAATGTCAGGCATTGCTCCCGCACAAAGCCTCCGGACTGCGTTCGGACAAGCTCAGCCATCGCCGCCGGCAAACCGAGCCGCTTGCCGATATCTACGCAAAGTGTGCGGATATATGTGCCTTTGGAGCATTCGACGGAGAAACGGATTCGCGGATGCGGCCCCTTGTCCTCAAACGAAAGCAAATTCAGGCTATAAATCTTCACTTTGCGGGCAGCGCGCTCTACGACTTGCCCTTCGCGCGCCAGCTCATACAATCGTTTGCCGTCGACCCGCACAGCGGAATACATCGGCGGCACCTGCTCGATCTCACCGACAAAAGAAGCCAGCGCCTGGCGGACCTCATCCTCCGTGATGCGAACCTCCGGTACCGAATCGATGATCGTGCCCGTCAAATCCTCTGTATCCGTCGCTACACCCAGACATAGCGTTGCCTCATAAGTTTTCGGCCGTTCCTGCACATATTCTACGACTCTCGTCGCTCTGCCGATACATAATGGCAGGACGCCTGTTACTTGCGGATCAAGCGTTCCTGTATGACCGATCCTTTTGACGCGAAGCAGCCGCCTCGCCTTGGCCACCACATCGTGAGACGTCCAACCGGCCGGCTTCCATACAACCAAGATGCCATCCATCATTTCAGCGCCTCTTTCACAGCCTGTACAACCTGCTGCACCGCATGATCGATCGAAGTCTCAAGCTTGCAGCCGGCTGCGCGAACATGACCGCCGCCGCCAAAGGACTGCGCAATTGCCGCAACATCCGCCTGAGCGGCCGAGCGCAAGCTCACTTTCACTTGATTTTCGCCCGCTTCCTTGAACAGCAGCCCTACCTCGACTCCTTCAACATTGCGCGCATAATTGACCAAGCCTTCGAGATCCTCGCCAGAGGCGCCGGTATCCGCCATATCAGCTGCGGTAACGGTAAGCCATGCGATGCGGTTATCTTCAGAGAAGGTCAGTTGATTCAATCCGCGCTGCAAAATAAGCAGCTGCGCTTTTGTCATTCGTTCCAGCAAATAATCCGCCAATTGATGCCCCGGCACGCCAAGGCTGAGCATCGCTGCCGCAATGTGCATCACGCGCGGCGTCGTATTGGAATACCGGAAACCGCCTGTATCGGTCAATAGCCCCGTATAGATCGCAGTGGCGACAGATTGATCGAGCGCGAGTCCGGCGCGTTCAATCAAGTCGTACAATATTTCGACCGTTGCCGCGGCATCCGCCCGAAGCAAATTGACCGCGCCAAACGCGTCATTGGTAGGATGATGATCAATATTGAGCAGCCGCGCAGCTGCGCCGAAGCTTTCGGCGACGCGCCCGATTCTTCTGGCGTCAGCGCAATCTACTGAAATAATACGATCAAATTTCTCCTCCGGCGCCTGCTCGGAATAGTTAACAATCGTGTCAGCGCCATCCAAATAATGAAGGCGCGCAGGAACCGCCCCTTCATTCATCAATACAGCTTGTTTGCCCAGCTGCTGGAGCAGCCAGGCAATCACAAGAGTAGAACTGATGGCATCGCCATCGGGCTGAACATGCGAGACGACCAGAAATCGTTCGCCGCTCTTAATAAACGACAGCGCATCATCCAGACTGCCCGCATAAGCAGCCGCGGCTTGCTCCGCCGTCATTGCCCCCGTTCTCCTTCATTAATCTCGCCAAGCAAGGATTCGATTCGGCTTCCGTATTCAATACTGCTGTCGAACTTGAATTGAAGCTCGGGGGTATGGCGCAAACGGATCCGCTTGCCCAGCTCGGAGCGGATAAAACCGCTCCCGCTTGCCAGCGCCTTCAGGGTAGCTTCCTTCTGCTCATCATTGCCAAGCACGCTCAAAAAGACACGCGCCTGGGACAAATCGCTCGTAACCTCCACACCGGTTACCGTTATGAAACCGATACGCGGATCTTTCAATTCTGTTTGAATAATTTGGCTCAGTTCTTTTTTCAACTGCTCGCCGACACGTCCAACGCGAATTTTTGCCACGCGTTCATCACCTCTCTACTTTTTCCATGACGTAGGCTTCGATCGTGTCTCCTTCTTTCAAATCATTGTAACGCTCAAGCGTAATGCCGCATTCGTAGCCTTGAGCAACCTCTTTGGCATCATCCTTGAAACGCTTCAGCGACTCGATTTCACCTTCAAACACGACGACCCCTTCGCGGATCAGCCGCGCTTTTGCCGATCTTAAAATTTTGCCGCTTGTTACCATACAGCCGGCAATTGTACCGACCTTGCTCACTTTGAACAGATTGCGAATTTCCGCTTGACCGGTTACAACCTCTTTATACACCGGCTCCAGCATTCCTTTCATCGCATGTTCGATTTCATCGATAACTTTGTAAATAATGTTGTGTAGTCGAATATCGACCTGTTCCTGCTCTGCAGCAGCTTGCGCCTGTGATTCAGGTCGAACGTTAAATCCGATTACGATGGCATTGGATGCCGAAGCGAGGTTAATATCCGATTCCGTAATCGCGCCTACGCCACTGTGAATGATTTTAACCCGCACGCCTTCGATATCGATTTTCGCCAGTGATCCTTTAAGCGCTTCGGAAGTACCTTGAACGTCCGCCTTAATGATGACGTTCAATTCTTTAATCTCGCCATCTTTAATATGTTTATACAAATCGTCCAGCGTAACTCTCGTCTGCGCACCCAGTTCGCTTTGACGCTGTTTGATTGCACGGCGCTCGGCAATGGCTCGCGCTTTACGCTCATCTTCAAAGGCGAGGAACGGATCGCCTGCTTGCGGCACCTCTGTCAAGCCCGTAATTTCGACCGGCGTACTCGGTCCCGCTTCTTTCAAGCGGCGGCCTTTATCGTTGACCATTGCCCGGACGCGCCCGAAGCAATTGCCGGCAATAAATGCGTCCCCGACTTTAAGCGTACCGTGCTGCACAAGAATCCGCGCAACCGGGCCTTTCCCTTTGTCCAGCTCGGCTTCGATAACCGTACCGCGCGCGCGCTTGTTAGGATTCGCTTTGTAGTCATTTACTTCCGCTACGAGCAAAATCATTTCCAGCAAGTCCTCAAGACCCATCCGCTTCTTAGCCGACACATTGACAAAGATCGTATCGCCGCCCCACTCCTCCGGAACGAGCTCATACTCAGTCAGCTCTTGCTTGATTTTATCCGGATTAGCTTCCGGCTTATCCACTTTGTTAACCGCGACGATAATCGGAACGTTCGCTGCTTTCGCATGGTTGATCGCCTCGACCGTCTGCGGCATAACGCCGTCATCCGCTGCTACGACGATAATGGTAATGTCCGTAACTTGAGCACCGCGGGCACGCATCAGCGTGAACGCCTCGTGACCCGGTGTATCGAGGAACGTAATTTTCTTTTGATTGATTTCGACCTGGTAAGCGCCGATATGCTGCGTAATGCCGCCTGCTTCATCATTGGTTACACTGGTATGGCGAATAGCATCAAGCAATGTCGTTTTACCGTGGTCAACGTGGCCCATAATCGTTACAACCGCCGGACGGACGACCAGATCGGCCTCATCGTCAACTTCCTCGATCGTTTCGAATTGATCCTCTTCAACCGGTATCTTCACTTCAACCTCGACGCCGTACTCTCCGGCAATAAGCTGAACAGTATCCAAATCAATCTCCTGATTGATTGTAGCCATAACGCCAAGGAAGATGAGCTTTTTAATGACTTCCGAAGCATCCTTGTGGAGCAGCTTCGCTAAATCGCCTACTGTCATATCCCCGCGCACAATAATTTTCTTCGGTGTATTGTCGATTTTTTCACGGCGCTCCGACTGTGCCTGATTGCCTCTGCGGCCATTCTTACCTCCGCGGTTGTTGCCTCTGAAATTGCCTTGCTTGTTATCATCAAAGCGCTTGCCGCCTTGCTTCCCTTTTCTCTTGTCCTGATCTTGATTAGCGCCTCGCTGATCAAAGCTGCGACCGCCTGTCGCTGCTCCACGGCCTGTTTCATTCGCTCGGGCTGCGCCGCCTTGGCGGCTTTGTCCAAATCCCTGTCCGCCTCCTTGACCGGCTTGATTCGGACGATTGCCTTGCTGGCCTTGCGGACGCTGTCCGCCTCCTTGCTGGCCTTGCGGACGCTGCCCGCTTCCTTGCTGGCCTTGTGGACGCTGTCCGCCTCCTTGCTGGCCTTGCGGGCGTTGTCCGCCTCCTTGCTGGCCTTGCGCACCGCGGCCCGCGCCTTGCTGCTGGTTCCGTCCTCCGCCTTGATTGTTATTGTGACCTTGACCTTGACGACTAGTTCCGCCTTGCCCGTTGCGAGGACCTTGCGATTGTCCCTGACGGCCTCCGCCTTGTCCTTGACGACCGCTGCCCGCTTGCGCGGAACGCTGCTGATTCGAATTTTGATTCGAATTTGATGTTGGATTAGTTGTAGTTGAGTTCATATTCCCCTGTCGTTCCTGGTTTGAATTTTTGTTGCCTTGCATCTGGCCGGACTTGCCCGGCTCGCTTTGCGGTTGCTGCGTTGCCGCCGCACCGGATATTGCGACATGATCCTGAGCCCGCTTCGCCGCGGCATTTGATTTGATGTCGCGGAAAAAGCCCTCCACCTTGCTTACCATTTCATTTTCCATGACACTCATATGGTTGTTGACTGGCAAGTCAAGCCGTTTCAAGATCGTAATAATTTCCTTACTGCTCATATTAAGCGACTTCGCATATTCATACACGCGCAATTTATCTTTATTGTCCTTGCTATTATCCTGTTGTTTAGTCAATATACTCCACCTCCGAAGATTGGCTTAAACTTCGTTGTATACTTGACGAAAACCCAGCGTCCATCACAGCAATAATTACTCGTGCCTCTTTGCCGATCGCCTGTCCTAGCGTCACGCGATCATACAATTCCTTGACCGCAACGCCGTAAGTACTGCATTTGTCCCGATACTTTTTCTTCGTATTATCGGACGCATCGCCAGCTACAATGACCAGTTTTGCCTTGCCTTGCCGAACTGCCTTCAGTACTGTCTCATCACCAGTGACCAGCTTGCCCGCCCGCATCGCCATTCCAAGCAATGACAATGTTTTATTCATCATCATTCGCCTGCTTTTTGTTAGCGAGAAACGTCTCTTCAACTTTGATAAAATCCTGCTCCAGCTGATCGTATATCTCTACCCCGACCGGCTGCTTCAATGCGCGGTCCAGTGCTTTTGTTTTTTTGGCCAGCTTGAAACATTCTACTTTGCCGCATAAATAAGCGCCGCGCCCGGCTTTTTTGCCGGTCAAGTCAATGAGAATCTGGTCGTCAGGTGTTTTCACGACGCGAATCAGCTCTTTTTTTGGCATCATTTGCTGGCATGCGACACATTTGCGCAATGGTATTTTCCGCTGTCTCACCCGTTCATCCCCTCCTTATCGCTTAAAGCTCTGTTAGTCGATAGAGACGGAATCCTGATGCATCGTGCTCATTGGCGATTTAGGTCGGCCAAACTCCTGCTCAGCCTGCGTCTCGCTCTTAATATCGATTTTCCAGCCGGTTAGCTTGGCAGCCAAACGCGCATTTTGCCCTTTAATGCCAATCGCCAGCGACAGCTGATAGTCGGGAACAATTACGCGCGCCATCTTCTCCTGCTCGTAAACGATTACTTCGAGCACCTTAGACGGGCTTAATGCGTTCGCCACATATTCATCCACATTTTCGGACCAGCGCACGATATCGATTTTTTCGCCTTTCAGCTCTGTCACGATCGTCTGCACCCGCAGCCCCTTTTGTCCTACGCAGGATCCTACAGGATCGACCTCCGGATTGCGTGAATGTACAGCAATCTTCGAACGGAAGCCAGCCTCGCGCGCTACAGAGCGAATTTCAACAACGCCATCGTATATTTCCGGCACTTCCAGCTCAAAAAGACGCTTAAGCAAGCCGGGATGTGTCCGGGACAGAAAAATTTGTGGTCCCTTGGTTGTATTTTCCACTTTTGTAATGAACGATTTCACGCGATCAAGATGCTTGAACTTATCAGTCGGCATCAGCTCAGTCAGCGGCATTACCGCCTCCACCTTGCCCAAATCGATAAATAAATTCCGCGCATCCTGCCGCTGTACGATACCGGTAACGATATCCTCTTCTTTATCGATGAATGCATTGTATATCAGGCCGCGCTCTGCCTCGCGAATCCGTTGTGTAACGACCTGCTTCGCCGTTTGGGCTGCAATCCGTCCGAAATCGCGAGGCGTAACTTCAATCTCGGCCACATCATCCAGCTGATAATGCGGATTAATTTCGCGAGATGCTTCTATCGATATTTCCAGTCTTGGATCGAGCACTTCTTCCACAACTGTCTTGCGCGCATAAACTTTGATCAAGCCTGTATGGCGGTTAATATCGACGCGGACATTTTGCGCCGTGTTGAAATTCCGCTTATAGCTGGAAATTAGCGCTGCTTCAATAGCTTCTAGCAATACATCTTTTGCAATGCCCTTCTCCCTTTCGATTTCCGACAATGCATCAATAAAATCCGTGCTCATTGGAAACGAGTTCCCCCTTTCAATTAGTTCCCGTATTTTTGAGGGCCGGCACGGACCGGCAATCGCTAAAATACGATTGCCAGTCGTGCGCTTGCCACTTTCGCATATGGAATTGCAACCTGCTTCTTGCCAATCTCGATAACGAGCTGCTCGCCGTCAAACGATGCCAGCTTGCCTTCGAACTCCTTCCCTCCGTCAACAGGCTCATATGTAGTGACATACACATGTTTGCCTACCGCCTGCTCGACATCGTGCGCCTTCTTGAGCGGCCGCTCCGCTCCCGGCGAGGACACTTCCAAAAAGTAAGCATCCGGAATCGGGTCGTTCTCATCCAGCTTTTCGCTCAAATATTCGCTGATCCGGGCGCATTCGTCAATATCAATACCGCCTTCTTTGTCTACAAAGACACGGAGAAAGAAGTTGTTCCCTTCCTTCACATACTCTACATCAACCAGTTCAAATCCATTGCTATCGAGAAATGGGCGAACCATTTCTTCAACGATGGTCTTGATTCTCGGTGTGCTCAAACAGACGTTCCTCCCTGTTGCGATTCTCTAAATTGCAGGCGAGCTGGCTCCTGCCCTATTTACTATCATTAGTCATACTTTGACCGCAGCTTTGCGGGTGCCCCTCGCAAACCGGAAGCGGAACCCTTCAAACGGGCATTCACGCGCCAACTGGCGAACCGCAAAAATTGTCCCGCACAACAAGAAGAAACGGCTGACGCCGTCCTTGGCGCATCGCCAAGTTTCTTCCCTTAGAAATATAAGCCGTGTATAAGGTGAAACCTATACTTTCTTATATAACAAAAAAGGTGCGGACAAAACGTAAAGAGTGGGTTTCCCCACTCTTCTGCGAAAAGTTTACTATCATCATCATTGCCAGAAAGAGTATACCATAACCCTGCCAATGTGACAACCGCCAGTTTGTCTGAAACCTGGCGGTTGAACTGAACCGGCAACGCTTAAAACAACGAAAGCTGATTCGATTCCGGCAGTCCGCGGAAACAGCCCATTCCGCTCAAAACTTCAATGATCGTCTTCGTCGCCTTCGACTTCTGCTGGAAGTCTTCAATGGACAAAAACTCGCCGTGCTCGCGGGAAGCGGCAATATTGCGCGCCGCATTGTCGCCGATACCGGCAATGGCCGAAAATGGAGGAATGAGCGACGTCCCATCAACGATAAACTTCGTCGCTTCCGACCGATACAAATCGATCGGTTTGAATGTGAAGCCGCGCGCCGTCATCTCCAGCGACATTTCCAGCTGCGAGATCGAGCTCTTCTCCTTCGGCGTTGCGTTGAAGCCTTTGGCTTCAATTTCTTGCAGTTTACGCAAAATAGCATCATAGCCCTGACAAAGCACATCCAAGTCAAAATCCTCTGCGCGGACAGAGAAATACGTCGCGTAGAATTCAATCGGGTAATAAAGCTTAAAGAACGCGGTGCGCACCGCAGAAATTACATATGCGGCAGCATGCGCCTTCGGAAACATGTACTCGATCTTCAGACAGGAATCGATATACCACTGCGGAACCTTGCAATTCTTCATCTCTTCGATCCATTCCGGCGTCAGTCCGCGCCCTTTACGCACGCTTTCCGTAATTTTAAAGGCCAATCCGGCATCCATTCCCGCCTTATAAATGAGATAAAGCATAATATCGTCCCGGCAGCCGATAACCGTTTTGATCGAACAGGTCCCGTTTTTAATCAGTTCCTGCGCATTGCCCAGCCAGACGCCCGTTCCGTGGGACAAGCCGGAAATTTGCAGCAAATCCGCAAAGGTAGACGGCTTCGTCTCCTCAAGCATTTGCCGCACAAACTTTGTTCCCATCTCCGGCACACCATATGTAGCGACAGGCGATCGGATTTGATCAGGCCTAACGCCGAGCGCATCCGTCGAATTAAACAAGCTCATTACTTTCGGGTCATTCATCGGGATCGTCGTCGGATCAATGCCCGTCAGATCCTGCAGCATCCGCATCATCGTCGGATCATCGTGACCGAGAATATCAAGCTTGAGCAAATTTTCCTCAAAGGCGTGATAATCAAAATGCGTCGTCTTCCATTCCGCATTGACGTCATCGGCCGGGTATTGCACCGGCGTTACATCCTCGACCTCAATGTAGTCGGGCACGACGACAATCCCGCCGGGATGCTGCCCTGTACTGCGCTTCACGCCCGTACAGCCGCTGGCCAGCCTGGACAGCTCGGCGCCGCGCCATTTTTTGTCGTTGTCTTCCTGGTACTTTTTCGCATAGCCATAGCCCGTTTTTTCGGCGACTGTGCCGATCGTCCCGGCCCGGAACACACATTTGTCTGTAAACAGCACCTTGGTGTAGTTATGCGCAATCGGCTGATACTCTCCCGAAAAGTTCAAGTCGATATCGGGCACTTTATCGCCTTTAAAGCCAAGGAAAGTTTCGAACGGAATGTCCTGCCCCTCGCCCTTGAGCGGCTTGCCGCATTGCGGACAGAGCTTGTCCGGCAAGTCAAAACCTGATGGATAGCTGCCGTCCAAAAACCACTCGCTGTACTTGCATTCCTCATTGGTGCACATATAATGCGCCGGCAGAGGATTTACTTCCGATATGCCGAGGAAGGTGGCTACGACCGAAGAGCCTACCGACCCCCGCGAACCGACAAGATAACCGTCGGCATTCGATTTTTTCACAAGTCGTTCGGAAATCAGATAGTTGGCGGAGAAGCCGTATTTTATAATCGGCACCAGCTCTTTCTCCAGCCGCTGTACAACGACCTCCGGCGGATTTTCCCCATACAGCCTTTTTGCTGTGCCGTAGCAGGTCGAACGGATCTCTTCCTCCGCCCCTTCGAGAATCGGTGTAAACAGCTCCTTCGGGAACATATCGAACGGTTCAAAGCGCTCGGATAGCTCGCGCGTATTTTTCACGACGACCTCATAGGCACGATCCTCGCCGAGAAAAGCGAATTCTCCCAGCATTTCCTTCGTTGTGCGGAAGTGGGCGTCGGGCTTGCGGATATCTTTAAGCGGACTAAAGCCCGTAATTCCATGAATCGTAATATCGCGGAAAATTTTGTCCCGCGGCTTCAAATAATGCACGTTGCCAGTAGCAATAACCGGCTTGTTCAGTTTGTCGCCAATCTCGCAAACCCGGCGCAGCGCCTGCTCGATTTCGGCGCGGCTGCCGACCAGCCCTTTATCGACCAAATGCATATAAAAGCCTACCGGCTGAATTTCCAGCACATCATAATATTGCGCGATGTCTTCGGCTTCTTCTACCGTTTTATTGAGCACAGCTTCAAAAAATTCGCCCTTCTCGCAGCCGGATACGACCAGCAGCCCTTCTCTTAGCTCTGTCAGCTTGCTTTTTGGAATGCAGGCAACGCGTTTGAAATATTCGGTATGAGATAATGAGATCAGCTTGAACAGATTTTTTTTGCCGACAGCATTGAGCGCATAAATACAACAATGGAAAGGGCGCGAGTTCGATAAATCAAGCCCGACATAATCATTCAGCATATGAAGGCCGACAATGTTGCGGCTCGCCGCATCGCCAATGAGACCGAATAATACGCCGCCAAGCGCCACCGAGTCATCAACCGCCCGGTGGTGGCTTTCCAGACTCACCTTATATTTTGCCGACAATGTATTCAGCCGGTGGTTTTTCAAGGTCGGATGCAGAAAACGGGCAAGCTCAAGCGTATCCAGCACCGGATTCGTCAGCTCCGGCATGCCGAACGCTTTGCAGGAGGCCTGTATAAAGCCCATATCGAAGCGGGCGTTATGCGCGACCAGTACCGCATCGCCGACAAAATCAATGAATTCGCGCAGCTTGGGCTCCAGCTCCGGAGCGCCGCGGACCATTTCGTTCGTAATATTGGTCAGCTGCTGAATATGGTATGGTATGTCCTCGTGCGGATCGATAAAGGTTGAAAAACGGTCGATTTCCTTGCCTTCCTTCATTTTGACGCCGGCGAGCTCAATAATTTTGTTATTGATGATCGACAGGCCGGTCGTCTCGATGTCGAATACGACGTACTCCGCCGTCTGCAGCGGCTCCTCCCGCGGATTCATCACCATCGGCACCGCGTCGTTCACAACATTGGCTTCTAACCCGTAAAGCACTTTAATCCCATGCTTTTTGGCCGATTTGGCCGCCTCCGGAAAGCACTGCACATTGCTGTGATCGGTAATGGCAATTGCGCTATGCCCCCATTTAACCGCATTTTTAATATAAGTATCGATCGAAGTCACGGCATCCATCGTACTCATCGTCGTATGCAGATGGAACTCGACCCGTTTTTCCTCCGCATCGTCGACCGGTTCGGATGGCGCTACGATTTCATGCAGGTCGGATGGCATCATGACCAGCTCCGGCTCCATCATAAAGCGGTCGTATTCGACACGCCCCCGCGCCTTGATCCATTTGCCGTTTGCCAGCTGGCTGAGCACCTTGACATCCTCTTTTGTTTTGGCAAACATCTTCATTGCGATCGAGTCAGTGAAGTCTGTTACATTGAACATGAACAGCGTACTGCCGTTGCGCAGCTCCTTTGAGTCAAGACCGAACACAGTGCCCTGCACCGTAATCTTCTTTTCCTCCTCCAATATATTCATAATTGGAGTCGGAACCTCCCGAATATCATAGCCGACAATGAGCGGAACTTCGCCTTCTTCGACGGCCGGCGCTTCCGCCGCGGCGGCGACGCTCGACATCATTTGTTCAATAACCTCTCGCTCTGCCTCATCGCGTTTTTGATTAAAGGCTTCGAAAATCTCCTGATTGGATGCCATGACGGCCAGCTTAATGCGGCATTCTCTGGAAAAGCGCTCCTTGTAATACGATACGGCCAGCTCGTCAATCCGTTTTTTCCGCGCCATCTCCATACTGATTTCGTCAAGCATCGATAAGGTGATACATCCATCCGCCGCTTCCATTTTCGCTTTGCTCAGCCAGCCGTTGACCGACGGATTTTGCTGCTGTACCCAAGATACAAAAAGCGGCCAGTAAGCAAGCAAAATTTGATCGGTTGAAACTTGACTGTCAAATTGGAACGTGACGGCAACAGAAGCGATGTGGGCAAACTTTGTACGCACCGATTCGCAGAAAGCTTCTATTGCCGCTAATGGAATTAATGACGATTTGCCAATGCAAAACGTCCATTCCCGGTTGTTCCGGCTTACGATCACTTTATCAATAAAACCGTCTGCAAAATGCTCATTCGTGAGCTGCTCCGGCAGCCCGGCTTGCTTCAGGAGCAGCTCGAACCGCTCCCGTTTATCCCCGGTGTGGCCCATCTTTTCCTCCCCCGATGAAAAATTTCCTACGCTGAAGATGTTCAAAAAAGCAGCCGGCTGCACTTCATCCTTCGGCAGCTTTTTGAACCGAAAAGGTCTAAAAACAGCACGACCGCGATTTTCATCGCGGCATACTGTCTCTTCACGTATTCGCTGTCCTGCTGCGGTTTAGTAGGCGCGAGCAAAAACAACCGTATGCTTGGCTTCGTCACCGCATACCAGGCATTTTCTTTTATCTTCTGAAGGCTCAAACGGAATGTTGCGGCTTGTCGCGCCGGTTTCTTCCTTCACCTGCTGCTCGCAAGCGGCAGAACCGCACCAGCCGGCTGTCGTAAAGCCGCGCCCGCCTTCCAGCAGCTTCTTCATCTCGTCCAAAGTTTCCACAGAGTAGGAATGCTCCTCACGGAACTGTTTGGCGCGGTTAAACATCTCCTGATGAATGTCTGCCAGCATACGCTCGACTTCAGCAACAAGATCCTGCTGGGCAACAACCCGTTTCTCCCCTGAGATCCGCGAGACAAGCACGACTTGTCCGTTTTCCATATCGCGCGGCCCAAGCTCCAGCCGCACCGGAACGCCGCGCATTTCGTACTCATTGAACTTCCATCCCGGGCTCACGTCGCTGCGGTCGTCTACCTTGGCGCGAATGCCCGCTTTTTTCAGCTGTGTATATAGCTCGTCTACGCGGCCGACAACCTGTTCGCGCGTTTTGGCCGGTCCGATTGGAATCATAACGACCTGTGTCGGCGAAATTTTTGGCGGAAGCGCAAGGCCGCGATCATCGCCATGCACCATAATTAAGGCGCCGATCAAACGCGTGGATACGCCCCACGAGGTCGTATGTGCAAATTGCAGCGTATTGCTGCGATCCAAATATTTAATATCGAAAGCAACGGAGAAGTTCGTACCCATGAAGTGCGAGGTACCTGCTTGAACAGCCCGGCCGTCCTTCATCATCGCTTCAATCGAGAACGTATCGACCGCACCGGCGAATTTCTCCGACGGCGTCTTTTGGCCGGCAATAACCGGAATCGCCAGAAAATCCTCTACAAACTCCCGATAAATCGTTAGCATTTGCATCGTTTCCTGACGGGCTTCCTCTTCCGTCTCGTGAGCGGTGTGGCCTTCCTGCCACAAAAATTCGCTCGTCCGCAAAAATGGGAGCGTCCGCTTCTCCCAGCGCACTACGTTCGCCCATTGGTTAATAAGCACAGGCAAATCCCGATAGGATTGAATCCATTTGGCATACATATGGCCGATAATCGTCTCCGATGTCGGGCGAATGGCCAGCCGCTCCTCCAGCTTTTCTCCCCCTGCCTCGGTTACCCAAGGCAGCTCAGGGTTGAAGCCTTCCACATGCTCCTTTTCTTTTTGAAAAAAGCTCTCTGGTATAAACAATGGAAAATACGCGTTGCGGTGGCCCGTCTCTTTGAAGCGGCGATCCAGCTCACGCTGGATATTTTCCCACAGCTCAAATCCTTCCGGCCTAAACACGATACAGCCGCGCACCGGCGAGTAGTCCATCAGATCAGCTTTTTTTATGACATCGATATACCATCTGGAAAAATCTTCGCCCTGCGGCGTAATTTCCGTAACAAATTGCTTATCCTTCGCCATGAACGACAACTACTCCCCTCTAACCAATCGCAAAATATCATTATATGTGACCGCCAGCATCAGCAGCATCAGCATTGCAAAGCCGATAAAATGGACCATGCTCTCGCGGTTCGGATCAACCGGCCTTCCCCGCAGCGCCTCGACGCCGAGGAAAATCAAGCGGCTGCCGTCCAGCGCCGGTATCGGCAGCAGATTGAATATGCCGAGGTACAGGCTGAGCAGCGCTGCCCATGAGGTCAGCTGCACAATACCTTGCTTGGCAATTTCACTCGTCACCTGCGCGGTACGCACCGGACCGCCCAAATCATCCAGCTTGAAATCGCCGATTACCAGCTTCTTCAAGCCCTCAAATATGCTGATCGACATATTTTTCATCGCTTTGCCGGCAAGCCCGAACGTCTCGCCGAAACCTACCGCTCTTGTCGGAGCAGCCGGATAAATCCCGACCTTGCCGTCTCCTGTCTCCGCTTCCGGCTGCGGCGTTATTTTCAGCTTGATGGGCTGACCGTCTCGTATAAAGACGAACTCCACCGGCTTGCCGGGCGACTTGCTGACGATTTCGATCATTTTATCGAAATCGCTGCCGATTTTAACCCCATTGACGGATTCAATCACATCGCCGACCTTGACATCGGTCTGTGCCGCCGGCATCCCTTCCGACAGCTTGCCTACCAGAATGCGATCGGGATTTTCCATCGCGACGCCAGCCATTTGAAAGTAGACGAAGAACAGCACATAAGCAAGCACGAAATTCATGATTGGACCGGCGGCAATCGCCAGCGCCCTTTGAGCAACCGTCTTGCTGCCGAATTGCCGGTCTTTCGGCGCAATTTGCGTTTCTCTCCCTTTGGCGATCATTAGCGCCTGTGGGTGAACCTGAAAAGTTTCGCTTACACCATCTACTGACAAGGTTACGGTAAGGCGTTCTTCAATATCAATCTGCTCCACTTCACCGCGGATGACATTGGATCGCTCATCCAGCCGGTCCAAGTAAAAGCGGGTCACAAGACCGTCCTTAACTCTGACGGCGATCGTCTGGCCGGTTTGAATCTCGACGAGCTCCGGGTCCTCGCCCGCCATACGGACAAATCCGCCGGCCGGTACAAGACGCAAAGTATAGCGTGTTTCTCCGCGCTTGATAGAAAGCAGCTTCGGACCGAATCCGATCGCAAACTCCCTTACCAATATTCCTGCGCGCTTCGCAAAAAAGTAGTGTCCCCATTCGTGGATCGTTACGATCACGAAGAAAACAAGTACTGTCATAAAGACGACTTGTATAATATGCATCGATTCAGCGCCTCCTGTTCGTAACGGCCTGTACATAGATTATCATTATTCTTACGTCCGTTACAAGAGAACCCCGTTCAGCAGACTGCTGCAGCCTCTTTTCGCGCCCAGCCGTCCATCTCGGCAATGGCAGCCAAATCTGGAACATCCGTCACGTCATGCCGCTCCAGTACAGTCCCGATAATGCGTTCAATGTCAAGGAAGGACACCTCTCCCGCCAAAAAGCGCGCAACCGCCACTTCATTGGCCGCATTGAACACCGTCGTCGCCGAGCGCCCCGCCTTGCCGCTTTCATAAGCCATTCGCAGACAAGGGAATCGGTTCAGATCCATTTCGCGGAAGTGCAATTGTCCGATTTTCGCCAGATCAAGCGATTCGGTCGGAGTAGGGCGCCTGTTCGGATAAGTAAGCGCATATTGGATCGGCACCCGCATATCCGGCAAGCCCAGCTGGGCAATATTGCTATTGTCTACAAATTCGATGAATGAGTGAATGATGCTCTCTGGATGCATCAGAACACCAATCTGCTCATACTCAATGCCGAACAGCCAATGCGCTTCAATCACTTCCAGCCCTTTATTCACCATTGTCGCGGTATCGATTGTTATTTTGGCGCCCATTGACCAATTCGGATGGGCCAGCGCTTGCTCTACCGTTACCCCTTCCAGTTCAGCTCTTGTTTTATCCCGGAACGAGCCGCCCGAGGCTGTCAGTATGATCCGCTTGATCTCTCCGCGGCGCTCGCCATTCAAGCATTGAAAAATCGCCGAATGCTCGCTGTCCACCGGCAAAATTGCAACTCCGCGCTCCGCGGCCAGCTTCATGACCAGATGGCCGGCTGTAATCAACGTTTCCTTATTGGCCAGGGCAATTTGCTTGCCGGCATCGATTGCCGCCATCGTCGCATGCAGTCCGCGGCTGCCGATAATCGCAGTAACGACTGTATCAGAATCGTTGTCTGCAGCAATTTCCACGAGCCCTTCGGGGCCATGCAGCACTTCGATTCCGTCCGGCAGATGCAGAGCGGCTTCCGCAGCCAGCTCCTTCGTAGACAAGCAAACTTTTTTAGGCTTGAATTGCTTGGCCTGCTTGATCAGCAGCTCCACATTGCTGCCGGCTGCCAGCCCGTCTACCTCATACGATTCCGGGTCGTGCGCAATGACATCCAGCGTCTGCGTGCCGATCGAGCCCGTTGAACCGAGCAATGTCACTTTTTTCATCTTACCCATCCCTCTCTATCCGTTCAGCGGCAAAAGCCCTGTCATAAGCAGAAGCGGGAATACAATGAGCCAGCTGTCACACCGGTCCAATACACCACCGTGTCCCGGCAAAAGTGTACCCGTATCTTTTATGCCTCTTACACGCTTATAGGCCGATTGAATCAAGTCGCCGAATTGTCCGGCTACGGCAGCTATCACGCCGATGAGCAGCGCGCGCCACACACTGATAACATCAGGCGCGAAGAGCGCGAACAGAAGCGCGACGATAACTGCAAGAACCGCCCCGCCGAGCGATCCTTCAACCGTTTTATTGGGACTGATTGACGGCCACAGCTTATGTTTGCCGATTGCTTTCCCAGTAAAATAAGCGCCAATATCCGAAGACCAGATGGCAGCGAATGCCATTAACGTTGTCAGCAGTCCGTGCACTTCGCCATTGCGTACGGCAAACATCGCATAAAAGCCATAGCCGATATACAAGGAGCCGAGCAGCATTAAGGCCGCGCCATCGATCGTCATTGCATTTTTAGTAACAACCGTAACTGCCAGCAGCAAAAACATTAGCAGCCACAGCATATGTACGGCAGACGGCTCGCCAATGCCAAGCTCACGCCACGGCACAAGCATAACCAGCATTCCGGCAAAACCGAGCAATGAAGCCGGATGCGTCCATTTCAATCCATTCATTCTGACGTATTCCGCATAGCCGATCAGTGCCAGTAACAAAATCAAGCCATAATAATACCACTGTCCAACAATTGTTAAGCCAATAAAAATTACGCCGCCGATCGCTCCCGTTACGATTCGCTGTTTCACTTTTGTCCGACACACTCCAAATCAATCTGTGGCTGCGCTACAGACCGCCATAGCGGCGCGCTCTGCGCTGGTATTCCCGCACAGCTTCATGAAAATGATCTTCCGTAAACTCAGGCCAATAGACGTCCGTAAACCATAGCTCGCTGTATGCGCACTGCCACAGCATAAAATTGCTCAGCCTCAGCTCGCCGCTCGTTCTGATAAGCAAATCCGGGTCGGGAATCTCTGCACTGAGCAATTTCGCAGACAAATCTTTTTCTTCGATATCTTGTGGATTCAGACTGCCCTCGCGCGCCGATTCGGCAAGCTGCCTGACAGCTTCTATCATTTCTTTACGGCTGCCGTAATTCAACGCAAAATTAAGCACCAGCCCTGTATTATGCGCTGTTTTTTCAACGGCCTCTTCGACAGCCGACAACGTATGACCAGGCAGTTCGCTTTTATATCCCATCATGCGCACCTGCACGTTTTTCTCGATCAGCTCATCCAATTCAATGGACAAAAACTCTTGCGGCAGTTTCATCAAAAATTCCACTTCCGCCTTCGGTCTCTTCCAATTTTCCGTGGAAAAGGCGTAGAGCGTTAAATATTTGACGCCCAGTCGGTCAGCGGCGACCGTGATGCGCTTGACCGCCTTCATTCCCGCATGATGCCCTGCAACACGGGGCAACCCCCGGCTCTGCGCCCATCGTCCGTTGCCGTCCATGATGATCGCGATATGCTGCGGTACATTGTCGGTCTCTAGAAGCGTCCTGGACTCTTTTGGCCTGCTGCCAAACAATGCCTTCAACCGCTGTAACATGCGCCTACCTCCCACCGCTCGCTAGCGTCAATTTATGCAACAAACCCCACCTGTCGGAGGGGCCGGTGAGCGTGCATTATACTTCCATAATCTCTTTTTCTTTAGCTGCCAATACTTTGTCTACTTCAGCAGTGAACTTGTCTGTCGACTTCTGAATATCATCCTGGTGACGGCGAGATTCATCTTCTGAAATGTCCGTTTTTTCCAGTTTTTTAATATCATCATTCGCATCGCGCCGAATGTTGCGGATGGCTACCTTTGCTTCTTCGCCAAATTTACGCGTCAATTTGACCAATTCAGCGCGGCGCTCTTCCGTAAGTGCAGGAATCGACAGCCGGATGATCGTGCCATCGTTGGATGGTGTCAGGCCGAGATCCGATTTGAGAATTGCTTTCTCGATCGCAGCCAGCGAGGACTTGTCCCAAGGCTGAATAATAAGCGTACGCGGATCGGGCGTATTGATATTAGCCAGCTGATTGACAGGAGTCATCGCACCATAATACTCTACCTCTACGCGATCAAGCAGCGCTGGTGTTGCCCGTCCAGCACGTAAAGTAACCAAATCGCGCTTCAAAGCGCCAATCGCTTTTTCCATGCGTTCTTCTGCATTTTTTTTAATCGATTGCGGCATTATTCTGCACTTCCTTTCACAATTGTTCCGATTTTTTCGCCCAGCACAACGCGCTTGATGTTGCCTTTCTCCGTAATCGAGAAGACGACAAGCGGTATATCGTTATCCATACATAATGATGAAGCCGTCGAATCCATGACACCCAGATTCCGGTTTAATACTTCAAGATAAGTGAGCATTTCGAACTTTTCTGCTGTAGCATCCTTGAATGGGTCGGCGGAGTATACGCCATCCACTTTGTTTTTCGCCATCAGAATGACTTCAGCTTCTATCTCGGCCGCGCGCAGCGCTGCCGTTGTATCCGTCGAGAAATACGGATTGCCTGTACCCGCTGCAAAAATGACTACGCGCCCTTTTTCCAAATGGCGAATGGCCCGGCGGCGAATATAAGGCTCAGCTATTTGCTGCATCGCAATCGACGATTGCACACGTGTCGGCACATCGATTTGCTCCAGCGCGTCCTGCAGCGCGAGCGAGTTCATAACAGTAGCCAACATGCCCATATAGTCAGCCGTTGCCCGGTCGATGCCTTTTGCCGTCCCAGCAATACCACGCCAGATATTGCCCCCGCCAACGACGATCGCCACTTCGACGTTTAACTCGACTACTTCTTTAACCTGCTCTGCAATCGAAGAAATAACGGCCGCATCAATACCATAACCATTATTACCGGATAACGATTCGCCGCTTACTTTTAACACGATGCGCTTGAATACGGGAGTTTGCAACGTGGTTTCCCTCCATCTCAGCCCTCTGAACGGGCGCTTCTATATTGTGTATGCTCAATGATGAAAAATTCGACTTTATTTGAACGCGTACTTTATGGTCCTGTTAGAACAAAAGGCGGGGCGGACGCCCCGCCCCGCCTAGCGCGTCGGATTAAAGCTTAGCTTGGGACATAACTTCTTCAACGAAGTTGTCCACTTTTTTCTCCAAGCCTTCGCCCAGTTCGTAACGAACAAAGCGACGGATCGAGATGTTTTCGCCGATTGTGCTGATTTTTTCGTTAACCAGCATCTGGACGGTTTTGTCCGGATCTTTAATGAAAGGCTGCTCCAGCAAGCAGAACTCTTCATAGTATTTGCCCAGGCGGCCTTCAACCATTTTTTCAACGATTTTTTCAGGCTTGCCTTCATTCAGCGCTTGAGCTCGCAAAATTTCGCGTTCTTTTTCCAGCTCTTCCTGGGAAACCTCTTCGCGGCTAACGAATTTAGGGCTTGCTGCAGCGATTTGCATCGCGACGTCACGAGCAAAGTCTTTGAATTGATCCGTTTTTGCTACAAAGTCTGTTTCGCAGTTGATTTCAACAAGCACGCCAATGCGGCCGCCTGCATGAATGTAGGATTCTACAACGCCTTCCGTTGCGACACGGCCAGCTTTGTTGGCCGCTGCAGCCAGGCCTTTCTCGCGCAACAGCTCAGCAGCTTTAGTCAGATCTCCGTTCGCTTCTTCCAGCGCTTTTTTGCAATCCAGCATACCTGCGCCTGTTTTTTCACGCAATTCTTTTACTGCACTCGCATTAACTGCCATAATAAAGAAACCTCCCGATTGAATTCGTATGTGTACATTCGAAAAAAGGGCGGTGAGAGGTTAATAAACCTTCTGACCACCCTTTGAAAAGCTTATAAGCTGTGTATAAGGTAAAACTTATACTTCCTTATATTTTTAACGACTTAGGCTGTCGTTTGCTCTCCTTGGTTCGCCTCGACAATTGCGTCAGCCATTTTCGACGTAAGCAATTTAACTGCACGAATTGCATCGTCGTTACCTGGGATAACGTAGTCGATTTCGTCCGGATCGCAGTTCGTATCTACGATACCTACGATTGGGATGCCCAATTTGCGAGCTTCTGCAACAGCGATACGCTCTTTGCGAGGATCGATGATGAACAGTGCGCTTGGCAGTTGTTTCATGCCTTTGATGCCGCCAAGGAATTTCTCCAGGCGGTCTTTCTCCTTGCGGAGAATAATAACTTCCTTCTTAGGCAGCACGTTGAAAGTGCCGTCTTCTTCCCATTGCTCCAGCGTACGCAGACGCTCGATACGCTTTTGGATTGTTTGGAAGTTAGTCAGAGTGCCGCCCAGCCAGCGTTGGTTGATATAGAAATTGCCGCAGCGCTCAGCTTCTTCTTTAACTGAGTCTTGAGCTTGTTTCTTAGTACCAACAAACAGTACTGTGCCGCCTTCTTCAGCCAAAGAGCGTACAAAGTTGTAAGCTTCTTCAACTTTCTTGACCGTTTTTTGCAGGTCGATAATGTAAATGCCGTTCCGTTCAGTGAAGATATAACGATCCATCTTAGGGTTCCAACGACGAGTCTGGTGACCGAAGTGTACCCCAGCTTCAAGCAGCTGCTTCATGGAAATAACCGCCATCTCCACAACACCTCCCAAATGGTTTTTTGTGTTATCCTCCGCTGACGTCATTTTCCGCCAAAACTCCAGCCTGGCTGAAGCACCCTTGACGAAATTAATCAGCGTGTGTTTTTAACACCGTCAATTACTATACCATATCTGCCATCCTGGCGCAACAAACAGCCTGCTAAATAATGTGATATTTCTGCGCATTTCTTAAGGTTTGTCCTTTATGGCGCTATCTTGGCTTTTTTCCGCCGCAGAAGGCGGGCCGGCGGGCTGCTTCCCTTTCTGCTCGCGCTCAGCTTTCGCGCCTTCCAATGCCAAATAGCCCGTGCGGGCATTGGTGCTCCGCATCAGGTTTTTAAGTGACTGCAGATCTTCAAGCTTCTTTCGCTCCTCTTCCGGATCGGCTGCCGGCTCCTGGCTCCGGGGAGCAGCATCGGCCTCCTCCTTCGTATTAGGAGGCGGGGAGGCGGGACTTTCCGCAGCAGGTTCGGCCGTTTTTTTCGGCTTAACGGCAGACGCCGGCTCGGCAGCGGTTTCCTTCTCCGGCTTCACCGACGCTTCAGGCGTTTGCGGTGCTGCCGGCGGCTTGCTTCCCGCCTCCTCTTCCGTTTCCGTTTGCTGCCGCGGAGGCTGCACGGCTTCAGGCTTACTCGGCGTATTCGGCGCTTTGGGAGAGACAGGCTTTCTGGCTTGCTCCTCCTCCAGCTTCTTGCGCTCCTCCGCCACCCGCTGATCCAGCTCCTCCTGCGAGTAGATTTTATCCGCAGATTGTTCTGCTCCCGGCCGCTCAGGCTGTTCCATCTGCTCATGTCCAATATTCATCAGCTGCAGCAGCAGGGCTCCTATAATGACACCAATGCCCAGCCCCGTCAAAAATGGCTTTCTATTCATCGTACCTCCATTTCCTCCTGCCTGGACAGCTGCAAAATAAGCTGAACCTCGCCTTTGTTCATCGCCAGCTTTTTGGCAATGGCCTCCACCGATTTCCCACTGTCATGGAGCACGAATAATTGCTCATAACGCGTCCTAATCGACTGCTTCGGCTTTACCGGCTCCATTCCGGCTTCAGCGGCATGAATCGCTTCAGCATTTGCATTCGCATGTGCAGCGGACACAGCAAGGCTGCTCCCTTCCTGTTCCTTCTGCTCCAGCCTCCGCAGCAATTCAGCTGATATTTGCTCCAGCTCGGCGCAGCGGCGCTCCAGCTCGGCAATCCGCTTCTCCTTCGCTGCAGCTTGCTCCTGCTCCTTTTGCTGCGCTTTCTGTACCAGCTCAACCAAGTCGCGATTGTCAGACTCCATATTTTCCATAAATTGCTCCAGTGCAATCTCCATATTTCGCATCGACTGCTTCGGCGGCTCATTTTCGGCCGCAGACTTCCGTCTTGGCATAATCAAGGCAAATACGAGAATAACCGCTCCGAGCAACGCAACCATAACGACTGGTTGTTCCATGTAGCTCCCCCGCTTTTATAACGAAATATCAATATGCTTTCCTTTATAAGGATGCGTACAATTATGCTGCTCCGGCGTGCTGCCGTCCGCATTGTCCCGGGAAGCCCGCTTTCTCTCCTGATTGCGCGAGCGGCCTTCCTGATGCGGCCGCTCCCGAATGTTCAGCTCGCTGCTCTTTTCTACCGCCTCATTTTGAGAGCGCTTCAACTCCGTCTCTTTTGCAGCATCAGCCGCCATTTTCGTTTGATCCGCTACCGGCTTCTGCAATGCCTGGTTGTGCAGCGCGCCCGCTTCAGGCGTTCGCGGAATTGACGCTTGCAAATCAATCGAGTGATAGGGCATCTCAATCCCTCCTGCATGAAACCTCGTGTCACTACAAGGTTATTAGTAATAAGCAGACATCGCAATATCGCCTTCCGCAAAGTGGAAAACAACGCGCTGTGTCGGATCTTTTACGAAACGGGTATTCCGCCCGATCATAATTTTTGTACCGCCATATACGGTATTGATTACCACTACCTTGGCTGCATCAATCCGATCGAGCGATTTTTCGATCTCAAGCATCCGCTCACGGGCGACAGCCAGTTCCTCGGCGGATTGCCGTTTGGTCGCTGTCAGCTTGACCCGAAGCGCCAGCCGATCAGGCGTCAATTGTCCTGCGGCGGCGAGCTGATCAAGAAGAACGAGCGCCTTTTCGGTTTTCTCCAGATTGTCGCTTACCGTTCGTATTTCCTGACGAAGCTCAAGCAGCTCCTGACGAAGCTCCGGCTTTACTCCCACCTCGATTGTCGTCGTTGTCGACATCGTATTGCCGACCGTGCGTGCAGACACACTTTCGCCCGCCTGCACTGTACCGCCGACAATCAAGCCCTTGGCTCCATTGCATATGACATGTCTGCCGGCCCGTACTTGTGAATGCATAATGCTTTGCGTTACGATTATATCTTCGCTTGCCGTCACATTGCCGTCCTGAATAAAAGAGCTTTTGACATTTTTTCCGGCCCGTACAACACCTTTATTGGCAGCCAAAATTCCGCCTGTCACTTCTACGGATCCGTCTGCCGTCAATTCGGCTCCTTCCACTCCGCCAATAACGCGAATGTCTCCTGATGCGCGAATCCGGAATCCGTTCAACACATTGCCGCGGACAACGACAGTACCGACAAAATCGATATTCCCTACTTTGTAATCCACATCGCCGTTCACTTCGTAAATTGGAAAAACATTAATCTTGCTTTTGTCAGTCAATGTAATCATGCCGTCAATCGCCGCATAAAGAGCTGTCTTCTCCGGATTAAGCACAACATTTTTTCCAAGCTTAAAGTAAGCTTCCTTCCCTCTTTTGGCGGGCAATTCTTCGCCTGTAACCAGCCTCCCGGGCTGGCCTTCGGCTGCAGCGACTTTTTCTGCAATCAGCTGTCCGCGCATCACATTTTTCAATTGGGAAATTTCCTTGAAATCGACCTTTCCGTCTTCCGTCTCCTGTGGGCGTAAAGCTTTATCGTGCAGATTATAGACATATTTAATGCTGCCATCCTCGCCTGTCCGGGGGAGCATTCCTTGCGCTATCTTAGTCTGGCTTTGAAAATACGCTTTTGGATTTTCGGCGATTTTTTGCAATAACTCCTGATCGATCCCGAATAGGACCCCTCGCAGCTTAATCAATGCCTCCAATTGCTCAAGTGTACACGAAAACTCATCGTCCCGGGTGTGAAACTGCAAATACGCCGCCATTTTATCTTGAGACAAGCCAATTGTAATACTATTTTCTAATGAGCCGGAAGTCGTCACTTTATTCCCTCCTTTCTATTTTATTAATGCTGCATCAGCTGATCTTTTTGTTTGTCCAGCGCCCCTCGCAATCTTGATATCGCTTTGGAATGAAGCTGGGAGATGCGCGAAGGCGATAACGACATCACTTCGGCAATTTCACTTAGCGATAATTCCTCATAATAAAATAATGAAATAACAGTGCGTTCTTTAGCTGTCAGCCGTTCAATCCCGCGTACAAGCGATTCCTTTAAAAAGAACTCATGCACCTTATAATCCGGGTTTTTCGCTTTTTCATCAATTAACAGCGATAACCGCGTCTCCGACTCTTCTTCGCGAATCGGGTCCTCGAGCGAGCATACTGTTGTAACGGCAATCTCCTGCAGCATGTTGCGAAAATCTTTTTCTGTTACATCCAAATAGGCACTCATCTCCGCATCCGTGACTGTACGCAAATATTGCTGCTCTAGATGCTGATAAGCCTCTTCGATTTTTTTTGTTTTTTCACGTACAGATCGTGGAACCCAGTCCCCTTGACGGAGCCCATCGATAATCGCGCCGCGGATACGCCACGAGGCGTAAGTTTCAAATTGAAGGCCGCGCTGATAATCAAACTTTTCAATCGCGTCGATCAGTCCCATCACGCCATTGCTTGCCAAGTCGTCCCGGGAGACGTTTTTTGGCAGGCCGCTCGCCATCCGGTTGCTTACATAATCGACCAATGTCAAGTAATTTTCAATCAGACGTTTTTTGGCCTCAATATCCCCTTCTTCTTTCCACTTCTGCCAAACTTCCAAATTAGACAGATGAGGCGTCTTCGGCTCGATCATCATCTATTCACCCTCCTGTCAGGTGACGCACGGCTTTAGCCATTTCTTCCGGTTCCCGTTTTGCTTTTGAAAAAAGCTGTTCCGGCTGCAATGGCTTAAATTCAACTGCTTTGCCCGGCACCTGTGAAAGTTCTTCTTCCATACGCGGTTTCAGCAATGCTCCCAGATCCTCTTCTTCCTCCGGAGTCGTCAGGTCGACTACGCTGCCTTTTGTCCCAAGCTCGGGCTCGTCCTCCTGCCGTTCTTCTTCAAATGCCTGCTGCGGATTGACAATTGCCGCCAAAATGATACGAAAGATGTAGGCGATAGCAAAAAATGCAATAAATGCGTAGACGCTTCGCAGCATCGCCAGAGCAAACCCGTTACTATTCCAAGCAAATATCGCCGTCAATATTGCTCCACATAGTCCGAATGCTATATTCAGACGCCACGATCCGATCATCCTTTAAATCTCCTTTACTCCAAACTGAACGCTGCGAATGACAAGCACGCCGCTTAAGCTGTCAAACTCAACTGTTCGTCCATAGCTGCCCCCAGTGTCTTCACCGAATACAGGAATCTCATACAGCGATAATATCTGTTTGCAGGACTCGACATTGCGCGGGCCGATCCGCATGGCGTCGCTTTGCGCCGAAAAAGCAAACATTTGCGCGCCGCCGGCCATTTTTGCGATCATTTTTTTCTGGTTGGCACCGGCTTCGACCATTTTGCCAATCAGATCCGGAATCGCCGTATCCGCATACTTCGCAATATTAAACGTACTGTCCCGGGCAATGCCCGAAGTAGGCAGCATCACATGTGCCAGGCCAGCAATATGATTCTGCTCATCGAACAGCGCAAGTCCTACACAGGAGCCTAGTCCTGTCGTTTTCAGCACAGCTCCGCCGCTTGCGATATTCAAATCTGCCATCCCTACTTTTACCAGTTGCTGCTGCATCATTCGGATGCCACTCCCAAAGCATTAAAGATTGTATCGAACGACTCCGGATCAGGAATGAAGAAAAAGTGGCCCGCAAACGATTCTCTGCCTTCCAGAAACGTGGTGTCTATCAATAATGCCGAATCTCCCATCTCACCGGATTGCACCAGTCCATAGCTCAATATGGCGCCGGCCATATCAACTGCCGTAGCCGGTACTGTAGGCAGCATCGCTAGTCTGGTGAAATCGGCAAGCGAGGATAAGTACGAGCCTCCCAAAATGTTCCCGATTTCAGCAAGGGCGGAGTTTTCCATCTCCGTGTACGGGATGCGCTCACCGGCATCCGCCGCGAGCAGGCTGCCCAACAGCTTTTTTACCGCCTCCTGCTGAATGAGGAAAAACATATTGCCTGGCGCTTCGCCTTCTACCCGCATATAGATTGCAGCGACGACCTGCTCAAAGCCGCCGACCTTGTCGGCAATCTGTTCGAACGGCATAATATTGACGCTCGGCACCTTCATATCTACCGGTTTGTCCAATAACCGCGATAATGCCGTAGCGGCATTGCCGGCCCCAATATTGCCTACTTCCTTCAGCACATCAAGCTTGAAGCCTTCCAGACGATTTAGTGGGTTGCTCACGATTTTAATCCTCGATCTGCTCAAGCTGAATAATTTCGTTTTTGTTCAATACTTCGGACAAATTAAGCATGATGAGCAGTCGGTTTTCGCCAATCCTAGCAACGCCGTGTAAATATTTAGCCCTTATGCCGCCGACAACCTCCGGCGGGGAGTCGATGCTGTCGCGGTCAAGATCGATGACATCATTAGCTGCATCGACGATGAAGCCGACCTCCAAATCGCCAACAGCAACAATAATGATGCGCGTGTTCTCTGTTGGCTCCGTTTCTTCAAGGCCAAAGCGGCCGCGCAAATCGATAATAGGCAGAACGACGCCGCGCAAATTAATGACGCCTTTCACAAATGCAGGTGTTTTCGGAACGCGCGTTATCGGGCTCATGCGTTCGATCGTGCGAACTTTGTCAACCTCGATTCCATACTCCTCTTGCCCCAGGCCGAAGACGATCACTTTCATTTCTTCTCCCACAACTGATCCCTCCTTATTTAATCAAAGCATTCGGATCAATAATTAACGCTACCTGTCCGTCGCCCAGAATAGTCGCCCCCGAAACGGCTTCGATATTAGTCAAATATTTGCCCAATGATTTTAATACGATATCGCTCTGTCCGATAAATTCATCGACCGTCACTGCAGCTAGCTTATCGCCTTTACGGATGACAAGAATTTCTGTCTCCGGCTCGCCGCTCTCATCGAAGGAAGTCGAGTCCAGCACCTGGCTCAGCGATACTACCGGGATAACCGAGCCCCGGAAATCCATCATCCTTGCTCCATGCACAGTGCGGATTTGCTCTTGGCGCATGATGCCCGTTTCTACGATAGAAGAGAGCGGAATCGCATACTTCTCATCGCCCAGCTTAATCAGCATCGCCGAAATGATCGATAATGTGAGCGGCAGCTGAATGGAGAAGCATGAGCCTTTTCCTTCAGCCGAATGTACGGTTACGTGACCGCCGAGGGAAGCTATTTTTGTCTTCACGACATCGAGCCCGACCCCCCTGCCGGATATGTCTGAAACTTTATCGGCTGTACTGAATCCAGGCGCGAAGATCAGCATATTAATTTCCTGCTCGGTCAGCCGCTTCGCTTCGTCTGCTGTTACAACGCCATTTTTAATCGCAATTTGCTTCACTTTCTCCTTGTTAATGCCGCGGCCGTCATCTTCAATTTCAATAAAGACATGGTTGCCGCTGTGAAAAGCGCGCAAATGTACGGTCCCTGTCTCACTCTTGCCTGCAGCGATCCGGTCTGCAACCGGCTCTACGCCATGATCCAGCGAGTTGCGCAGCAAGTGGACAAGCGGATCTCCAATCTCGTCAATAACCGTCCGGTCAAGCTCAGTCTCGGCGCCGGTAATGACCAAGTCTATTTTTTTGTCCAATGACTTTGCAATGTCCCGAACCATGCGGGGGAAACGATTGAAAACCGACTCCACCGGCACCATTCGCAATTTCAGTACAAGGTTTTGCAAATCGCTGCTCACGCGCGACATATGCTCGACCGTTTCGATCAGGTCGTTATTTTTAAGCTCTGATGCCAGTTGTTCCAAGCGTACGCGGTCAATCAACAGCTCGCTGAACAAATTCATTAATCCGTCAAGCCGCTCAATATCAACCCGAATCGTCCGCGATACCGGAGCAGCTTGCCCGCCCGCGGCAGGCTTTTGCGCCCTGGCCGCAGCCTTCTCCTCCTTCGCTGCTTCGCCGCCCGCTGGAGCCGCAGCAGGTGCCGAAGCGCTGGCCGCAGCCGTCTGCTCGCCAGCCTGCTGCCCCGCCATAATGCCGAGTTGTCCCAGCGTTTCGCGATCCAGCGGTGTGACGACAACGGATTCAACTTCCGACACGGCAGCGATTCCTTGCTCCAACTGCTCCTGGCTTACAGAAGAAATCGTAAAGACAACGAAGCTGCGGTCAAATTTTTCCTGTTCGATTTCTTGAACGCTAGGCTGCGATTTCACAACCTCGCCGCTGCGCTCCAAAAAATCGAAAACCATGTAAGCGCGGGCCGCTTTCAAAATACAATCCTCGCGCAGCGCAACCTGGGTGTAAAAGACGGAGTGCCCCGCTTCAATAGATTGCAGCAGTACAGAGGTTTGAAACTCATCCAGCAAGGCGGTTTCCGCCTGCCCGCCTGCAGCCGCACTAGCGCCCGCTGCGGCAGGAGCCGGCGATGCCTGCTCATTTTTCAGATGCTCTCCTTTGAATATGGACTGCAGCGAGGCAATAATTGCAGAAACATCAGCCTGGCCGGTGCCGCCGCCGATAATATCCTGCACCATTCCTTCGAGTGCATCCAGCCCTTTAAACAGCGTATCAAAAATAAAGCTGTCCATCTTTAATTTGCTATTGCGCACAAGGTCGAGTACATTTTCCATCTCATGCGTCAATGAGGCCAAATCTTCAAAGCCCATCGTCGCCGACATGCCCTTCAATGTATGAGCCGAACGGAAAATGTTTTGTACAATCGTTAAGTCTTCCGGATTACCCTCAAGCTGCAGCAAATTTTCGTTCAAGGACTGCAAATGATCGTTAGACTCGTCAATAAACATTGACAGATAATCGCTCATATCCACGTCCATACACCCCCTATAGAAATGACTCCTTTTACTTTCGTACAGCGGCGGCTAGTGCTCCGGCAATCTGCTTTAATGGGATCGCTACATCAGCCGCTCCCGTTTCAAGCGCAGAGCGCGGCATTCCGTAAACGATGCAGGATTGCTCCGCCTCAGCTATGGCGCTTCTTGCACCGCTTTCTTTCAATGCCTTCATCCCCTTGGCGCCATCGCTCCCCATGCCGGTCATAATGACAGCATGGCGTTCCAGCTCGGCATACGGGATGCAAGACTCAAAAAGTACATCGACCGATGGCCGGTGACCGCCTCGCGGGGCATCTTGCGTCAGCTTGATATAGTAGGCCGCCCCTTCCTTTTTCAGCGTCATATGCCAGCCTCCAGGGGCAACATAAACTTTGCCGGCCAGCACCTGCTCCCCCTGCACCGCTTCTGCCACATGCAGCTTGCTGAACGAGTTCAGCCTGACCGCAAGTGAGTGTGTAAATTTGGGCGGCATATGCTGCACAACAAGTACAGGAGCGGAAAAATCGCCCGGCAGCGAGGAAATGACCTCATGCAAAGCACGGGGCCCGCCCGTAGAGGTTCCAATCACGACGATATGCCGGAAATGACTGCTTAACTCTGGCTTGCTCTCGCTGGCAGCAATCTGCTCTTGTTCATTAAAGGCTGTCTGCGGCTCGGATTCAGCAGATACAGCGGGAACAGAACGAAACGCCCTGAATTGCTTCGGCTTCTCCTGCTTTGCAAGCCCTGTTTGCGGCGTTTCTTTTTTGGGAATCGCTTGCGCCTTGCTTATTTTTGAAGGGAGCTGCGCTGCCGTCTTGCTGCGCAGCTCAGCAGCAGCCGCTCTGCTTTTGCGGGCGGCGACCGCAGCCCGCATTTTCTCCAGCAGCAGCTCGCCAACTTTATAAATATCGGGTGAATTGACTCCAGACGGTTTGCGGATAAAGTCAAACGCGCCATACTGCAGCGCCTTGATCGTCTCCCGCGTCCCGTCATCGGTTGTGCTCGACATCATGATGATCGGCGTCGGCCGCTTTTTCATGATGTGTCCGAGCGCTTCCAGCCCATTCATCTCCGGCATTTCCAAATCTAATGTAATAATATCAGGACGCCATTGCTCGGCTGCTTCGATTGCTTCATGTCCGTTTGTAGCCGTAGCTACGATTTCAAACTGCGAATCCGCAGCAATAAGATCGCTAAAAATTTTGCGCATAAAAGCGGAATCATCGACGATAAGCACACGATAAGAAGCCATTCGCAACCCTCCTACTCCACAAAGGACTATTTCATCCGTCTGAACATTTTGTGTAAAAATCCTTTGACGCCATTAGCTTCATTCCTTGCTAAGGGCATAGCGCAAAATTGTCTGGCAATTGCCCGGATGTCACATGACGCAATCGAGCCCGGGTAAACTTGCGAGAACGGCATTTGCCGTTTGACCGCCTTGGTCACTAGCGGGTCGTCGCGTATAATGCCGAGCGTCGGCAATGAAATGCCAAGAAAACGTTCGGCAACGAGTGCGATTTTATCAGCCGTCGCTTTGCCTTCCTTCCAGTCAACGGCACGGTTGACGACGAGTTGAAAGCTAATATCATGATCCATTGCCCTTACCATCTTCACGAGTGCATAAGCATCGGTTATCGATGTCGGTTCAGGCGTTGTAATAACCAATGTTTCCTCTGCTGCTGTAATAAACCGTACAGTTTCTTTCGTCAAGCCTGCCCCGGTATCAAATAAGATGACATCATACACATTCTGGAGCAGGCCAATCTGTCTTTCTATCTCTTCCAATTCTTCCAGCTTTAACTCCAGCAGGTCCTTAAATCCCGAGCCTCCAGCAATAAAGTGCACGCCAGCCGTTCCTTCATGCACAATATCCCAAATGGATTGCTGGCCTTTTATTAAATGGTACAGGTTGTATGGGGCAGCCGCTCCCATCAGTACGTCGATGTTCGCCATACTGATATCGGCATCGAACAGAAGCACTTTTTTTCCAAGCTCCTGTAGGGAAAGGGCAAAATTCAAGCTGAAATTCGATTTGCCGACCCCGCCCTTGCCGCTCGTTACTGTAATGATGCGAGTTCCACCGGATCGTTGATCGCGGCTCCGCACAAGATGCCGGAGTGCCTCCGCTTGGTCACTCATTGATCAATTGCCCCCAATAACAGTTCGACATAGTTGTCCGGGCTGAATGTTCCGATATCGTCGGGAACTGTCTGTCCATGAGCGATATAGGCCGGCTTAATTCCTTGCTGCAGCGCCAGATTCATAATGGCTCCATAAGCGCTTGTCTCATCCTGCTTCGTATAAAGCGCCTTGTTCACCCCATATTTGGCAAAATGCTCTGCAACAACCGCCATATCTTTAAATTTTCCAGTCAGGCTGAGCACAAGGAAAGTCTCTGCCTGCTCGTTTGTCTGCATCAGGCTGTTCACTTCCGAGACGTATAATTCATTGCGGAAATTGCGTCCCGCAGTGTCCATGAAGATCAAGTCCCGATCCGCGAGCTGCGTAAAGGCTCTGGCAACCTCAGCCGGCGAAAACACGACTTCGAGCGGCAAATTCAGGATCGTCGCATAGGTTCGGAGCTGATCAACCGCGGCGATCCGGTAAGTATCGGCTGTAATAAATCCAACACTTCTACCTTCCTGAAGCGACTGGCCTGCCGCCAGCTTGGCGATCGAGGTCGTTTTCCCTACCCCCGTCGGACCGACGAAGTAAACGACACGTGTTGTCCGGTCGATTCCGCCGCAGCGTACCTCCTCCAGCCATTGCTTGATGAATTGCCCTGCAAGCCGCCACACGGCGTTACGGTCGACCGCCTCCGGAGCGAGCTCGGCCAACTGCTCCTCGACCGCAGCAATTAAACGCTCACTGATTTCATCCGCCACCTCCTGCTCCGCCAGCCTGGCCTGCAGAGCTCGAACAGCCGGAGCTCTTCGCTCCTCCTGCCGTTCCTTAGAAATCCGCTCCATCCATTTCTTCATATCCTTCAATTCGGCCAGGACAGCATCGCTCTCACTTGGTTTCTGCTGAAGCGTTTCGTGGAGATGGGAGCGGCTAATGGCCGGTGACGGTGACGCAGACGCAGGCGTAGGTTCCTCCGCCAGCGCTTGGCTAAGCGTGGCGGCAAAGGCAGCTGCAGCTGCCGCCTGAGGGACAGCGGGCACAAGCTGCGGCGCAGCTGGCAGCATCGGCACAGCTGACGGCGCTGCAGCAGGCTTCACGGCAGACGCTTGAGCCGCCGCCGGTTTTGCCGCCGGCCGGGCCGGCCTCATTTTTACAGCGGCAGCCGAAGAGGTAGAGCCGGAGCCCACTCCTGCCTCCACAGCTGCAATTACCTCCATCCGTTTTTTGCCAAAAAAACCCAGAAAACCGCCCACCTTAATTTCTTTTGTATTCAATATGATGGCATCCCCGCCCAGCTCGCTGCGGATCATTGTCATTGCTTCCGGAAGCGCGCTGACTACATAACGTTTTACCTTCATAGGTTCACCACTCCGATGCTTTGCACTTCTACACTAGGTTCTAGTTCACTATAGGAGAGTACCGGAACATCCTGCATCGTACGCTCCACAATTTGCCGCAAATACATGCGAATCGTTGGCGATGCCAGTACAATCGGCTGATAGCCGGATTGTACGAGCCGGCTAACCTGCTCATTTAATTTCTGATAGATCGTTTGTGTCGCAATGGGATCGAGCGCCAAATAGCTCCCTTGGTCAGATTGCTGTACAGATTCTGCAATTTTTTTCTCCAGGGTCGGCCCAACTGTAATGACACGCAATGTATCATCGTTGTTCGTATATTGCTGTGTAATTTGGCGGGACAGCGACTGGCGCACATACTCGGTCAAAATATCTGGATCCTTCGTGTAGGCTCCATGGTCCGCCAATGTTTCGAAGATCGTCACCATGTCGCGAATCGAAATTTTTTCGCGCAGCAGCTTCGCCAGCACCTTCTGCACGTCGCCAATCGTAAGTATGGACGGAATAAGCTCGTCGACAAGCGCCGGGTAAGCTTCCTTCAAATTTTCCACTAATGTTTTCGTTTCTTGACGGCCGATTAGCTCATGAGCATGACGTTTAATGACTTCAGTCAAATGAGTTGCGACTACGGAAGGCGGATCAACGACAGTGTAGCCGGAAAATTCCGCCCGCTCCTTCATTGCCTCATCGATCCAGATCGCCGGAAGACCGAAGGCCGGCTCGGTCGTCTCGATACCGACGACCGCTTCATCGTCAAGCCCCGGGCTCATCGCCAAGTAATGATTGAGCAGCAGCTCACCCCGGGCTAATGTGTTGCCCTTCATTTTGATCACATATTCATTCGGTTTCAATTGGATATTGTCGCGTATGCGGATAACAGGCACCACAAGTCCAAGCTCAAGTGCGCACTGTCTGCGGATCATAATAATCCGGTCCAGCAAATCTCCGCCTTGCTGGGTGTCTGCGAGCGGAATTAAGCCATAGCCGAATTCAAACTCGATCGGATCGACCTGCAGCAGGCTAATGACACTTTCCGGACTGCGCACCTCTTCAATCTGCTGTTCTTCTTCCATCTGCTCCTCTTCCTGCTGCCGCTTCACTAACGAATTTTGCATTCGATAGCCGGCGAAGAGAAGAATGGCGGCTAACGGAAGCGTAGGTACGATGCCGATCGGCGTACCGACACCCAGCAAAACGATCGTTCCTGCCACAATATACAGCAGCTTCGGATAGCGGAACATTTGGGAGGTCATATCATGCGCGAGATTGCCGTCTGATGCGGCGCGCGTTACGATTAGACCGGCAGCCGTAGAAATCAACAGCGCCGGGATTTGGCTGACCAGACCGTCACCAATCGTCAAAATCGAGAAGGTTTTCATCGATTCATCGAATGGCATCCCGTGAATCGCCATCCCGATAATAAAACCGCCGATCAGATTGATCAGCAAAATAATAATCGAAGCGATCGCATCGCCTTTGACAAATTTACTCGCACCGTCCATTGAACCGTAAAAATCGGCTTCTCGTTCAATTTTTTGCCGACGTTCGCGCGCTTGCTGTTCATTAATAAGCCCTGCATTCAAATCTGCGTCAATACTCATTTGCTTGCCCGGCATAGCATCCAGCGTAAAACGCGCAGCCACCTCTGCAACCCGCTCCGAGCCTTTCGTAATGACAATGAATTGAACGACGACCAAAATTAAGAACACGACAAACCCGATCGCCACTTCTCCGCCGGCAACCCAATTGCCGAATGTTGCTACGACTTCCCCGGCTTTTCCATGCTGCAAAATATTGCGCGTTGTCGACACGTTGAGCGCCAAACGAAATAACGTCGTTATGAGGAGCATCGCCGGAAAGATGGAAAAGTCTAGCGCATCTTTCGTATTCATCGCAATCAGCAATATCATGAGCGCCGCGGAAATGTTAATAATAAGCAACACATCGAGCAACCCGGTGGGAATCGGAATGACCATCATTAGTACGATACCAATAATGGCAATCAATATGGTCAAATCCTTTGCCTTCATACAATTCCCTCCTTCGTCGCCTGCGGCAAACGATTCATTCTACATGATTTTTCAACTTGTAAACGTAGGCAAGCACTTCCGCCACAGCCTGGAACAGATCGGCCGGAATGGTATCCCCAAGCTCGGCCCGGTCATAAAGCGCTCGTGCGAGCGGCTTATTCTCCATTGTCATGACGCCATGCTCCTTGGCCACCTCGCGAATGCGCAAGGCAACATGATCCATTCCTTTCGCTATGACAGTCGGCGCTTCCATCTTTGCGCTGTCATATTGCAGTGCTACAGCAAAGTGCGTCGGGTTCGTAATGACGACATCCGCCTTCGGTACCTCCTGCATCATGCGCTGCAGCGCCATTCTCCGCTGACGCTCGCGGATCTTGCCTTTTATTAGCGGATCCCCTTCCGATTTCTTATATTCGTCTTTAATGTCCTGTTTGGACATTTTCAAGCTTTTTTCATGCTCATACCGCTGATAGATATAATCGAGCACCGCTAGAACGACGAGTACAGCGCCGATCTGCAGCCCCAGCTTTACTGTAACTCCCGAGGTGTATGTAAATATGGCGGAAACAGGCAGTGAAGACAACTGCATAATATAATCCCGTTCATTCATCAGCGTGGAGTAAACGAGCACCCCAATCAATGCAAGCTTCAAAATATTTTTTACGAACTGCACCAAGGAGCGCATAGAAAAAATTTGCTTAAAGCCATTGATCGGATTCAATTTGCTTAATTTGATTTTTAGCGGATCGCCTGTCAGCAAAAAGCCAAACTGCACGTAGTTGCCGAGAATCGCGACAATAAGGGCAATGGCAAAAACCGGAAGCAATACGATTAACCCCTGTACTAATAAATCCGAAAACAAAGCGATCACATTTTCACCGGTAATCTGCTGATCCAACTTATTCTCATAGATAAAGCTGAACAGTCCTAACAAACGCTCTTTGTAGAAGCCGCCTAGCATCAGAAAGCTTAAAAAAGCAAAGAGCATGATGAACGCGCCGGGCAATTCCTGACTTTTGGCAACCTGGCCTTTTTTCCTCGCATCACTCCGCTTTTTAGGTGTTGCGCGCTCAGTCTTTTCTTGAGAGAACAGTTGCAAATCGAGCGACCATCGATATGTTCGCATTGATGCTGCTCCCCCTTTACGGCATATTGGAATTTTGCAAAATTCCGAACAGCTTTTCCAAAGCGGCAAACATTTCCGTAAACAGATGCTCAAAAATGGCCAATAATCCTGGCATCAACATGCCTAACAGCAAGAAGCCGACTAAAATTTTGAGCGGAATGCCGATCACAAAAACGTTAAATTGCGGAGCGGTTCGCGCCAGAAAGCCAAGCCCTACGTCCGTCAAAAACATCGCAACTACTAAAGGCGCCGCCAGCTGCAAAGACAGCATAAAAGTGTAGGTAAAGGTTTGCACCAAGAAATGGGCAATATTCCCATCATAAATTCGCGCAAACAGTTCATTCGAAAGCGGAATCCACTCATAGCTCCGCATCAATGCTTGCAGCATAAAGTGATGGCCGTTGATCGAAAGAAAAATTAATATCGATATCGCATATTTGAAATTGCCAAGCAGCGGAGCCGATGTGCCGGACATCGGATCAATGACATTCGCCATGCCGAATCCCATCTGCATATCGACAAAAGCGCCTGCCGTCTGAACGATGGTAAAAAAAAGATAGACGACAAAACCCAGCAGTACGCCGGCCGCAATTTCCCGAATAATCGTTACAATATATTCGGCATCAGGTACAATCGTCTGCTTCACGCCATAGGCGAAAAATATGAGCAGAGAAATAATAAAGCCGAACCCGATTTTAAAGCTTGTAGGTACATTCCGGGTTGAAAACAATGGCGCTACGACAAAAAACGAAGTTATTCGACAAAAAATAAGCAGAAAGATAGCAAATCCATTCAAAAAAAGCTCCATCGATCGTGACCCTCAGCTTATCCGATAAATTTATGCAGATTGTTGAGCAGATTGTACGTAAAATCGACGAGCGTATTCAAAATCCAAGGCCCAAACAGTAGAAGCGATAATAAAACGGCAATAATTTTGGGAATAAAAGCCAGTGTCTGCTCCTGAATTTGAGTTGTCGCTTGAATAATGCTTACGAACAAACCGACGATCAATCCGAGTACAAGCATCGGCGCAGAGGCTTTCAGCACAGTGTACACAGCTTGACCAGCCAGCCCGATAATAAAATCCGAACTCATACCTGCACCCCTTCCATCCGGTCTATCATGTGTTGAAGCTTACGAGCAGCGACTTGACAATTAAATACCAGCCGTCGACTAAAACAAACAGCAGGATTTTAAAAGGCAGCGAGATCATTACCGGTGGAAGCATCATCATCCCCATTGCCATCAGTGTACTGGCGACGATCATATCAATGACGAGAAACGGGATGAAGATCATAAACCCCATCTGAAATGCAGTGGTTAGCTCACTGAGCGCGTAAGCCGGTACAAGTACAGTGATCGGCACGTCTTCATAGGAGGCCGGCTTCTCTGTTTTCGTATAATTTAAAAACAGCTTCAAATCTTTTTCCCGCGTCTGATTGATCATAAATTTCTTCATTGGCTCTGCGGCTTTATTAAGTGCCTCTGTCTGCGTAAGCTCGCCTTTTAAGTAAGGCTGAAGCGCCACTTCATTGACTTGCCCTAATGTTGGAGCCATGATGAAGAAGGTCAGAAACATCGCAAGTCCAATGAGCACCTGATTGGGCGGCATCTGGTTCGTGCCCAGCGATGTGCGGACGAAGCCCAAGACGATGACGATTCGTGTAAAGCTGGTCATCAGCACCAATATTGCCGGCGCAACGCTGAGTACAGTAATAATAAGCAGCAGCGACAAAGCGCTTGTGCCCGGCTGTTCGCTTTCCCCGCCTATATTGATGCTGACATTAGGCAGCGGTTCAGCGAAGGAGTGAGCGTGAAACAGCAGCGCAACCATCTGAAGTATTGCAAGTGACACGATAATTTTTTTGTTCATTCATCCATCAACCGATCATCTTGTTTTTGTTCCTTGAGCAGTTGTTCGACTTTCTTCTTACGGTCCGATTGCTGACCCAATCGCTGCTCCAGCATCGATTGGAATGACGCAGATTGCTGCCATTGCCCGGCATCAGGCTGATCATCCTGGCCGCTCTGATTCCGCCAGCGCGAAAACGCATCTTTCCAGGCTCCGCCCTTCCATGCTCCGCCACTTTGCTGTTCCAATTGAGCAAGCATTCGCTCCACTTCATCCGCGTCGTCGATCTTATCCAGCAAGGCGACATTATCGCCTACCCCTACCACGTAAATCCGGCCAGCCACTTCAACCACCTGCAGCGATTTATTTTGCCCGAGCGGAATGCCGCCCATCGACCGCAGCGACCGGTTGGCCCCCCACGAGCGATTGCGCTGAGCCAGCCATCTGATGACGACTACGATCAGAACGATTACGAGCAGTAAAGCAAACACAACCCATATGAGGGAGCCGGCTATGTTCGTATCGGCACGGGGGATTTCGGGCGGAGAATCGTCTAACACCGGATTCGCCGCCGCCACTGCACCCGCCATAAGCCAAAAGAAGGAGCCTAGCCCTGCAAGCTTTAGAATTAGGCGCTGTTTCATTTGTTTAACCGAGCGTTTTTTTGATCGCTTCAATTACACGGTCGGCCTGAAACGGTTTTACGATAAAATCTTTTGCGCCGGCTTGAATCGCATCGATAACCATAGCTTGCTGTCCCATAGCCGAACACATAATCACCTTGGCGTTGCTGTCGATTTTCTTGATTTCCTTTAGCGCAACGATACCGTCCATCTCCGGCATCGTAATATCCATCGTAATCAAATCCGGCTTCAGCTCTTTGTACTTTTCGATCGCTTGCGCGCCGTCCTGCGCTTCACCGACAACCTCATATCCGTTTTTCGTTAAAATATCCCGAATCATCATCCTCATAAATGCTGCGTCGTCTACGATCAAAATCCGGTTTGCCATCTTTTCCTTGCCTCCTAAATGTGTTTAACTTTCGGGTCAACAGGATGAGTTGACTCCTACTGCAATTTCTGAATTCGATCCCACTGGCTTACAATATCCGTCACACGCACACCGAAGTTTTCATCAATGACGACAACCTCGCCCTTCGCAATGAGCTTGTTGTTCACCAGAATGTCAACTGGTTCGCCTGCCAGCTTGTCCAGTTCGATGATCGAACCTTGCGAGAGCTCAAGAATGTCCTTAATTTGCTTCTGAGTTCTTCCTAATTCTACCGTGACTTTGAGCGGTATGTCGAGCAATAAATTAAGGTTTGACTCATCGGGCTGCACATACGGCGAGCCTTGGAAATTAGCGAACTGTACGGGCTGGATGTTCACTCCCCGCGTAGGCAATTCACCATAGGTTTGCGGCCCTGCCGGCGGTGGCGTTACCGGTGCCTGCGGCTGCAGCGGAGGGGCATAAGCCGCTGCGCTTTCGGCTGCCGCGGTAGCGTATAGGGGCTGCTCCATCCCAGCCTGCCCTGCCGGAGAAGCATAAGCCGGCTGTTCGTGCACGGCGGCAATCGGCTCCGGCGCAGGCGCCGCGGGTTCGGCTGGCGCTTCGTTGGCCGGCTCGCTGGTGGCAAAGCCCATTAATGTTTCTACCATCTCTTTGGCAAATTCGATTGGCAGCAGCTGCATAATGGTCGAATCGATCAAGTCTCCAATTGTCAGCCTGAAGGCGACTTTAATGAACATATCGTCCGGAGGCAGAGAATCTACCCCTTCGCCGTTTGCCACATTCAAAATATTAATGCCCGGCGGAGAAATGTTAACAAACCGGTTAAAGATGGTAGACATCGAAGTAGCCGACGATCCCATCATTTGGTTCATCGCCTCTTGAACAGCGCTAATATGGATATCGTTCAATTCATCGCCCAGCACTTTGCCTTCGCCGCCCAGCATCAGATCTGCAATTGTCTGCGCGTCGGCTGTTTTTATAACAAGCGAATTAATGCCTTGAAATCCATCTACATAATGAACCGAAACAGCTACATGCGGTTTAGGAAACTCGTCGTCGAGCTGACTCCGCTTAATTAACGAAACTTGCGGGGTCGTAATATCAACCTTTTTGCCTAAAAGTGTAGATAATGCCGTCGCAGCGCTGCCGAATGTAATGTTGCCAATTTCGCCTAACGCATCCTGCTCAATTACATTCAAATACGTATTCAGATCATCCGACTTATTTGCAGTCGGCGCATCTGGCGCATCGGAGGATTGACGCAGCAAGGCGTCGATTTCTTCTTGCGACAAGTAGTCTTTACTCGTCATAGTCTTCCTCAACTCCTTCGCTGATTACCTCATCGATTTGTATCGCTAATCGTTCCTTAACCGATCCCGGACTTCCAAGGTACTTCAGTTTTTCTCCCACTCGGATATGAAGGCCTTCTGCGATTGGTTTATTCAGTGCGATGACATCCCCAGCCGTCAGGCCCAAAAATTCGCGAATTGTAATGCTGGACTGGCCAAGCTCCGCAACAATCGGCAATTTTGCCCTGCTCACCCGCTGCTTCAATACTTCCATCTCTTCCGGAGCACGCGTTTTCTTCTGCGATACAAACCAGTGATGTACGGAAAGCCGAGGCATAATCGGCTCGATAACGACATGAGGAATACATAGATTGATCATCCCGGTCGTATCCCCGATTTTGGTGCTTAGCGATATTAAGGCGATCGTTTCGTTCGGAGAAACAATTTGCATGAATTGCGGATTCGTCTCCAGCGCCTCAAGTCGCGGTGAGATATCAATCACGGTTTTCCAGGCCTCTTGCAGGCTTTCAAATGTGCGGCTGAAAATTCGCTCCATAATGTTCGTTTCAATTTCGGTGAGCGCATTGATCTTTGTCGGAGCAACCCCTTGACCGCCAAGCATCCGGTCGAGCATAGCATAAGCGACGTTAGGGTGAACCTCAAGCACCATCCGCCCCTCCAACGGCTCTGCTTCAAAAATGTTAAGGATCGTCATTTTCGGTATTGAACGAATAAACTCGTCATACGGCAGCTGTTCCACCTGAACGACATTAATTTGCACAAACGTGCGGAGCTGCGCAGAGAAATAGGTTGTCAAATATCGGGCAAAATTTTCATGAATCCGGGTTAAGCTGCGAATATGATCCTTTGAAAACCGGACTGCACGTTTAAATTCATAAGAACGTATTTTACGCTGTGTTTCTTCCTTTTTCAGTTCCTCGGCATCCATTTCACCGGAGGACAAAGCCGCAAGCAAGGCGTCGATTTCATTTTGCGATAGTACATCAACCAATTGTCTCACCCCCTCTGACGGAATGCGGCATCATACTTACATCTGCGTTACGATAAAATTCGTAATATCTATACTAACTAATTTTCCATCGGTCGTCTCCTGCAACTTCCGATTGATTAAATTCAAAAGCTTCGATTTCAACGCGTCTTTCCCTTTGGAGCCGTTGATGGAGTCGGGCTCCACATCGCTTAAAGTGCTGATAATAATCGGCTTAATGGCTATATCTTTAATTTTTTCAAAATCTTCTTTTGTCTTTTTCTTATCTAATTGAAAGGCAAAGTCAATCTTTACAATGTGTTCCGGATCGATCAAGTTGGTCGTTATGTCTTTAATTTCACTCGTTACTTCGACGCGTTTGTCGGCGCTGATCCGTTCAACCTTCACGTCATCCTTTGACGAATCGCCGAGAATATTGTTCAGCAGCATAAAAGCGACTACGGCGATCAAAGTGATTGAAAGCAAGATCGTAATTAGCCATGGCAACATCTTTTTCATCTTGAGGACCCCTCCATATTGTCGCCCGTTACAGTCGCCGCTACGACACCGATAGAGCGAATGTATTGCTGGATGGAGGAAGTAACTTCCGCCGCCTTTTCCAACACGATGATCTTCTTGCCTGTCGTAAGCGTAATTAACGTATCGGGCGTTTCTTCGATCGTTTCGATGAGCAGTGCATTGATATACAGGGCGCTGCCATTCAAACGCGTTACAGCAATCATAAGTTACCTCCTTACTTAAGCCGGGAGGATGGTTGTCGCCACCCTCCGGCGTTATTAGCTTATCGTTTCAAATTGACGACTTCCTGCAAAACCTCGTCTGATGTCGTAATAATACGGGAGTTCGCTTGGAACCCGCGCTGCGAGACGATCATTTCGGTAAATTCGCTCGTCAGATCGACATTGGACATTTCCAGCTGTCCGGCAATAATTTCTCCGGTGCCGGCCTCAACGTTGCCTGCGGTTGAAAAAGCAACTTCCCCTTCCGGATTCGCGTTTGGCGTAATCCGGTACAGGTTTCCGCCAATCTTTTCAAGGCCCGCCGGATTGACTACCTTCACAATTCCGATTTGGAAATCGGTCGCCGTGCTCGTACCGTCAGCACCTATCGAAATAATTCTGCCGTCTTTGGCGATCGAGAACGATTTAACCTCTTCCGGATCAAGCACAATCGGCGCGCCGTTGGAATCAAGCACGAACATGCCGTCGCCATTGACCAATTGGCCCAGCGCATCAAGGGTAAAATTGCCGGCGCGTGTCAAAAATGGTGTTTCTCCGCCATCTTGACTGGGCGATATGGCAAAGAAGCCGTCGCCGTCAATCCGGACATCTGTCTGATCATTCGTCATCATAGCGCTGCCTGGCGTATGAACGGTGTCGATCGTAGCCAATGCAACACCCAGGCCAATTTGCTTCGCATTGCCGCCGCCGGTCGCTCCTTCCTCAGGCCGGGTAACACCGGCAACCGTCTGGCTCAAAATATCCTTGAACATGACACGGCCCGCTTTAAAGCCGACTGTATTGACATTGGCAATGTTGTTGCCGATAACGTCAAGCTTGGTCTGGAATCCGCGCATCCCCGATACGCCGGAATACATCGATCTTAACATTTGTTCTGACCTCCTGAAGTTGCTCATCAAATTCAATTCATCAAGCAGACAGCGAGCAATCTATGTTAGAGCTGCTTCTATCGATCCGCAGCCCAACGGCTCCCTCCCTAAGAGGTCCAGCCGTTACGGTACAATGACCGCACTATCAATTTGTGTAAAAATGTTGCCTTGCATCGCATTCCCGTCCATCGCTGTAATTACAGTGCGGCTCGGCACATTAACGATCATCGCCACATTCCGATGGACAACCAATGAATCCTTGGCTCCCTTGGCCGCCGCTTGATCAATTGCCTTACCGATCGCTAGCAGCGATTCCGGCCGGAACTGGATTCCCCGCTCCTTCATTCGCACTTCAGCGTGATGGCTGAACTTGATAATATTACGATTTAGTACTTCTTTAAAGGAAGGACCGTTATAAGCCGATGGAGCTGTTCCCGAAGCTTTCGGCGCTTTAGCTGCATGAGCGCTCGCCCCGGATAAATGCAGCTGGCCGATATGAATTCGCTCATTCATTGCCTTGGTCGCCTACCGGCTCCTCTGACGGATCGCCGTTTTGCCCGCCCGGAGTGCCCGAAGGGTCAGTTGCAGGATCTTCAGGCTTCTCGGCCGGCGGATCGGCCGGCTCATGCGGTATTCCGCCTTTTTCCGCTACAGCAACGATGTTGTCAAAAGGAATATCATATTGTCCGACCCGCGCATATTGCATGCCATCCTTAATAAGGATCGAATCGACGATGCCCGATACCCCTACAAGCTCTCCGGTTTCAGAGTGGTCATACCAGGCTATTTCCTTGCCTATCATCGTGGAGGCCATCCCCAGGTTTTGACGCAGCTTGGTCATTTCGCCCGACATATTCATCAATTGCTCAACCGAGCTGAATTGCGCCATTTGCGCGATAAAATCGCGATCCTGCATGGGCTGCATCGGATCCTGATTTCTGAGCTGGGCAACTAGAATTTTCAAAAATTCATCCTTGCCCAAAGTATCTCCCTTGGTCTTCGATGTCAGCTGCACATTATTTTTGCTGTAATTGGGCCATACATTTTTGGTTGATATGCTGTCTGAAGCCATAACAAGCTTCACCCCCGTTCATCCGCAAGGTTTGCCCCCGCAAGCCGGGCTAAACCTTAGTGCTGATACCTCTGCCAAAGCCTAATGTCTGGTTTACCGCCTGCTCCAAGTCGCTTTGCGTCAGCTCGGCGTCAAAAACAATCGCCTCGCCGTCAGCAGCGTCATGCGGTCTCGATCGTCTAGCCCCCTGCTGATCACGCCCTTGCTGCCCGCCACGCTCCTGAAAAAGGCTCGACTGGAATGTGTTTTGCGTTACCTCCAGTTTTTCAACCTGCAAGCCTTGTGATTGCAATGCCGCACGGAGCTGGGCAAACTGATTTTCCAGCATTTCCTTTGCTGCTGCAGTGTCCGCAACAAACATCGCCGTCAGCTGGCCGTTATGCATCGCAATCCGTACCTGCACGTGGCCAAGATGAGCCGGACTGAGCGACAAGCGCGCTTCCGACCGCCCATTCAACTGCGTCACTTGAAACTGCTTGACGATCAGCTTTTCCGCTGTTTTGGCAAATTGCTCAACCGGCACTGTCGGCACGGGCGCTGCAGCAGGCTTTGCCGTCTCCGCCGCCCCTGCCGGGACTGTTGCCGGCATTCCTGCAACAGAAAGCTTATCCTCCGGCGTTAGAAGCGCATCATCCAGCTGTCCTGGCGGCGCCGACGCAGCCGTCTTCATCTCGCGCGAAGGCACAAGCGCCAGCATCTTGGCAGAAAGCAGTTGATGGCCAAACCGCTCCAGATGAACAGAAGCCGTCTGCTGCGCTGGCACAGAGTGCGTTACAAGCGTCTCTGCCGCTACCGGCAGCTTCACCGCATCGCGCGCGCTTGCCGGCTGACCTTCCGCCAACTGTTTAACAGCTTGCAATTGTTTGGCGATAAGCGTTGTTTGCTCCAGCGAAGGCGCATCGCCTTTTAGCTGCAAGTAGGAACGCAGATCCGATAATGCGCCTTCGACAGCCGATTTAAGCATCGGCAGCCTGCCCGCATACTCCAGCTCCGCCTGGGCGGCGTCCGGCTCTTGCTCTAAAGGCACTACAGGCGTTACCTGAGGATGAGCGCCAAGCCAGACCAGCAGCTGATCTAACTGCGCAATCGCCTCTTCAAGCGAATGCTGATTGCCGGCATCGTCTGTCTCCGTCATGCTGCCGATGTGCTCCAATAAAGCATCGATCGCAGCGATCAACCCAGTTGAAGTTGCTCCTTCGCCAGACCAATCGACCAGCAGCTGGGAAGGTGTACTTTCCAGGAGCAGCTTGCCGTCCGCAGCTGCAGCTGTTCCATCAGCGGAAACGCCCGTCCCGCCCATCGTTTGACCTAACAGCGCCAAGGCAAATGCCGCATTTTCCGAACCGCCTGCCGCTTTTCCGCTGTTTGGCAATGAGGAAGCGGGCACCTGCGCTTGCAATATCATCATTTGCATACATTTCACCTCCTTTCCTGCACGGGTCAGGCCAGAATATAGTCGGTGAATGCCACTTCCATCCCTATTTGCCTGTCATTAATTTTGATACCAGCTGCGCCGTAACTCCTTTGTTCTGATCGGACATCTCTGCCAAAATCGCGGAGCGCGCCGTGCTGTCCACTGCGTTCAATATTCTGAGCGCCTTGCTTGGACTTACCTCCGACATTTTAAGCAGCAGCTCGCCTGCATTCTTGGCATTCATTTTAGAGAACGTCTCCTTCAACTGTGTCGCATCAAGCGTAGACGTCGGCTCTGTCGAAGGCTTATTCTGCTTTTTCAATTGCGCCTGTAAAGCTGCAATTTGCCGATCCTTGGCCGTTACATTGTCCTTAAGCATAATGGTGGCATCCGCCGCCTTCTTCGGGCTCATCTTTTCCATAATCCGCACCCGATCGTCAGGACGCATAGCGCTTAGCACAAGCACCGCCTCTTCGAGCTCCATACTTTGCAAAATCGGCGCCGCCTTGCTCGGAGTAATTTTGGCGTACATATTTGCGAGCTCGTTAATATTTGCTTGATACTGCTCGTCATCCATCTGTTTTTCGGTTTGAATCCGCTGCAATTGATCAATTTGCCCCTGCAGATCTTTTACCTGCTCCGTTTGCTTCTTTTGCTCGGCAACTGCCTGCTTCAGCTCTGCTTCTTTCTCTGAAAGCTGAGTTGTCAGCTGTTCAATCTTCGTTGCTTGATGCTTATTTGTCAGTTCCGTATCGCTTAAATCCGAGTCCTTGACTACTGGATCAGGCAATACCTGCTCTAAAAAGGGGATCGAATGACCGATCGTTAACAATTTATTCCGCAGGTCAAAATTGAATATCGTCAGCAGCACACCAAGCAACACTAAAGTAAACAATACTGGGGTCACAAAAAACATAAAACGTTCAAAGCCGCTGTAGCCTTGCTTTTCCATATCCAAGTCCGCCATAGCTATCCCTTCCTCGGACATACTGCCCGATACGTCAAAGCTATATTTCGTTAAGAAGTCGGTGCAACGAAGCGCACTGTCGCCATCTCATCCAACTCGTTTTGCTCTTTGATCAGCATCACTGATCGATAACGCTCCAATGCCCGATCCTTAGATTTTTGCCACACCTTTTCATCCTTCATTTTGAGTGTCAGATGCGTTCGGCTGTTTTCCACTTCATACTGCGCTCTCCTGACATCCGCCAGCTTGCTGGCGATCGTATGCTCCAAGTATTCAAGATACAGCTGCAGGACACGTATTTCAGACAAAGAAACGACTTTTGCCGAGGATTCATGCAATTTTTCCATCCATTGCCGCTGCTCTTGTCTAAGCTGCTCCAGCGATAATTCCTCTGCCTGCAGTTTGCCGATCGCCGAGGAGAGCAGCCATTCCGCCTGTGTCTTTTCGCTAGACTTCAAATCTACTATTTTTTGATAGGTATATTGGAACTTGGCCATGAATGCATTCAACTCCTGTAAAAATCGTTAACAAGCCTTTCATACGCCTCTTGATAGTCAACCTTCTCAGACGTTTTCTGCCGCGTGAACGCTTGAATGATCTCCATTTGTTCAATAGCACGATCTATTTGGGCATTTGTTCCGTGCTGGTACGCCCCAATATTGATCAAGTCTTCCGAATCTTTATAAATAGCTAACAGACGTTTCATTTCATTGGCCGCATCCTGCTGCTCTTCCGGGGTAATTTCTTTCATCACCCGGCTGACCGAGGCCAAAATATCGATCGCAGGAAAGTGGCCCTTGTTCGCCAAATGCCGGCTGAGGACGATGTGACCGTCCAAAATGCCGCGCACCGCATCGGCAATCGGCTCATTCATATCGTCGCCGTCTACCAGCACGGTATAAAAAGCCGTTATAGAGCCGCGGGGCCCTGTCCCTGCCCGTTCCAGCAGTTTGGGTAAATTCGCAAATACAGAAGGGGTATATCCCCTCGTAGCAGGCGGCTCCCCGATTGCCAGTCCAACTTCACGCAGCGCCATAGCGTAACGGGTGACCGAATCCATCATCAGCATAACATTCAGTCCGCGATCACGAAAATATTCGGCGATCGTCGTCGCAATAAGCGCTCCTTTCATCCGAACGAGCGCCGGCTGATCCGAGGTGGCGACGATGACTACAGAGCGCGCCAAGCCTTCAGGCCCGAGATCCTTCTCGATAAATTCGAGCACCTCGCGGCCGCGCTCGCCAATAAGGGCGATCACATTGACATCCGCCGAGGTATTGCGGGCCACCATGCCCAACAAAGTGCTCTTTCCGACGCCGGAGCCTGCAAAAATGCCGACCCGCTGGCCTTGTCCTACAGTGAGCAGACCATCGATTGCTCTTACACCGATGCTTAACGGTTTGGTGACTCTTGGACGCATAAGCGGGTTGCTCGGTGCGTTCAAGGTGGAGCAATGCGGCATTCTGCGCGGAATAAAGGAGCCGTCAAGCGGCTGGCCCAGTCCGTCCAACACTTTGCCGAGCAACTCCGAACCAACCTGCACGGTGAGCGGCTTGCCGGTGCCTACGACATCGCAGCCCGGACCGATTGATGTCAATTCTCCAAGCGGCATCAGAATAACTTTATTGTCGCGAAAGCCAACCACTTCCGCCTGCAGCGGCTTGGATGATTTGACAGGATAGATATAACAGAGATCGCCGATGCTTGCATCAGGCCCTTCGGATTCTACCGTAAGCCCTATAACCTGGGTCACCTTGCCGTTAACCCGAACGGGATCCACCGATCGCATATGCTCGATATACTTACCGGCATCAAGCTTATTCACCGCCATTAGAATCGCCTCGTTCTTCGGCTTGCAGCGCAAGCTGGATTAGTTCGCGTTTGATTTCTGAAAGCTGCGTGTCAATTCGCGCATCAATGCTGCCGAATGCAGAGCGGATGACACAGCCGTGGTCCTTAACGCTGACGTCCGGAACAATTTGCAGTTCGGCCTGCGAATCAATCGCCATCGTCAGCTCTTCACGCGCCGCTTGCACGAACGTCAAGTGCTGCGGGGCAATACACAGCGTGATTACACCTTGCTCTCTCCTGCGTTCAAGCGATTTGCGGATTAAATCGATTGACCATTCCGGGCTTAAGATCAGCTGCTTGCCGATAATTTTTTCGGCGATTGCCGCACTGAGATCCACTAGGAAAGGTTCAGCCTCTTGAATGATTTGCTCCTTCATGCTGTAGGCGGCATCCAGTATCGCACGCGCTTCGGTAAGCGCCAGTGTCCACTGCTCCGTTACCTCCTGCAACGATTCCGCCTTTCCTTCATCGTAGCCAACTTGATAGCCTTCTTGTCTTACCTGCTCATAGTGCTGCAAATCTGCGTCGCGCCGTTCCTGCCACCAGCGTTCAATTTGCTCCTGCGCCTCGGCATACATGGCCTCAATTTGCTCGGCAGTCTCGGCAAGCCGCTGCTTGGCAAACAGCTCCGCGTCGTTCAATATTTGATCGCGCAAAGACACGGTTTCCTCATCAGGCCCGATAACGACCGTTTCCGGCGCTTTTCTCTCATAGCGGTTGAACCACTCGAGCTGCCTCATATCCCGGGCCGACACAACATCGGCGGACTTGTACAATCTAGACAATGATGTCGTCACCTCCGCCGCGAGCAATAATGACTTCACCAGACTCCTCTAGCCGGCGAATCGTTGCTACGATGCGGGTCTGTGCCTCTTCGACGTCACGCAGCCGTACAGGCCCCATATACTCCATTTCTTCCTTGAAGGTTTCCGCCATACGCTTGGACATATTGCGGAAAATTGCCTCGCGCACTTCTTCGCTGGCCACTTTAAGCGCCAACTGCAGATCGGCATTCTCAATGTCGCGGATAATACGCTGAATCGAACGGTTGTCGATATTGACAATGTCCTCGAATACAAACATCCGCTTTTTAATTTCTTCAGCCAATTCCGGATCCTGAATCTCCAAAGCATCCAAAATGGTGCGTTCTGTGCCGCGGTCTACGCCATTCAAAATATGTACGATCGACTCTATGCCGCCCGCACTTGTATAATCCTGCGTAACGGTCGCCGAGAGCTTCTGTTCCAAGATGCGCTCCACCTGTGAAATAACTTCCGGCGAAGTGCTGTCCATAAGCGCTATACGGCGGGCAACCTCAGCTTGCTTCTCTTGCGACAAGGACGACAAGATTTGTGCCGACTGCTCGGCTTGCAAATAAGAGAGAACCAATGCAATGGTCTGTGTGTTCTCGTTTTGGATGAAGTTCAAAATTTGACTTGCATCTGCTTTGCGCGCAAAATCGAACGGACGCACTTGCAAAGTGGCTGTCAAACGATTGATGACTTCCTGTGCTTTCTGCTCGCCAAGCGCCTTTTCCAATATTTCCCTTGCATACATAATACCGCCCTGAGAAATATACTCCTGCGCCAGGCAAATTTGATGAAACTCGCTTAAGATCGTCTCTTTGTCCGCGCCGTCAACCTTCCGGACATTGGCTATTTCAAGCGTTAACTGTTCGATTTCGTCTTCTCTCAAATGTTTGAAGATTTGAGCAGACACTTCAGGACCAAGCGAAATTAACAGAATAGCCGCTTTCTGACGACCGCTGAAACCTTGTGCTAATCTAGCCATCCGCTTCTCCTCTATTCATCGACTAGCCAGGTGCGCAGAAGATTTACGAACTCTTCCGGCTTGCGTTTCGCTAATGTTTCAAGCTGTTTCCGCACTTGACTTTCGTTATTTACATTTTCAAGATCAATTGTCGGATATTCCACATTATCCGGCATGCTGAGCTCATCTTCCTCGCCCGCTTGTCTGCGCTTGCGCACTACTGCGTAGCCGATGCCGCCAATCAGCGCCAAAGCAGCCACCCCAAGGCCGATGATCCACGGCGTAGAAAGTCCTGAAGATGCCGCTACACTGCCGCCTTCCGAAAAAGTTTGGGCAATAAGTGAAACTTTTTGGGCCATTAGTGCGTTATCATTAACATCTTGTCCGGATTCGACCAATTGCGAGCGCACCAATTTGGTCAAGTAGGCGCTAATGTCAGCCGTCGACTCTTCATTCAGCCTGGACTTCTCCACAGCCACGCTGATTGACAGATCTTTGATCACATAAGGGCCTGACTGGATCTGATTATTAATGCGATTGACATCATAGTTCGTAATTCTGCTATTTTGCTCAGAGCTGGCACTGCCGTTGTTGTCATCAGCCTGATAGCCGGGAATATCGGTGGAGCCGGTTCCCGCAATGCCGCCGGCGCCGTCGGACCCCGTCGCCGATCTGGAATCAACCTGCTCGCTAATGATAATCCCGTTGTTATTGTTGTTGTCGAGCGGTTTGACCAGCTGCTCATCCGTTACCTTTTTGTCAAAGTTGATCGCGCTTGAAACGCTGACAACCAAATTGTCGGCGCCAACGATTCGGCTCAGAAACTGCTGCACTTCACGCTTTAAATCATTTTCATATTGTCGCTGAATTTGAAAATGTGTTTCCAGCGCAAGCGCGCCGTTGATGCCGTCAACATTGTTAGAGGCCATCAATTCGCCCTCATTGCTTGAAACGACGATCTCGGATGCAGTAAGGCCAGGCACAGATGCTTTGACAAGATTGTAGTAGCCGTCGATTTCTTTCTGCGTTGGCCGGTAGCCCGGCTTAAATGTAATCATGACCGAGGCAGAGGCCGCCTCGCGGTCTTCCGTTGACAGAAAGACGCCTTCTTGCGGCAGCGTAACAAGCACATGCGATTTTTGGACGCCCTTCATCCCATTAAGCAATTGTTGAATTTCGCCATTAAGCGCATTGCGGAACTTCACATCAAATTCGCGGTCTGTGGCGCCGAACATGGAGGAATTGCTGCTGAAGGCCTCGAATCCGAGCGAACCGTTCTGAATCAATCCTTGTGCGCCGGCCTCGACTTTAACCTTGGCTGTCGACGCTGCCGGAACAGAAATGCTTGTTCCGCCATCCGATAGTTTATAAGGGATGCCATTCGAATCCAAATAACTCATCACTGCAGCCGCGTCCGTATTGTCCAAATCGCGAAACGCCAGCTCATACTCTGTTCTGGAGAACAGCGCAGTCAGCAGCACAACAGTCAGTAACAGAGCTGCAGCCGTAGCGCCCAGCCAGATTTTTTGTTTTTTTCCAATCCCATTCCAATATTGAGTTATTCGACCTCGATACTGGGCAAATTTCTCGTTCACGATTTCACCTCACTCCATAGCTTGCTAGATCGAAGAGTGCAACTACAATTGGGTCCGCATTATTTCCTGGTAGGCTTCAATTACTTTATTGCGGATCTGTGAGGTAAGCTGCAAACTGAGCTCCGCTTGCTGCGAAGCGATCATCAATTGCGACGCATCAACTTGGCCAAGCAGGTACTTATCCATTGTGACATTTGCGTCTTTTTCTAACGATGCCACACCATTTAGCGCCTCGTCCAAATAGGCGCCAAAACTTTTCGTCATTTCGGCCGGCGTTTTACTAGCCCTCTCTGCCGGCGCCGCACCGGTTGAAATCGGTGCAATAGTCTGCGTTGCAACAGGCTGAATCAATTAAATCCCCCGCTCCCTATAAACTATTTCCCTATTTCCAAGGCTTTCATAAACATGGCTTTAGTCGCATTAAGAGCTGTTACATTCGCCTCATACGAACGCGATGCGGAAATCATGTCCACCATCTCCTTCATCACATCGACATTAGGCATTTTGACATATCCTAGCGCATCTGCATCCGGATGGCTCGGATTATACATCAGACGGGGTGCCGCTTGGTCCTCTACGATCCGCGCAGCCTTTACGCCGGCCGTAACACCCGAACCGTTCATCTGTGCATTTAACATTTGGGAGAAAGACGGTTTCATCGGCTCCAGTACAACCATTTTCCGCTTATAAGGCTCATAGCTCCCATTCACATAACTACCCCGGGTCGTCTCGGCGTTGGCAATGTTGGACGATATTACGTCCATGCGAAGCCGTTGCGCAGTCAGAGCCGATGCAGTGACATCGAACCCGCTAGTCAATTTCATTATTAAACCCTCCCGTCAATAGCGGTGCGCACCATTCGCACATCATGATTAAGCTGCTGAACATACAAGTTGTAATTCAACTGATTTCTCGCCAGCAGTGCCATCTCGCGATCGATATCGACATTGCCGCCATCATTGTTCATAATCGTATGCTTGTCCGTCGTCACTTGCGCACTCGGCACCGATAACGGGCGACCGATGCTCATATGTCTCACATCCGTCTTTCGACCAGTCAGCATGGGTGTCCCAGTACCTAATTGTCCTTCCAACAATGATTCAAAGAGGACTTCCGACCGTCTAAAATTAGGCGTATCGTCATTGGCTACATTGTTCGACAATACTCGATGACGCATTTCCGAAGCACTAATCGCTCCTTCAAGCCGGTTAAACGCCGGGCTATTCAGCAGTTTCATCGTCTCCCCCCTTCGTTTTTTATTGGATAATTTTAATAATTCAACAGAATCTCTCTCATTCCTTCTTTCTTCGACAAAACTAAATTAAAAAAATGAGAGAACCTTGTCGATAAAAATGCTGACATCATAATATTCCTCAACTTCCTAAATTATTACAATAAGAAAAAAGCCCTATCTTTTGTGAAGATAGGACTAGTAAAGGGGTAGATGGACCTGTTTTTGTTAAAAAATTTAACTTTTTTTCTTGTTTAACTCCGTGATCAATTGGTCGTTCAAAATTTTAATATAGGTTCCTTTCATCCCTAAAGAACGAGTTTCGATTACACCCGCGCTTTCTAATTTTCGCAGCGCGTTCACAATTACTGAACGCGTGATGCCTACACGGTCCGCGATTTTTGAAGCGACGAGCAGCCCTTCCTTGCCGTCCAGTTCTTCAAAAATATGTTCAACGGCCTCCTGCTCGCTAAAGGAAAGCGAGCCGACCGCCACAGCAACAACCGCTCTGCTTCTGGCCTCCAGCTCAATTTCTTCGGTTCGCTCGCGCAATATTTCCATGCCGACAATCGTCGATCCATATTCCGCCAAAATCAAATCATCATCGCCAAAAGGCTCCGTACTGCGCAGCAAAACAAGCGTGCCAAGACGATCCCGGCCGCCTATGATTGGGACTACAGTCATCATTTGCTGTCCGGCAATTGTCGAAAACGCTTCGCTGACGATCTTTTCAGGGGTTACATTGGTCACGGTCTCCCCAATATTCATAAAATACTCATTGCCTTCCGCCGGGAAGCGCAGCTGCTCCGCAGACATGGCACGAAGCTCCTCATGCTGAAAAGGGCCGACTGCCGCGCAGCCAAGCACCTTTCCTCTACGGCTTACAACGAACACATCTGCCTGTATGGTTGTACACAGCACCTCCGCCATCTCACGAAAATTGAGCGCTCCCCCGGCTGCCCGCTGCAGCAGCCGATTGAGCGTTCTTGTTTTTGCTAGTAAAATCATGATAGAGCCTCCTACTTTCCTCACCGTTCCGCTATAAAATATATTGACTTAAATCGCGATTTTTCGCAATAGTGCCTAACTTCTCGCGCACATACTCAGGCGTGATGACCATTTTTTCCAGGGAAAGCTCCGGCGCTTCGAACGAAAGATCCTCAAGCAGCTTTTCCAGAATGGTATGCAGCCTGCGAGCCCCGATATTTTCTGTGTTTTTATTTACATCAGCTGCAATCTCCGCCAGTTCGTGAATCGCTTCGTCAGAAAACTCCACCTCAATGCCCTCTGTCTCCAACAATGCGGTATACTGCTTGGTCAGCGCATTTTTTGGTTCTGTCAAAATTTGCACAAATTCGTGAACATCCAGATTCGCCAGCTCCACCCGGATCGGAAAACGGCCTTGCAGCTCCGGAATCAGATCAGACGGCTTCGCAACGTGGAAGGCGCCCGCGGCGATAAACAATGTATAGTCCGTCTTGACCGGCCCATACTTCGTCATGACAGTCGAGCCCTCTACAATCGGCAATATGTCGCGCTGTACGCCCTCTCGCGATACATCTGGACCCGAGCCGCGCGAAGGACTGGCAATTTTATCGATCTCATCGATGAAAATTATGCCAGACTGCTCCGCCCGACTAATCGATTCAGCAATGACATCATCCATATTGATCAGCTTATTCGCTTCTTCTTGCGTCAGCACTTTACGCGCTTCTTTAACAGGCAATTTCCGCTTCTTGGCCCGTTTAGGCATTAATTGACCGAACATTTCCTGCATATTCATGCCCATACCCATGCCTTCGCCCATTTGCCCGGAGAGCATATCCAGCATATTCGGCGTATTATCCTCAACTTCGATTTCGATAAGCTCGTTTTCCAGATTTCCGGCTGCCAATTGCTCACGGAGCTGCCTGCGGCGCTCCATTACAGAGCTGTCCTTCTCTGGATCTTCCTCGGATTCCTGCGTATTTTGACCGCCGAACAGCATTTCAAGCGGGTTTTTTCCCGATTTTTGCTTTGCTGCCGACGGCGCTAAAATGGAGATTATCCGTTCATTCGCCTGCTTTTCAGCTTTGTCGCGCACTTTTTCCGTTTTTTCCGCCTTGACCATGCGAATTGCAGTTTCGACAAGATCGCGCACCATCGCTTCAACATCGCGGCCGACATAACCGACCTCTGTAAATTTGGTCGCTTCCACTTTTACGAAAGGAGCATTCACTAATTTAGCCAATCTTCTGGCAATTTCCGTTTTGCCGACCCCTGTCGGCCCAATCATCAAAATATTTTTAGGTACAATTTCATCGCGCAAGCTTTCGTCCAGCTTGCTGCGCCGATAGCGATTGCGCAGTGCAACGGCAACAGAACGCTTTGCCTGCTTTTGTCCGATAATATATTTATCCAGCTCGGCAACAATTTGCCGCGGTGTCAATGCTTCGTTGGCCATCGTAAATCCCTCCACCCCGTCTAGAGACTTTTACCGCTTTATTCAATTTCTTCAACAACAATGTTGCGGTTCGTAAACACACAAATGTCTGCAGCAATTTCAAGCGAGGCTTGCGCCATCGCTTTCGCATCCAGATGAGTCCCGTGCTGCTTCAAAGCCCGCGCTGCCGCCAGCGCAAAGCTGCCGCCAGAACCGATTGCCAAAATGCCGTCATCCGGCTCAATGATTTCGCCGCCGCCTGAAATAAGCAGCATGCCGCTTGCATCCATGACAATCATCATCGCTTCCAGTTTACGCAGAATGCGATCAGAGCGCCAATCCTTGGCCAGCTCAACAGCGGCCCGCTGCAGATTGCCGTGATGCTCCTCCAGCTTGCCTTCGAATTTTTCGAACAACGCAATCGCATCGGCAACAGAGCCGGCAAACCCGGCTACAACCTTGCCGCGGTACAGCCGCCGGACCTTTTTGGCCTGATGCTTCATGACCATACTATTGCCGAACGTCACTTGCCCGTCGCCGGCAATCGCCCCTTTGCCGTTGTGGCGAACGGCACAAATTGTAGTTGCATGAAATTGCATTTCCATAATGGCCTACCTCCCGCATCACTATTTAAAAAAATGAAACAGCGGCCGCATATGCCGCCGCGGTGCTGCAGACGCCTAGTGCCGTCCAGCCTGTTCCGGCTCCGGCCGGGCCTCAGATTGGGCGGTTGCTTGCGAAATTCCGACCTCTCTTGTATAGCTTGCAAGCTGTTCAAGCGCCCGAATGGCGATGGCGTCATTTTTGTCCTTCTTGCTGCGCATGCGCTGGGCAAGCGGCGGAAATAAGCCGAAATTCGCATTCATCGGTTGAAAATGCTTGAAGTCTGCGGTCGTAATATAGTGGGCCATACTGCCCAAAGCCGTATCCGCTGGAAATACAAGCGGATCAAGGCCGGCTGCCAAGCGGCCTGCGTTGAGGCCCGCAAGCAATCCGGAAGCGGCGGATTCCACATACCCTTCAACGCCTGTCATTTGTCCAGCAAAGAACAGCGTGTCGCGTTGAACGGTTTGATATGTCGCCCGGAGCAGCTTGGGAGAATTAATAAAGGTATTGCGATGCATCACGCCATATCGTACAAACTCCGCCTGCTCCAAGCCCGGAATCATTGAAAATACCCGTTTTTGTTCGCCCCACTTCAGATGGGTCTGAAAGCCTACCAGATTATACAATGTTCCGGCCGCATTATCCTGGCGCAGCTGAACAACGGCGTACGGCAGCTTGCCTGTATGCGGGTTCACCAGCCCTACCGGCTTCATCGGCCCGAAAAGCACAGTCTGCCTACCGCGACTCATCATCGCTTCAATCGGCATGCAGCCTTCAAAATATTGCTCTTTCTCGAAATCCTTCAGCGCCGCCGTTTCCGCAGTCGTTACCGCCTCATAAAAAGCGTTGAATTCCTCTTCTGTCATCGGGCAATTCAAATATGCAGCCTCACCCTTGTCATAACGCGAAGCCAAGTACACCTTGGACATATCGATTGAATCCTTCTCGACAATTGGAGCTGCGGCATCATAAAAGTAAAAATACTCCTGCCCCAGCAATTCCTTTATCTGCTCGGAAAGCTGCGGAGCAGTTAACGGCCCGGTAGCGACAACGACCAGGCCGTCCTCAGGAATAGCTGCCACCTCTTCACAGCGCACTTCAACAAGCGGATGCTCACTAAGCTTCCGCGTAACATCTGCCGAGAAGCCTTCGCGGTCGACAGCAAGCGCTCCCCCAGCTGGCACTGCATTGCGGTCTGCGCAATCGAGAATAAGCGAATTCATACGCCGCATTTCTTCTTTCAGCACGCCGACGGCATTGGTGAGGCCATTGGCACGCAAGCTGTTGCTGCATACGAGCTCGGCAAAATAACGGGTATGATGGGCCGGTGTCTGCTTCTGCGGACGCATTTCGTATAAGGTAACCGGCACGCCTTGCGAGGCAATTTGCCAAGCCGCCTCGCTCCCTGCCAGCCCTGCTCCAATTACGGTTACTCGTTGTGGCTCTGTCAATTGGCTTACCTTCCTTTCCTGCTTGAAACAACTTGCAGCATTTACCATGCGAAAACCTTAAACTTCCAGCGGTTCCTGATCATCCGCCAGTTCTTCACTGAAATCGCATTGTGTGCACTGGTGTCTTGTGCCGTTCCGGTTGCGCTTTTCAACCATCATGCTTCCGCACTTCGGGCATGGCTTGCCCGTCGGTTTATCCCATGAAACGAAGTCGCAGCCCGGATACTGGTCGCAGCCATAAAAGACGCGGCCTTTTTTACTGCGGCGCTCAATAATTTTGCCTTCGCCGCATTTCGGGCAAGCAACGCCGATGTCTTTGACAATCGGCTTCGTATTGCGGCAATCCGGGAAGCCCGAGCAGGCGAGAAACTTGCCAAAGCGCCCCATCTTATAAACCATATGCTTTCCGCATTTCTCACATGTCTCATCGGAGATTTCGTCCTGGAGCTCAACTTCCTTCATCTCGTCTTCCGCAACTTCCAGCCGCTTCTCGAAAGACTCGTAGAACATGCCTAATACGCGCACCCAATCTTCCTTGCCATCCTCGACATGGTCGAGATCGTCTTCCATATGCGCTGTAAATTCCGCATCCAAAATTTCCGGAAAAAACTCCTCCATCAACTGGATTACAAGCTCGCCGAGCTCGGTAGGCACAAATTTCTTCTCTTCAATCGCAACATAGCCGCGCTTTTGGATCGTCTCCAGCGTCGGGGCGTATGTACTTGGCCGCCCGATGCCGATTTCCTCCATAGTGCGAACGAGACGCGCTTCTGTGTAGCGAGGAGGCGGCTGAGTGAAGTGCTGCTTCGGTTCGACCGTTTCCGATTTCAGCGTATCGCCGACTGTAAGCGGCGGCAAAAACTTTTCTTCCTCCGTGGCGCCGTCATCATTGCCCTCCACATATATTTTCATAAAACCATGAAATTTGACCTTGGAGCCGACTGCCCGGAAGGTAGCTGAGCCCGCATTCATATCTACAGTCATCGTGTCAAGAACTGCCGAGGACATCTGGCTGGCAATAAATCTTTCCCAGACCAGCTTATAGAGGCGGAACTGGTCCCGGCTGAGGAACGGCTTCACCGACTCCGGATCCCGCAATACCGATGTTGGGCGAATTGCTTCATGCGCGTCCTGGGCGTTGCTGTTCTTTTTTGTGTAGACGCGCGGCTGTTCAGGCACGAACGCGGCTCCATACTTTTCCTCGATATAGCCTTTAGCCTCTTCCTGCGCTACAGGGGAGATCCGCGTGGAATCGGTCCTCATATAAGTGATCAGACCGACGGTTCCTTCTTTGCCGATGTCTACCCCTTCATACAACTGTTGAGCGACCGACATCGTCTTCGAAGCGCGGTAGCCTAACTTGCGCGCAGCCTCCTGCTGCAGAGAGCTTGTTATAAATGGCGCAGCAGGGTTGCGCAGCCGTTCCTTTTCTTTTACTTCGGATATCGTAAACGGAGCATCGCCCATGGCGGCGAGCACCTCTTTGACTTCCTGCTCATTGCCAAGCTCCCGCTTCTCGCCATTCATCCCGTAAAACTTCGCTTCAAACGCGGCTCCTTTATGGACGAGCTGCGCGGATATCGTCCAGTATTCTTCCGGAATAAAAGCATCGATCTCATTCTCGCGATCGATAATGAGCTTGACCGCTACAGATTGCACACGTCCTGCAGACAGCCCTTTTTTAACTTTTTTCCAAAGCAGCGGGCTGATTTTGTAGCCGACAAGCCGGTCCAATATCCGCCGTGCCTGCTGTGCATTGACCAAATCAGTATTGATCGGCCTGGGTGTCTTGAAGGCGTCTTTTACAGCTTGCTTCGTGATCTCATTGAAAACGACACGGCACGGCTCGCTTTCGTCCAGCTCCAAGTAATGAGCAAGATGCCAGGCGATCGCTTCGCCCTCGCGATCAGGGTCAGCCGCGAGATAAACTTTTTTTACTTTTTTGCGCGCATCCTTCAATTCCTTGAGGACGCTGCCTTTTCCGCGAATCGTAATATATTTTGGTTGAAAATCGTTTTCAATTTCAACGCCCATTTGACTTTTCGGCAAATCCCGAATATGGCCCATCGATGCTTTTACAATATATTTGCTGCCGAGATATTTCCCGATCGTCTTAGCTTTTGCTGGTGATTCAACAATAACTAATGAATCTGCCGCCATGTGCGTCCCCCTCTCTTCCGTCTTTAAATTACACTGTATAGTGAACCCGGGTGCTGAGTAATCATCCGTTTTATAGTTAAATTTATCAGAACTGAATGCAAAAGTCCAAACGGAAGCTCCGATAACTCCACAAGTTCATCAATTGTACGTGCTTGCTCTGCAAGCAAATGGTAAATCACGGCCTCCTCTGCGGTCAATGGCGCCGGCGTTTTTTTACCGTTGTCCCCCGGTTGCCTAACCTGCTTCTGCCCAAAATCTTTCAATAACGCAGACAGCCAGTGAAACTCCTCAATAATATGTTCAGGCCCGGACACCAATTTGGCACCATGCCCCCGAATTAGCGCGTTCGTGCCATCGCTCTTCGGCGAGTAGACAGGCCCCGGTACAGCGAATACTTCCCTGTTCATATCTTGCGCTTGTTCTGCTGTTATTAACGATCCGCTTCGCGCCTGCGCCTCCACAACCACGGTGCCGATGGAGAGGCCGGCTATAATCCGGTTCCTTAAAGGAAACAGGCCCGGGTGCAGCTTTGTGCCGGGAGCCGTCTCCGATAAAAGCAGCCCTTGATCGCGTATCGAATGGTAGAGGCTGCGGTTCTCGGGAGGATAAATATGTTCCACTGGGGTGCCAAGCACTGCTATCGTGCTGCCAGAACCGCGCAATGCCCCCTCATGGGCGACGCTGTCGATCCCCCTCGCCATCCCACTAACAACGGTCAGCAGACGGTTAGAGAGGCCCTCAGCAAGCTCTAAAGCGATTCTGCGCCCATAGCTTGTTGGACCGCGGGTGCCAACAATCGAAATCGCGATGCCGGACAGCAGCTCGCGCCTGCCGATTGCATACAATACCCATGGCGGCTGCGGAATATGTTTTAGCAATTCCGGATAGCTGTCGTCATATCTAGTTACAATATGGACTTCGCCAGCCAGCTGCCGTCTTTGAATCCGTTCCGCGCATACATCCAGCTCTTTTACCGCCAGCGCTGCAGCCTTGGCCTGTTCAGCCGACAGCCCCAGCTGGCGCCACGCTTCAATTCCAAAGTCCGGGAGCAGCGACCACTTGCCGCTAACCGCAATTTTGCGAATGGTATGCCAGCCGATGCCCGGGGTCTCGTGCAAAGCAATCATCATCAGACGCTGGCGATCATTTTGTTTCTTCATTAATAATAACACACCCTCTCGGGCGGTCCGGCAATCCTCATCCTATTTTGCTTGAGAGAACTCCAGATTGCAAGCCGCCAATTATAAGTTGCGCAAAAAAAAAGCAACCTTCCGCGCCCAAAAAGGGAAAACGAAAGGTTGCTTACCTTATAAAAACGATCTATTTAACTGTCGCTTCATGCGTTTTGCATTTTTCCAGCAGGCCTTGCTCTTCCAACACGCTGACAAGCGTGGAGCCCATTTCTGAAGGAGTGGGCGCCACTTTAATGCCGCATGCCTCCAGAGTGGCAATTTTTTCAGCCGCAGTGCCTTTGCCGCCGGAAATAATTGCGCCGGCATGTCCCATCCGTTTGCCTGGAGGAGCCGTCGCGCCGCCGATAAAGCCTACAACCGGCTTTTTCATGTTTGCCTTGATCCATTCAGCAGCTTCTTCCTCGGCAGAGCCGCCGATCTCGCCGATCATAATAACGGCATAGGTGTCCGGATCTTCATTGAACATATTCAAAATGTCAATAAACTCCGAGCCTTTAACCGGGTCGCCGCCGATGCCGACCGCAGAAGATTGGCCAATGCCGCGCGTCGTAAGCTGATGAACTGCTTCATACGTCAGCGTACCGCTGCGGGACACAACGCCTACATGGCCTTTTGTATGGATGTAGCCTGGCATAATGCCAATTTTGCACTCGCCCGGCGTAATAACGCCCGGACAGTTAGGACCGATCAGACGCGTTTTTCGCCCTTCCATGTAACGACTAACTTTAACCATGTCCAACACCGGAATGCCTTCTGTAATGCAGATAACAAGATCCAGCTCTGCATCGACCGCTTCCATAATCGCATCGGCCGCGAACGCCGGCGGTACATAAATAACGGATGCCGTTGCACCAGTTTCTTTTACTGCTTCAGCTACTGTATTAAATACAGGCAACGATACAGTTGTGCCATTTTCCAGCGTAATATCGACTGTCGATCCGCCTTTGCCTGGCGATGTTCCGCCAACCATCTGCGTGCCGTAATCCAGCGCGCCTTTAGCGTGGAACAGAGCTGTTTTACCTGTAATGCCTTGCGTGATGACTTTTGTATCTTTTCCTACCAAAATACTCATCTCGAAGCTCACATCCCCTATATGAATTCGATTGCGAAATTACTTCACAAGCGCAACAATTTTTTGCGCGCCATCGGCCATGGAGTCTGCGGCCACGATATTCAACCCGGATTCATTCAGCATTTTCTTGCCGATTTCGACATTCGTGCCTTCCAGACGCACGACAAGCGGACGGCTGAGGCCAAGCTCTTTAGCAGCTGCAATAACGCCTTCCGCGATAATGTCGCAGCGCATAATGCCGCCGAAGATGTTGACGAAAATGCCTTTTACTTTCTCGTCGGACAAAATGATTTTGAATGCTTCGGTTACTTTTTCTTTCGTAGCGCCGCCCCCTACGTCCAGGAAGTTCGCCGGGTCGCCGCCATAATATTTAATAATATCCATCGTCGCCATCGCCAGACCGGCGCCGTTGACCATACAGCCGATATTGCCGTCAAGCGCAATATAGCTAAGGTCAAACTTGGACGCTTGGATTTCCTTTTCATCCTCTTCATCCAGATCGCGCAGATCCAAAATATCTTTATGGCGGTACAGCGCATTGGAATCGAAGTTCAGCTTGGCGTCAAGCGCCATGACGTTGCCGTCCCCTGTTACAACGAGAGGGTTGATTTCCGCGATTGAACAATCTTTGTCAACGAAAGCATTGTACAGCGCCATCATAAAGTTGGCAGCCTTGTTCACCAGCTCAGTTGGAATGTTGATTGCAAATGCCAGCTTCTTCGCTTGGAAAGGCAGCAATCCGACAGCCGGATCGACTACTTCTTTGAAGATTTTTTCAGGCGTGCTCGCCGCCACTTCTTCAATTTCAGTACCGCCTTCTTCGGAAGCCATCATAACTACGCGGCCTGTACCGCGGTCAACAACGACGCCGACATAGTATTCTTTTTTAATATCGCAGCCTTGCTCGATGAGCAGCCGCTTCACTTCCTTGCCTTCAGGCCCAGTTTGGTGTGTTACCAAAGTTTTGCCGAGAATTTCGCTCGCATACTGGCGAACCTCGTCCAAATTTTTGGCAACTTTTACACCGCCAGCCTTGCCGCGTCCGCCCGCATGAATTTGCGCCTTCACGACGACAACTTGCGTGCCGAGCGATTTGGCAGCTTCCACCGCTTCATCGACTGTAAACGCGACTTTGCCTTCGGGAACAGACACCCCGTACTGCTTTAGCACTTCTTTGCCTTGATACTCATGGATATTCATTGACGAAAATCCTCCTATCCGCAGTTCAAATCCTACGTATGTGAACACAAACCGATATTATTGTATCACATATCTGCGCGTTGTGGGCTTACTTTCACCCCGTCTTTTTTGATATGGATTTGATCTCATTTTGAGAACGAAACCACAAAATCGATCGCAAATTCATACCGCTCGCTGTGTGACTCAGCTTCATTATTATTTCCATACGCTAGTAAAATATTGCTCTATCGCCAAGGTCATGGTAAAGTTCTTGTAAGAGAAGTTTGAAGGGGAGGAGATGTGTAATGGAGAGGGAAAAATCAGAAAATTTGCTCAAGTCGTTTCGCAGCTACATACCATTCTTGGAAACATTAAGAGCGGTGCCTGCCATCCATTGGGTTAGGCCCATGGAGCAGGACAAATGGTCGCCCGGCGAAGTGATTGCCCATATTTTGCTGTGGGACCGCTATTTTTTGGAGAGTGCAATTCAGAACATTGCGACAAATGAGCCCGTTACGGCAAAGCATCTTGATTTTGACGCCTTTAATGCTCAGGCCGCTCCTTATGCCGCTTCCGTCTCTCAGCAAGCGCTAATTGATGAAGCGATCAGCTGCCGCGAAGAGATCATCCGCCTCATTAGCCGCGTTCCAACTGGTGAATTTGAGCTCGCGCATACGGATGGCGACGGCAATCCATTCACGATAATCGGCTACTTGGAAGGATTCGTTCCGCACGACTTGCACCACCGGCGCCAAATCGAAACCTATCTGGACAAGCTGTAAGCAAATTGACAACATGCCCCGCTTTCCTTATGATGGGAACAGAGCTTTATTTAGATCTATAATATAGAGGCTGTCTATGCATTGTGAACATCTGTAAGTGCGGTCGAAGTGGGACGCACGCGGACCGCGGTTCCGTTATCTGTGAACAAAATACGGCTGGCTCGCAGATCGTAGATCCGGTATTGGCCTCAAAACGCTGGCAAAACCAGGCGGAATCCATAAATAACGGATCGTGTGTCCGTGAAACCTCCGCATGAGCCGGTTTTCGACCAAATAACGGATCATCTGTCCGCATGACTCACAGTTGCCCGCTTCTGCGACAAATAGTCCACAGAAAATCGACAGCCTCTTTATAAAATGCAAACGGATTTGTGAGGAAGCACCTTCATCCGCTATTGATGGAGGTGTTTTTTGTGTATTCACAAATATGCAGCGCAAGTGTATACGGCGTTGACGGCCGTCTGATCTATGTTGAAACAGATATAGCAAACGGCTTGCCGCAGGTCAATATCGTCGGTCTGCCCGACTCGGCTGTGCGGGAATCGATCGAGCGCGTACGGGCAGCGATAAAAAACAGCGGCTTCAAGTTCCCCATGCAGCGCATAACGGTCAATCTCGCACCTGCCGATTTGCGAAAAGCGGGAGCGGCCTTCGATCTCGCGATCGCCCTTGGCATTTTGCAGGCCAGCGGACAAATAACAGCAAGCCGGTTCGCTGCAACGCTCGTAATCGGCGAACTTGCTTTGAACGGTGAGGTGCGTCCGGTTCCAGGCGTGCTGGCTATGGTTGAGCAAGCTATGCTTAGCGGCAGGACCAAAGCGCTCCTGCCTTATGACAATGCCGAGGAAGCCGCGCTTTTGCAAGCAATGGATGTGCTCGCCATCTCGCATTTAAAGCAGCTGGCCGCTCCCGAGAACGAATGGGAGCAGCTCAGATTCACCGGACGGAAGCGGGATAGCGCCGGCGGGGATGAGCATGACTACGGTGACTTTGCCGACGTAACCGGTCAGCACCATGTCAAACGCGCGCTGCTCATTGCCGCAGCAGGACAGCATCCTGTACTGCTTTCGGGTCCTCCCGGCACTGGAAAAACGATGCTCGCCCGCCGTTTACCGGGCATTATGCCGCGATTGACTGAGCAAGAGGCGCTGCAGGTTACGAAGGTGTACAGCTCATCCGGCCAATTGCTGGACAAGCCTGCCTCGCTTATGCAAGCGCGCCCCTTTCGCGCGCCTCATCATTCGATTACGACCGCCGCCCTAATCGGCGGAGGAAGAGTCCCCCGGGCCGGAGAAGCCACACTGGCCCATCGAGGCGTGCTGTTTTTAGATGAGCTTCCTGAATTTTCTGCCAGGACGCTCGAATCGCTCCGGCAGCCACTTGAAGAAAAATCGGTCACCATTGCCCGAGCGAACGCTGTTTTTCATTTCCCGGCTAATTTTCTGCTGCTCGCTGCCATGAATCCGTGCCCTTGCGGCTTTTTGCATCATGAGACGCCCGCCCGCCGCTGTACTTGCAGCGATTCGCAAATCGCCAAATACCGTTCCAAGCTTTCGGGACCGTTAATCGATCGATTCGATATGACACTCGATGTTCCCAGACCGGACTTATCCGCTCAATCATCATCCAGCCTTTGTACAGCAGAAATGCGTCAAATCGTCCAGAAAGCGCGGCAAAGCATGCCCGTCTATTCACCATTATTGAGCGGCTCGGCCCTTGACCAGGCAGTGAAACTGTCCAAAGAGGGGGCGACAATGCTCCTTGCTGCTATCGATGCGCTGGGCATCAGCATGCGAGCCCGGGACCGCATCGTAAAGCTCGCCCGCACAATAGCGACGATCGAACAATCTTCAGCTGTCGAGCCGTCCCATATTGCCGAGGCCATCAGCTACCGCAGCTTTGACCGCAGCTAAGAAGCTGACGCCGTCCTTGGCGCGAAACAAGTATCGCCCCCTAATTACAGGCCTTGCATCTCCGGTGGGGTCAGGGGGCTGTAACCCTGAAAGAGGGGAAGCTGCCATGCAGTTTCATCTAAGACGGAAGCCACAGACCTTATTTCGCTAATCGTTTTTGAAATCTAACGGATCTGAGCGATCTTAAGTAGACGTTTTCTTGCGAAATCGGGCTCATCATCACCAAATAGCGGCGCACAGTTCCGTTAAAATTTCAATTCAGCCGAATTTTCGAAAATAGCGGCCGTGACATCCATTAGCGTTCGTTCATCCTAAACGAAACAGACCATAGGAGGCCGCGCTTCCCCCGCCGCTGTCCCACAAAGCGAAAAAGGCTGCCATTTTTCATCCTTCATTTAATTGGCCAAGCATCAGAGCAGGCCACTGTTAAAATGCGCCGCAAAGGTGACTGTACTGATCAACTTCCCCTGTCGCTCTCGCAATTGTGATCGCAATAACATCAAATCTCACCGGTTGGTCGAGCCACTGCTCGCGCTGGCAGTAGACTGCAGCCACCGCGCGAACCTGCCGCTGCTTGCGCCAATCGACCGACTCTTCCGCCGTACCATATTTGCCCCCGGTTGTCCTCGTCCTCACTTCCACAAACACCAGCGTCTCGTCCTGTAGTGCAACAATGTCCAGCTCACCTGAACGGCAGCGCCAGCCCCGGTGCAAAATCGTATAGCCGGCTTCGATCAGCCGCTGCTCCGCTATACTTTCGCCGCGCTGCCCCAACACGCTGCGTTCAGCGCTGCGGCCGCCGTTATCGTTTCCGCCATTTGTCACGGCAATTCCCCCGCTCTCCGGTCCGCCTGATAAACAAAGCTCAGCACTTCAGCTACCAGCGTATACAGCTCCAGCGGTATTTCCTGATCGACATCCAGCTTCGAAAGCACCTCTACTAGCGAGCTGTCCTGCTGAATCGGCACTCCGCTTTCTGCCGCTTTCTCCAAAATAGCTTCCGCCAGCTTCCCTTTCCCTTTGGCAGTGACGACAGGCACTCCCTGTTCGGCGGCATCATATTTGAGCGCGACCGCTTTTTTCGACGGCTGCAGCGGATCGGCCTTCTTCTCCTTGTTGCTCATACGCGATAATCGACTCCTTTGTACGGCCGCGATGACCATTCCGCCGCGGCTGCCGAGACGGCTCCTTTATCGCCCGGCTCCGCTGGCCGTTCTGAGAGCGGAAGCGCCCGCAGCGTCAGCAGCTGGTATCCTGCCTGCTGCAGCGAGCCGGCAATCTCAGACTTCGAAGACTGCAGCAAATCGTCAATTGTCGTGAAATTATTCCAGATCGTCAGGCTGACAATTTTGTCGACAACCTGTACATCGGCCACTGTGTCGCCGATCGTTTGCATCCGCAAATCGAATAAGAGACGGCAATTGCCGCTGTCCAGTTCTCCTTTACGCCCTTTGCGGGTTTGAATATGGACGGATGCTGTCTGCATTCCTTCCTGACCCGGCTGCTGCAAGGGGATAAACATCGTCACATGCGTGAAGGGCGCGCTGTTGCGCTCCGGCACGAGCAGCAGCTGCTGACCGGTAATCTGCTGCACCAGCTGCTGCGCAGTCTCTCGCAGCGCAACAGGCGCCTCATGACTGGATATTAGCGTCATCAGTGCGCTTTTGAGCGAATCTGCTCCAGATCCGGCTGTCGGCGCTCCGCCGGCGCTGCTTGCAGACTGGACTATGTGAGCAAGCTGGATATTGGTTTGGACAGAAGGAGTAGCAGCATGTATGACCGGCGCTGAAGAACCGGCCTCGCTCCGGGACTGCATAGCGGCAGAGGCCATCGTCCCCGGTGCCGTTCGGGCTGCTGGCTGCGCTTGTTCCTGCCGCTGCTGCGTTCCCTCCAGCGGCCCTTTCTCGCCGCCTAACGACTGCGCCAGCAAACGCTCATGATCGACTCCCAGCCATTTTAAAACTCCCTTCAACCATGAGCCGGAAGGACCGGCTGCAGCCTCCGTACTGAGTGGCTGCTGCTGCGGGGAAGCTTTCATCGCCTCTGCTGGCTCAGCAGAGGAAAACGGGGATGCCGAGGCTGAAGACGGTGCCGGGACTGTCGCCGCAACAGCTCCAGACGGCAACCCAGCAGCCTGCTGGCTGCCCGGAATAGCAGCACTAGCTCCCCCTCGCGTCATTGCACCCTCACCCTCCATCGTCACCTTAGTCTGGGCAGCCTGTGACTGCTGTTGAGCCCCTTCACTGTGACGGGCAACTGGAACGGCAGCATCGCCGGACGGTGCCAGCCGGCTATTTACTGCTATCGAGGGCTGTGTTCTCCTGTCCTCAACCGCTTGCATGAGGGCGGTGCCTTCAGCCAAAAGGGCCGTTAACCGCGCAGCAGCCGCTTGTACATCGCCCCGTTGAGCCGATGCAGGCAATGCGCCAGCTTCTGCCGCCCCATTCGCCTGCCAGGCGGCTAGCTCCCGGGTTAGTTGAGCCACCAGCTGATGCAGCGGCGGACCGCTCAGCACCTGCTGCAGTGCGGTTACAGTAGCGCCGGACAAGGGCAGCCCTCTCTTCGCAGCAATGACGGCCGCTTGCACAAATGTATCCTTCCCGAGCTGATCCGGCAGCTCGCCAATCGTTTGTTGCAGCTGCTGCGCCAAAGCCCGCGTCATGACAATTCCTTCTCGCTGCAACGCCCGGACAAGATCGTGCACTGCGCGTTGATCCGGAAGGCCGAATGATTTAAGCAGCAGCCTTATATCCTCATCAGCCATCGGCGCTGCTTGCGGATCTGCGATTTTCAGCACCAGTTGTCCCCCTGCAGACTGAGGCTGAACTTGCAATATGGCAGATTGTCCCGGCTGGAGGGGCGTCTCCAGCTTCGCGCGAACCTGCACACCATTTATTTGCATGATGGCCTCATCTTCATCTGCCATCTGTACTAATACTCCCCGTACCACTTGTCCCGGCCTCAGCTCCAAAATTTTACTATCCGCCGGCTGCTTGTCGCCAAGCAGCCCTCTCATTAACTGTCCTATATTCATAGCTCGCCCCACCTTCTATATTTGCCGCACATCGCAACAAAGTTATCCTTTGTATAAATATCGGCAAGCATATTCGATTCCGTTAATGAAGGTATATAAAAAAGACATTCCCAGCTGCCATTATTCCGGCAGAAGGAATGTCCTTATGAATTCTTATGTGGTCAAAAAAGCACCTGCTGCTCCGCCAGCAATTTATGCAAAAACGAACGCCGGTGCAGCGGACTCGGTCCGTACTCAACAATTTTCTCACGATGAAGCTTGGTAGCATAGCCTTTATGTATTGCGATTCCATAGGCCGGGTAGAGCGCTTCCCATTCATTCATGCATAAACGATCACGCGTTACTTTTGCCACGATCGACGCCGCAGCGATCGACTGGCTTAGTGCATCCCCTTTAATGACAGATAATTGCGCAATCGGGCTGTCCACTTTCTCGGCATCGATAAGCAAGTAATCCGGCTGCACATTCAGCCCTTCTACCGCTCGCTTCATCGCCAGACGGGCAGCCTGTTTAATATTAATCTCGTCGATTGTTGCCGCATCGATCCGGGCGACCGACCACGCTACAGCTTCCTTCACAATAATTTCATACAGCATTTCACGCTTTTTTTCCGAAAGCTTCTTGGAATCATCGATTTCATCGATCACAAGCCCGGCAGGCAAAATGACGGCAGCGGCCACGACATCGCCGAACAGGCAGCCGCGGCCAACCTCGTCAATTCCCGCTATCAGCTCATGCCCTTGCTCCCACAGCGATTGTTCGTAAGCAAGCATTGATGCCTCCCCCATTTTAAGCAGCCTTCATAATAAGCCCAAATTCATCCCAAACAAGAGAATCGTTACATTATGCAAATTCCGGCGCTTCGAGCGTGATCCGCCCTAGTTTTCCTGATCGCAAATCGCGCAATATGACGCCTGAAGCCTTCTCCAGATCGACTCGGCCGCCGCTGATGAGGCAGCCCCGTTTGCGCCCGATCGCTTCCATAATGCGGACAATTTCATCCGGATCGTCCATATCGGAAGGCGGCGGCACTTCCAGCTCATAACGCCCGGCAATTGTATCCCAATACCTTTGCGACAGCTCCTTCATCGCAAAAAAAGCAATATCTTCAACATTCAGTATTTGCTCTTTAATGGCACCGGTCATTGCCAGGCGGTAGCCCACCAGCTGATCTTCGAACTTTGGCCATAAAATACCCGGCGTATCGAGCAATTCCATCTCGGTCCCGACTTTAATCCATTGCTGCCCTTTGGTAACGCCCGGCCGGTCCCCGGTGGCCGCAATGCTCCGTCCCGCCAGACGATTGATGAGCGTGGATTTGCCGACATTCGGGATGCCGACGATAAGCCCTCTGACAGCGCGCGGCTTAATGCCTTTGGCGATTTGACGGGCGATCTTGTCATGCAGCACTTCCTTTGCCAGCACCGGAATTTGATTAACCTTCGTGCCTGTCGAGGAATCGACCGCTATACTGACATGGCCTTCCCGCTTGAATTGATCCATCCATTGTTCAGTCGTGCGGGGATCCGCCAGGTCGGACTTGTTCAAAATGATGAGCCGCGGCTTGCCGAGCAAAATCTCGTCTATCATCGGATTCCGGCTCGAAAAGGGAATGCGCGCATCCAGCAATTCAATTGCCAGGTCGATCAATTTTAATTTTTCTTGAATTTGCCGCCGTGCTTTGGTCATATGACCAGGAAACCACTGTATACTGCTCATGCTGTCACTGCCACCTCGTCTCTATCCGTGCTTGATCAGCTTCACCTGATTTAATGGCCAGAAAATAACGTCCGCTCTTCCAATAATATGGCTGAAAGGAACGAATCCTATATCCCGGCCGTCACGGCTGTTTTGCCGATTATCGCCAAATGCCAATATCATCCCTTCAGGCACGGTATCGCTCGTCACTTGCTCATTCGGGAAGTTTCGCGCATTGTTGAAAATCTCCCCTTTGGCCTTTGCCGCTTCAATCGATTCACGCAAATACGGCTCTTCTACCAGCTCGCCGTTAATGTAGAGGTTGTCCCCTTCCAGCTTAACGGTGTCACCCGGTACGCCGATCACCCGCTTAATAAAATCCCGGCCTTCTTCCGGTACTTCGAATACAACCACTTCGCCTCGTTTAGGAGCCCTCAAGTCGTAGATCAACTTGTTGACAATCAAACGTTCGCCTGTATAGAAGTTAGGCTGCATGGAAGGTCCGTCTACGATAAACGGCGCAAACAATAACCAGCGGATTACGATGACAAGCAGCGCGGCAATAGCGAGCGCCTTGACCCATTCCACGATTTCCTTTCGCGCCTTGTTGCCTTTGTCTGGCACTTGCTGTACAGCTTCGCCATCCGAAAGCTGTGCCATGTCGGGCTGCAAGCCTTTATGCTGCCCTGTTGTTTCATCGGTACGTTGTTGATCCAATTGATCCACCCTCTTCGCGCCAAATCTGAGCATTGTATAAATAAGAAAAGGGACTTGTTTGCGCAAGCCCCCTCTTGTCGTTCATTAGCGAATCTCTTTAATTCTTGCTGCTTTACCGCGCAGGCTGCGAAGATAGTACAGTTTCGCACGGCGGACTTTACCGCGGCGAGCCACTTCAATCTTCTCAAGCTTTGGCGAATGCAGCGGGAATGTTCTTTCAACACCTACGCCGTACGAAATTTTACGTACTGTAAAAGTTTCGCTGATTCCGCCGCCGCGACGTTTAATTACAACGCCTTCGAACAACTGAATACGCTCACGAGAACCCTCGATAACTTTAACGTGTACTTTAAGCGTATCCCCAGGACGGAAATTCGGACGATCAGTGCGCAATTGTTCTTGCGTAATCGCTTGTACAATATTCATCTTTGACTCACTCCTTCCACACAGGCGTTCATAACGACTTCCCGCTTCCCTATGAAGCGGATCTTTGCCCATTAGCGGACCGCCCGACTATACAAAAGCAACATCAGCTATATTACCATATATTTAAATAAAATACAACGATAATTATGCGGCGGTTATTGTTCCGGCTGCCCGGCTTGCATTTTGGCTAACCATGCTTTCTCCTTGTCCGTAAGCCCGGCCTCCTCCAGCAACTCGGGGCGGCGTTTCAGCGTACGCAGTAAAGACTGCTCGCGTCTCCAGGCTTCGACCTTTGCATGGTGACCGGACATCAGCACATCAGGCACCTCCCAGCCTCTAAAAGAAGCCGGGCGCGTATAGTGAGGATGCTCGAGCAGACCTGTGCTGAAGGAATCGGTCACGGCCGATGTCGCATTGCCGAGCGTCCCCGGCAGCAATCTTACCACACTATCGATCATAACCATCGCTGGAAGCTCGCCGCCGGTAAGCACATAATCGCCGATCGATAGCTCGTCCGTAACAAGATGCTCCCTGATTCGCTCATCATAGCCCTCATAATGCCCGCAAATAAAGATCAGATGCTCTTCCTTGGCGAGCTCTTCCGCCTTTTGCTGGCTGTAGGGCTCTCCTTGCGGACAGAGCAGTATGACCCGCGGCTTCCGTTGTCCGTGAGCTTGGACGAGTTCCTCGACAGCGGCAAAAATCGGCTCCGGCTTGAGCACCATGCCTCCTCCGCCGCCATAAGGATAGTCGTCTACCGTATTATGTTTGTTGTTCGCATAGTCGCGAAAATTGACCGCATGCAGCCGGGCAATGCCTTTTTCACGCGCTTTGCCTAGTATGCTCGCATTGAACACACCTTCAAACATCTCCGGAAATAATGTCAGCACATCGATGCGCATGCGCTAGATCAGCCCTTCCATAAGGCGGACAGTAATCAGCTTGTCGGCTACATTGACGTTCAGCACGACCTCGTCGATAACAGGCAGCAGCAGCTGCTTGCCCCCCGGTTGCTTAACCACCCACACATCATTTGCGCCCGGGCTTAATATTTCCGTTATGACGCCAAGCTCCTCGCCGTCCTCCGTCACAACCTTGCAATCGATGATCTCATAGTAGTAATATTCGCCTTCGTCCAGCTCGCCAAGCTCATCCTTGGCGATTTGCATCGTCCAGCCCTTATACTTTTCGACATCGTTAATATTATCGTACCCTTTTAGCTTTACAATAAACATATTTTTGTGCATACGCGCAGATTGCACTTCCACCTCAAGCGACTGCCTGGATTCCGGATCAGTCAAAATCAACACGCTGCCGGCAGCAAACCGCTCCTCGGGAAAATCCGTACTCGAAACGACTTTAACTTCGCCCCGAATGCCGTGTGTATTGACAAGCTTGCCAACATTTAGCCTTTCCTGCTGTGCCACAAAATTGCCCCCTCTCAAACAATGCCTTTCTTCCATCGAAAAAGGGTTAGGATGCGAATACGCATATCCTAACCCTGCTTCGATGTACGATCGCTACGAAATAATGTCGACCATGACGCGTTTATCCGATTTAACAGCCGCCGATGAGACGACCGTCCGGAGCGCTTTCGCAATCCGGCCCTGCTTGCCGATCACCTTTCCGATATCGGATTGATGAACCGAAAGCTGGTAAACGGTCCCGCGATCGTCTTCTTTCACGTCGACGCGCACGTCTTCGGGGTGGTCCACTAAAGCCTTCGCTATGACAAGAATCAAATCTTTCATCTCAAGGCTCCTCTGCTAAAGAAAAATTATTTCTGAAGCTTCGACTCATGGAACTTTTGCATAACGCCTGCTTTGGAAAGCAAGTTACGCACTGTATCGGAAGCTTGAGCTCCGTTTTGCAACCAGCTCAGCGCTTTCTCTTCATTGATGTTCACTTGTGCCGGTTGTGCAACCGGGTTATAAGTGCCGATTTCCTCAATGAATCGACCGTCGCGCGGGGAGCGGGAGTCAGATACAACTACGCGATAGAAAGGCGCTTTGTGCGCACCTACACGTTTCAAACGAATACGTACTGCCATCGTATATTCACCTCCTTGAAAAGATTCCGCAAAAACTTGGATACTCACTTTATGCTAGAACGGAAACTTCATTCCTTTGCCCAGCATTCCTTTTAAGCCCTTCATTCCGCCCTTCGGGCCTTTCGGCCCCATCATGGACGAGAATTGCTTCATCATTTTGCGCATATCGTCAAATTGCTTGATCAAGCGGTTGACCTCAGCGATCGACGTGCCGCTGCCGGCAGCAATCCGCTTACGTCTGCTAAAGTTAAGCAGCTCCGGCTTGCGCTTCTCTTCTTTCGTCATCGACTTGACAATCGCCTCAACGCGCGTAATTTGCTTTTCGTCGACCTTCATGTTTTTCATGTCCTTCATCTTGCCCATGCCTGGCAGCATATCCATCAATTGATCCAGCGGCCCAAGCTTGCGCACCTGCTCCATCTGCTCGAGGAAATCCTCGAAGGTGAACTCCGCGGAGCGCATTTTCCGTTCCATCTCGGCTGCCTTATCCGCATCGATGCCCGCCTGCGCCTTCTCAATGAGCGATAGCATGTCGCCCATACCGAGAATACGGGAGGCCATCCGGTTGGGATGGAATGGCTCCAGAGGCTCGATCTTCTCGCCAGTAGCCGCAAATTTGATCGGACAGCCGGTGACGGCCTTAACCGATAGCGCCGCGCCGCCGCGCGTGTCGCCGTCCAGCTTCGTCAGCACAACCCCGGTAAGCGCCAATTGGCTGTGGAAGCTCTCGGCTACATTGACCGCTTCCTGGCCGGTCATCGCATCGATCACGAGCAGCACTTCGTCCGGCTTCGCCACCTCATGAATATTTTTAATTTCTTCCATGAGCGCTTCATCGATATGCAGGCGGCCTGCCGTATCGATGATGACGTAGTCATTGCCGTTTTCCTTTGCATGCGCAATGCCCGCCTGTGCAATCTCGACCGGGGAGGTCTGGTCGCCCATCGTAAAGACCGGCGCCTTAATTTGTTCTCCCAGCACTTGAAGCTGCTTGATCGCAGCCGGGCGATAAATATCGCAAGCTACCAGCAGCGGACGATGATTTTCTTTTTGCAGCATTTTGGCCAGCTTGCCTGAGGATGTCGTCTTGCCCGCACCTTGCAGACCAGCCATTAAAATGACTGTTGGCGGCTTATTCGCCTTCGCCAGCTTGCTTTGCGTGCCGCCCATCAGCTCCGTTAACTCCTTGTTAACGATATCGATGATGACCATTCCGGGTGTAAAGCTCTTCATCACCTCTTGCCCTACTGCACGTTCTTTGACTTTGGCGATGAAATCTTTCACAACTTTAAAGTTGACGTCAGCCTCCAGCAGCGCAAGGCGAACTTCACGCATCGCTTCGTTCACATCGTCTTCCGACACTTTGCCTTTGCCGCGCAGCTTACCGAATACATTCTGCAGCCGATTTGTCAAACCTTCGAATGCCATGACCGTCACCTCCTTGTAAAACTTCACTTTCCTGTCTATATGCCTTGGTCAAACCTGTCCGCGCAGCGCCTGCGCTATTGAAAACAGCTGGCTGCGAAGCGGCTCCTCCCGCACGCTCTCCACGCACTGTTCCAGCTGGGCCAGCCAGCCGGCCGCGCGCTGATGCTTGTGAAGCAGTCCAAGCTTGTCCTCATAGCCTTCAAGCACCGCTTCCGCCCGCTTTATGTGCTCATAAACCGCCTGGCGGCTAACACCGGACTCTGCAGCAATTTCCCCAAGTGAATAATCGTCGTGAAAATAATATTTAAGAAACATTCGCTGCTTGTCTGTCAGCAGCGGCTCATAAAAATCAAACAGCAAATTGATTCGAGTCGTCTTTGCCAGCGCATCGGCTTCTTGTGTCACCGTGCCACCCCCTATGTCAAGGGTATCACCTTTACACCTTGTTGACGTGCTCTATTGTAGCCCAGCAGCAACATCACTGTCAAGTATTTTCACTTGTCACCTTCAAATGCTACGCTTCCGCCTTTTCCTCTTCATCAGCAGACTGAATCAAACCGGCAAACAGCGCATGAACAAACTGCTCGGAATCGAATTCCTGCAAATCATCCATTTTTTCGCCCAGCCCGACCAGCTTAACCGGCAAATTGAGCTCATTGCGAATCGCGATGACGATCCCGCCTTTGGCAGTCCCGTCAAGCTTGGTCAGCACAAGCCCTGTAACGCCGCTTTTTTCGCCGAACAGCTTGGCTTGGCTTAAAGCGTTCTGGCCTGTCGCCGCATCCAGAACAAGCAGCACCTCATGCGGCGCCGACGGCACTTCCCGCTGGATAACGCGGAAAATTTTGTTCAGCTCCTCCATCAGGTTCGTTTTATTTTGCAGCCTTCCAGCAGTATCGCAAAGCAGTACGTCCACATTGCGCTGCTTGGCCGCTTGAACGGCATCAAACATAACTGCTGCCGGATCGGCCCCCGCTTCTTGCTTAATCACGTCTACACCGACCCGCTGGCCCCATATTTCCAACTGCTCGATCGCTCCTGCCCTGAACGTGTCGCCTGCAGCAAGAAGCACACTTTTTCCTTCACTTTTAAATTTATGCGCCAGCTTGCCAATCGTAGTCGTTTTCCCTACGCCATTGACGCCGACAAATAAAATAACGGTCATCCCGCTGTCTGCCATTTGCAGCTTCCGGTCGCCTTCGCCTTTCAGCAGACCTACTAATTTCTCCGACAATACAGGCTGCAGCTCGGCGGCATTTTCAATTTTGCGTTTTTTCACTTCAGCGCGCAGCTCGTCGATCAGCTGCATTACGGTATTGACGCCGACATCCGCGCCGATTAAAATTTCCTCCAGCTCCTCGTAGAACGCCTCGTCGATTTTTTTGCGGCGCGTGATCAGCTCTTCCACCCGCTCCACAAATGCAGTTCTCGTTTTCGCCAGCCCTTCTTTAAATTTATTTGTGACTGCCTCGGTCTTTTGTGAAATGCTTTCTTTCAGCCGTTTAAAAAAACTCACCTGCAACCCCTCCATCAATTTATCTCACTGCAAAAGCCGGAGGCGTCGTGAGAAGAAACGGCTGATGCCGTCCTTGGCGCGAGGCAAGTTTCTTCCCCTGAAATTTTATAGCATTTATCGCGTGACACTTATAAATGCTATAAACTCAAAAATGCATCCGGCACCGGCTTTTCACATCATCAAGCGGAGACGAAGGATTCCTCTTCCTCCAATCTGACAGACACCAGCTTGGATACGCCGCCTTCTTCCATCGTAACACCGTACAGCACATCAGCCTCTTCCATCGTACCTTTGCGATGCGTAACGACGATAAACTGCGTCAGTCCGGAAAACTCGCGCAAATATTGAGCAAACCGGGCTACATTCGCCTCGTCGAGCGCAGCCTCAACCTCGTCGAGCACGCAGAACGGCACAGGCTTCACCTGCAATATTGCAAACAACAGCGCTATCGCGGTTAAAGCGCGCTCGCCCCCGGAGAGCAGCTGCAAATTTTGCAGCTTCTTGCCAGGAGGCTGCGCCACAATATCAATCCCGCTCTCCAGCACGTTGTCCGGATCGACCATGACGAGATCAGCGCGTCCGCCGCCGAACAGCTTGGCAAAAACGACGACAAAATGTCCGCGAATCGCTTCAAAGGTCGAGCGGAAGCGCCGGGACATCTCCTCGTCCATCTCCCGGATGACCTGGTAAAGCGTCGTCTTCGCCTCGATCAGGTCCTCCTTTTGCTCGCTCAAGAAGTTGAAGCGCTCCTTTACGCGCTCATATTCATCGATGGCTCCCAGGTTGACCTCACCCAAAGCGTTAATTTTCCGCTTCAGATCCTTCACTTCATTTTGGGTGGCGGCCACGTCCTCCGGCAGCGGATAGCGCTCCTTCGCCAGTTCGAAGCTCAGCTCGTATTCTTCGCTAAGCTTGCGCAGCAAATTGTCCAGTTCGACATCAAGCCGGTTAACTGCAATTTCTGTTTGGCGCATTTGGTCTTCCACTTGGCGCATTTGGATGCGCTGTTCTTTCGTTTCGCTCTCGCCATTCTCCAGCTCGCGCAGCATTTCCGCCCGCTCTGCTCGCAGCAGCCCGGTTTGCTCCGAGCAATTTTGCTTTTTCAGGCGCAATTCATTTAATTGCTCAATTTGCCCCACCGTCTCTTCTGTATGACGAGCCATATCGTCATCCAGTCTTGCAGACATCTCTCTTAGCCCAGCAAGCTCCTGTTTGGCCCGGCCAATATCGGCGCGGATACGTGCAGCCTGATCTTCGAATGACTGCTTCTCCTGATCGGTCTTGGCAACGACAATCTTCAAATCGGTCAGCTGCCCTTGCAGCTGCTCCCTGGCTGTCTCATGTTCCTTGCGCCGCAATTCAGCAGCACGGATCGCTTCCTGCAGCCTCGCTTCCTCCTCTGTCAGCTTGGCCAGCTTCTCCTCCGCTGCCGCTGCCGCCGCACGCACCTGCTCCTGCTCGGCCTGCTGCCCGTGACGGTCCGTCTCGAACAATTGCCGCTGCTCCTCCAAATGCTTGCTTTCATGCTCAACGGATTGCAGCTCTGCCCTAATATGCTGCTCCTCGATCCGCAGCTGCTCGCCGCGGCTGCGCAAATCGTCCAGATTTTGCGTGCCGATCGACTGCTCCTTGCGCAGATCAGACATTTTATCCTTCAATTGGTCCAGTTGCCGGTTCGTAGTCACAATTTCAGCATCAAGCTGCTCAATTTGCCGCTGGCGGCCAAGCAGACTGGCGCCCTTCTTTTGAATGGAGCCGCCTGTCATCGAGCCGCCTGCATTGACGACGTCGCCTTCCAGAGTAACAACACGGAAGCGGTACTGACATTTCGCCGCAATACGGTTCGCATGCTCCAGCGTTTCGGCGATCAGCACATTGCCAAGCAGATTGTGGACAATAGCCGAATATTGCGGCTCGCTCGTAACTAGCTCAGCAGCTACGCCAACATAGCCCTCCACTCCGGCGATCATCCGTTTTTCTTGTTCCGGAATGCTGCGGCCGCGAATAACATCGAGCGGGAGAAAGGTTGCCCGCCCCAGCTGGCGCTGCTTCAAAAAAGCAATCGCCGCGCGCGCGCTGCGTTCATCGCTCATGACGATATGCTGCAGCGCGCCGCCGAGCGCCGTCTCAATCGCTAGCTCCAGCTTCTCAGGCACCCGCACCAGCTCGGCTACCGCCCCGTGTACACCCGACAAGCCGCTGCCCGCTGATCTGCGGGACGCTTTCAGCACTTCGCGCACCCCTTGCATGAAACCGTCCAGCGCATCCTGCATTTCTTTCATCGTATCGCGGCGGGAACGAAGCGCTTCGAGCTTCTGCTCCCATTTGCGGGCCGCAGCCTGCACTTCATCGAGCAAGCGCTGGCCTTCAAGCTGCTTTTCCGTAGCGCTTGCATACTTTTCCCGCGCTGCGGTAATTGCCGTGAGTGTTTCTTCAAGACGCTCCCGCAGCTGCTCCTGGCGCGCAGTCAGCTTGCTATGCTGTTCCTTCCACTTCGTTTCCTCATCGCCAAGCCGCTCGCCGCGGCGCTGCAGCGTTTCCTCCTGCTGCATGGCGTAGCGGATTTCGTTGCGCAGCTGAGCCATTCCGCTCAGTACATCCAGCAATTCGCTCTTTAGCTGCTCTTCGGCGTCAGCGGACAGCGATGCTGCGGCCCCAAGCAGCTGCGCTTCCTCCTGCTGCAGCCGTTCGCGCAGCGCTGCTAGCTCGCCTTCGAGCGCAGCAGCCTTGCTTCGGAACTCAGCTTCTTCCTGCGTTAACGCGGAAACCCGCTCAGTCTGCGCTTCGATCGAGGCGGCAAGCTGCTCCCGGTTTTGCTCCAGATTGCGCTTGCGTTCCTTCAGCACCTCGCCATAGCCTTCACACTTCTCATATTCCTCGCTGTACTGCAGCATCTCTCCATGAAGCCTGTCCAGCGTCTCTTCCAGCTCGCGCAGCTTTAGCCGGTCCTTCTCCAGCAGCGCATCGTGCTTGCTGACAATTGCCGCAAGCGACAGATGCTCGGACTCCAGTTGCTTTAGCTTATTGGTTGATTGCGACCAATTGCTGTGCACATTCTCGATATTATGTACATACATCGAGATTTCTGAAGTTTTGAGCTGCTCGCGCAGCTCTTTGAAATAGATCGCTTTTTCCGACTGAACGCGCAGCGGCTCAAGCTGATCCTCGACCTCTGATACGAGGTCATGTATACGCAGCAAATTTTGCTCTGTTTCATCCAGCTTCTTTTGCGCTTCCCGCCTCCGGGATTTATATTTCACGATGCCCGACGCTTCTTCAAAAATACCTCTGCGGTCTTCGGAACGCGTACTCAGTATTTCCTCGATGCGGCCTTGTCCGATAATCGAATAGGCTTCCTTGCCGATGCCGGTATCCATAAACAGCTCAGTTATATCCTTCAGCCTGCAAGGCTGCTTGTTGATCATATATTCACTATCGCCGCTCCGGTGTACCCGCCGGGTGACTGTCACTTCGTTATACTCAAGGGGCAGCGCCTGATCGCTATTGTCCAGCGTCAGCGAGACTTCCCCGATATTAACCGCTTTGCGCGCATCGCTTCCGGCAAAAATAATATCCTCCATCTTGCCGCCGCGCAAGCTCTTTGCGCTTTGTTCGCCAAGCACCCAGCGAATGCTATCGCTAATATTGCTCTTACCGCTGCCGTTAGGTCCGACAACGGCTGTAATACCTTGGACAAATTCAAGCTCTGTCTTGTCGGCAAACGATTTAAACCCTGCAAGTTCTATCCTTTTCAAGAACATAGCTTAGCCTTCACCTCAACGCTTATTGTACCATAATTGTTCGAAAAGGACATTTCCCAACAACAAAAAATCCCGGTCTGCCTTCACCGCATACCAGGATTAACGCTATTGCTTGCTGCGCTCGCCGGCCAGCTTGCGCCAAGCTTGAGCCGCCGCCCGCTGCTCTGCCTCTTTCTTCGTCCGCCCGACTCCCGTACCCAGTTTCTCTTCGCCGATCAGCACCTCCGCTACAAACTCGCGGTCATGCGCCGGGCCGCGTTCTTCAGCGATACGGTATTCGATCGCCCCCAAATTGCTATGCTGCGCCCGTTCCTGCAGGGCCGATTTGAAATCCTTGACCAGCAAATCGCCGTCTGTATCGATATGGGGGAATAAATGCTCGGATAAGAAGGCGCGGACTTCTTCCAGCCCATGATCCAAATAGATTGCGCCAATAAACGATTCAAACAAATCAGCCAGCAGCGCAGGCCGATGGCGTCCGCCAAGCTGCTCCTCGCCCCGCCCCAGAAGGACGTGCGCTCCAAGATCGAGCATTTCGGCAAACCGGGCCAGCGAAGGCTCGCAGACGATCGACGCTCTCATTCGCGTCAATTGCCCCTCCGGTCGCTCCGGAAAGTTTTGATACAAATATTCCGACACCGTTAACTGCAAAACGGCATCGCCCAGAAACTCCAAACGTTCGTTATGCTCTACATTTGCTTGACGATGTTCGTTCACATAGGACGTATGCGTAAAAGCTTGCTGGAGCAATAATGGCTGTTGAAAACGAAGCTGCAGACGCTGCTGCAGCTCCTCGAACGGATTATGCTTCATATTTCTTCATTATGATCGTTGCATTATGACCGCCAAATCCAAAGGAGTTGGACAACGCAACCCGTACATCGGACGGACGCGCTTTATTCGGTACATAATCCAGATCACACTCCGGATCTTGGTTGTCCAAATTAATCGTTGGCGCAATGATGCCGTCGCGCAGCGTCAGACCGACAATGACGGCTTCAACACCGCCTGCGGCGCCCAGCAAATGCCCTGTCATTGATTTGGTAGAGCTGACCGCGAGCTTGTAAGCATGGTCGCCGAACGCTTTTTTAATCGCTTCGGTTTCCGATTTGTCGCCAACCGGCGTTGAAGTGCCGTGAGCGTTAATATAGTCAATTGCAGCAGGCTCCAGCCCGGCATCCTTAAGCGCCCGGGTCATACAGCGAGCCGCGCCTTCCGGATCGGGCTCTGTCATATGATGGGCGTCGCCGCTCATACCATAGCCGATGATTTCGGCATAAATCTTCGCTCCGCGCTTTTGCGCGTGTTCAAGCGATTCCAAAATTAGAACGCCCGATCCCTCGCCCATGACGAAGCCATCGCGTCCGGTATCGAACGGGCGGCTCGCTTTAGCAGGCTCATCATTGCGCGTCGACATCGCCCGCATCGAGCAGAAGCCGGCAAGACCTGTTGGCCTAATCGTCGCTTCGGCGCCGCCGCAAATCATGACATCCGCGTCGCCGCGCTGAATCATCTTGTACGAATCGCCAATGGAATGGGTTCCCGTCGCACAGGCTGTAACAGCTGTGCTATTGGGGCCTTTTGCTCCCGTTAACATCGACACTTGCCCTGAAGCCATATTGGCAATCATCATCGGGATAAAGAATGGGCTGACACGCTTAGGCCCCTTCTCGAGCAGCACATTGTGCTGATCCTCCCACGTACCTAGGCCGCCGATCCCGGAGCCAACCATGACGCCGACGCGTTCGGCGTCGACATTGCCCCCGATGTCGAGGCCGGCATCCTTAACGGCAGCCACGCCGGCAACTGCGGCAAATTGTACGAAGCGGTCCATGCGGCGCGCTTCTTTTTTATCAACATGGTATTGTTCAGGGTCGAAGTTTTTAATTTCTGCAGCAATTTGTGTCGGGTATTCCGAAACATCGAATGCTTCAATATGCGACACACCGGATTTGCCGTCCAGCAAATTCTGCCAAAATTGTTCCAACTCGGACCCGAGTGCTGTCATGACACCCATGCCTGTTACAACAACTCTTTGCTTCATCATCTTCACCTCTATTGGACAGCGATATGGTTTTGCATCAATAAATCTATCTAAAGCGCCATTAAGCGCTTGCTTCATTCATCATATCATGTTATCGGGAACGCAGCTAAGATGGAGAGAAGTCCCGTCGATGAACGGGACTTACTTTGTCAGCTTAGGTATGAGATTGTATGTAGTTAACAACTTCTCCTACGCTGGTAATTTTCTCTGCATCTTCATCAGAGATCTCCATATCAAATTCGTCTTCGAGCTCCATGACGAGTTCTACGACATCAAGAGAGTCAGCGCCCAGGTCGTCTTTAAACGACGCTTCAAGCGTAACTTCCGATTCGTCAACGCCAAGGCGGTCGACTACGATGCGCTTCACACGATCCAATACATCGGACATCCGGTTCACCTCCTCCATGGTATTATACGAAAATAACAGGCAAATTACCATATATTCATCCAGCAGCGTTATCCGCTTCGCGCCGCGTTACATATACATTCCGCCATCGACGTGAACAGTCTGGCCTGTCATGTATGCGGCAGCGTCGGAAGCCAGGAAACGGACGGCATGCGCAATGTCCTCGGGAGAGCCGAGACGGACAAGCGGTATGCCTTCAAGCAGCTTGGCGCGGGTTTCCTCCGACAGCTTGTCCGTCATATCCGTTTCGATAAAGCCTGGAGCTACACAGTTAACCGTAATGCCTCGCGTAGCAAGCTCCTTGGCTGCCGATTTAGTCAAGCCGATTACGCCCGCTTTTGCCGCCACATAGTTAGCCTGTCCAGGGTTGCCTACCGCTCCGACGATCGAGGAAATATTAATTATTCTTCCCGAACGCTGCTTCATCATAGGTCTCGTAACGGCCTTTATGCCATTGAAGACACCCTTCAGATTCGTTTCGATTACTTCGTCGAATTCCTCTTCCTTCATGCGCATTAGCAGGTTATCGCGGGTAATGCCTGCATTGTTTACTAAAATATCGATAGAACCGAAAGTGTCGACCACCTGTTTGACCATCGAATCAAACTGATCCGCTTTGCCGACATTAGCTTGCAAAATAAGGGCACGGCGCCCCATGGCCTCGATGGCTTTTGCGGTTTCAACGGCTGCCGCTTCACTGCCCGCATAGTTGACCGCAACATCGGCGCCCGCTTCTGCCAGCGCAAGCGCGATCGCCCTGCCGATACCGCGCGAAGCACCGGTAACGAGCGCTGTCTTGCCTGTTAAGGATGCAAACATCATCGATTCCTCCTTCATTTACTACAGCGCAGCGATAGAGTTGATCGCAATGACATTAACGCTGCGGTCTACCTTTTTGATCAATCCTGCCAAGACGGTGCCGGAGCCGATCTCGTAAAATGTATCGACACCTTGGCCAATAAGCGTACGCACACTGTCTTCCCAAAGCACAGGCGAGTACACCTGCTCCTCAAGCAGCCGACGAATTTGCGCGGCTTCCTTGACCGGCTGCGCCGTCACGTTGGCAACGACAGACACCTTCGCATCGGCAAACTCGCTAAGCTTAAGCGCAGCGGCCAGCTTTGCCGCAGCAGGCTTCATCATCGAAGAGTGGAACGGTCCGCTAACCTCAAGCGGAACGACCCGCTTTGCGCCTGCCTCCTTGCCGCGCTCTACAACAGATTGCACACCTGCCGCTGTGCCCGAAACAACAATCTGCCCCGGACAATTAACATTCGCCAATTCTACGACATTTCCTTCTTCCGTTACCGATTGGCATAATGCAGCCAGCGCATCGCGCTCGGCGCCCAGTACAGCCGCCATCGCTCCTTGGCCGCTCGGCACCGCTTCTTCCATGAACTGCCCGCGCGCGCGCACTGTTCTGACTGCGTCCTCAAAACTCAAGACGCCGGCTGCGACAAGCGCGCTATACTCACCCAGGCTGTGTCCCGCAACAAAGTCCGGCTCGATTCCGCGGCTGCGGAAAGCCTCCAAATAAGCGATGCTTGTAGTCAGCAACGCCGGTTGCGTAATAGCAGTCTGCTTAAGCTCTGTATCCGGCCCTTCAAAAATAATATCGCTCAATTTAAAACCAAGGGCAGCATCTGCACGTTCAAAGATAGCCTTTGACGCTGCAACCCCGTCATAGACATCTTTGCCCATGCCGACTGCCTGCGCGCCCTGGCCAGGAAAGACGAATGCTATTTTCCCCATAAGTTCGCTACCTCCAAATCAATCAACTACCAGACGACTACAGCAGCTCCCCAAGTCAAGCCGCCGCCAAACCCTACAAGCACCAGCCGGTCGCCTTCCTTGACTCTTCCCTGCTCGACAGCTTCGGCAAGCGCAATCGGAATCGAGCCTGCGGAGACGTTGCCGTAGCGGTCCAAATTTATCATGCACTTCTCTTCCGACAAATTCAGCCGGTTGAGAGCAGATTGTATGATGCGAATATTAGCTTGATGGGGCACGAGCAAATCAATCTCGCTCTTGTCCATATCCGCCTTGCGCAGCGCTTCCTCAGCAGCGCCGCCCATAATGCGGACGGCGAATTTAAACACCTCGCTGCCGGCCATATAAATAAAATGGCTGCGGTCTGCAAGGCTTTGCTCAGAAGAAGGCATTCTGGAGCCGCCGCCGCGCACATTCAGCAATTCACCGCCGCTGCCGTCAGCTCCAAGCTCAAAGGCTTTGAACCCGCGGCCTTCCGGAACCTGCCCCAGCACGACAGCGCCTGCACCGTCGCCAAACAAAATACAAGTGTTGCGGTCCGTATAATCCGTTATGCGGGACAAGCACTCCGCGCCTACAACGAGCACATGCTTATACATCCCGGTTGCAATCATGCTGGAAGCAGTCGACAGTCCATATATAAATCCGGAGCAAGCGGCCGACAGGTCGAATGCCGCAGCTTTTTTCGCCCCCAGCTTATCCTGGAGCAAACATGCTGTAGACGGAAAGAACATATCCGGGGTAATTGTCGCCACAATAATAAGATCGAGCTCCTCGGCCGTTATGCCGGCAGCCGCCAAAGCTTTCACGGAAGCGTGGTAAGCCAAATCGGATGTCGCCTGATCGGGCGCTGCCATGCGCCGCTCCTTAATTCCTGTCCGAGTGACAATCCATTCATCATTGGTATCTACCATCTGCTCAAGATCATGGTTGGTTATTACTCGTTCTGGAACATACTTGCCCGTCCCAATAATTCCTACAGGATATAATTGCATGTCACACTCTCACTTCCGGCTAAATTCGGTTGCAATCGATTCAACCAAACGATTTTGTACCGCTACTCGCGCTTTGCCGATAGCATTCTTAACCGCTTGATCGTTCGAAGAACCATGACATTTAAGCACAAGCCCGCTAACTCCAAGCAACGGCCCGGCTCCGTGTTCCTTGTAATCCATTTTAGCCGCCATCGCCTTAAGCCGCGGCCGCACGGTCAAAGCAGCAAGCTTGCTGATCCACGATGAAGTCATCGCATTTTTAATCTCGCGCATCAGCGTGATCGCCGTACCTTCCATCGCCTTCAGCATGATATTGCCGGCAAAACCGTCACAGACGAGAACATCGCAATTGCGGGACAGGACGTCCCGCGCTTCCACATTGCCAATAAACTCGACCGGCGCGTTTTCAAGCAGACCAAAAGCGGCCTTTGTCAGCTCATTTCCCTTCATCGCCTCGGTCCCTACATTAAGCAGGCCTACCCGCGGACGTTCCAGCCCATGAACCCTCGTCCGATAAATGCTGCCCATTATGGCATACTGAACCAGATGCTCCGGCTTGGAATCCATATTGGCGCCCAAATCCAGTGCCAGCACCCCGACATCATCCATCGTAGGCAGCATCGGCGCCAGCGCCGGGCGCTCAATTCCGTCTATACGCCCGACCACAAGCAGTCCAGTCGTCATCAGCGCCCCGGTATTGCCGGCGGAAATCATCGCCTCGGCCTCGCCTTCACGCACTAATCTGCCCGCCACTACCATAGATGAATCTTTTTTGCGGCGCACCGCCTTCACCGGCTCATCATCCGGGCTAATTACATCGCTCGCATGCACAAGCTCAACATTGCCGGGCTTCGCGCCTTGCATACAAGCTTCAATGCGCGCCTGATCGCCGACGAGCAGCAATTTCACATCCGTCCACGCTGCCGCGGCATCCAGCGCTCCCTTTACGATCTGCTCCGGGGCATGATCGCCTCCCATCGCATCAATGGCGATCCGCACGTTCATTTCCTCCCTCAACAATTGGCTCTCCCGCGGATCTGTAAATGATAAAGTGTCCTTGAAATACCATCTCGTCTCCCACGTACGAAAAAACCTCTACCTTCGCCTTGCTGCTCTCGCCGGATATCGAGCGCACATACGCTTTGGCAATACATTTCTCGCCCAGTTTGACGGAACGGAGAAAGCGGATATCCGCCGCCGCCGTCAAAGCAATTTCATCATTAATGACCGCAACCGCCAGCGAGTTCGCTTGAGCGAATATATGATGACCCCGGGCGATGCCCGTTCTGGAAAATACATGCTCATCCCGTATCTCGAAGATCGATATGCCGCTGCGGTCCAGCTGCAGGTCAACAATATCTCCGATTACCTCGTGAAGCGGCAGCGAGCGGACGGCATCATATGAACGCTCAGCCATCAACTTCATTCGCTCCCGCAACTCCGGTATACCTAACTCCATTCGATCCAGCCTCACTGTCTGAATGCTGACCTTCAGCATTCTTGTCAGCTCGCGGTCCGTTATAAAAGGATTTTCATCAATTAGACGGGACAGCTGCTGATGCCGCTGCCGCTTCGGAACGCGTTCGATGGCCCGCACCGCCTTTGCCAATAATAAGTATCCGTAATTTGGTAGCAGCCCGATAAATGCTATAAAATCTCAGGGGAAGAAACTTGGCGATGCGTCAAGGACGGCGTCAGCCATTTCTTCTTGCAAGCTGCTATTATAACCAGGTACTAACCAGTATATAAGAGAATGGAGCCGGAAGCAATGCAGACTGTGGCTTATTTCAAAAAAAATAGCACTTCATCTATGATGATGAAGCACTACCTTTAATCCATCAACTATTGCTTGATGATCTCTCTCGTTTTGTAAACTCCGCAAACTTTGCAAACCCGGTGAGCCAACTTCAACTCTCCGCATTGCTCACATTTTACCATACCCGGCACTGCAAGTTTGAAATGCGTGCGGCGTTTGTCACGACGGGTTTTGGATGTTCTTCGTTGTGGTACTGCCATGTTTCCCACCTCCTTCACAGAATTCGGCAATGAAGCTCTTGCTATGATTGCTTGAACACATCTTTCAACGCGGCTAGCCGCGGATCGATTTTCTCTTGAGAGCAGCCGCATGCAGCTTCGTTCAAGTTCGCCCCGCAGCTTGTACACAACCCTTTGCAATCCTCCTTGCAAAGCGGAGCAAACGGCAATGACAGCATCATCGTCTCTTCGATGAGCGGCTCAAGATCGAACTTGTCCTCTTCTACGGCAATAACTTCTTCGTCCTCTTCCTCATTCTTCGCGTGCTTGAACTTCTCGGCGAACGGTATGGAAATCGACTGCTTGACAGCTTCCAGACACCTGGAGCAAGACATCTCGACATCGAGATCCAGCTGCCCCTCAACATGCGCGACTCCATCAAGCCCATAAGCTTCAAGATTTACATTCAAGGCTCCGACACTCACAATATCCTTGCGAATCTGCTTCAGCCAATCGGCATTCAGACTTGCCTGAATGGGAAGTCTGTCTCCTCGGGAAGCCAGTTCACGAATATGGATTTCCATCATTCATCACTCCAAACAAACAAAGTTTATTATATCGACGTTCGAATCGTTTTGTCAACATTTTCACACCGTGTTATAGTAAAATGAAGGAATTTCTAGGACGGTGGAACATTTATGCGGACAGTCGGACTAATAGTCGAGTACAATCCGTTTCATAACGGTCATCTCTATCATTTGCAGCAATCCAAAAAAATAACTGGCAGCGACGCTGTCATCGCTGTCATGAGCGGCCATTTTTTGCAGCGCGGCGAGCCCGCTTTGCTTGACAAATGGACGCGCGCCGAAATGGCGCTCCGCGGCGGCTGCGATCTGGTGATTGAGCTGCCTGTCGCATACTCGACGCAAGCAGCCGAGTGGTTTGCTTACGGCGCAGTCGCGCTGCTCGAGGCAACCGGGGTTGTCGATTGCCTCTGCTTCGGCAGCGAAGGAGGCATGATCGCCCCTTTAAGGCGCATCGCCAAAACGATGGCTAAGGAGCCGGCCTCGTTCGGAACCCTGCTGGCTGCTGCGCTGGCCGGCGGCAGCAATTATCCGTCCGCCTACAGCTCGGCTGTCAAGCAGCATATGCTGCTTTCCGGCGATGATGAGGCGGCGGCATTCCCTTTGAATGAGCCTAACAATACACTTGGGCTTCATTACCTGCTTGCTCTGGAACGGCTTGAGTCAGCCATTCAGCCCTTTACGATCAAACGGGAAAAGGCAGGCTATTCGCAAGCAAACATCAGCGATGCCAGTATTGCCAGCGCTACGGCAATCCGCAAATTGATTATGGAAGACAAAATGCCCGAAGCTATCGCTCCATATGTACCGGCTTCTACGTTTGAGCTGCTGATGCAGCAAGCCGGAGAGCGCCGCCTGGTAGGCTGGGAGCAATTATCCAGGCTGTTGTTTCACAAAATCATCAGTGAATCCGCTGCAGAGCTAAACCAATATCACGAAGTTACGGAAGGACTCGAATATCGCATCAAACGCCTGATGCCCTCACTTCCCAGGCTCACCGTCGCCTCGCTGCTCGATTCGCTCAAAACGAAGCGATACACGCGCACCAAATTGCAGCGCGCACTGCTGGCGATTCTGCTCAATCATCACAAGGAACAGCTCGGCGCAGAGCAACTGCGGGCGGGTATTCAGTATTTGCGCATATTGGGCTGCTCCGCCAAAGGGAAAACGCTGCTCAAAAAAATGAAAGGGAAGGCCGCTCTGCCAATTCTGCTTAGCGCGGCCCGCCCTCCGGAGCCGTTTCCTTTTTTGGAGCTCGATGTAAGAGCTACTTCGATCTACGGCATGGCTCAAAACAACGCGGCACCAGATGCACTCTACCGCGATTATTATGCGAAGCCGATCTTTATTTGAACAACGCTGCAGCAAGCCGGTCTGATGCGCGCGATCAAGCCTGCTTGCTTATTTTTTCACCTGCCGGGCCTCCAAATTTTGTACAGCCTCCTTGAGCGTTGCTACGGAGACAATCTCCATCCCTGTTCCGAGCTGCTTGGCTCGCTCCGCCGCTTCCTTGGCGTTTGCCTCCGGGACAAAAAACAATTGCGCTCCCGCCTCGGCTGCTGCGACAACTTTAAGCGTGACTCCCCCGATCGCCCCAACTTCGCCATCCGGCGAAATCGTGCCTGTACCGGCAATTTTCAAACCGTTCGTCAGATCCCCCGGCGTGAGCTCATCCAGCACCTGCAAAGCAAACATAAGACCCGCTGACGGCCCGCCGATAGCATTAGCCTTAATCTCAACTTCATGATGCGGGTCCTCCGCCGCTATGCGCCGCAATTCAGACAGCTGCTTCACATAGAGCGCATTCGCCGTCTCAGCGGCCAATTCCTTCTGATCGTCAGAGCCGGATGTTAAATTGATAACGGGCAAATGAATTTCAACCTCTGCCCCTTTGCGCAGCACGACAAGCTTCAACTCGCCGTCCATCTTATTTTCCGTTAGCGCCGCTCTTGCCTGCTGTACGCTTTTCACTTCCTGCCCATTAATTCGCCGCACCTCATCGCCGGTCCTGGGGCGCTGCTCCCCGGCTCCTTCTCCTTCTACAGCTACGATCAGGCCTTCCGGCACTACCTTGTAAGCAATTCCAGCCTGCTTATAGGCCGCTTCCAGCGCGGCGCTTTGCGAGCCCTGCATAATGACAGTCATTCGCTCCGCATATTCCTTCATCGTTTGGCCCTGCAGCAAGTCCTTTTTCATGTAAAGCTCCAAATCGCGATCCCATGCCGAACGCAGCGCCATCCAAAAGTTGGCGTCGGACAACTTAACAGTCATCAAAAGGAACTGGCCCGCACTCGGCTCATCAGGCTCTGCAGCCCGTACCAACGGTTCCGTTGCTATAGCAAAGCCAGGCTCATAAGCCGCAAATGGGGTTGGCACATAAAGCAGCAGTGTCATTATTAAAGCCGCACCGAGCGGCCAACGCAAAAACCATCGATTATTCCGATACCATTGCTTCAGCTTTTGCATGCCGGATCACCTTCTTTATGTAAAATGGTCTACCCCTGCATAGACAAGCGTAAACTATATTGCCGTCTGTTATTTTCACCTCGTCCTCAATATTTGATTGGAGTTGATGGAATGTCGCGTACCATCGTTCTCGCTCTGCTTTCCCTTGCGCTCGTAGCGGCAATTATTTATCAGCCTGGGGATGCTTTCGCCGCCTCCCTGCAGGGACTGACCGTCTGGTGGACGATTGTCTTTCCCGGTTTGCTGCCGTTTTTTACATTGCTTGAGCTGATGATGGCTCTCGGTGTCGTTCATGGCTTCGGTACATTACTGGAGCCGGTAACAAGGCGCGTTTTGCGTCTTCCTGGCGAATCGGCCCTGGCGCTGGTTACCGGATGGCTCGGCGGATTTCCCGCCGGGGCGGAAGCAACGGCTGCATTAAGACAGCAAAATTTAGTCACCAGGCAAGAAGGCCAGCATTTGCTGGCGTTCTCCCATATGCCAAATCCTCTTTTTATGCTGCTCGTTGTCGGAGCAGGTTTTTTTCGGCGCCCTGAGCTTGGACTAGCCATCGCAATTTCTCTCTGGCTAGCCTGCATTATTACAGCGCTGCTTTTTCGCTTTAGACATGCAGCATCCGAAGCCGGCAATGCCGCTAGTGTGAAACCGGGCCCCTCTCCGCTGCGGCGTGCAGCAAACGCAATGAATGATGCGCGCATTCGCGACGGGCGCAGCTTTGGCAAGGTGCTTGGCGATTCTGTAACGATCTCTGTCGCCAAGCTGATGGCCGTCGGCGGATTTATGATGCTTGCTTCTGTCGTTGTCCAGCTGCTAAACAGTCTCATGTCCCAGCCTTTCTTATCTCTGCTCATACCGGGCCTGCTTGAAAGCCATCTTGGCGCCTATACCGCCTCGCTTGCAAAGCTGGGCATAGCAGGAGCCGATGTACCGTGGCAGGCAGCATTCGCAGCGGCCTTTCTTGCCTGGGGAGGAATTTGCGCTTTGCTGCAAGCGGGCAATGCAATTGCACGCACCGATCTATCGTTGATTCGTCTGGCGCTCAGCCGGCTTTTTCAAGCGGCGTTAGCTTTTATTATAGCGCTGTTTGCCGCTGAACCCATTGCCAATGTCGCTGGCCGATTAATGAAAAGCGCCGCTCCCGCCCTTTTTCAGCAAACGGCAAACCAGGACAATTACTTACTTCCTGTAAGGGCCTCCGATTTGCCGGCAGTATGGCCCTATGTCCCCGCGATTTTGCTTTCGTTCGGCTTTATTGTATTGCTCCTGGCAGGCATCGCCTTTGTCAGCGCAACAAAACGGACGCCTTCAAATTGAATGCGTCCTTCTGTTTATCTCCCTTTATATTTGTCCTGCAGGGCAAGCTCTACTTCAGGCGGCACGAGATCCTTAACATTACCGTGAAATTGAGCGATTTCTTTGACAATGCTGGAGCTCAAATACGAATAGCGCGGATTCGTCATCATGAAGATCGTTTCGATCCCCTCATCCAGCTGATGATTCGTCGAAGCCAGCTGCAGTTCGTACTCAAAATCCGTCACTGACCGGATGCCTCTAATAATGACTTGGGCATTGCGCGTCCGCATAAAGCGAACGAGCAAATCGCGGAAGCTGTCAACGGAAACATTCGGCAAATCTTTGGTCACTTCAGTCAGCAGAACTTTTCGCTCGTCTACCGAAAAAAGCGGATTTTTACTCGAATTGTTAAGCACAGCAACGATTAAATGATCGAATTGCTTGGCTGAGCGGCGAATAATATCCAGATGTCCGAGCGTCACCGGATCGAAGCTCCCCGGATAAACTGCAATGCGTTTTCCCTGCTGATTCGTCTCTGTAGATTGCATATGTATTACTCCTCCGCTGGCGTCGCAGCACATGCTCCCGTATAACGATAAATTGTAACCGCGATGTCGCCATATTTTGCATATTTCATCTGTTCATACTGCTCTATATGTTCAGCATACTGATGACCGGCATCATGCTCCACTACGACGATGCCGCCAATTTCGAGCAGCTTTTTGTCCGCAAGCTCCGCCATCCATTCGTCCATCTCAACCATCCGGTATGGCGGATCAAGAAAGACTAGAGAGAAGCTTTCCCCTCGCTTGGCCAATACCTTCAAGGCGCGCGACGCTTCATTGCGGTATATCTCCGCCCGGTCGGCTACACCGGCCGCTGCTGCATTATGCTTGATCGTTTCGACACTCGCCCGCTCCAAATCGACAAAAAACGCGCGTTCCATACCGCGGCTCAATGCCTCAATGCCCAATCCGCCGGTTCCTGCAAATAAATCCAGGACCAGCCCGCCGTCAAAGTAAGGCCCGATCATACTGAAGATCGCTTCCTTCACCTTGTCTGTCGTCGGGCGCGTATTCATGCCAGGCACCGCTTTCAAAGCCCGGCCCTTTGCTGTTCCTGCCACGACTCTCAGATGCGCCGCCCCCTCTCGCTGCTTGTCAATTTTTCACTGCCAATAATAGTACCACATTTATCCGCTACTAATAAAGTCTCCTTTTTTCGACAATTCACGCATAGCGGCGATAACGATTTACTCCTGGCCTTAGCACTAGAAAAAGCCCTGTCAGCTGCGCCGGGGCAGCCGAAAGGGCTTTTAATTCTATAGCTGTTCTACTTCGCTGCCTGTTCGTTATTGGCAGGCTTATCTCCGTCAGCAGGCTTGTCCCCGTCAGCAGGTTTATCTTCCTTCTTATCGCTGCTTGCCGGCTTGTCCTCGTTAACAGGCTCCTTGTCGAGCGTGTTCGTAATTTTGGCGTTATCTTTGACTCCTTGATACCAGCTTTGATACAAGGTGTTTATTTCTTGATCGACAAGCATGGACTCAAGATCAGCTTTTTTGTCTTCAAACTTCGCTTCTTCCCCAAGCTGTTCCTTATTGTCATCGAAATATTGTTTTACCTTTTCTTCTGTTACACTTTCTTTTGCTTTCGATTCGAACATTTTACGGACTTCCAGCTGTTTAGGGATTGCTTTTTTCAAATCGTCCACTGTCATGCCGTATTGCATCAGCGTCGTTTCAAAATCTTGCTCGGACGAGATTTCCTTTTTTATCTTATCAAGCTCAGCCGTAATTTCCTCTTCGGAAATTGTAATATTTGCTTTTTTAATTTCCTGATTCCACAGTTCCTCGTCGATCATGGACGTCAATATCTGCTCTCCGGCGCCTACTTCAACTAGCTTATCGTATAATGCCCCTTTGCTTATTTTCGTGCCGTTAACATCGGCCACCATCTTGGAATCGCCATTGCCGCCGAATGGCGGCTTGATCAGTACAACGACAAGTACAGCTGCCAGTACAATTGCAACATACATCCAGCCCCGGGACGGCTTTTGTTTCTCTGGCTGGATCTGCTCGCCAAACAATTGACCCTCGCTTTGTATTGCTGTCTCTTCTGCAGCCGAAATTTCTTCCTTCGTTACTTCTTCAGCTGCTTCTGCACCTTGAACTTGCTTTTCATTTTCGTTCAAACTTAAAATCTCCCTTCTGGCACATAGCAACACCATTTTTCTAGTATGCTGTCACTATACCAGAAGCATTTTGACAAAACCTTAAGAGAAGATAAAAAATGAACTCAATTGACCTGGTTATTCGGCTGATTGCGCAAAAAAGACTGCACATTTGCAGCAGCAATCTGCATCAGCCGGCGGCGGGCCTCAATCGTCGCCCAAGCAATATGCGGCGTAATGATGCAATTAGGCGCTCCGATTAAGGGATTGTTTTTCGCAGGCGGCTCCGTTGACAATACATCCACTGCCGCTCCCGCCAGCTTGCCCTCATGCAGCGCTGCAGCCAGCTCCTGCTCAACGACATGTCCGCCTCTTGCCGTATTAATAATGAATGCCGAAACTTTCATCAAGCCAATCGTTTGTCGATTAATAATTCCCTCTGTCTCTGCAGTAAGCGGGCAATGCAAGGTGACGACATCCGCTTCGGTAAAGAGCTCCTCCTTAGCCACAAAATGCACCTGCTCCAAGCCGGCTATCGCCTTCGGCGTTCTTGTATGGACGATTATCTTCATGCCAAAAGCCAGTGCCACCTTGGCCACTCGCTGGCCAATTTCGCCGTAGCCGATAATCCCCATCGTCTTCCCCGATAGTTCAACTAGCGGAAACAAGGAAAATGTAAAGTCCGGACAGGCCGCCCACTGTCCGCCATGAACAGCTGCGCTGTGCTCGCTTGGGCGCTGGCAAAGCTGCAGAAGCAGAGCAAAAACGAGCTGAACGACGGAATTCGTACTATAGCTGGGCACATTTGTAACAACGATGTCCCGCTTTGCCGCTGCGTCAATGTCCACTATATTGTATCCGGTCGCCAGCACCCCGATATATTTGAGCTTTGGCAGCCGGCTTATCGTCTCCGCACTTAAAGGAGTCTTGTTCGTCAAAATGATTTCTGCCGCCGCCGCACGCTCGACAATCTGCTCCTCTTCCGTTCGTTCATACACCGTCAACTGACCAAGCGTTTCAAGCTGCTCCCAGCTCAAATCACCAGGATTTAATGTGTAGCCGTCCAGTACGACAATATTCATGGGCAAGCTCCTCCCTAATTGTTGATCTCTTTTACAAGGGTAACAAAAAACAGGAGCAGGCGTCATGTATATTTTTTTTCAATCGGGTAATCATGTAGTTATCGGCATCGAGAGATGCCGTAGACAACCGCGGAGAAGACTTACGTTTCCCCATAAGCTCTTCGTCCGGTTTCTCCTCTCCCATGAAAGAGCGTCCCGAAAGGGGCGCTCGATTTTTTTGTGCGGAATTCAGATATAAGGTACAAGCCGATATACGAAGAAGTAGGTGATAAAAAGAAAAAGTCTCACCCCTGTGAGACTTTGTTCTGTTCTTTTCACTTTATCTGACGCAATTCCGCTTCTTGTTCTATGGAGCGAACGGACAGCATTTCGATGATACGGTGCTGTTGCTCCTGAATGGATTCCAGGCGTTGAACTGCTTGGTTTGTTTCCATAACGGCCTGCTTTATCAGCTTTTGTTCCGATTCGACAACCTGCAGCCGTTGATTCGTTTCAAGTACTGCCTGTTTGACTGATGAAACTTCGTTCATCATTATTTTCATTTCTGTTGTTATACTCAGTTGCTCTGTTTCCAATGAATCTAGCTTTCGCTTCACTGGCTCAAGTTCTTCACGAATGACGGATTTCAATACATTATTTAATTCGCTGTTCATTTTGTTCCGCCCCTTCAAGCTTAATAACGACATTGTAGCAGAAGTCCGGACTGCATGCCAAGGTTTGTTCTCCATCCACATTGTTCTACAAGGTTCAACTCAAGCTTAGCCCGCGCCTTCTTAAGCTACAATTATTTAACATTAGCAATATTTCTACATTTCGGATAAGAGCTGCAACCGTAGAATTCTCCCTTCGGTCCTTTACGAAGCACCATATTACTGCCGCAACGAGTACATTTCCGATTTTCCTGTGGCAGCTGTTGCTTGACTGCTTTTGCTGATGGAGCTGCGCCAGGATTCAATTTCAGAATCATCTCAATTAAGCCCTCACGATTAATCAAGCGAATGCCGTTCGACTTTGCAAGTGAGTAGGCTTCGTCGGAATATTCCCGATTGGCAATTACCCATCCCTCTGAAGCCTGGTAGTGAGCAATTGCCGCTTTAACCTCCTGTACCGCCTTCAGCCCTACTGTCTTACTGTATCGTTTCGCCTGTACAACGATTTTCTTTCCAGCCTTTGTTAAGACTAAATCGGCCCCATAATCTCCCGCGGCACGTGTTACTTGTACCTTATAACCGTATGCTTGAAATAAATACCCTAAATAATGTTCAAATTGCCGTCCATCCATTTCATCAATATCCTTTATTCCGGACTTTTTCATCCGTTCCGCATAAAGCAAATTACGGTACAACTGAATTGCGATAAATATTCCTACTACCAATGCAGCAGCGACTCCAGCCGCAGCAAAAGATTTCGTAGCATTGTAGACCAGTAGAAACGCCCCTACTAGGCATAAGATAAGTAGGCCTTCAATCAGCTTCTCAAGCTCTTTTTGTTGCTTTCTCTTTTTCTTCGACAATTTTACCCCTCTTCTTTCTTTCAATTTGATATTTACATTTTCGGTAAAATGCATCCACAATTTAAGACTAATGAACTAATTAACACAGAAAGATCCCATATCGCTTTATGCGTTACGGGATCTTCTAATAATGTTGCTCCAACTGTGATGGCTAATATTTACTTATAAATAGAGAGCCGCCTTTTTGCACTTCAGCATAAAAAACCTCATCGACTGATTTAAACCCATTTTTATGTAATTCATTCATTAACCACTCTTCACTGAGATTTAATTCTAATATATTTTTAAACACGATCTTGCCGTCCGAAATGATTTCTGAGGGCATATATTTTGCTTGAGCCGGTTTTATCTTCAAATCTTCTTTAGTAACAGTTTGCTGGGATTCTTTTTTGAGGATGCTCAACTTTCCGTCAGGCTCGAGCACAGCATAGTCAACATCCTGCATACTGAATACATCTTTTTCTCTTAGCAGCATACTCAAGTCGTCAAGATTCAAGCGGGATCTATAAAGTGATTTTCTGAGTATTTTTCCGTTTTTTATCACAATAGTCGGTTCCCCATCCAATAGTATCCTTAATTTACTGGATTTCAAGCCTATGTATTCAATGAGAATACTCAATAATGACCACCAAACTATGCTCGCCAGACCATTAAAAAATGGGACTTTACTTTTGCCCGCTATATCTGCTGCAATTGACCCTATTGTAATACCGGTTATATAATTAAAAAAAGTAAGCTGGCTTAATTGCTTCTTACCCAAAAGTCGCGCAATAACTAAAAGTATGATAAAAGTAACGGTTGATCTTAGAATCATCTCCCAAAAATCAAATTGCAGAAACTCATTCATGCGATGTTACCATCCTTTTTATGTATATGGTCGTTATTAGTCACATTGTTTGATAGTGAGTTGTAAATTATACGACCAAAATGATGGCAAAAGCTACTTCCATCCAAATTCACCGAAGATGAGCAGACGCGTTGAAAATCATGGAGGGTGTCCCAAAAGTCTGAGGGACATCCTCTCATTTTTTAAACAAAAAGAAACCGTTCTTTGAATTATCTACTTTTGGGACAGCCTGTCATGATTCGCAGAATGATGGATTATATCGAACTAGTTTGTGATGCTGCGTCATTCACAGCCATTTGGATAATTGGACTCTGCCGCGGCGGATTTTGGATTTGACCGTATTCACGGGACAGCCGAGCCGTCTAGAAATTTCAATGTAGCTGGCATGCTCGTATACCCGCATATATATGGCTGTGCGGGTCTGCGGCGATAGCCCCAGCAGCAGCTGACGGACCCGCCTCTCGAATTCCCTGTCGAGAACGGCCTGTTCTGGACTTGCAAAGTCCGGCATCGCCTGTTCTTCGGGCAGAATCCTCGCGAAACGCTGCTTGCGGCGCCATTGGTCGATGAACAGACGGTATCCGGTTTGGGACAGCCATGACTTCGGATGCTCGGGCAGCCTTTCCTGCTGGCACAGCCGCAGGAAAATTTCCTGTACGAGATCGGCTGCTTCTTCCCGATTGCGGGTCAGGTTAAGCATATATTTGTTCAAGTAACCGGAATGCATCTCATACAGTTCATCCAAATTAGCCGCCATCTGTTCCATGCATCCGCTCAACTCCGATCTGGACGGCCTGAGGGCGGGCTATCTTCAGGAGGGCCTATGGTTACCCGTTTGCCGTCGAATTCGAGCACGGCTTTGCCGCTTACTTGCATCGCTTCCAAATAATCAGGCGGAATTTGCAGTCGGCCGACACGGTCGAGAACCACATATTCCTTATGCTTCCCGCCGAACCTGGGGTCTGAGCCTGGGGCAGCATCGGACGCAGCTTCTCCATTGCTGCCCGGAGAATCCGCGTCCCGCTTAACCCACTCGGTGCTGGTAAGACCATCGCGAATGGCGACAACGCGGTCAACCTTGTCCGCAACAGAGAGATCATGGGTGACGATGACGATCGTCACCCCCAGATCCCGGTTGAGACGACGGAATATAGCCAGAATCTGCTCCCCCGTAGCGCTGTCCACTGAACCTGTCGGCTCATCGGCAAGAACAAGTGGCGGACGGTTGGAAAGCGAGATTGCGATAGCAACTCTCTGCTGTTCGCCGCCGCTGAGCTGCGTCAGACGGCTGCCGATCCGGTGCTCCAGCCCCACCGCGGCAAGCAGCTCCTTCGCATACGCCCGGTCCGCCTTGCCTTGAATGAGCATCGGCAGCTCGACATTCTGGAGCACCGTCAGATAGGGCACCAGATTTCGCCCGTTATTCTGCCATATGAAACCGACGGTTCTGCGCTTGTATTCGATTAGCTGCTCGCTGGACATCTTGAGCAGATTCCATTGGCCTACGACCGCCTGACCTGCGGACGGCCGGTCGAGTCCGCCCAGAATGTTGAGCAGCGTCGATTTGCCGCTGCCGCTATTGCCGATAATCACCATCATCTCGCCTTGCCCGACCGTCAGATTCAGCCCCTGCAGGGCGACGACCTCAATGTCGTCGGTTTTGAAAATTTTCACCAGACCTTCGCAATGGATCATCGAGACAGCCTCCTGAACGTTTTTTATGTCCTGCATAGTTTCAGCCATGCTTGCAACAACCGCCGTTATTCATACAATCATTCAGTCTTAGCGTTCCTCGCCCAGCTTAACGGCTTGCGAGATGCGCAGGCGTCTGAGCTGTATGATCAACATGCACGCTCCGGCCGCAAGCATGATCCCGGTGGAGATATACAGCTTGAGCGTATCCTCCGCCTCGAACACGATCCGGAAGGGCGGCACCTGCCGCGATCCCTCCACGCTTCCGCCCTGCAGGAACGGCAGGAACAACCGGCTGGCAATTGTGCCAAGTCCGAGTCCCGCGGCGACAGACAAGCCTGTCGTGAACAGCTGCTCAAGCAGCAGCATGCCGGTCAGCTGCCCGCGCGAGAGTCCCATCGCCCGCAGAATGCCAAGCTGGACGACCCGGCGCGACAGGGTGAAGAACCAGAAAATCAAATACCCAAGCAAGGAAACTAGCAGCGAGATCAGGAAGCCGAGACTCAAGATTCCGAATACGCCGCCTTGAGCCGGATGACTTCGCAGAAGAATAAGCTCTCCCCGGGCATCTTCCGCCTGGGCAAGCGCAACGCCGCGCTCCGCCAGCTCCTCAAGCACTGGCCCAAGCTTCGCTCCCTCCTTCATGCTCAACCATACCTCATAGGGAATCTTCTCGATCTGTTGGTTCAGATAATCCAGATTGGCCACGAAGAATGGCGATTCATCCGGGTACAGACTGGGCCAATACGGCACAATGCCAACGACAACGAAATCGACAGGTACGTTATCGTAACCAATCGCAATGCGCAGCGGATCGCCTTCCTTTAAACCATACCGCTTGGCGAATTTCTCCGATACGAGCACCGCTTGCTCGGCTGTACCAAGCGCGTCCAGGTATTGATAGGGATGATAAGGATACAGATCCTCGCGGAACCAGGCCGCCTTGGCGAAATCGGCGTTGTCAATGCCCACCACCTGTCCGTTGCCTGCTTGCTTGCCGCTGATTTCCACCTTACCGGTCGCCTTCATTACCCGCGCCGCGGCCTCCACTCCTTCCAGATCGCGATAGGACTGAAAGGAAGGCTCGGTATAGTAAATCTTGTTCTCGTCCTTCTCGTCATGCGTTCCTTCCCATGCCGCCTTGAGCACAACATCGCTGCCGTACTGATATTGCGTGCGATCCGCCGCATTCACATCCATTGTCCTGGCGGCCGAGGCGTTGTATACGCCCAGCCCGATCGTCAGGATCAGCAGGATCATCAGTGGATAGAAGGCGCCCGCCGAACGCGACAATTGGGTGATCGTCAGATAGACCGGAACCGGCATGCGGTTCTTCACAAGCGCGTTCCAGAAGCGAAGCAGCAGCGGAAACAACCGCAGACACAGAAGCCCGGCGGCGAAGATGAGCAAGGCCGGGATGATGAAGATGACCGGCTCGATCTCCGTTGTGCCGCCGCTGCTTTTGACAGAAGCGACTTGCCCGGTGTCAAGCAGATACCAACCGGCTGCCGCAAGTCCCAGCAGCGCCACATCGATATAAAGACGCTGCCACAATGGCGCCCTGTCCCCTCTTGCCTGCTGCTGCGTATGCTCGACGATAGATGCGCCAGCATATTTGCGGACGGGAGCCGTGGCGGCGACAATCGCGGCCAATGTCGCAGCGATCCCCATCAGCCAGGATAGCGGGGTCCGTCCGACGGCAATCGACTTGCGGCCAACGAAGGAGAGGAACCCGCTGGAGGAGCCGATCGTCTTGGCCATCAGCCATGCCAGAGCAAGGCCGAGCACCAGGGCTGCGCATCCAAGCAGCGCAGCTTCAATCGCATAGAGCGCTGTAATCTGCCGCGGACTTGCACCGCGGCTGTGCAGCACGGCGATGTCGCCGCGCTGGCGGGCAAGCGATTGCTGGGCGTTAAGTGTAATGAAGTACAGCACCATCGCCAGTACCGGAGCGGCAAGCGCGAACAGCATCGCCTGCAGTTGGACGCTCTGACGCTCGAAGCTGTGCAGCATATCAAGGAATGTCAGATTGACCTTCGTATTCTCAAGCTGCTGATGGAGGTTGATCTCAAGACGCTGCAGCACGCCGATGAGCGGTGACAGATCGCTGATGCGGATGTTTTGCAGGTCGAACGCGAGATACCATCCGGCGGAATCAAGCTTAAGCTTGTTTTCCTTAAGCAATGTATCCACCATCGTAACTCGGCTGACGATGAGCGATTCGGCCAGTTTCTCCTTCCCGTCGATTGCCCAGTTCCAGTTCGTCTCGTCGCTGAGCTTGTAGGAGCCGACGATGCGCACCGTCTGCCGCTTTGTCTTGCCGCTGCTGTCTTTCGCGTCATAATAGAAAGAGTCGCCGATCTTCCATCCGTAGCGGCTCAGCGTCTCGCTCAGCACTAGCGCTTCTACAGCGCCGCCTTGCATACCGTCACGCGGAAGCTTGCCCTCCACAAGATCGGCCAGCTCTGGAATACCGCTCTGATAGGCAAGCTCCATACGGGTAAGCCGGCTTGTGCCGCTTGCGGCTGCGTCTGTGGAACGTACGATAGACGCAGCCAAGCCGATACGGCTTGAATCAGCCTGCAACGGGAAGCCGATCTTCCCGGGAAGCTCCCCGTTTATCCATCGATCGGCTTCGATCAGCCCTTCCAAATCCGTCTCGGAGCTGCCTGGCGATTGATATTTCATATATAGCGATGCCGCAGGCAGTCCTTTTGTCTCTTCCTGGAGCGACTTGATTACCAGACGCTTCAATGTTCCATCCGCGTACATCGGAATGCTCATCGCGAACGCTGCCGCGACTGTAAGTCCTAGCAGCGTTCCGAGCGTAAACCAGCGGTTCTGCCACATCTTCAGGAGGAGATAAATGACAATGCGCATTATTTCCCCACAACCTTCTGGCCTTCCTCCAGCCCCTTGATAATTTCCACGTCCGTTGAGGTTTGTATGCCGACTTCCACGTCCACCTCGCCCTTGCTTCTGTCCGGATTCGACACCAGCACATAGGTGCGGCTATTCTGCTTGCGCAGCGCCGCGACAGGGATCGTTAATACGTTCTCCTTCCGCTCCACAATGACCGAAGCGGACAGCGGCGTGCCGCGGGCGACTCCTCCAGGCAGCTTCGGCAATTCGACCAGCGTATACGAGTCAAGCGTATCCGGCTCCGTGCCGACCGGAAGTCGCCCTACCTTGCCAGTATGGTCGCCTGCCGTATTGATGCTGACCATTGTTTCCATGCCCGCAGCGATACTGCTCAGATCGCTCGCTGCGAACTGGACGGCAACAACAAGCGAGCTCACATCTGCGATCTGCCCGACCTTCTCGTACGACTTGGAGATATCGCCTTTCTCTGCCGTAAAGGTAACAATCGTGCCGTCGAACGGAGCAATCAGCTTCGATCCCTTCAATTTGCCCTGCAGATCGGCCAATTCATCCTTGAGCAATCCATAGTCCAGCTGCTGTTTCTTAAGCTGAACCGTATTGACTTCCGACGATTCGTGCCAGGCTTCCCTTAAGCCCAGCTCGGTTTCCCGCAAGTCCAGCTCGGCTTTCTCCAGCTCGATTTTCTTTCTGCGGATCTGGTTTTCCGTATCGCCCGTATCAAGCACGGCCAGCACCTGGCCCTTCTTCACCTGATCGCCGGCTTTCACGAATACGTCCACAACACGGAAATTATCTTCGGTGAACAACAGGTTTTCCTCTCGCTCCGACATCAGCTTCCCGGACCCGCTTACCTTCAATTCCAGGGTGCTGCGCTTGACCGGGTATTCCGGCTTCTGCGAAATTTTCGGGATGCGGATATCCGGCAGCTTCTCCTGCTCTTCCTCCTGGGGCAGCAGGGAGCATCCAGCCAGAAGAGTCAGACATATTGCCGCAAGCATCAGGCCGGTTCCGGTTCGCTTAAATTTACTCCAATTCGATTCGGCCATCGACCATTTGGTATACAACGTCTGCCGCCTCCCATAGTGTGGAATCATGTGTAGTCATGCAGATCGCGATCTGCTCCGCTTCAATAATATCCCGGAATACCGCAATAATACGCGCTGCCATCTGCGAGTCCAGCTCCGCCGTAGGCTCGTCCGCGAGCAGCAGATGGGGCTTGTGGGCGATCGCCTTGGCGATGGCTACCCGCTGCTGCTCTCCGCCGGACAGCTCGAACGGACGATGTGACGCCCGTTTGGTCAGACCGACCAGGTCCAGACAACGGGCGACCCGCGCCTTCCATTCCTTCCGGGGGATGCCCGCCATACGCAAGCTCAGCTCGACGTTCTCAGAGGCCGTGAGCAGCGGCAGCAGGGCGAATGATTGGAATATAAATCCGATCTCCCGCCGCCTCACGATGGTCAGCCGCTTGTCGCTCCATGAATGAAGCGGACGGCCGCGGAAACAAACCTCGCCCTTCGTCGGCCGGTCAAGCCCGCCCAGCAAGTTGAGCAGCGTCGTCTTGCCCGATCCCGAACGCCCGCGCAGCATGGAGAGCCTGCCGGAATCAATCGACAGATCGATCCCTTTCAGCACCTCGATGTCGTGACCTCCGGATACGAAGCTTTTGCGCACGCCGCGCACTTCCATAAGCGGCCCGCCGTCTCTCTCAGGGAGCGGAGCAGGGGGCGATTCCGACTCATTCGTCTGCGGCTCCGGCATCACCCAGTTCGAAGCAGCCATTACCCTTGCTCCGCGTCCACGATCGCTTGCGTCAGCAAGCCCTGCCCCTGCGATTGAATCGTTCCGAGCGCCTCATCCACGGATTGATTCCCGTCCACAACCTTCTTTATTTGCTCGGATGCCAGCTTCGCAAACGAGCCAGCGAAGCCCTCCGGCAGCTCTTGCAGCAAGCTTTGCTGATTGACTCCAAGCGTATAAAAAGCATCGATGTTCTTGCCGTCTGCTTCGTTCTTGTATGCGGTACGCGCCGACAGGGATGGGGACGACTTGGAACCGGTCTTGGCCAGCTGCTCCCCATTGGCATACTTCAGAAACTCCCAGGCAGCGGACAGATTCTCGGATGATGCGTTAATGGCAAATACGTTGTCCAGACTTAGGCTGCCGGTGACGTCAGGCTGCGATGAATCGACAGGCATCGTTACGATATCCCAGTTGACAGCCTTGAACGGGCTGTTGTTGGTCTTGCTGCCGACTGCAGATTGCCCTTTCGTTACCGCTCCTACCGGTCCTCCGCTCAACCCCATCATGGTCATCAGCATCGGACCGTCGATTGCCATCGCCGCCTGGCCAGACATGAATTTCATCGAACCAGGGCCGATACTGAACGCAGCCCTGCCGCCTACACGCATCGAGACGCCTCCGCCTCCTCCCATGCCTCCGTCCTCAGAAGGCATGGAGATGCTGCCCGACTTGTACCCGTCAATAACCGACTGGAAGATCGACTTCCACTCCGGCGTATCGATGGACAATGTCTTCGCATCGGTATCGGCATACAGCAGCCCTTTCGCTTCGCCAATCGTACGGATCAGCTCGAAGGAATCGGTTGTCTGGGAAGACTGGAACAGACCGTTCAAGGAGTCGTCGCCGTCCTTCTTCACGGGGAAACGGGCCGCAAGCTGCATCACTTCCTCCCAACTCATCCCGTCCGTCGGATACGGTATGCCATGCTTGTCGAACAGATCCTTATTATAGTAGAGAGCCTTGCTGGCGAAGCTTGGGCTCAGCCCGTACAGCTTGCCTCCTCCGCGCGCCTTCAGCAGATCAATGACCGACGGCAGGAAGCTGTCCAGGTCGAACTGGTCCTGCTTCACGACCGCATCCAGATCGTACAAGAGCCCCTTCCCCGCGAATGAGGCATATTCGTCTTCGCTCAGCAGCAGGACATCCGGCTGCTGCTCCTTCACGATCCGCTCCAGCTCTGCCGCCGGGTCCTCCGCATTGAATACCGATTCGGTTGATACGACCGAGAGCTCAACATTGGGAAACATCGCCTGAAAAGCGTTGCCGTACTGCATGTAGAAAGCTTGTTCATTGAAAAAAGCGACCTTGAGAGAGCCCGAATCATCTCTGTCCAGATTGTTTAATGCATCGTTCTTCTTGCCGCCTGCTTGCGAGCAGGCTGACAAAGCAAGCACTGCAATAAGCGCCCAAACAACCAACCCCAGCTTCTTTCCTTGTGTTCTCAACAATTTCATCACCCTTCAACGGTTAATAAGTTCATCGCCCATTATGCCAACGGATTCTTAGAAAACGGTTAGAGAAGCTGAAAGGAAGCTTAAGCTGCGCTGAAGGGAAAATGAAAAAAAAGCCCGGGGCAGCTCGCCCCAGGCTTTGCAAATCTTGTCATAGGCTATAAAGGCAAAGAAATAAATACTTGTGTGCCGGCAGACAGCTTGCTTTCCACACGGATTTTGCCGCCATGCCGCTCCACAATCCATTTGGCGATAGCCAGCCCCAGACCCGAGCCGCCTTCCTGCCGGGTACGGGCTCTATCGCCGCGATAGAAGCGATCAAAGATATGCTGCAGGTTGTCCGGAGCGATGCCAATTCCGGTGTCCTCCACCTCCAGCTGCACAGAGTGCGACAGCTTGCGGCAAACAACGCGGACCAATCCGCCTTCCGGCGTATATTTGATCGCATTGTCAAGCACCGTGACCAGCAATTGATGAAGGCGTTCCTCATCCGCACTCATCGATATATTCGGATCGATCTCCGTATGGAGAACAATGTTCTTGACCTCCGCCAGCATCTGCATTTTCCGTGCGCTCTCCTCGACAATGCGGTCGAACTGAACCGGCTTAACGTCAAGCTCAAGCTGATTCGAGTCCGTGCGCGCAAGCGTCAGTAGACCGCTGACTAGCTTGCTCATCCGGCGGGCTTCCTGAAGCACGGTCGATATATGCTTGCTGTCCTGCTCAATCGTATGCTCGGGGTGGCGCAGCAAGAGCTCCGTATGCGCTTGAATAACCGACAGCGGCGTGCGCAGCTCATGGGAAGCGTCCGATACGAACTGCTGCTGCTTGTCCATGGAGAGCCGGATCGGGATCAGCGCGCGGTTCGCCAAATAATAACCGGCTGCGACAGCGATCAGAAATCCCACAATGCCCCCGTAGATCAGAATATATTCGAGACGGCGCAGCATGCCGATCTCAGCGGAGATATTGCTGAGCAGCTGCTGTTTTGCTACCTGATACTGGCCGCTTTTTACCCCGATCAGAAGCCCGCTGATGCTCGGATTATCGATATTGACTACCCGAAAATACTGGTCGCCGACCTTTACCGATTGCGGCTCCGGACCAATCTGACTGGGGCGCAGCCGCTTCAGCTGCTCCTCGTCAAACTGATCTCTTCCCGGCAGCGGAACAGGCTGTTCATCTGCCGTCCAGTACAGCTGAATAATCGGCCGGTCCATCCGGGTCAAATTGAATATGGGGACGGCCCTCTGAATCATCGTGGTCCGACTCGCTTCACTCATCATCAGGCCTGTATCATTTGGAGTCTGCCCCCATTCACTCGCGTCCTGACTCATGGCTTGACCTGTGGATATACTCCCGAGACTTGCCACCTGCTCCCTCGCAGTCGTCATCGCACGGTCGACCTGGTCAAACAGCATTTGCCGCATAACCAGATAAACAGACAGGTTCAGCACGATCAGAATAATGGATAACACGGCAGCGTTGCGGATGGTGAGCTGGATACGGATGCGGTTGAACATCAGCTTCTCTCCTTCAGCAAATAGCCGACTCCGCGGATCGTATGAATATAGCGGTCGCAGCCGGAAGGAGCCAGCTTCTTGCGCAAATAATGCATGTAGACCTCGACGACGCTCAGTCCCGCACCCGTATCGATTCCCCAAACTCTGTCCAGCATCTGCTCCTTCGTCAGAATTTGCTCGCGGTTAAGCAGCAAATACTCCATCAGCTCAAATTCCTTCAGCGTAAGCTTGAGAGGCTCGCCGCAGGCGTATCCTTCCAGCGCCTTGCATTTCACAACAAGCTCGCCATACTTCAGCTCGCCATCCGGCGCCCCCGCAGACTGCCGGCGCAGCAATACGCGGATTCGCGCCAGCAGCTCCGGCGTCGCGAATGGCTTGACCAGATAATCGTCAGCGCCGGAATCAAGCCCTTTCACGCGATCTTCCACACTATCCCGCGCTGTGAGCAGCAGGACCGGCAATGCGATCCCCTGCTTCCTCAGCGCGTCCAGCACGGAGAGCCCATCCATGTCGGGAAGCATGATGTCCAATATGATCAAATCATGGATTCCCTGCTGCGCCAGGTACAATCCATCCAGCCCGTTCTCCGCTTCATCAACCTGATAGGACTCTTCTCTAAGCACCGTCGCCACCGCTTCGAGCAGCGGGCGATCGTCTTCCACGACTAGAATTCGCAATTTGGCCTGCCCCTTTATTCATCACATAAACACTTGGCAGCCCTATTGTACACGACGAACCTTAATAAATGATTAGAAAGCCGGCTCCCGATCATCGGTACCGGCGAGAATTCGCTTCATTGTAACTTGGCTTGCTTCTGTATCGCTCAGCATACGGGACCAGCTCACCCGCCCATCCAATGCCGCGCCTGGTTGCAGAATGCAACATATTCCGAAAATACCGCTGAATCGCGGGGCAAATGTTGCATTCTGCACAACAATTTCGCCTGCCCCCTCAGCCTGGACCTCCAAGCCCACAAGCCAGCCAACCTGCCAGCCCGCCAGTCCACGAGCCGGCCATCTGACCCCCCTCCGCCTGCCTGCCGGCGTGCTAGCCCACCAGTCGGAAGCGTCCGGCTGTTCCGCCATTCAGCTAGATAACTTCCAGCCTGTCCGCCCCCGGCAGCACCGGATGCGGCGTGTGCGGCTCGGCCTGATACCAGAAGGCGACCGAGGCGATATCATCCTTCAGCGGCAAGTATCTTCCCTCTGAGCGCCAGCCCAGTGCTTGAATCGTTACACGCAAATCCGACTCGAAACGGATCGGATCCATAATGTGCCAGCGGTACATGCCGAAGCGCTGATTGGCCCGGTAGGTTCCATCCGGCTTAATGTGCTGATGCATCCCCAGAAATGGCGTCGAGTAAGTGACATACTTGCCTTCTATATCCCAATTCCAGGCTCCGCCGAAATAATCTTCCGTCCCGGTTCCGCAAATCGTCGGATACTCGCCGTCACCATCCATATAGAACTTGATTTCCCCTTCTCCCCACCAGTTGTTGCTATTGACTTGCCAGGCCAGATAAGTGCCCACATAATGACCTTTGCCTTTAATTCCATCCACAATTGTATGTACCTCTTTGTACGGCAACGGGTCGCTTCGCCGCCATTGCGCATGGAAGTACGCCATGTCATCCGGGATATCGCTCAAGGCATAATCGATTTGATAGTATAGAATATGGTCGTGACAGCTGATATTTTCCACAACCAGCTTTGCGTTGCCGCGGAACGGCATTTCCCAATAGCTGTTAAAGCCATTGGCCGGGTTAACCGAGACTGGCAAAGAGTTGACCAGACTTCGCTCGCACCACCCGTTACAGAAAAAATCGCCTAAAGGCACTTCTACTGACGGCTCAGTCTCATCATCCCAGTAGATGCGCAAAATAAGTTGGCGCCACGATTGTACGCCACAGGTAAGCCATATATGCTGAATCACGCCAGGCCCTTCGATTTCCGCTATCGTAAACGAAGAATTCGCTCCGATCGAGACACTCGGCGATATTTTCCACCCTAGCCCCAAATCTCTGGCCGCCGCTTTTCCCGTACCTTCCGTGGCCATGCCGCCTTGCCCTTTAGCGCCTGTAAAGTTCTCCGGTGAAATCGACCGCGTTTTGGCGTCAGACAACCGCGACAAATTACCAAGTCCCATCCCCAGGCCATTAAATGCCGTCATAATTGCAACCTCCTCAATTAGATCTTACTGCTTGCTGCCATTATAGAAGATTTACCATCAATAAGATTTACCAATCATTTTGGATTGTTTAGCAATTATTCATTTTTTTATGGTAAATTAAACGCAGACTAAGACACCCGCTCCCCAAAAGGAGGATACAAGTTGTATGCAGCAGTTATGGTCGCCGTACATTCGGGTTGCGCTGGATGATATTTTGCCGCCGGGGCACATTTTTCCGGAACGACAAATATGGGATTATGAATTTCTGTATGTGAAACAAGGAACATTAACCATCGAGATTGAAGACATCGCTTATACGGGAAAAAGCGGTGATCTTTTTGTCTTGAAGCCGCAAAAGCGGCATCGCATTATTGTCGTCGGAAGCGAAGCTGTACGGCAGCCGCATGTCCATTTCGATCTCGTCGAAAAACCGGACAGCCCGCATGTGCCGGTATCCTTTCGCACGGCTGATCAAATGAATGCGCACGAGCTGGCCTGGTTTCGCCCAGATGAATTGTCAGGGCCTGAGACGCAGCTGCCCAACCTGATTTCGTTAAGCGCCCCATCGCAATTCGAGCAGCTATTGTTCGCTATTATCGATGAATTTCGCATCAAGTCGGCATACAGCGCACTGCGAATGAAGGGGCTGCTGCTGGAGCTTGTCGCCTATGCCCTGCGTGAAACTGAACGTCAGCAATTCACCCTTTCGTCCAAACGCCTAGAGCTGCTCGACAATGTAAAGCATTATTTGCAAAAACAGCTCTTTCGCCCGGTAACGCTTGATGAGCTCTCGGCGCATTTTCATCTTAACAAAAGATATTTGATCGGCCTTTTCCGCCAGGCTTTCGGTCAAACCCCGATTCAATACCATCAGCAGCTAAGAATGGAGCAAGCAAAAACGATGCTGAAATTTACGATGCAGTCTATTCAGGAAATTGCCGATACGCTCGGCTACCCCAGCATCCATATGTTCAGCCGCGCCTTCAAAAACAGTGTGGGCTGCAGTCCCTCTTCATACCGGGCAAACTTCCACTCCTTGTAAACGTTCTCAATTGGACGTGAACTCTTAGGCATCAGACCGCATAGGATATAGCACCATTCCTGAGGTTGATGAAAGGGTGAACCTTAAATGGAAGTCCAGCTCACTTCGCTGCATTGGGTATATCTGGCGTTTATCGTCTTTATTATGGGATTTCTGATCAAGCGCCGCGATACGACCCTCATCTGTGTGGTCGGCATTTTCTCACTTGGGCTGCTTGCCACCGAAACGTTAAGCGGCTCGATCAGCGGTGTTTTCAACAGCTTTATCTATGCAACCAAAGAGCTTATGAGCACGATCTTTATCATTTCTATTATCGTTGCCATGAGCAGGATTCTCATCATTACCGGCATTAATGAAATGATGATCGCCCCCTTCGCCCGGCTCATCCGCACGCCGGCTATGGCCTTCTGGGGCATTGGGTTTATTATGATGCTCACTTCTTTGTTTTTTTGGCCATCGCCGGGAGTCGCGCTAATTGGCGCTGTATTATTGCCGGTTGCCGTACGTGTTGGCCTGCCGGCGCTTGGGGCTGCGATGGCAATGAATCTGTTCGGTCACGGCATCGCCTTATCAGGCGACTACATTATTCAAGGGGCTCCTAAGCTGACAGCCGATGCGGCCGGACTGCCGGTCACAGCCGTCATGCAAGCCAGCATACCGCTTGTTATCATTATGGGACTTGTCACAACGATCGCCGCCTTCTGGATGATGCGCAGAGATATGACCAAAGGAACGTGGCGCGACGGGCTGATCAAGCTTGAAACCGGCAAAAATCAGGCGGCCGCCCCAAGCAGCGGCGAAGTGACGGTCGCCCTGCCCCGCCCATTGAAACGCTGGCTCGCCGTCATTATCCCGCTTTTATTCGCCGCTGATGTCGCAGCAATGTTCATGCTTGACCTGCAGGGCGGCGACGCCACCGCCTTGATCGGCGGAACGGCTGTAATTATTCTTATTGCCGTTACGCTCATTGCCCACCGGCACCGCGGACTTGAACAGACGACTGCCTACATGATCGAAGGTTTTCAATTTGGCTTTCGCGTCTTCGGCCCGGTCATTCCGATCGCAGCCTTCTTTTATTTGGGGGATGCGGCCATTACTGAACTGTTCGGCAATACATTGCCAGACGGCTCGCACGGGATCGTGAACGATCTCGGCGTTGCGCTCGCTCATCATGTCCCGCTCAATGAAACGGTAGGAGCGATTACCCTGACGATTACCGGAGCGATTACCGGCCTTGACGGGTCGGGCTTTTCCGGCATTTCTTTGGCAGGCTCGGTCGCCAAGCTGTTTGCAGCCGCCATCGGAACTGGCGCCGATACTTTGACCGCATTAGGGCAAGTAGCAGCCATTTGGGTCGGGGGCGGCACCCTTATTCCGTGGGCGCTTATTCCGGCAGCAGCCATATGCGGCGTCGATCCGTTTGAGCTCGCCCGCAGAAACTTGAAGCCGGTATTGATCGGCCTTATCGTTACGACAATTGCCGCGATATTCCTCATCTAGCCCGCAAAATAAACAGAGCTGTCTTACCGTAGTCGTCGACTAGGCAAGACAGCTCCTTTATTGCAGCGGTTTTTCTGCAGCTTCATGATATGCGATAAAATCGCAAGGCATTGTTCAGCAGCGCTTCTGCGGCGGCTGAATGCTCAACTGCCTTCAATTCCGCAATAGCTGCGGCAACCTGCTTGACCATCCCCGGTTCCGTCCTTTTGCCGGCAAAAGGCCCCTCGAACGGCCACGGTCCATCCGTCTCCGTCATGAGCAGCTCTAGCGGATATTGGCGGACGAGCTGTTGAATCTCCTCCTCGTACACGACATCGGGGGTAATTGAGATCATATAGCCGTTGGACATCATTCGGCTGACAGTCGCTTCGCTCCCCTTGAACCAATGAAAATGCGCATATCGCACCTGGTAGCGCTCCAGCAGATCAAGCGCCTTGTCCGCATCCTCGTACACAGCATGCAGCACGATCGGCAAATCCAGCTCCGCCGCGAGCTGAACAAACTGCGACAGTAAATTTAGGTAAGGGGACTCGTCGAACTCTTCTCCCTTCGCTTCCGCTTCAGTCCGCGTATAATAAGGAAGACCTACTTCCCCAATGGCAAATCGTTCTCCGGCCGCATGCCGCTCGCGTATCCAATCCAGCAGCGCAGCAAGCTCTGCCTTATCAGGAAGCCGCTGCTCCGGATGAAAGCCATAGGCAGGCGTAATCAGATCAGGATACCGCTCTGCCAGCGCTTGATTCCCTCGACTGGAAGAAAGGTTCATAGACACAGCCACGATGCCGGTGACACCGTCCGCCGCCGCGTTCTCCAGCAAAGCGCCGCGCTCAGCCTGCTCATACAAATCGACATGCAAATGCGCATCAACATAAAGTATCCGCTGTCCGCTCATAATGGCCCCCCTATTGCCCCGCCTGCGCCGACCGGCTGCAGCAGGCTGTAAATTTCCTGCTTCAGCTCATTGAACAGCTGATCCGTCCACAGCTCTTCTTCGCGCGGCCGTGCAAACGGGACGTTAATTTCGCGAATGACCCCAGCCGGCGCATGGGAAAGGACGATAATCCGATCAGACAGCAGCAGCGCTTCCTCAATGCTGTGGGTAATAAAAAGTACAGAACGCCGATCTGCCTCCCATAGCGACAGCAGCCATCTCTGCATATGCAAGCGAGTCAGCGCATCCAGCGCGCCAAACGGCTCATCCAGACACATCAGCGGCTGCGGCGAAAGCAGCGCCCGCAAAAAGGATACCCGCTGCTGCATCCCTCCCGACAACGCATGCGGATAAGCATCCGCCTCCGCGCCCAGACCGACTTTATCCAGCCATTCCCGAGTGGCCGCCCGCGCCTGCTCGCGCGGAATGCCGGCAATTTCCAGCGCCATCTCAATATTACCCGCCACAGTGAGCCAAGGCATCAAGGAGGCCTGCTGCGGCATATAGGCGATTAACCCGCGCTCAAGCGGCTCAATCCGGCGGCCGCCAATGAATATTTCGCCTGCCGTCGGTTTTTCAAGTCCGCCGATAAGATGAAAGAGCGTCGACTTCCCGCTGCCGGAAGGACCGATAAGCGAGACGAACTCCCCTGTTTTCACATAAAGCGACACATCCTTCAGCACCTGCTTGGCTTGCGAGCCGCCGTTGAATGTCTTGGACAGCCCCCGCACTTCCAGAGCATTATGTTCATTGCTCATAACCTCACTCCCCTTCCAGCTTCGGCGCCCGCCAGCGAACAAATAGTCTTTCCAGTATGGCGATCAGACCGAATAACAACAGGCTCATCGCAACAATCGTCACGATGCCGACGAATACACGGCTCGTCTGGAAGCCCTTGGACGCCAGCCGGATAAAAGCGCCGAGCCCTTTGCCCGATCCGATCGTATCAACGTAGATTGCGCTGATTACGCTGTATGTGGCAGCAATTTTCAATCCCGAGAACAAGTAACTGATGGCATTAGGCAGCTCCAGCCGCCAAAACATTTGCTTTCTGGTTGCTCCTATCATCTTCATGTACATGACCAGCTTTGGATCTGCTTGCGTAAGTCCTGTCAGCATGGCGACAGCAACCGGAAAGAAACATACGAGCATTAAAAGAAGCACTTTGGGCAGCAGTCCAAAGCCGAACCAAATGACAAATAGCTCGATAAGCACAAAGACAGGCACATTTTGCGTCAACACAAGCAAAGGGTAGAAGCCGGCTTTTGCTCCGGGAATCATATGCAGCAAAGCGGCGAGCACGAAGCCCGCCGCCGATCCCGCTGCAAAGCCGAGCAGCGTCAAACTTATCGTGGTACTAGCATGGTCGTACAGCCGAGGGGCCACCGCAAGAAATTCCTTCGCAATTGCCGACGGCGCAGGCAGCAGCCAAGGGTCCAGCCGAAAAAAAGCGACCGCAGCTTGCCATATTAGTATCAACGAAGCGAGCACCGCTGCCGGCGGCCATACCTTGCTAAGTACGGATCTTTTATTTCCCATCCGGGTATTTCTCCAGCAGCCGGTCCATAGAAGCGCCATTTTTCGGGTTGTGATACACTTTGATTTGCGAAATGACCGAAGGGCAGCCCATCTCAGTCATTGCGTCATTCATGCGCTGGACAATCTGCAGCAGCTCGCCCAGTTCACCTTCCATCGTCGTCTCAAGCGGCGCTACCCGGTAAGGCACCCCGGATGCTTTAATAACCGCAATTGCCCGGTCAACATAAGGAAGCGAGCTTTCCCCGCCAGGTGTTTGCGGCAAAATCTGAATGCTTAGCAATGTGTTAGCCACTGTGAACAGCTCCTCTTATTGTAATGTTCGCTTTATCCTTGCGGCAAAAATTCATTCGTAAACGCTTTGTCTACATCCAGTTCCTGCTCAAGCAATTTGTGGTCGAGCATCCATTTGGCATAGTTTTCCCACACTTCCCGCTTCTGTTCGCCCCAGCGCGGCGCATCGTCCTGATATTTCGGGCTGAGCCATTTCTGGCTGGCACGCACCAGGTCGGCATTCAAGTCCGGTTCGGCTTTGATCAGCACCTCGGCAGCGTCTTCCGGATGCTCGATGGCAAACTGATAGCCTTCGGCTGCCCCGGCGACAAAAGCTTCAACCAGCGCCTTATTATCGGCGATCATTTTCTCGCTTGTGGTCAGAACAGGCGTGTAGTAATCCAGCTTATCGCTATAGTCTGTCAAATACACCATGTTCAGCTTTTCTCCGCGAAGCTCCGCCTCGACACCGGTCCAGGCGTAATAAATCCAGGCAAAGTCGATATTGCGTTTGACCGCTGTAAAGAAATCGACATCCCCGATGCTAACGTTTGTGACCTTGCTGGCATCGGCGCCCTGCTCGCTCATCAGTGATTCGATAATCGCTTCCTCGGCAGGGGAGCCCCAGCCGCCATAAGTCTTGCCTTCAAAATCTTTTGGCGTTTTAATGTTTTTCTCCACAGGCGAAGCGAATCCGGACGTATTGTGCTGAATGACTGCTGCAAGCGATACGATAGGCACGCCTTGAATTCTCGCTTGGGTAACGCCCTCCTGGTAGCTTACGCCAAACTCGGCCGCTCCAGTGGCGACCATTTTGTCCGATCCGGCATCCCCTGGCAAAATAATTTCCACATCAAGCCCGTGATTTTTGAAAAAGCCGTTGTCTCTGGCAACATATAATCCGGTATGATTAGTATTCGGAGCCCAATCCAGCACCAGCTTCACCTTCGTGAGCGGTTTGTTTTCGGCTTGTCCGGCTTCTCCGTCATTTGGCTGCTGCTGCCCGTTCCCGGTGCCGCTGCCTGTATTTGCCGGCGCTTCATTGCCCGCTTTTGCCCCGCATCCGGCAATTACCAGCATGAATACGACAAGCATAATTCCAAAGTTCAGTACCTTGCTGCCTTTTCTGTTCATCATCTCGATTGCCTTCCCCTTCCTGACTGCACCAAAAAATTTAAAGCGACTTGATCTGTCCTGTATACATAGAAAAAGCGTCCTCCTGACCGGAGGACGCTACAACATTGCTCTACAAAAACCGCCTGTTACGGCGTCTGCATAAACAGAGCCGGTAAAGCACGGCTAGATGCTAAGTTCCTACGCTGGCATTATCCAGATCAGGTCTAAGGGTCGGGATTGTTCTTGCTTTGGAATCCCCTCTCAGCCGGCCATTACCCAGCTCCCCATGTCATATTCAATTAGTCGCAAGCTTCATTATACCACTAACCGGGCAAAAAGCTACTCTTTTTCTCGCTCGAATTGGCGATCGAATGATGAAGACGCCCCTTTTCTTCCCGTCCGGAATTTGCGCGTATGCACCTTCGCCTCATCCGTATTCGTAACGCGATTGCGGCTCCATTCAATCAGAATGCGGTCGATGTAGCGGAAATGCAGCTTTCCGGCAAAGACGGCCTCCTTCAAAGCAAACCGAATCAGTTCGTCCGGATAGCGGTCCTCATCAAGCCAGCCGCTGATTGTCTCGCATTCCATCGGTGATAACGGGCGGCCGAACTCCTGTTCAAATACTGTAAACAGATCCGCTGCCGGCAAATCGGCATCCGATTCCTCACGTGCCTGCCGATCTGGCCGGACATGGTTAAGCGACTGCTTGGCATTATCCGACATCCATTCTGCGGAGCGTAATATCCAGCCATCCCAATTATAACATTCGGAATGGACGCCGGTGACCGGATCGAGCTGCTCGTCGATGGCCAGCAGCCCCTCCTTAAGCAGTCTGCCGATAAGCTGGTGCGCGGCACTCACCGTTATGCCCAATCGCTCGGCCAGTTGCTCCGGCGTGGGAAAGTCGATCTGCTCCAATTGGCGGAACATCAGCAGCTGAACAAGCAGCATCATTTCTGTATCAGACAGGCCGATCCCCCGATAGGCGCGCAGCAGCCCGGCGGGAATAACGACACTGCCGCTATTCATCGCCGCAGCCATGCCGCGGGCGTAAGCCTTCCACATTTCATTTTTCATTCATACACTCAACCCTTCGCTAATTTAACCGTTTTGTAGCGGCTCAGCCCCAGCCGAGCCCTTCGCTTGATTGTTGAGCATTAAATGATACGTATCCTGGGCGATAACAAGCTCCTCATTGGTCGGTACAACCCATACCTCTACACGAGAGGCGTCGGTCGAAATTTTGCGGGCCTCTTTGCTATGTACCGCATTACGCTCAACGTCCAGCTCAATGCCGAAAAATGTCAGCTCCTCACATACCGCTTGGCGTACAATGGCAGAATTTTCACCTACCCCTGCCGTAAAAACGAGCGCATCTAGCCCGTTCATAACAGCGGTATACGCCCCGATATATTTGCGCAGCCGGTACACGTACATATCAAAAGCGAGCGTTGCCTGCTTGTCCCCTTCAGCCATCGCTTCCGTAATTTCCCGCATGTCGCTGCTGATGCCGCTGATCGCCTGCAAGCCGCTATGCTTATTCAGCATCGAGTTGACATCGCTTAAGGTCAGCTCTTCCTTGAACATTGCGAAAGGTACTATCGCCGGATCAAGATCGCCGCTGCGCGTACCCATCATCAGCCCTTCAAGCGGTGTGAGCCCCATACTGGTATCGCACGACTTTCCATCCTTTATCGCTGCGCAGCTGGCGCCATTGCCAATATGGCAGGTGACCATTTTCAACTCTGCAAGCGGCTTGCCGATCAGCTCGGCTGCTATACGGCTTACATAATCGTGCGAAGTGCCATGAAAGCCGTAGCGCCGTATTTTATGCCTTTTGTAAAGCGCCATCGGAATCGGGTACAGAAACGCTTTGCGCGGCATCGTCTGATGAAAGGCGGTATCGAATACAACCGTTTGCGGCACGCCCGGCATATTCGCTTCGACAGCGGCAATTCCCATCATTGCTGCCGGATTATGGAGCGGCGCCAGATCGAACAATTGGCGGATCTCCAGCTGGACCTTTTCATTGACAATGGTGGATTCTTTAAAGCTTTCGCCGCCGTGAACGACGCGGTGGCCGACTGCTTTTATTTCATCCATCGACTTCAGCTTCCCGTATTCGGGGTGGGTAAGCAGATCTATAACCCGTCTAACAGCCGTGTTATGATCGAGAATTTCACTGACATGCCGGACATCCGGCATTCCTGCAGGCTCATGCGATACGATCGAGGATTCCATCCCGATCCGCTCCACTCGCCCCTGCGCAAGCACGGTCTCATTCTTCATATTGTACAGCTGATACTTGAGCGACGAGCTCCCGGCGTTCATTACTAAAATAATCATATACGGATCCCGTCCTTATCATAGTTAAAAAAGCCAATACCGCTCTTTACGCCCAAATGGCCAGCGCGCACCATCTTTTTCAAAATGGTTGACGGGCGGTATTTGACCTCTCCGTATTCGCGAAACATTTGCTCCAAAGCGGCAAGGATTGAATCAAGCCCGAAGCGGTCGGCCATCTCGAAAGGGCCGTACTGGAAAGAGTAGCCGATGCGCATCGCACTGTCGATATCGTCTGCCGACGCCACTCCTTCCTGCAGCACATGCATCGCTTCGTTAATATAGAGGCAAATCAGCCTTGTCGTGACAAAGCCTGGCGATTCAAAGACCATGACACTTTTTTTATGAATAACCGCTTCGACAAAATGCTTCGTCCGTGAAAATGTGCTTTCCGAGGTTTTTAAGCCGCGGACAATTTCCACCAAATTGGTTTTTATGACCGGATAGACAAAGTGCATCCCGATAACCCGCTCAGGATGCGAAGTGAAGCCGGCAATTTCCGTCAAGCTCAGCGTTGACGTATTGCTCGCAAGTATAACATCGGGCTCGCACAGTTTATCCAGCTGAGCAAACACTTCCCTTTTTCTCTCCATATTTTCCGTCACGGTCTCGATCACGATATCGCATTCCGGAATGGCCGAGAAGCGCTCAACTGGATGAATCCGGTTCATAATCAGTTTTTTTTCGGACTGCGTCAGCGCCCATTTTTCGATCTGCCGGTCCAAACCGTGCTCAATTGCCTGGATTCCATTTTGCAACCGCTCAGGCGTATCCTCGTTCAAATATACATCAAGCCCGTTAGCAGCGAGCATTTCCGCGATTCCTTGTCCCATCGTACCAGCGCCAATTACGCCTACTTTACGTATTGCCACAACTGTCATCCCCCATATGCCGCCTTGCTCATCAGGCACTTGGCCCTTGCCGGCTATCATCATTAGATCTTATTATAGCTTTTTTACGGTATGGGGGCTATAGATGGCCATCTTTGTCCGGTAATCGCCACAAGACATTCACGAGTTTGTCATTAAATTATATCCTGCGCCGCTTCCTGTACAGGAAGAGCCTCGTTTGCGGCAAGCAGTTCGCGGAAGCTGTCGCCGCTAAGCGTCTCCTCACGAACCAGGACATCCAGCGCGCTTGTGAACACCTGGCGGCGTTCAGCCAATAGCCGCTTTACCCGCGACATCAGCTCATCCAAAATCGAGCTGTTGATTTGGGCCCATTTGTCGGGCGTCATCATCCGCTCATCAATAATGCCAAGCTCGGTCAGTCCCGACTCTGCCATTGAGCGCACAATGCTTAACACTTGGTCAAAATCCCCGCGCGAGCCTGTGCTTCGGTCGCCGTAGAACAGCTCTTCCGCCGCGGCTCCGCCCAGTGCAATCATAATTTGCTTTTCCAAAAACGGACGCGTGTACAAATAGCGGTCCTGCTGCGGATTGTGGCGGACATAACCAAGCGCTTGTCCGCGCGGCGATAACGCCACCTGCGATACACTGCCCGGCCGAACTACCTCCGCTGTAATAGCATGGCCCAATTCATGCAGGGCAACCCGATCCCGTTCCTCTTTAGTCGCCTCGCGATCCGTACGTTCTCCCATCATCACCTTGTCAATCGCCATGGACATATGGCGCAGGGCAATTTCCTCTTCGTCATCCCGCATCGCATAAATGGCTGCTTCATTCATTACACTTTCCAGCTGGGCGCCGGAAAAGCCGAACGATTCAGCGGCGATTCGGTTCAAATCCGCGTCCTCCGCCAGCGGCTTGTTGCGGGCATGAATGTCCAGAATATGCCGGCGGCCTTTTTTGTCCGGCAAATCCACTGCAATATGGCGGTCGAAGCGGCCCGGCCGCAGCAGCGCTGTGTCGAGCATTTCTTTCCGGTTGGTCGCGCCGATCAGCAATATGCGCGGAGATTCGTCGGTATGGATACCGTCCATTTCGGTCAGCAGCTGATTCAATGTCTGATCGTACTCCCGATGCTGCCCGCCGTCGCGCTTGCCGCCAATGACGTCAATTTCATCGATAAAAATAACAGCGCTGCCTTTGCCTGCCTTGAGCGCCTTTTGTCTCGCTTCCTTGAACAAATCGCGGATTCGGCTTGCTCCGACCCCTACATACATTTCGACAAACTCAGAGCCGGACGCAGCCACGTAGCTGGAATCGGTGTAATGGGCTGCCGCTTTTGCCAGCAAGGTTTTTCCTGTACCCGGCGGCCCGGTCAGCAAGATCCCTTTTAGCGGCCGGATGCCCAGCTTGGCAATCCGCTCCACATGAACAAGAAAATCCAGCGCTTCAATCAGTTCCTGCTTTGCCCGCTCCTGTCCGCCGATCTCTTCGAATGACATCGGTGCCGGAGGCCTCGGCTTGCTGCGCCGCTCATTGCCGATCGCCGCCAAATTGCCGCGGGAACGGACAATATAAATAAGGGCTGTCAAAACCAAGGCGGAAATAAAAATGGGAATGACATTAAGGCCGATATACAGCTGCAAAAAAAGAAGCAGTACAGGAATGAATCCGATCGCTATTTCTTTTTTATACTTATGCATCAGGCCACACCCCGATCCGCTCTGGGTTGCGCGGCAATACGACATACTTGACCGCATTGCCGTCTTTTAACGTAATATATACATTACTCTCGTCCATTTCCGACACGGCGGAAACTCCGGTATGGCTAGCTGCAATTTTCTGCATCGCAGCGGGAATTTCTTTATATTGCCGTCTTTCCATCGCTTGGGCAATATCAAATAAAGAAGCAGCCCATATATCGTTTAGCTTCGGACTTTGGTCCGGCTGTTCAATTTTGAGCTTCAACTGGCGATCTCCGATCACTTTACTGCCTTCATGCGCTATTGTGTCGTATACTTTTCGAATATTTGCATCTTCATTAAATGTTATATCGACGGTCACCGTATCGCGGCCAATATCCGGTTTGGCCGATACAACGCCGGGAATGTCCTTAACAATTTGCTCGAGCGGCTGAAATGCCGTAATATTCTGAAAAATATACCAACCGCCAAACAGCAGCACAGCTGAGATCGCTGCAGTCACTGCAATCGGTATGATTCGTAGTTTCATAATTGCAATAAGCCCCCTTCCAAGGATGCAATATTAATCATATAGCAAAACGTCAATACGATTCGCTATACGAAAGTATATCACATTCTCCTGTACTTAGGGGCGGGCAATAGATGGCAATAATGGCTGATGCCGCGGGTAATGCCGAGCCGCCGTTACTGCTGCGGCAGGGTATAGGTGACTAATAATGCACCATCGCTGAAACGAAAGAAGTCATAGAAATAGTTGCCGGAAGCTTTTTTCGTATAAAATACCTCCCATGCCGGCTCGCCGTCTTTGTAGCCCAGCTTGATATGCTCAATTTTGGCATCCGCTCTTGATTTTGCCAGCGCATCCTCCAACCTTTGTTTCGATACTCCTTCTTTCAGCTTGAACACTGACGATTCACCATCCTCCGGCATCCATGCATAAGCTTCGTCTCCATCGGCATCCTTGCCGTGAACGATCCACACCGTATTATCCCATACATATTTAACGGCGCGATCGGTTTCCTGCAGCAATCCGGCTTCCTTGACCTTGGTTTCCGCAACCGCTTGTTCATCCCAGAATGGGCGCTGCACGTAGCGGTAATATTGATTCAATGCAATCAAAGCAATTATAATTGCGGCTGCTATAATTAGTGTGATCCGCCATGGCGTGAGCACCGGTGTCCGCCGATATCTTGTTATCCGCATCAATGCTGTGACAGCCTTTCAAAGCATCGCTGCGCTTCCGCCAATACCTGCTCTTCATCAATCAATGTACAAATACCGTTGCGAACCACTTGCTCGCCATCTACCCATACATGTTTTACATCACGGCCGGAGCCAGCGTAAACTAAATGAGAAATCATTTCAGTCTGAGGATAAAAATGCGGCTGCTCACTGTCGATCGCGATAAAATCTGCTTTCATGCCTACTTTCAGCATGCCGATATCGCTTGCCTGTCCGATTGCTTGAGCGCCATATACAGTGCCCATTTTGAGCGCCTCATATGCCGGAACAGCAGTGGGATCTCCTGATACACCTTTATGTATCAATGCTGCCAGCCTAATTTCATCGAAAAGATCCAAATTATTATTGCTTGCCGCGCTATCCGTTCCAAGCGATACCGTAACTCCCGCTTTTAACAGCTCAGGAACACGCGCAACCCCGCTGGCTAATTTCAAATTACTGGCCGGGTTATGCGAAACCGCCACTCCCTTCTCAGCCAGCAGCGCAATTTCATCGTCCGTCAAATGTACGCCATGCGCAACTAATGAAGGACGCGAAAAGAAACCGAGCTTATCCAGATGCTCCACAGGACGGCAGCCGTAATCCTTCACATTCTGCTCAACTTCTGCGGCCGATTCTGACATATGGGTATGCAGAGGCACTTGCAGCTCATGAGCCGCTTCTATAATCCGCGCAATATAATCCGGCGGGCAAGTATACGGCGCATGCGGAGACATCATCGTCCGGATACGGCCGCCCGCCTTTCCGTTCCAGTCTTTGGCGAATTGCTTGGCCTCTTCCAGCTTTGCTGTCTGAACATCAGGCGGGCACAAGCCGATTACTCCCCTTGTGAGCATACCGCGCATGCCGGCCTGCTCTACAACTTGAGCTACGATATCCATACGGTCATACATATCGACGAACGCCGTCGTTCCGGCTTTCAACATTTCAATGACTGCAAGCGCTGTTCCCCAGCGGGCGTCGGCATCGGTATATTTCGCCTCCATCGGCCACATCTTTTGCTCCAGCCACACTTGCAAATTTTCATCGTCCGAATAGCCGCGCAGCAAGGACATAGCTGAATGCGCATGCGTATTAATTAAGCCCGGCATAAATACAAGCCCGCGGCCATCCAGGCGCGCTGCATTTTCGATCGTGGGCGCCTGCTCGCTCAAATACTGAATACGATCGCCTTCTATGACCATATGCCCTTTTATTATTGGACGAGCATCATCCATTGTTACGAATGTCCCGTTTTCAATCCACAGCCGGTTCATTGTCGTTGTCCCCTTCTTTCTCCAAATAATACGCCAGGCTTAGCAGCTCCCGGGTAAAATCAGCGTAATGAATGCGTATATGGTCAGGTACGCGCAAAATAGCCGGAGCAAAATTAACTATGCCGCTGACGCCAGCCTCGACAAAACGATCTGCTACATTTTGCGCAGCTCCGGCGGGTACGGTTATGATGCCGATGCGAATATTCAATTCGGCCACTTTGGAGACGAGATCTTCCATTGGCAGCACGGTCAAGCTGTTGATCGCGGTGCCGACAATGGAAGGATTCGCATCGAAAACACCCATAATTTTCATATTGTCCTTCAGATACATATTGTAATTGCATAATGCCCGGCCTAAATTGCCCGCTCCTACCAAGCCAACACTTAACGGCTGATCCAGCTTCAAAATTTGCCTGATTTTTTCAATTAAATAATTGACATCATATCCAATTCCTTTGCGTCCGAATTCGCCAAAATAGGCGAGATCCTTACGAATTTGCGCCGGATTAAGATCGAGCTTATTACCCAGCTCCTGCGAGGATACAGTCTGCACCTCACGCTTATTCAAATCATTGAGAATTTGCAAGTAGACTGGCAATCTGCGAACGACGGCTTCAGAAATTTTTTTCATTGCTCTGCTTCCCCTTTTTCCACGGACAACCATTCTCTAATTCGCGGGACGATTTGATTAAGATGCATATGCTCAATTTTCGGCCCAGGCAGCGAATACAAAAAGTATTTGCCATAGTAAGTTTCAATGACCCGGGTATCATAGATAAGCACGATTCCCCGGTCATTCGCCGTCCGGACAAGTCTGCCAAAACCTTGCTTAAACCGAATGACAGCTTGCGGAATTGACAGCTTCAGAAACGGATTTTGATTTTGCGCCTGCAGCAGCTCCGATTTTGCCTCGACAAGCGGATGATTCGGCGGCTGAAACGGCAGCCGGACAATTGCTAAGCAAGTAAGGGCGTCGCCCGGAATATCGACTCCTTCCCAGAAGCTGCTTGTCCCCAGCAGCACAGATGCGGCCTGCTGTTGAAAGCGGCGCACAAGCTTGCTGCGGTTGCTGCTGTCGATTCCTTGCCCTAACAGCTGGATGCTATGAGGCGCAAGCTCATCCTTTAACAGCTCGTATACTTGCTTAAGCATGCGATAGGAAGTAAACAATACCAGCATTCTTCCTTTAGTTTCTACCGCAATTTCTGTTAGAGACTGTACCAGATGTTGGATAAATTCCGCCTCTCCCGACATTCCCTTTAAAACCGGGAAGTTGCGCGGAATGCATACCAATGCCTGCTCCCGGTAATTGAATGGCGACGGCAGCTGCACGGTTTTTAAACTTCCTTTATCTTCAGCCTGCGCTAAGCCTAATTGGCCGCTCGCATATTCAAACGATTTATGCACCGATAAAGTAGCAGAAGTAAGAATAACACTTTTTTTCACATCAAAAAAATAAGTGCGCAATTTCTCGCTTACATCAGCCGGTACAGCGAACATATGAACCGATTTTGCGCGAAAATGCTGATTGGCCTCAAGCCAATATACAATATCTGCTTTATCCGCCCGGACAAATGAACGCACGTCATCTCTTGCCCGTGACATATCCTTGATCGTGCCGCTCAAATCGGTAACGAGCGCCGCCAGCTGAGAACTTTCCAGCTCTTCCTTCATTTCCGCGAACATTTTATCAAGCGGTCTGATAACTTGGCTTAACAGGCCATGGACAACCTCTTCGGCCGCTTGAACGTCCTTCCAGCCTTGCGGCAGCTTCTCGGTTCGCAAGCGATACACGGTTTGTCCCGTTTCACCGGCAGATTCCTGCGAGCTGCCGTTCATCACCATATACAGCATCTCGAACAGCCGGTCCCATTCGTCCCTCAAATCGCCGAAGACCGGAACAATCTCTTCAATCGTTTCCTGCCAGGCCGCGCTCTTCTCGGATTCCCCGTCCAGTTGATGCTTCAATTGAATGAGCTGTCCGCTGCGGGCATCTTTGCATAACCGTCCCAAGGGGTGCTGCACGCTATGGTAAGAAATTTGCGTTCCCAGATGCTTGCTTGCGACCTCTTCCAAATGATGCGCTTCATCGACAATCAAATATTCAAATCCCGGCAGCAAACGATGGTCTGCTCTAATATCTGTGAACAGCATAGAATGATTGGTAATGACAACATCAGCGATGTTCGCTTCCTGCTTTGCCCGGTGATAAAAGCATCTTTTGAACCAAGGACAGCTGCGGTTTAAGCAGGAATCCGCATCGCTCGCCACTGTAGACCAAAATTCCGGCCCGCGGCTGCCTAAATTCAGCTCTTCCTGATCGCCATGCTCGCTTTCGCCAAGCCAGACAACCATTTGGGCCGCAGTAATCCGGTCCTCGACAGGAGCCGCGAAGTCTTTCATGATTACTTTGCTTTCAAACTTCCTTAAACATAAATAATTGCCGCGCCCCTTGAAGACTGCAGCTCTAAACGGATAGGGAAGCACGGACTGTAGTAAAGGCAAATCCCTTTGCCGCAATTGCTCTTGAAGATTAATCGTATGGGTGCTGATTACGATTTTTTGATTTTCTTTGACGCCATAATATAAGGCCGGGAGAAGGTATCCAAGCGATTTTCCAGTCCCTGTACCCGCCTCTATCATTAAATGTCGATCCTCTTTCAGAGATTCATACACTTCCTGAAACATAATCGACTGCGCATCGCGTTCTTCATAATCTGGTATAATCGCACGAATATTATTTTTTACGTGGTCTAAAAACTGCTCAAAAGTCCAATCGCTTACACTTTCGGCATCCCATTCTTCGCTGCGAGGGGCTTGCTCGTCCGTCCAATCGCCTGCCTTCATGGCAAATTGGCGAAAATAATGGAAGGCATCAGCATCGATCGTTGAGACGGCTTCCTTCTCGGCAGTCAAATATTGGATGAACCAACACAGATCATCCAGCTCATCGGACAATACCGCGGCAAGCCGCTGCAATGTAAGTAAAGGAAGCTGCTCCAATTTATGATAGCATATTGCAAATAATTCGCCCGTTGCAATTGCGTCGCTGTCCGCCCGATGATGCTGACCGTGATCAATGCCGAATAATTCTGTAACTGCTCCTAATTGATAGGTCGTCAGCATCGGAAACAATATCTTTAACAGATCAATCGTATCAAGTCTTCGGCCGGCAAAAGGCATATAGCCGCAGCGGTCAAGCGCTTGATTCAGAAAACCGGCATCAAATCCGACATTATGCGCCACCAGAATCGCATCAGTCAACAGCGGCACAACCTCCAGCATCACTTCTTCAAGAGAAGGCGCGGCTTCGACCATTTCATCGTCAATCCCCGTCAACTGCGCAATAAATGGCGGGATCGGGATCGTCGGCTTCACAAAGCTGCTGTAGACTTTTAACGTCTCCATTGCTTCATTAAGCAGTACGAGCCCGATTTGTATAATTTCATCGCCGGCGCCATTTCCGGTCGTTTCCAGATCCAGTACAGCATAATTCATCCCGTGTTCGATCCTCTCCCCAAAACTAAAGCTGACCACTGCCAAAATAAAGCGATAAATGTCCTGCATGCTGCTGGCACGATTTTAAATTTGACAATGGATCAGCGAAGGCAGGGTCAGCCTCATGCGCTTTTAAGAAATAAAGCTCGGCCTGCTCAAGATTCATCCGGATCGCTTGAATACAACCGAGCGCATTATAACCGAGCGCCTGCCATTTCGGATGTTCGGTCAGCTCAACAAGCAGTTGAAAATGCCGCTGCGCCTCGTTCCATTCCTGCAAATGCATAAAAGTCATAGCTAAAAATAAACGTGCCATATTGTTTTCAGGTGAAATAATGATGGCTTCTTGGAAATGATGTGCAGCTTCCCGAAACATAAATAATTTAAAATAACCTTGCCCTTTGCAAACCGCTGCCGCCTCCGGCTCGCTCATTTCAATGACATGGATGGCCGGTTTGCCTTCTGATTCCTTAGGTGGTGAAGTTACAGCAGCAGCCGTTGAAACCGTTGACGATGCCAGCTCTTGCTTCGTCTGCATCGAACCGGCGGCATGCTGTTCTTGAAATTCACTCATTTTTTCTTCGAATAAAAGCCATTCTTCAATAAATTCATCACTTATCGATTTTAACATGGAAAGCTGCTCGGCGTACTGTTTCTTTTGTTCATGTCCTGCTTGACCATAATGCGTTCTAATCTCGTCGAGCATTTCATGCAAAGTGGCAAATACATGTCGGAACAATTGCCATACACCCCGCCTTCCGCAAAGTTGATGAAACATTACGCTCATTTTTTGCGTCCAGCAAGCTTTTCATACCCGGTTCCAACCGTTACACAACATTGCCACGTCTTTGCTTGCTTTTAGCCGATTGTGGCATGTATTTCACCTGTGCGGGTTTCTACAGGCTTGTTGTTTTCCTCCAAAATAACAATTTTGGGCGCATACTGTCTTGCCTCTTCATCGGTCATCATGGCGTAGGAGATAATAATGACATTATCGCCAGGCTGAACCAAACGGGCTGCCGCGCCATTCAGACAAATGACTCCTGAACCCCGAGGCCCCTTTATGACATAGGTTTCCAGCCGCGCTCCATTGTTATTATTAACAATTTGCACTTTCTCATTTTCCCACATATCAGCAAGCTCCATCAAATCCTCATCAATGGTAATACTGCCAACATAATTCAAATTGGCTTCCGTAACCGTCGCGCGGTGCAATTTGGATTTCATCATCGTTCTAAACATCTGCTTACCCTCCGATCTGAAACAACCGATTGTCAATTAAACGGGTTGAACCAAATTTTACAGCAAGGGCAATAATAAATAGGCCCGAAATATTGGCCACTGCTGTATCTCTTGGCAAATTAGATAAATCAGGATAGCTTGCTATTTCAACATAATCGATATTGGCTTCAGCTGCAGTGCCGATCATTTGTCTTATACGTTCTTCCAAAGCCTGAACCGTTATCCCTTTTTCCTTTATCCAATTTTCAGCGGCCGATAACGTCTGATTTAGAATAACTGCCTGCTTGCGCTCCTGTTCATTCAAATATACGTTGCGTGAGCTCATCGCCAGCCCATCCGCTTCACGAACCGTCTCGCAGCGAACAATTTGTACCGGAATATTCAAATCGAATACCATCCGTTCGATGACCGCTACCTGCTGCGCGTCCTTCATCCCAAAATAAGCGCGATCGGGCTGAACCAGATGAAACAGCTTGCTGACTACTGTGCCGACCCCGTCAAAATGGCCTGGTCGCGATGTGCCGCACAGACGAGCTGTAATTTCATCTATCATTACCCTTGTTAGCGGCCGCGACGGATACATTTCCTGAACCGCCGGCATAAAGAGCAAATCGATGCCGTTGGCTTCAGCAACCGCCGTATCCCGCTCAATATTACGCGGATACCGCTCAAAATCCTCATTCGGGCCGAATTGCAGCGGATTGACAAACACGGATAGGACAGTAAAACCGCATTCCCGGCGGGCGCGCTGCATCAGGCTGGCATGTCCCTCATGCAAAAAGCCCATTGTAGGAATAAGCCCGATTATTTCATCGGGATTGTTTTTTCTCCTTTGCCGCAATCGCTGCCGCAACTCTTCAATTGTCGTGCAAATCGTCACACTCATGCCTCTGTTCCTCCCGCTGCTGACGAATTGCCGTACAGCTGCTTCACCATCTCCTGATCCATCGGGAAGCTGTGCTCTTCTTGCGGAAAAGTGCGGCTTTTTACGTCCGCGACATAGGAACCGATCGCATTGCGAATAACGGTCCCCAAATCCGCATAGGTTTTGACAAATCTTTTTGCCCGGTATGGCGAGGCATACTGTAAAATATCATGATAAACGAGCACTTGGCCGTCACAGCCGCGCCCGGCCCCAATCCCGATAAGGGGGATCGATATATCGGAGGCGATCTTCTCCGCCAACTGTTCCGTAACGAGTTCAATCACGATCGCAAAAGCGCCCGCTTGTTCGATCGCTTTGGCATCTTCAATCAGCTGGCGGGCATCCTGATCCAGCTTGCCCTGCACGCGATAGCCGCCCAGCTGGTGGACAGACTGCGGCGTCAGGCCGATATGGCCCATGACAGGAATTCCGGCGCGTACAAGGGCCGCTATCTCATCTGCTATGTCGGCTCCGCCTTCCATCTTGACTGCATGGGCTCTGCCCTCTTGCATAAGACGGGCTGCATTGCGGAGCGTATTTTCAATCCCTAACCGGTAGGTCATAAAAGGCAGATCCGCGACAATAAAAGTTTCCTTTGCGCCGCGGGCGACTGCCCTCGTATGATAAACGATGTCATCTAATGTGACTGGAATGGTCGTATCGTAGCCAAGCACCACATTTCCCAGCGAATCGCCAACGAGAATCACATCAACGCCGGCCTCCTCCGCCAGCTTGGCAGAAGGAAAATCATAAGCTGTCAGCACCGAAATCGGTTCGCCGCTTTGCTTCATTTTTTTCATTTTTGTAATCGTAAGCGGTTGTTTCATTGTCAGTTCCTCCATTAGTCTGGTCAAGCTGAGCCTTTCCGCACCGTTTGGCCCGCGGATGAGGCGATGCTTGCCTTTAGTTTTAGGATAAACACAAATAAACCTTTTAGCCCCTTTGCCAAAGGTCCCAAACCAAAAAGGAAAACGGACGGAATTTTGTCTGCGAGCTTCCTTCTGTCTCGGTCCCTGAACGGCTCAGAGCAGAATCCATGCTACATACATACTGCTATGCTGATCATCTTGAACAACCGTAAAGCGTCAAAATTCGCGGTACAGACCAACGCTTAAGGTGCAGCTCATCCTTATGTGATGCCGCCCTCGTCTTCCCGCCGAACAGGCTTAGTATAGCAGAAAACGGAATAATCGTCTATGAACGAATATCCGGCGTTTCTTGCGCGGACAGCAAAGATTCCGCTGAAAATACCGATTCCGTGCTTCCATCGGCTTTCTTTACTAGTAATGCGCCGCTTTCGCATAAACCGATCGGCACGCCTTCGACTATTCCCGCGGATGTCGAGAGCTTTACTTTCTTATGGAGCATGACCGCCATGCTCTCCCACAAGGAAATGATCGGGCCAAAGCCTTCCCGCAAATAAAGCGGATAGAGCTCTGTAAAATGCTTGATAAAAGAGACGATAACAGCCAGGCGGTCAATTTCTTCTCCTTTAGCGATCCGCAGCGAGGTGGCGATGTTGCGCATTTCTGCCGGATAGTCCTCCTCCAATAAATTCACGCCGATTCCAATTCCGGCAATGACATAACGGATGCGCTCATTTTCAGCTGTCGATTCCATTAAAATCCCGCTTATTTTTTTGCCGTCGACCTGTAAATCGTTAGGCCATTTGATGCCAATATCAAGCCCCGTCAATTCGCGCAAGCCGCGGCATAGCGCAACCGCTGCCAGCAAAGTTAATTGCGGCGCAAATTGCAGCGGCAGGTCCGGACGCAGCACGATGCTCATTGACACACTGCTGCCCGCCGGCGACAAAAAAATGCGCCCTCTTCTGCCTCTTCCGTTCGTCTGCTCCTCGGCGAGAATTATCGTTCCTTCAGGGGCGTCATCCTCTGCCAGCTGCTGGGCGATATTTTGTGTCGATTGTACCGAATCGAACAGTTTGACCGCTTTCACGAAGGGGTATATTTTCAGCTGATTGACGATTTCGCCAAGCTGCAGCTTTGCCGGCGGCTCCCCGACAAGCCGGTAGCCAAGCTTGCGGGAGGCTTCGAACCGATAGCCTGCTGCTTCCAGCTTTTTGATTTGTTTCCAGATCGCTGTGCGGCTCACCCCTAGCTCTTGACTCAATCTTTCACCGGACACATATTCACCTTTATGCTGCAGCAGTGTTTCAATGATTGGATGGCTCATTTTGTCTCCTTTATGCCTGCTCTTGGCTTATTTTTTTGCGGGCGGCAGTGAGCAAAGCGGCGCTGTTGTTTTCAATATGTCCGAAAGCTGTCTCTTGCAGCAGCCATGCCAAGAGTTTGCCCAGCCAGGGACCCTCCGGCATGTGCAAATTACGTGCCAGCTCAGTGCCGTTAACATCCAGCTCCTTAATGCTGCTGACCGGCATCGCCTGCAGCCAGACTTGCAGCTGCTCATACAGCTCATCGCCGATTTGCAAGGCAGGTATGCTGCGGGTAAGCTCCAGCCAGTCTGAAGCCACCCGTTTGTTATGCTCAAGTATCGTAGACAGCCATAGATGGCGCAACTGGTCTTTATTCGACCTTATGAGCGGCGCATCACTCATGCGGCGGCCAATTGCCGCTGCAGAGCGCAGCTCCTGCTTGCGCTTGTTAGAAAAGCATAATGCGCCGGCCAGTTGCTCGGCTTCTGCCCCAGTCAATTCATAGGCCAAGCAAAGCGCTCCCCAGCGCTGGGCCAAGCCCGCCAGTTTGTGCCACTGCACCCGCACTCTCCGCTGACCGGCAAGCTCGTCCAGGCGCTCTTCGTTCAGAAGCGGGAGCTTCGTATTGCTCAGCATGCCACTTGCCAGCATAAGCAGCAGGGCGCGCTGCGGCGCTATCCCTTCCATCATTTTATCCGCTTCGGCGCCTACCCGCTCCATAGCCACATAACAAAGCAGCGAGCGATGCTTTATCATCGCTCGCCATGTTCGCTTCTCGATCCGTAAAGACAAATTAGCGGCAAATCTTACCGCACGTACCATGCGAAGCGCATCCTCTTGAAAACGAGCCCCGGCATCGCCAACCGAGCGCAAAACGCGCCGCTGCAAATCGCTTCTGCCGCCGAAGGGATCGACTACACGGCCGTCCATCCGGAGCGCCATCGCATTGATTGTGAAGTCGCGCCTCCGCAAATCTTCCGCAAGGTCTGATACAAACTGCACATCGCTTGGACGCCGGTGGGCTTCGTATTCCGATTCTGTCCGATAGGTCGTCACTTCATAGTACTCATTACGAAGGCGAATCGTCACAGTACCATGCTGCAATCCGGTGGGGATGAAGTGCGGGAAAACTGCCATCACCTCTTGCGGTTTGGCTGAAGTAGCAATGTCAACATCATGAATCGGTCTCCCCAAAAGCGTATCGCGGACACAGCCTCCTACAAATACCGCTTCGAAGCCATTGCCTTGCAGCTGCTCAAGTATAGGGAGCGCCTTTCTTAGCGCAGCATTTTGCTCAATATTCAAGGCCGCTCCTCCTTCCCGGGGCCGCATATTCAGTTAATCGCAGACAGGCTGCGGAATATGCGCTTCAATCCCAAGCACGCGATAATAAATTCGTTCATATTCGGCTGTTATTAAATCATTGCAAAATTGGGTCCGTGCGCGATGCAGGCAAGCCTGACGAACCTTATTGTACAGCTCTTCATCCAGCAGCAGCCGGGCAGCATTGGCAGCCATGTCGTCGGTGTCGCCAATCGGCGACAAATATCCTGTCTCGCCATGCGACACTAATTCGGGAATTCCTCCAGCAAGCGAACCGATCGTCGGAACACCGCATGCCATCGCCTCAAGCGCCACCAGTCCGAAGCTCTCCTTCTCCGAAGGCAGTAGCATTAAATCGGCAATAGAAATGACGTGGGCTACATCATCCTGCTTGCCAAGGAAATGGACGCGGTCCTCCAGGTTCATTTCCCTTATTTTATGCTGTATTTTCGGCAAATCCGGACCTTCACCGACAAGCAGCAGCCGACTAGGCACCTTATCGGCCATTTTAGCGAATACGTCTACTACATCGCTTACTCGTTTCACCGGCCTGAAATTGGAAATATGCATTAATATTTTTTCATTGCGGCTGGCAAAATCGCTGCGCAGCGAAGCGCATTGCCGCGGATAATAAATCCGTTTGTCGACAAAGTTATAGGTCAAATCAATCGGTCTTGAAATATCCAGCAATTCGCGCGTTTCACGGATTAAATCCTGCGACACTGCCGTCACTGCATCACTGGAATTAATGGCCAGCCTGATTAAATCTTTGTTCGTTTCGTCCTGGGCCAGCACTGTAATATCGGTCCCATGCAGGGTCGTCACTGTCTTCAGGCCGTCTCCGGCCATCTGCTTTGCAAGAAACGCACAGACCGCATGCGGAACGGCGTAATGAACGTGGAGCAAATCGAGCTGCTGCATTTTCGCCACTTGCGCCATCTTGCTTGCCAAGGACAGGTCGTACGGCGGATAACGGAAAACGTAATAATCGCTAACCTCTACTTCATGATAGAAAATATTTTTATGAAATTGCCCTAGGCGGAACGGTATACTATGTGTAATAAAATGAATCTCATGGCCTTTCTCAGCCAGCAGCTTGCCAAGCTCTGTCGCAACTACGCCAGAGCCTCCCAGCGTAGGATAGCAAGTAATTCCAATTTTCAGAGGTCTTGCCATTAGTTCCACCTCCAGCGTCTTTCACGTTCAACCAAAAATATAACCTTCAAGAATTCATATTCACTTCTATGAGAAATTAAAACAGCTCGACAACATGAGGCCGCTTTATGGCAAAGCCTTCGGCGTACTGCCAATGCTTCGTCTGGCCAAGCAGCATATCCCGCGCCTCCACCCGTTCAATATACCGGTCGGTTAAAGGAGTAGCTACGCGATCCTCCCCGGCCCCTGCACCCATAAATTGCGATTTGTAGGCGCGGAGCGAAGCGCGCTTTTGGTTATACTGCCCGCTTACATCAACAAGCAGAGACACATCTGCACTGTCATTTATATAATAGAACAGAAGCTGCTCCACCTGAACGGCCGGCAGCTCCGGCAAGTAATTGCGCAGCTTTGCATTGAAGACCGCTTCCTCTACAAGGCGGCTGCATGCCCCGTGATCGGGATGACGGTCCTCCCAGTATGGAGCAAACACAATTCGCGGCCGCAAACGCCGAATTTCTCGCACAATGGCTTCAATTTGCTCAGCCGCGCCCGTTAATCCGCGATCAGGCAGATTAAGTACAGAACGTTCTGCCACCCCTAATAACTCAGCTGCAACAGCCGCTTCCTGCCATCTAATTTCCACTGTGCCGTTAGAGGACATTTCTGCACGCGTAAGATCGCATATCGCCACCTTCACGCCTGCAGCAGTATGCTTGCTGATCGTCCCCCCCATCCCGATTTCCACATCGTCAGGATGGGCGCCAAAGGCGAGAATATCGACCGTCTGGCCTGTTGGGATATATATACTCATTATCGTTCACCCGGTTTATATTTATGGACAAGCTCTCTCCAGGCAAAATCTCCGCGCTGCATTGCCTTCACCAGCAGTTCGGCAGTCGCGACGTTCGTCGCCACAGGAATGCCCTGCACATCGCATAAGCGAAGCAAAGCGATAATATCCGGCTCATGGGGCTGAGCCATCAATGGATCGCGCAAAAAGATAATGAGATCCATTTCATTTTGGGCAACCAATGCACCTATCTGCTGATCGCCGCCAAGCGGGCCGGACATAAAGCGATGAATCGAAAGATCGGTATGCTCCATGATGCGCATGCCAGTCGTCCCTGTTGAAAACAAATTATGTCCGTGAAACACAGGTTCATAAGCAATAACAAAATTGACCATTTCTTCTTTCTTTCGATCATGGGCAATAAACGCAATATTCATGACGAAGTTCCCCTCTTCTACCCCTAAATGATTTAATTAATCCATTACATGCTCAAAGCCATAAATTAATCCGCTGTAGGTCATTACTTTTTTTACGGCAACTGCTACACCGGGCATATAGCCTGCACGGTCATAAGAATCGTGGCGGATTTTCAGCGTTTGTCCGAATGCCCCGAAAATAACTTCCTGCTGCGCAAATACACCTGGCAAACGAACGCTATGAATGCGGAAGCCATTGTAGTATCCGCCGCGCGCGCCTTCGATCGTTTCTTCCTCTTTCGGATTGCCTTGGCGAAGCTCCTGACGGACTTCAGAGATCAATTCAGCCGTCTTGACCGAAGTGCCTGAAGGCGCGTCCAGCTTCTGATCGCCATGGTACTCAATAATTTCAAGATGTGGGAAATATTTCGACGCTTGCGCGGCAAATTGCATCATTAGAATAGCTCCGATCGAGAAGTTCGGCGCGATCAGGCCGCCGAGCTCGCGCTCCCTGCAAAGCTTGTCCAGCTCGTCGATTTGTTCCGGAGTAAACCCGGTTGTGCCAATAACCGGACGAACCCCATGAAGAATGGCCGTCTTCGTATTCCCGTATGCTGCCTGCGGAACGGTAAAATCAACCATGACATCGGCTCTGGCGTCTGCCAGACCCGCTTCCAAATCAGGCGATATCGTTACGCCGCACGCCCCTGCTCCGACTAATATTCCCGCGTCGATTCCGGCCGATGACGGGCTGACTGCCGCTGCCAGCTCCAATTGTTCATCCTGGAGCACCATTTTGACTACTTCACGCCCCATCCGGCCCCCTGCGCCAATGACTGCAACTCTTATTTTATCTACCATCTTCTATCACCTGTTCCTTCTTTTATAAGAAGACTCCGCTCACAGAACCATCTCTCCCAAGAGGTATTGGTACAGCATATGTAAGGAGTCTATTTACGGTTCAACATTTTTCGGGGTCCAGCGCGATGCATCGCGCGTAGCAAACTTGTGCATGACCTTGTTATGTACTTCTGTCATATCGATATTCAATGAATTCGCAAAACAGCAAACAAGAAATAATATATCGCCAAGCTCCATCTCAATGGAATTGTCAGCTTCATCAGCCTTTTTCGGTTTTTCGCCGAATTGATGATTGACTTCGCGAGCAAGCTCTCCCACTTCCTCGGTCATTCGAGCCAGCATCGCCAACGGGCTAAAATAGCCTTCCTTATATTGCGATATATAGCGATCGACTTCGCGTTGTATCTCTGCCAATGATTTTTCTGCCATCGTTACAGCCCTTTCCAAACTTCCGTTCTCTCCATATGTTAACGTAAAGCGCCTTTGAAAACAATGCTTTTCAATTGTCGAATAATTAGACATACTATGTAAAACAGCGTGAACGGGGGGCGCGGCAATGTACATAAAACTAAAAACAAAACTGAACGATTTGCTGCCAATAACGCTTGGCACTGCGATCTACGCCTTTGGCCTTAATTATTTTATTATTCCGAATCAATTGATGGAAGGCGGCGTTACCGGCATAGCAGTGCTGTTCAATTATGCGTTCGGCTGGCCGTTGTCGCTATCCACCCTGCTTTTAAACATACCGTTATTTCTTATTGGCTGGCGCATTTTGGGCGGGCGGCAAATCGCCTACTCCATATACGGAACAGCGGCGCTCACTTTGTTTTTGGCCATTATGGAACGCTGCATTGCGCTTGGTTGGATTATTCCCTTTCATACTGCCAATGATTCGATTTTGGCCGCGCTTTATGCAGGCGTCACTTTAGGAGCCGGGCTCGGCATCGTCTTCCGCTTTGGCGGCACGACCGGTGGGGCGGATATACTCGCACGGATTGTCTCCAAAATGCGCGGCTACAGCATGGGGCAAATTATTTTAACGCTTGATGTCATTATCATCGCCTCTTCCTTTTTATACATTCCGAAGGAAAAGGTGCTCTATACGCTCGTTGCAGTTTTTATCGCGTCCAGGGTGATCGATTTTATTCAAGAAGGCGCATATGCCGCCAAGTCCTTCTCCGTCTTCACCGATCATGGCGATGCACTTGCCGCTCTAATTACCAAGGAGATGGAGCGGGGCGTTACTTTATTTGATGCCAGAGGCGCTTATTCCGGCAATAAAAAACAGGTCGTCTACTGCGTTGTCGCCCGTCACGAAATTCGACAGTTGAAGACATTGATACGCAGTATCGACCCGTATGCTTTCATCGTCATTTCAGATGTACATGATGTGCTCGGAGAGGGCTTCAAGGAGGAATAGAGAAGCTTTTTAAAAATAACGCGTTCGCGGCGGCTTTGACGGCGGCAGCGATGTGCTGTACAGCTCATCCTGCCTAAATTTGCGCCAGCCTACAAAACCAAGCACCCCCATAACCAAGGAAGCAAGAAACATCGTCATAAGCAGCTCGCGGGCAGGGATTGGCTCCCCATTCGGGGGCAGCGGGGCCGCAATAACCGCCGCGGCGTCATCGCCTGCAGCGGATGGCGATGCGAAGAGCGCCATGGCTGATTGCTCGAGTACAGTGAGCGCGTATCCGACCAAATGAGACTGTGCCGGGTCATCTGCTGCATAACGAAGAACCTGCTTCGTATTCAAGATTTGTTCCTGCAGCTCTTCTATCTGCTCGGGCGGTCTTGTCATTAACGCCGCGACCTCAATGCGCTCGACATGCTGTTGAAACATCTCCACCAGCGTTATAGCATTAACAGCCGGCAGCCGTCTTGCCCTCGCCAGATCGTCCTGCAGCACCGTCTTATATTGCAGCCACAACGGCGATTGCTGCTGAAGGGCATCTACGGCCAGCTTGACGCGCGCCGCTTGCATAAACGCACCTTTTCCCAAGTTTTTATTCAGCTGCTTTTTGGCTGCGGCAATACTCTGCTCCAAGCTTTTCCAGCCTGCCGCTTGGCCTGTCTGACGAAGCAGCATGTCACCCGCAGCCTTCTCGAGCCGCACGATGGCCGAGAAGGCCACCTGACGATTTCCCTCATTCGCTGCCATATACAATTGATCTGCCAATGTGTTCAACTGCTTCATCCCACTCTTCGTTTTCTCCTGAAGCAAACTGTTAGTCTGCTTGGCCATCACTCGGGCAGAAGCATCTGAGCAGGCTGCAGATGTTATTAAGATGACAGTCAGCAATAAACCTAATATTGACGCTCTCATAGATTCATCCCCCCAATACTACCGTATGGGGGGATGTCCAAATATATGCCTTATTATCGCCGCTTGGCAAAGGCAAGCGCCAGCAAAGTAAGCAAGAAGCTGAAGATCGTCAGTCCGACCGTAAAGTTGCGCACAGCTCCAATTATATCGTCCAAAGCTTGCGGCAGCCATGGATAAATGTTATAGGTGTAATCCATTGTATCGTTTAACAGCAGCCAGGCTGTCGCTACGACGGCCGCCATTCTGCCAAAGGCAAAAAAGCGCGTAAACAGCAGCGCCTCGACCGCCATCGCCAAATGGGACACGATCAGCATGTAATGCTCCCAATAAACTGGACCGCCTTTCATCCAGCCGGCTACAATCATGGCCACTGCCCAAATCCCGTATTTAATCGAGGTTACAACTCCAAGCGCCTCGATGATATAGCGCAGCCATTTTGCCCCTGTGCTCGCGGTCTCCTTTAAAGGAAACAACAGATAAAGCAGCGCCAAAGTAAAAAATAAGCTTGCGGTCGGGCTGTCTGGCACAAACACAAGCTGCCAGGCAGGATTATGCTTATATGTATCAATCAGCTGTTCTCCATACCAGTAGTAGCCATAAATTGTACCTAAGCCGTTGCAGATGAGAAGCAGCCATAAAAAGTTGCGATTGGTAAGCAATGCACGACTCCATAAAAAGGACAAATTTGCCACAGCTTCAACTCCTTGAAAAAAACCTGACCGCTACTGCGATCAGGTTTTTAATCTGCTTTATTTTTCAGCAGGTGCCTTTTGTTTAGCCAACCAAGTAGCAACTTGATCGATTTCTTCAGCGCTCATCGATTCCTTCTGTGCAGGCATTTTACCGCCGCCCTTGCCGTTCGTTACAATATCAACGATCTCCTCTTTCGAGAGGCGATCGCCGATGCCGTTGAAGCCGGGAATGCCTGCGCTCTCATTGCCTTTCAAATCATTGCCGTGACAGCCGACGCAACGCGCTTTCAAAATGTCAACCGCCGGGTCGTTCTTGTCCACGATCGGAACAACAGCAACCTCTTGGCCAGGCTTGATTCCTTTCTTGGCCGCTTCAGCTGCTGCTTCGCGGGCCCTTTCCTCACGGAGTTTATGCTCCGGAACCGTGTTCGTTTTTTCCAGCTCATGCGTGTAGTGATCCCATGACACTTTAGTCAGGTAGAACACCGAGATGAGCGCCATAAACATTAGCGTCGCTGCAACAGGACGTCTGTAGAAACGGCGTTCCTTGCCTGTATCCAAAAATGGAGCAAGCAGCAAAGCGCCAAAGGCAATACCAGGAATGCCGATCGTACCCAGAACGACATAGTCTTGCGAAACGTACGGATATTTCAAAAATTGATACAGGAACAGGAAGTACCAGTCCGGCATCGGAATAAATGCTGCGTTAGTCGGGTCTGCCGGATAGCCCAGCGGCGCCGGCTCCGCAATTGTCAATACAAGAAATCCGACAAGTACAACGACGCCTACCATCCATTCCTTAAGCAGGAAGTTCGGAACGAAAGCTTCCGATTTGCCTGGATAGGCTGTGTAGTCTGGCGGAACTGTATCATAACCGCCCGGTTTTTTGCGAACGCGGGAGTCACCGACATAAACGACTTTTTCTTTCGAATTGTGGCCGTGTGCCATTCACAAATTGCCTCCCTTCGGCTTATAGTGGTCCCGAAATGCCTTGCTTCCGGATCATAAAGAAGTGAGCCGCAAGAAGCGCAAGCAACGCGCCTGGCAAGAAGAAGACGTGAATCGCAAAGAAGCGCGTGAGCGTTTCTGCACCGACGATCTCGCCGCCTTGCATCAATTCTTTAATATAGACACCGATGTACGGTACAGATTCTGCAATCTGAATACCAACTTTTGTGGCGAAGTAAGCTTTGTTATCCCAAGGCAGCAGATAGCCTGTGAAGCCCAGAGCGAGCATGATGAAGAAGATCAGCATACCAACAACCCAGTTCATTTCGCGAGGCGCCTTATAGGAGCCTGTAAAGAACACGCGCAATGTATGCAGAAACATCATGACGATAACAAGACTTGCGCCCCAGTGGTGCATTCCGCGTACAATACCGCCGAAGGCCACTTTATGTTGTAAGTAGTCAACACTTTTGTAAGCGTTGATAATGTCCGGCACGAAATACATCGTTAAGAACATACCGGATAGAATTTGAATAACCGTAATGAAAAACGTCAGACCGCCGAAACAATACACGAATGCAGAGAAATGGTGCGCAGGGTTAACATGTTCCGGAACTTCATGATCCGCAACGTCCCTCCACATCGGCGTAATATCAACACGTTCGTCAATCCAATTGTAAATGCTTTTAAACATCTGAAGTTACGCCCTCCTTATTTTACTCGTGTATTAGCTTTAATCGGTCCGAGGTAAACCCAGCCGTCCTTTAGCTGCACTTCATACTCATCAAGCGGCTTTGGAGCCACGGTCAAGTTTTTGCCTTCTTTCGTATAGTGCGCATCATGACAAGGACAAACATATTGATTGTTGTTGTTCGTGTTCCAGCCGATTGTACAGCCGAGATGCTTGCACACTGGAGAAAGCGCAAAAATTTCCCCTTTCTCGTCCTTGGTGATCCAAGCGGCCAGCTCGGGGTCGCTCACGTACCAACCGTCAATCTGGTGAATATTGAATTTGAATTCCTGCGGTTCATTCGTGATCTTCGATTCCTCAACCACTTTAATTAAAGAACCGGTTTCTTTCTTTTTCAAAATCGGATCAACCGCAAAACGAATCATAGGAAGCGTCATGCCAGCAGCCATAAATGCACCTGCTCCGCCAAGCGTATACGACAAAAATTGACGGCGCGACATTCCCTTCCGTTTCACCGGCTGATGTTCATTATCGTGTTGTTCGTGGTTACTCATCTTCTGTTCTACCCCCTTTGCCAACCATATCTTGCGTTCTGCCAGAAAACGGCAAAACGAATGACGAACTAGGACATTACTTATAATAGCCTAGGTGCTATGGAGCGTCAAGAATGCTAAGGAGATAATCATAACGTAACAAAATCGGTTTTTAAATTTGTTATTATTTTGTCACATTTGACCTCATCTGGCATTGTTTTTCCCCAACCGTTCACACCTTATTCAAAAACTCTCCTAATTCTCTGCCACAATTACTTTGTTAGCCACAATTCGCGCACTTGCCGGCTTACTTCTTCCGCTGTTGGCGGCTCTCCGGCTGCAGTCATTCCAATCACGAGATCGGCGGAGGACTTCACAGCCTCTTCAGCCGCAACCGGAAATGCAGTCACGACGATAACATGCCGAAATCCGGCCTCCTTCAAGCTGGTGCAGAGATTGTCGATCTGCTTCGCTCCTGGCTCGTCCCATTGGCAATAGTGGCAGGCCGGGTATGTCACGATTCTGCCTTTGAAGGGAATTTCCAGGACATCAAGCACATCTCTCAAGGACTCAAGCGCCTCGGTCGCCTCAAATGGCATTTCACTTCCCGCCAGTCCGGTAACCGGCAAAACTGCGGTATCCAGATAAGGCTGCAGGCTTGCCCATTGATCAGGAGTCAGTTCGCTAAACTTCATTATCCACCTATCCCTTATTAATATGTACCAACTTCTTCATCCTATCATGTTGTTCCGACAAAAAAAAGCCCTGTTTTGTATGAATTGCGGAGCAAGACCTCACTCCTATCATAACTGTACAAGGCTTTTTGTCATGTATTTTTATTTGTTCCCGTCTAGTCTCCAAGCGTCTTCAACTCTTCTGTCAGCCGTTGAAACCTTTCTTTGTCCCCTGTCGCAAGCGCCTGGTCAATCGCTTGATAGATTTGTTCCGATCGAAATTTCAGCAGTGCTTCATCAAGCACCATTTCAGCAGCTAAACCCAATAACGCTTCATTTGCCACTTTCATTCTATCCATAGGATACACCTCCAAGTATTCGCTACAGAGATCCTATTCAATCATATTCAATTCGAAATAGCGCCGTATCCTATGTTGGCCCTGCTCCGACTGAATGTGCGGATGTCTAACATCTCAGGCGGCTTATTCCAAAACAAGTGCTTCATCATCATCCAGATTCAGGCCGGCTACAACCGCTCTGCCTAGCGGAGTAGCGCGAATCACTCTGCCGCAAAGTTCATGCTCTCCGAGCTTCAACAGCCCGAGATGCAGCATCATCGCGACGATCCGCTGTTCAAAAATGGCATCTGACTTATCGTAGTAGTAAGGCCGAATGTAAGGCATCAGCGCCTTTTTTAACGAATCGGCACTAACCCATTTAGCGGCAAGCCGGTCGATCCAATAAACGAGTGAACGCAAATTCGGTATTGCGTTTTTATAGAGCCTCAGCCAGAACCGATATAGCTCATCCGGAGCTTCCGGCAGCTTCTTCATTTGGCGCTCTTGCCCGGCAGGAGTTAAGGCAAGCAGTGCTTGCTGCTCAGATATCCAGCCCTTGTAATAACAGTAATCATAGAGCAGTGACATCCGATCCGGATATTCCTTCATGCGGCGTCCATAACCGAAGCGCCATTCTCCCCTGGCCGGAAGCTCCTCCCTGATGCCAAAGCGCTCCATCATCTGCAGCACATTGCGCTTGTACATCATCCCATCGACAGTTAGCGAAATTTCATTATGATGTACATAAGTAAGCAATTCGACTACATCCTCGCCCAGCAATTGCTGCTCGTCCCGATATGCATCGGGCTCGTCGTGCAAATATTGAAGCTCGAGGCCCAAACGCCGTTCCAGCGCTTCGCGGAATCTTATTTTTACGTCAGAGGGTATATGGAACAAATAGCGGTCTGGTCCCGCATGACCGTTAAACAGCCAGCCGTAATGTTTAAAACGTATAATTGTATCCCGCGGGCCTGGCGGCTGAGCAGGCTGCTCGGCTTTTGCCTGCTTTCTTCTTTTCCCCGTTTTACCCGCTTTTCCGCTTGCACCGCGCTCTGTTAAAGCTTCTGAAGCAGATGCATCCTCAGCTTGCCACTCAGTTCCGTTATCGAACTTGCTTTGCTGCACTCTAGCAATTAGCTCTTCCAGACTAAAAGCGTTTCTTGGATCAAACAGCAAGGAATTCATAAAACGCAAATCTTCCATTTTCATCGTACTAATCTGATTTTCAAAGACGTCGCGCCGACCAATCGCTTGCAATATGGACTGGATAAGCTCGTTTTTGGAATGGCCATTGCATTCGCATTGGTACGTATTTGCGATTCGCCCCAATTGTCCGATATCTGCATATCCCAGCATATCCGCCAAGTTCATTGCCCACCCTCCATTCATCTGCCCTGTTGTACTACCATTATGGGAACAATAAACTGATTTAATAACATCAAGCCAAAAAAAAGAATCCCGGGCAGGCATGGCGATTAGATCGTCTCCTGCGGGATTCCCCTTGTTCACTAATATGTAATGAGCCAAGAAGAAACGGTTCCACCGTCTTTAATTAGACGGGTGCGTTTCTCAGGGTGATACTTAGAATTTATCAGCTAAAAGTTTATAAATTCTATATCACTAAGAAGAAACGGCTGACGCCGTCCTTGGCGCGAGGCAAGTTTCTTCCCCTGAAATTTTATAGCATTTATCGAGTGAAACTTATAAATGCTATAAAATCAAAATATCGGCCCTCTATTCCTCTAAATGAAGCGTACAGTTATGCAGCAGCGGCTCCCAGCCGTCATCCCCCTGCCGCATAATCGAAAAGGCCATATTGACAATGGGCTTATTTTCTAATGATTCGCACATTCCTTTCAGCAACTGCGCCAGCAAGCTACCGTGAGTGACCACTAAAATATTTTGCTGCGGATACCGCTCAGCCAGCTCGTTAATAAAGCTTAGGGCGCGTGTGCGGAGTTGCCCGTCCGTTTCCTGGCCTACGTCTGCTTGCCGCCAATCCTTGCCCCAACGGGACAGCCGTTCTTCCTCTGTCGTCCCTTCGACGATGCCAAAATTGCGCTCGCGCAGGCGCGCCTCTGCCGGAAGCAGCGGTATTTCCAGCCTGTTTGCAATAATTTCTGCCGTCTGCGCCGCTCTGGACAAATCACTCGAAACGATGGCATCCCACTTCTGCTCATCTTTTTCCCGGTACAAGCGCTCTGCCAGGGCTTCAGCCTGACGTCTCCCTTCCTCATTGAGCGAAATATTCGTTTGTCCTTGAATTTTCCCTAAAGCATTCCAATCTGTTCTTCCATGACGAATCAAGCCGATCCGCATTGTCGGTCTTCCCCCTTCCTTCTTCACAAGAAGTAACGGCTGACGCCCGTTTTGGGCGCTTTCGCTATGTTTATTCCTCTATAACTATAAGCTAGGTATATTATATGTCGATAAAAATAAAAATCTCCAGCATAAGCTGGAGCGAGGCCGGCTGCTGCGCCCTCTAATGTCTTGTTCGTGACAGCCAATTTAAAATGAGCAATGTCATCACAATGCCGAGCAGCGAGAGTGCAATCCAATATTGGGGCACTGTCGGCACTACATTAAGCACGATTGGGTCGCTTATGCTCGCCACAGGCACATCTGCATAAAAATCATTTGTAAACATCGGCACATCACTGGTAGCGTTAGCCGTCTCAAGCAGTCCTGTCAATTTCTTGACCGAGGCGTCCTCAGCGCTGCCAGTTAAAAAATAATATAAGCCGCTAATGAAAATTGCCATACACCCGGCAATGACTGCTGCAACATTGCGGCGGAATTTCCTGGTAAACTGGTAGCTGCGGCTGGCAACCGGCATCAACCACGACTGTTCTTCATAAATCCGGTCCATCACGCCGCGATTGACATGATCGATTGGCCCTGCCTCATCATTATATTCAGAGAAACAACGAATTAATTGCTCGCTTTCCTCCCACAGACGAAATTCTTCCCGGCATTCCGCGCAAACTTGCAAATGTTCATCGACAGCCTGCCGTTCCGCATCGTCTTCGGGCAAATCCCAATAAACGCCGAACGATTGTTGAACTTCCAGGCATTTCATCGCATTTTCATCCCCTCGAATTCATCCAGCAACGGCGACTTCCCAAAATACGGCTCCAACTGAGCCTTGACACTGTTGCGTGCACGAAACAATAGCGATTTGACCGAACTGACAGTCTGTCCGAGTATGTTGGCAATTTCTTGGTAGTCTAACTGATCGTACTCTCGCAATATCAATGCTGATCGCTGCTTCTCAGGCAATCGGTTGATCGCCTCTCGCACCATTGTCATACGCTCATTTTGCAGCAAGCGATGCTCCGGCAAGGAATCCGGAGGAGCTTCGGGCATTATATGTACTTCATCAAGTGAGACATTTCCTGCCTTCTGCTTGCGCAGTTCGCTCAATACCGTATTTCTGGCAATCGTGTACAGCCATGTGGAGAAGGAAGCATCTACTTCCCGGAACGAGTGCAAGCTGCGATACGCTTTATAGAACGTCTCCGAGCACAAATCTTCTGCCATCAGCTCAAGCTTGGAGCTCTTGAGCATGTGATAAATAAAGGCTAGGATTTTGCGTTGGTAGCGCCGCATAAGTTCCGAATATAGCTGTACGTTACCGTCCTTAATTTCACGTATTAACTGGGAATCGGTCATTGCGGGCGACCCTCCTTGGCCTTCGGAGTGACCCCAGTATCGGTATAACAGTTATACCGCTCCGGAGGAGAAAAGTTGCGCTCACAGTATGAATATTTCAAAACTATGTAGTATTGCGCTTAAAGATGTATTAATTCGTGATTTGCGACCAAAATCCTGCTTCTTTCGACATGATCGCGCACTCCATATTTTTACACGTGGCAAACCTCATTGTACCATATCATTTCATACACGTGGATGAAAATTTTCCAATGATTATCACATTTTCCTCGTGCATGCCATCCGTTTCCTCCATTGCCTGATTCCACAAGATCAGGCGGCCTATTGGGCGAACCCGAACGGACTGAGCGGACCTGAGGGGATCTGAGGGGATCTGAGCGACCGGAGCGGACCGCATACGTCTTGGTTGGCCTCTCAAAGCCGCCTTTTGAAGCTGAAAATCAGCCCCCTACGGTCCATCATATGCAGCTTTTTCTCCCTTTCGCCTCGATAAAAATAAAAAAAAGCCGCCTTAATTGGCGGCCCGCACATTGTGCGATGGATTTGGATAGGAGTGGAGAGAAACCATACTGTACTTTTATTATATGTATACGTTTTCATTTTGTCAATGGCCGATTTGTAAAATATTTTAAATACAGTTCAAAACGTGAAAACGGGCTTCCTCAATTATCTTTGCGATAACTTTGGAAGCCCGTTGCTTCTCGTACTACTGGCGAACCTCATAGCCGGCCTCTATCAGCTTTTGCACCGCCTGATCGAGATCTTCCTGCGTCCGGAATGACAACCGCAGCAAACCGGGCACATCCTCCCTGCTCTCAATAATTTGCATATTGCTCAAATTGATGCGTGCATTGCCGAGCTCGGTCGCTATTTTTCCAATTATGCCCGGATGATCGGGAACATCGATATAGCATTCATAAATCGAACGGATCATCCCTTTGCGCCGCTCAGGCAGCTGGCTGCGAAACTGTCCGGCCTCGAAAAAGGCAGCAGCGATTTTATCGCCTTCGCTATTTTCCAGCATATCGATAAACGAGGCTGTCTCCGCCTGCCAGTCCTTCAGCAGTTCAAGCAGCACGTGGCGGTTATTAATCAAGATATCGCGCCAAATTGTCGGATCGCTTGAAGCAATCCGGGTAATGTCGCGGAAACCGCCGGCTGCCAGCATGCTGTAAAGCGGATTCGCGCCATTATAGCGTCCGATCTGATTGACGAGCGCGACCGCTACAATATGAGGCAAATGGCTGATCGCGCCCACAATCTCATCATGCTGCTCCGGATCGACATGGACAATATGGGCGCGAGTAAGCTTTAGCAGCTCGGTCAGCCTGTCGACATGCTCTTGCGCCGTGTCCGGCTCCGGGGTAAGAACATAATAAGCGTTTTCCAGCAAATAAGAAGAAGCCGCTTCTACGCCTGAGCGCTCGCCGCCAGCCATCGGATGCCCGCCGATAAAGACGGCTCCGGACAGCTTCAATGAGCGGGCGCACGCTGCAATCGTAGCTTTCGTGCTGCCTACATCTGTAACGATGCAGCCGGGCTTCAACTCCATCTCGCTCAACTGGCGCAAATAAGGCTCAAGCGTGCTCACCGGTCCGCAAAGAAAAATAAAATCCGCATCGGCAACCGCATCGGCCACTGACGTCGTAGCATGATCGACCACGCCTCGCGCGATATATTTGGCTACAGACGATTCACGCGGAGAATGGCCGACAACAGTGAGTCCCGGCTTGCCTTTGAAGCAGAGCGCCAGAGAGCCGCCGATCAATCCGACGCCTAATATCGCTATCTTGGTCATAGTGTTAACCCAGCACCGCCGCTTCCTTCAGCACTTCCTCCAGCGCCTGGATAAATTTCTCGTTCTGCTCCTGGCTGCCTACAGTAATACGGATATGAGTCGGATAATGGCTCCACCGTGCACGAGAGACGATGCCGCGGCGCAGCAGCCCATCGAACACCTCCGCTGACGGCAGTTTGGCGTCGAACATAATGAAGTTGCCATGCGCCTCGAAATAAGACAAGCCCATTCGGTCAAATTGCGCCGTCATATAGGCAATCCCTTTTGCATTGCGTTCGCGGCATGATTCAATAAAGCCTGTATCGGCAATAGCCGCAGCGGCGGCAGCCTGGCCAAAACGGGTCGTGTTGAACGGCTCGCGCACTTGATTGATGTAGTGAATCAAATCGGCATGGCCGACGCCATAGCCTACCCGCAGCGACGCGAGCCCGTAAATTTTGGAGAACGTGCGCAGCACGATGATATTTTTGTACTTATTAAGCAGTCCAATGCTATCGCCATAACGTTTATCAGTTACATATTCCGCATAAGCTTCATCGAGTACTACGATGACATTAGCCGGCACCTGCTGCAAAAATTGCTCCAGCTCCTGCTTGTCGACGATCGTCCCCGTCGGATTGTTGGGGTTGCAGATCCATATTATTTTCGTCCGGTCCGTTACCTTGGCAAGCATGGCCTCAAGATCATGAGAGGCGTCCTCCCGCAGCGGCACCTCAATCGAGACCGCGCCTTCGATTTCCGAGTTATGCTTGTATTGCGGGAATGTTTCATGAGCCATAATCGTCTCGTCGCCAGGAACGAGATAAGCGCGGGCAAGCATCAGAATGACTTCGTCCGAGCCTGCGCCGAAAATAAGCTGGTTGCGTTCAACCTGCAAATATTCTGCAACAGCGGACGTGAGCGTTGTGCTGAAGCTGTCCGGGTAGATGCTGCAATTGTTAATTTCCGCTTGGATGGCCTCCTTCGCCTGCTCCGAACAGCCGAACGGATTTTCATTGGAAGCAAGTTTAATAACTTCAGTCAGGCCCAATTCGCGCTTTACTTCTTCAACCGGCTTGCCAGGCTGATATACAGGTAAATTCACAATACTTTGTTTTGGTTGCATTCAACGATCACCTCATCATAATAACTGTAGCCATTGTTACCTTCGCTAAACATTGTCTCACAACTTGTCCTCATTTTAAAGGGGATTTCAAAAAACCCCGTTCTCTGCTGATGCAACAGAAAACGGGGTTCACTTTATCCTATGAGCCGTTTTTCAAGCGGCTCACAAACTGCCGGATGTGCTCAAGGCCTTGCTGTTTTGTCTCCAGTACGGTCAAGAGCGGCAGCGCCTCTTCAATCTGGCGGACGATTGCACTGCCTACAATAACGCCATCGCTTTTTTCGGCGAACCGCTTCACCTGCTCATGGCTCGATATGCCGAAACCGACAGCAATCGGTGTGTCGGTAGCCTTTCTGACCGTCCCGAGAAAATCATCAATGCCCTGATAAAACTCAGCGCGTTCGCCGGTTACGCCCAGCGAGGAAACGCAGTATACAAAGCCGCGGGCATTGCGCGCAATGCGGGTAACCCGTTCATTCGAAGTAGGCGCCACCAGCGGGATGAGATGAATGTTCGCCGCTTCGGCCATTTGCAGCAGCTCGGCATTCTCCTCAATCGGCACATCAGGGATAATAAGACCGCTAATGCCTTTCTCGATAATGAGCTCGAAAAACGGCTGCAAGCCAAGTTGCAAGACCGGATTATAGTAAGTAAATAAAATAAAGGGCAGCTCTACGCCGGCTGCTCTTGCTTTGGCTGCAACCTCGATGCAATCTGCAATTGTAACCTGCTGCTGCAGCGCCCGTCCGGAAGCGCGCTGAATGACAGGGCCATCCGCAAGCGGATCGGAGTAAGGCACGCCCAGTTCGATCATACTGGCTCCCGCCTGCTCCAAAATTTGAATAATTTCAACAGAGGTTTGCAGATCCGGATCGCCAATCGTCAGGAAAGGTATAAGCGCAGCTTCACCTTTGTCCCGCAGCTCGCTAAATACAGCATCAATGCGATTCATGCCCGTTCCCCCCTAAATAACCCATTATTGCTTGTACATCCTTGTCCCCGCGACCCGACAAACTGACTACAATCGTCTTGTCCGGGCTTAATGTCGGCGCCAGCTTCATAACCTGTGCAATGGCATGCGCCGACTCCAGCGCAGGAATAATGCCTTCTGTCCGCGACAGCAGCTGCAGCGCTTCAAGCGCCTCCGCATCCGTAATCGGCAAATATTGCGCCCGACCGGAATCTTTCAAATAAGCGTGCTCTGGCCCGACGCCCGGATAGTCCAGCCCCGCCGATATGGAGTGTGCAGGCAGCACTTGTCCAAACTTATCCTGCAGCAAGTAGCTGAGCGAGCCCTGGAATACGCCGTGGCTTCCTTTCGTCATCGTCGCTGCATGCTGCTCCGTATCTACACCTTTGCCTGCAGCCTCAACGCCGATCATCCGCACAGACGCATCATCAATAAACGGATAGAACATTCCCATCGCATTGCTTCCGCCGCCCACTGCCGCGACAACATAATCAGGCAGCCGGCCGGTTTCCTGCAAAATTTGCTCGCGCGACTCATCCCCGATGACGCGCTGAAAATCGCGCACCATCATCGGATACGGATGAGGGCCTGTAACCGATCCTAAAATATAGTACGTATCCTGAACATTGCTCACCCAGTAGCGCAGCGTTTCATTACAGGCATCCTTGAGCGTGCGCGTGCCCGACATGACCGGAACCACCTCGGCCCCGAGCAGCTGCATCCGGAATACGTTCAGCTCCTGCCGCTTCGTATCCTCTTCACCCATAAATACCTTGCATTCCAGGCCGAGCAGCGCAGCGACCGTTGCTGATGCTACCCCGTGCTGGCCGGCGCCGGTTTCGGCGATAACCTTCTTTTTGCCCATCCGCTTGGCCAGTACGCCTTGGCCGATCGTGTTGTTGATCTTGTGGGCGCCTGTATGGTTCAGGTCTTCCCGCTTCAAATAAATTTTGGCGCCGCCCAGATGCTGAGAAAGACGCTCCGCGTAGTATAATGACGTTGGACGTCCAGAATATTTATTTAATAAATAACGAACTTCCGCAATAAAACCAGGATCTTTGGCATAATGCCGGTAAGCTTCCTCTAGTTCTAGCAACGCATTCATCAGCGTTTCGGGCACATAACGCCCGCCAAATTTGCCGAATCGTCCGTTTTCATCCGGAGTTTGATTCATGCGCCTTTCACCCTTTCCGTAAAACGAATAATTTTCGCAACATCTTTATTGCCTTCAGTCTCTACTCCACTGGAAACGTCAACACCGTCCGGTCTGTAGTCCGAGAGAAGCTCCGCCACATTGTCCGGATGCAGTCCTCCTGCTACATAGAGCGGAATCCCCATTTTTCGCGCTTCTATTGCATACGCATCAATAACATGCCAGGCGAAGGTTTTTCCCGTTCCGCCGCCAGCCGTATCTAGCAATACAGCATCGACAGCGCCAGCGTAAGCCGCAAGCCGCTCCGGTCCGGCTCCGGCCGCCACCAAATTTTCTTTGCCGCATTCCGCTTCTTCGGCGGTAACTGAAAATACCTTCCACACGTCTACGGCATGTTTTGCTTTAATCGCCCGGCACAGCTCCGGTGTTTCCCCGCCATGCAGTTGTACCACATCAAGCGGCGCCTCAGCAAGCATTTGTCCGATTTCCGCTAATTCCATATTAACAACGACACCCACAGTACGCGGACTGCTTCCCGACGGCGTCGTCAGCCGCTTCACTTCGTCAATCAGCATCGCCGCCTGTGCAGGCAGCACCTGGCGGCGGCTTGCGGCGAAGACGAACCCGATCTCGTCAATCGGCAGCCCAGCAAGCTGACGGATCGTCTCTGCATCCTGCAAACCGCAAATTTTCAGTCTCACCTGCCGCTCCCTGCTCATTGAGCCGCTACCTGGCCAAGCAATTGATCGACTGCAAGCCGCACATCCGGCTGGCGCATAAAATGCTCGCCGACCAAGATGCCTTTTGCCCCCGCTTGCTCAACAAACGCTACATCCGCCGGGTTTGCAATCGCGCTTTCGCTTATAACAGTCACATTCGCCGGCGCGAGTGCCGCAAGCGCTTTGGTCGTGTTCAAATCTGTCGAGAACGTTTTAAGATCGCGGTTGTTGATGCCGACTAACGTCGCTTTATTCAGCTCAAGCACACGCTCCATTTCTTCGCGGTCATGAACCTCAACGAGCACATCCAGGCCAATCGATTTCGCGATATCATAAAGCTCGGCAAGCTCGGACTGGCTTAAAATAGCCGCAATCAGCAATACAGCATCGGCACCGATGATCCGCGCCTCATAAACTTGCCGATAATCGATTATAAAATCTTTGCGCAGCAGCGGGACAGTTACAGCGCCGCTGATCGCCGTCAAATATTGATTTGACCCTTGGAAATAAGTCTCATCCGTCAACACGGAAATGCAATCCGCACCTGCTGCTTGATAGGTTTGCGCCAGCTCTAGCGGATGAAAATCGGCACGAATCAGTCCTTTTGACGGAGAAGCTTTCTTCACCTCGGCAATCAGCCCCATTCTCCGCTTGCGCCCTGCCGTCAATGCCCGTTCAAAGCCGCGGCAAGGCGCAAGCCCGGCGATCTGCTTCTCATAGGCGTCCAATGAAAAATGCTCGGCAAGCGCCGCCACCTCTTGCCGCTTTGTCGCTACAATTTTATCAAGAAACATGTGCTACCTCTCCTGTCGTTTCAATCAAGCAAGTCAGTTTTGCCGCCGCCTTGCCGGAATCAATCATTGCCGCAGCAGCTTCTACGCCTTCGCGCAGCGTTGGCGCCGCTCCTCCAATATAAATGCAAGCACCCGCATTCGCAAGCACGATCTCACGGTACGCGCCCTGTTCCTCCCCATTAAAAATCCGATGGATGATTGTCGCATTCTCCGCTGCATCGCCGCCAATGACCGCAGACAGCGGGCGCGAAGTCAAACCGAGCTCCTCCGGCGTAATGTCATAAGTCCGCACCTTGCCATCCTGCAACTCAGAAATTTGAGTAGGCGCCGAAATACTTATTTCGTCCAGCCCGTCATGACTACTCACAACCATCGCCCGCTTCAAGCCGAGCTCGTCAAGCACCTCCGCAACAACGCCCGTGCGTGAGCGGTCGTACAGCCCCAGCAATTGACGATCGGCTCCTGCAGGATTCGTGAGCGGGCCGAGCATATTGAAAATCGTGCGGACGCCGATTTCGCGCCGCGGCGCTGCAGCATGCTTGAGTGAAGGATGATAAAGCTGGGCGAACATAAAGCAAATGCCGATCGATTGCAGACAGTCCGCCGCCTGCTCAGCCGATAATGAAATGTTGACGCCGAGCGCCTCCAGCACATCCGCGCTGCCCGCCTTGCCGGACATCGCTCTGTTGCCGTGCTTTGCCACCCGGACACCTGCGGCAGCGGCAATCATTGCCGAAGCGGTGGAAATATTAAATTTGTGAATGCCGGAGCCGCCGGTCCCGCAAGTGTCGAGCAGCCCCTCCTGCTCTGCCTCTACCCGGTTCGAGTGCGCCCGCATCGACTCGGCAAAGCCGGTAATTTCGTCCTTCGTCTCGCCTTTCATTCTCAGCGCGGTCACAACCGCGCCGATTTGCGAGCCGGTCGCCTCTCCGCGCATAATAATACCCATCACATCACGCGCCTGTTCGCGAGTCAGATTATTTCCGCTCATAATGGCAGCCAGTGCGCGCTGCATCGTCATCATTTCGCTTGTCATCTTCGCTCATCCTTTCACATTCGCGTAATAGTCGACATTAATCATATTTACGCTTTTCTTTTGCGGTGCAAAGGCAGCCTCGGCGGCACGGATCGCTTTCAACAGCGCCATCCCTTTATTTACGGTCTCCATATATTCATTCTCCGGCACCGAATCCCATACAATGCCTGCACCGGCCTGAACATACGCTTTGCCATGCTTGAAAATAATCGTCCGAATCGTAATACAAGTATCCAAGCTGCCGCCAAACCCAAGATAGCCGATCGCTCCGGCATAGGCGCCACGCGCCTCATTTTCCAGTTCCGCAATAACTTCCATCGCTCGCAGCTTCGGTGCGCCGGATACCGTGCCAGCCGGCATGCACGACACAAAGGCATCGAAGAAATCTTTATCGGCTTTCAGCTTGCCGGACACATTGGAGACAATATGCATCACATGGGAATAGCGCTCAATCTCCATATAAGAATCGCATTTTACCGAGCCGAACTCTGCCACACGTCCGATATCATTGCGCCCCAGATCAACCAGCATGAGATGCTCCGCCCGTTCCTTCTCATCGGCAAGCAGCTCCTTTTCCAGCGCCAGATCCTCTTCCTCTGTCTTCCCGCGCGGGCGCGTGCCGGCAATCGGCCTCGTTTCCACCCGCTCGCCGTCTACTTTCACCAGCGCTTCAGGCGACGTGCCGACAATTACTTCATCGTCCATTTTCAAATAGTACATATACGGGGATGGATTCATCGTGCGCAATACGCGGTACACATGCAAAGGGTCAACATCAGTGTCGATACTGAACCGCTGCGACAGCACAACTTGAAAAATATCGCCGGCACGGATGTATTCTTTTGCGCGTTCCACATTGTCCATAAACTGTTCCTTCGTCAGATTGGAGTGGATCTCGCCCAAGTCGGGATCGGCAGGCACTGTGCCGCCTGTCATCAATGTTGCCGGCAGCGGCTGCTTGAGACGCTCGATCGCCTGATCGATGCGGGCAACGGTTGCCTCATAAGCCGCGGCAATTTCCGTATTTGTTGCGCCTTCCTGCACATGGACATTGCCGATAATTTGTATTTGCTGTTTAAAGTGATCAAAGACTAAAATTTGATCGCAGAACATAAACTGCAAATCATTCATCTGCAGATCATCGATGCGATGCGCAGGCAGCTTCTCATAATATTGCAAAAGATCATAACCGAAAAAGCCGATCGCTCCTCCGGTAAATGGCGGCAGCTCAGGGAGCGAGGGGCTGCGAAAGGAACGAAGATGCGCCTTTAGCTGCTCCAGCGGGTTAGCCTTCAGCACCTTCTTCTCTCCATGCTGCTCGATGACTATTTCGCCGCCTTTGCCGTGAATGAGCATAAAAGGATGTGTGCCGATGAACGAATAGCGCGCCCATTTAACCCCGCCTTCAACACTTTCGAGCAAGAACGCTTGACGCTCTTGGCTAAAATGCTGGAAAAGCCGTATCGGCGTCTCGGTATCAGCCATAATATGGCGGGCGACCGGAATTAAATTGTACTGGTCCGCTTGCTTCATGACGCGCTGCAATTCATTATTCATCGAAATCTCTCCTCTAATCGGAAAATAAAAAAACTCCTGCGTGAGCAGGAGTGTTCATGTCAATAGACTCATATAAGATTAGGGCAGGACATCAACAAATGAGAATAACAGCATCCCCTGCAACCGATCACCAAATAATAGTGATACCTGTGCAGGCTCATCTCTGCTCATCCCTGTCTAGTCTACTCAGCTCTACTCCACTCATCTAATGGCATAAACGCCGTCTTGCTCAACTCATCTGGTCTAAATTGCCTCTAAAACTATGTTAAAAGCATACACTAGCCGCTTCCTGTCCGTCAACCCCGAATTTCAGCGGTGCAAGCTCAGGATTTGGCCAGATCCGGCCGCAGCGCTTGCGCCCTTCCCAAATAAATATGCTCAATCTCCTGCTGCGACTTGTCCGTATTGACGAGGACAAGCAGGCGAATGCACTTTTCGAGGCTCCCTTTGACCGGTACCTCCAGCGCGCACATGAGCGGCACCAGCTCCCAGCCTGCCATCGTTCGAATCGCCCTCGCCGGGAAGGTGGCATCCAAATCATTCGTAACGGTAATCAAAACACTGCAAATATCATCAGGCACAATTCCGTTGGCATGGACGATATCCGCTAGCAGCTCGGATGTGGCATCCAGAATCGGCTGCTCTTCATTGACCTCAATCGTTATCGCTCCGCGAATTCCGCGTACACTCATAGTAAATTATGCCTCCTGTTTTAACTGTTCCACGATTTCGCGCACTAGCGATGCGGAGACTTGTGTATTAATTTCAACCTTGCCGATTGCTGCAGGCACGATAAAGACCATCGTTCCCTCCTGGAACTTCTTGTCATGCTGCATCGCTTCCATAATTGCATCTGTATCCAGATGAGCCGGAAGGCGAATCGGCAGGCCCACCTTGGTTAACACCCGTTTTGTAACGTTATAAATTTCTTCAGGAGCGCCGAGCGCAACCGCAAGCCGGGCTGAACCAATCATGCCGATCGAGATGGCCTCGCCATGCAGCAGCTCGTTATAGCCGGCAACCGCTTCAAGGGCATGCCCAATCGTGTGCCCCAGATTTAAAATTGCCCGCAGCCCGTTTTCCCGCTCGTCTTCGGAGACGACAGCAGCCTTTACACTGCACCCCTTATATAAAGCATAGCTTAATGCCTCATGATCCAATGCGCATAGCTGCTCGGCATGATCGTCGCACCAGGCTACAAATTCCGCATCCCAAATCAGTCCGTGCTTCACCACTTCAGACAGTCCGGCGCTTATTTGCCGCTGCGGCAAAGTTTGCAGAGTTAACAAATCATAAAGAACAAGTTCGGGCTGATGAAAAGCGCCAATAATATTTTTTGCCAGCGGATGATTGACGGCGACTTTACCGCCAACGCTGCTGTCATGTGCCAAAATCGTTGTAGGAACCTGCACGAATTTAACGCCGCGCATATAAGAGGCCGCCACAAATCCGGCCAAATCGCCGACAACTCCGCCGCCAAGCGCTACAATCGCCGATTTCCGGTCAAGTCCTGCTTGCAGCGCTTGTGTGACAAGCTCTTCAAGCTTCGCTAGCGATTTGGAGCTTTCGCCTGCCGGCACAATAGCCGTACTCACCTTGAAGCCGGCTCCGGACAGCACATCGTTCAAATGCGCCAAATGTCTCGGCGCAACCTCGTCATCTGTAATAATCAGCAGGGGTGATTTTTTACTAATGCCGTGCTTAGCAAACAATTCGCCTGCTTCATCGATCAGCCCTTCTCCGATATAGATCGGATAGGAGCGCTCACCCAGTTCTACTGTCAGTTCACGTTTTGTACTCATTCATAACGCCCCATTTTATGCCAAATTGTATAAGTAAAATTGCTGCCAGTCCTGTCCAATATCTTTGCTCATTATAGTATAGCCTTGTCTGTTTGACAAGAAAGGCGCTTTTACAACAAAAGCTGCCTTGCACACTTTGCGAGCGTACAGGCAGCTTCTATCTTCATCGTAATCGAGTGATTGATCGCGTATTATGGAGTATCTGCGACTCCATTTTCAGCCTCAGCTCCGGCTCATTCATAAGCCCGGATAGCTGGCGAATATCGAGACCTAATATTTGCGCGCATTCCTGCACATTAATAATCCCGTGTCTATAAGCTGCAATGACCTGCCTTTTATCCATAGAAACCCTCCAACTAACATGCTGTATGCCTGACCATACAATATTAGTATTGGAGAAGAGATTAGTCCGTATACCTGCGCCGCTTATTCTGCCGTCCGGCGATAAAAGAAGGTTTCTGCCGATTGCAGGCCATATTGTCCGGGATTGAAAATCTGTTCCGTGCTGCCTACGAACAAGATGCCCCCAGGCTTCAATGACTGAGCAAACTTATGATAAAGCTTGTGCTTGGCTTCCTCTGTAAAATAAATCATCACATTGCGGCACACAATTAGATCGAATCCGGTTTCAAAACGATCGCTCAGCAAATTTTGCTGCTTAAAGGTGATCATTTTTTTTAGCTTATCATCGACATCGTAATGGCCGGCTGCAGCAGCTTTCAAAAAATATTGCTGCTTGTAACGCTCCGGCACATCCCTGATCGAGCGCTCATGGTAGCTGCCCTGGGCAGCCTTTTGCAGCACGGCCTGATCAAGATCGGTGGCCAGTATCGATATGCGGTCGCTCAGCTGCTGCTGAGCGGCAATCATGGCAAGCGTATAAGGCTCCTCGCCAGTAGAGCAGGCTGCGCTCCAAAACTTCAAGCGTCCGTTTTTCTTTTGCCATTCCGGAAAAAAGTCCCGCTCCAGCGTCTCCCATCTGGTCGGATTCCGCCAAAACTCGGAAACGTTGATCGTAACCCGATCCAGAAACTCTTCCATCAGCTTGCGGTCCTTCTCGATTGCCGCCCAATAGGCCAGAAAGGAATCAAATCCGTGCTTGGCTCGCAAGGTCGTCAATCTGCGCTTCATTTGCGCCTCTTTGTATTCCGACAAATCGATAGCCGTTTTGGCCTTCACCCGCGCTATAAATTGTGTAAAATCCAAATCTTCGATATGTCTGCACGCTCCCCGGCTTAGCCGCCCGTTCTGTCTAGATCCAACGCTGGATTGTTTTTTCGTAGGATATCAGTTCCTCATCTGAAAAGAAAATGCCGATTTCGCGCTTGGCGCTTTCCGGCGAATCCGAACCATGAATAACGTTAAAATTAGTATGTATGGCAAAATCTGAACGGATTGTGCCCGGCGCCGCCTCTATGGCGCTGGTCTTGCCGATCATCGCACGAGCCAAAGCGATTACATTGTCACCTTGCCACACCATAGCAAATACAGGTCCTGATGTAATGAAATCAACAAGCGGCGGATAAAAAGGCTTGCCCACATGTTCAGCGTAATGACGCCCGGCGATTTCCGGCGTTACCATCATAAACTTTGCAGCCACAAGCTGCATCCCTTTTCGCTCAAAACGCCCTACAATTTCACCAATAAGCCCGCGTTGAACACCATCTGGCTTAACCATGAGAAATGTTTGTTCCATCATCAAAAACCTCCTATGCTCAATAATTCCTTTTGGCCACAAAATGCGCAATGTCGGCCAAATTTTTTTTGGCCGGATTGTCAGGCAGCACGGCAAGAGTAGCGATCGCTTTATCAATATAACGCTCCGCCAATCTCTCCGCCACCTTAATTCCTTCGCTTTTTCGTATCATTTTCAAGGTTGGCTTCATATCGCAGGCACCGTCAGTCAGGCGAATATGCTGCAGATCGGCAAGCAGCCGCTCGCGGATAGCCGGCTCGCGCAGCGCCAGCAGCACCGGCAATGTTATATTGCCTTGGCGGATGTCGGAGCCTGGAGGCTTGCCGAGCTGTTTTTCCGTCCCCAGCAAATCCAGCAAATCATCGCGGATCTGGAAAGCCATCCCCACATTATAACCGAAGCGGTAAAGGCCATTGGACACTTTGTAATCCGCCCCTGCAGCTACCGCCCCCAACTGGCAGCTAATCGCCAGCAGCAGCGCGGTTTTGCGGCGGATACGAAGCAAATAGTTGCGCACGCTCTGCCCAGTGTTGAAAAAATCGCGGATTTGCTCCATTTCGCCAATGCACATTTGCACCATTGCTTTAGATAATATCTGATGAATAAGCGGATTATGCAGCTCGGTTGCAATCATTAGCGCTTTACCATAAATATAATCTCCGGTATACATTGCAATGCGGTTGTCCCATTTGGCTTTTACCGTTAACTGCCCGCGTCTTGTCTGGGCATTGTCAATGACATCGTCATGAACGAGCGATGCCATATGGATCAGCTCCAGCGGTACAGCTACCCGTCCAAGAACGTCAAGATCATAGTTGCCAAACTTGCCTGCCAGCAGCACGAAGATGGGTCTTATTCTTTTACCGCCTGCTTTGAGCAGGTGGGTTGAGGTTTCGGTCAGCAACGCATGATCTGTCGTAACGCTGCGAGCGAGTTCGCGCTCGATTACATCGAGATCGCCTTTCATTTTGGCATATATATCAAGTAGTTTCATTCGTTCACCTGTAGGGCTGTCATTTGATCTTCAAAAAAATGCATGTTGACTGAATGCTTGAGCAAGCCGAGCTGATTCGCATATTTAAAATAAAGCGACAGCCCCTCCTGTTCCTCCGGTCCAAAATCGTAGTGGAGCTCCTGAAAGTAACGCCGCCAGTACGATTCATCGCCGCCGATCAACTTGCACCCTTTTTCAATTAAAGGATTCAGGTTACTCAAGCTTTTCCGCTTGCTCGCTACAAGCGCCCGCCAAACCTCAGCCACCTCGAGCGGCCGCTTAGCGGCAGCAGACCTGCGGACAGCTACGACGGCAAAGGTCATGCCGTGGCCTGTCCACTCGCGCCAGAGCTGCCCCAGGTCGATCACAGTCATCCCTGCGCTTTCCCAGGATGCCTTAATCGCCGAATCGCCGATCAATAAAGCCGCATCGGCCTGTTCCAGCATCAAATCCAGTGCCGGCTCCATCGTAATATAATCCGGATTCCCTTTAAAATAAAGCGACATGATTATTTTGAGCAGGTTAACTGAAGTAGCGGAAGTCGCAGTCAAAGCAATCGTACCGTTTAACACTTGATCCATCGGCCGGTTCGTTATAAGCAGTATCGAGTTCACACGTGCGCGTGCGCTGACAGATAGATCAGGCAGCAGCAAGTAGTCGTCGGAATACTGCGCATAAGCAAATGAGGACATTGATGTAATGTCAATTTCCCCGCGATGAAAAGCCTCGTTCAATGCCGAGGGCACCCGCTGTATAATCGTATACCGCTCTGCAGGAAGCCTTTCCTCCGCATAATGAAAAATCGGCCACGCATTCGCATAATCAATCCGTCCGATGGTGATCGCCTGTTGTCGGGCCATGCTGCTCATCTCCCCATCTTCTGTATAAGTTGTGATCAATCTGCAATTGATCCAACACTTTGCCGACTAAAAAGTCGACCATGTCCGCAATCGTCTGCGGTCCGTAATAGAACGCCGGCATCGCTGGCACGATTGCGACGCCAAGCTTTGAGAGGCTCAGCATGTTTTCCAGGTGGATCGCATGAAGCGGCGTTTCGCGGGGAACAAGCAGCAGTTTGCGCCCTTCCTTCAGCATAACATCAGCCGCCCGCGTCATCAAATTATCCGATATCCCGTGAGCAATGGAAGCCAGCGTTCCCATCGAGCAGGGCATAATAATCATTCCTTGCAGCTTGAACGAGCCGCTGGCGATTGAAGCGCCAATATCGGCATTAGGGTGATAGATCAGCCGCGCGCCAGCCAGCGCCTCTCCAAAGACCGCTTCCAGCGCTTGCTGCCGCTTCGCTGCATTCCAGCCGAGCTCTTCCTTCAACACCCGCCAGCCGGCATCGGTAATGACCAGATGTACGGCATGACCGGCAGACAGCAGCATTTCGATCAGCCGGATCGCATAGATCGATCCGCTGGCGCCTGTAATGCCGACCGCCCACCTTTGCTTCGGAGCCGTCACCATACGCGCAGTACCACCAGGTCAAATAAAGTGCAGACAAACACCACGATACTTAAAGTGCCGTTCATCGTGAAGAAGGCGGTCTGTACACGGCTGGTATCGTTAGGCTGTACGAGCCAATGCTCATAAAAAAGAATGGCCGCTGCAATAATCGTCCCGAGCAGATACCCCCAGCTCAGCGGTGTGAGCCAAAACAGCATGAGGAAGCAGGCTGCGGTAATCATATGAAAGACGCGCGAAATCCACAATGCTCCCCGGAGTCCGAAACGGGCCGGAATCGAATACACGCCATGCTTGCGGTCAAACTCGAAGTCCTGACAGGCATAAATGATGTCAAAGCCGGCCAGCCAGAACACCACAGCTACATATAGCAGCCAGGCTGATGCATCAAGCGTCCCTGTTACAGCAACCCACGCCCCTAGCGGCGCCAGTCCGATCGTAAGGCCTAAAAAGACATGACACAGCCAGGTAAAACGCTTCGTATAGGAATAGAGCACGAGCAGAAACACGGCAATCGGCATAAGCTTCATACAGATCGGATCCAGGAAGCTGGCGGCAAAAATCAGCACCGCAAACGAGACGACGGTAAAGAGCATAACCTCGGCCACCTTCAGCAAGCCGGCCGGAATTGCCCGGTTCGCAGTCCGCGGATTCATCTTGTCAATCGCGCGGTCAATAATCCGATTCAGCCCCATTGCCGCGCTTCTGGCCCCTACCATAGCGAGCAATATCCAGCCGATCTCGCTCCACTCCGGCAATCTTTTTTCTACTACTACTGCGCCGAGCAATGCTCCCATAAAAGCGAATGGCAGCGCGAACACCGTATGCTCGAACTTGATCATTTCCATAATGATGCCTATTTTACGAATCATGGCTGGTTCATTCCCTTCGTCCCGATATGCAAGGCAGCAATACCGCCGGTTAGCGGATAAGCCTGTACATCATCGAGGCCGATCTTGCGGTAAATCGCCGCAAGCTGCTTTAAATCAGGGAACGCCTTCAAGGAGTCCGGCAGCCACTTGTATTGCTCGTAACGCCTGGCAAAAAGCTTGCCCATTAGCGGCAAAATACGCTCAAAGTAAAAATAGTAAATCGCTTTGAACGGCTGCCAATCCGGCTTGGACAGCTCCAGACAGACAACCTTGCCCCCAGGCTTTACTACCCGCTGCATTTCGCGCAGCACCTGCTCCGGATCCGGCACATTCCGCAGCCCGAATCCAATCGTGACATAATCGAACTGATTATCTTCAAATGGCAGCTCCATGGCGTTGCCCTGGATGAGCTCAATTTGCCGTCCCAAGCCTTCCCTGTCCACTTTGGCATGCCCGACATCAAGCATATTTTGGCTGAAATCAAGTCCGACCGTCTTCCCGGTGCCGCTGGCCTTCGCAAGTGCAATCGTCCAGTCGCATGTGCCGCAGCACAGATCAAGCGATGTATCTCCTGGCTGCATCGCCATTTTGCGCATCGTAAATTTGCGCCATGCTTTATGACGGCGAAAACTGAGCAGGTCATTCATAAGATCGTATTTTGGCGCGATGCTTTCAAAGACGCCATGCACAAAATCTTCTTTTGGCGTAGCCTTTTGTGTTTGTACTTGTGCTTGCATTTGCTTGCTCACCTTCTTTCCCCCAATACCGATGCGGCCGCCAGCTGCCGACTCATTAACTGTTCACAAATCTCCGTTAATTCTTGGACGATTCGCTCCGAATCGACCCGCGCGGCAACAGCTTGAATGATCTGGACAGACTGATTAAGCTGCTCCGCCAACTGGCCGCGTATATTATATTTGGCTATCAAGGATTCAATCATGTACGGCTCGACGGAGGATTCCGCCAGCAGCCGCTTCTCCTCATCGTTGCCTTCTGTCCACACATGCCAATAACCCCAACTGCCGACAAAAGCAAGCGGGTCTTCGCACTTGGCCAGCTCGGACGCGATCACCTCGCAGCGCCCAATGGTCTCAAGCAGCTCCGACCACAGCTTAACCGCATTTTCATTAAGCAAGTAGGAAAAGGAATAGAACAATCGTGTGTTCACCTGCACGCATTGATGCAAGTATTCTTCAGTTGTCAGCCTCAGCTGTTTCATCTTCATATACAAATTCATTTTGAGACGGTTGACTTCGCATACGCCGTCGCTCATGCTGCGAATCATCTCAATCCGGCCAGGATGAGCAAGCAGTTGATAAAAGCGGCTGCTAAAATAATCGCCGGCCAGCACTTTCAATTGCCGGGAACGCATCTCGCGTTCCGATAATCTTCCCGAGTCCGCATCGATCGTATCATGTGTGTCCATCCCAAGCTGCACCAGCCCAGCAACAAGCCCGTAAAGCTCGTTATCGGCATAAGGAATACGCTCATTAGCTAAAAAAGCAAATAGCAGCCGAATTCGCAAATCGGGAAAAGCCGGCAGCGCAGCATGGTCGACAATGACATCATACTCGGTATACTTCTTCGCGATTTCAGATATTTTATTACAGTTCATTGGTCAAGCCTCCGGGCCAGAGCAGCGAAAGTCTTGCTGTTCTATAATCTAAATTATTATAGCATTATGTTGATCTTTCCGCTATACGCCGCACCTGATCTACCTGCGTCTATTCGGTTACGGAATCACTGAATGCATAAATCAGGGACGCTTTTTTTGTCCTGCCAGCGTAAGCCGCAAACGTTCGCGCCAGATCGGCTCGGCAAAGGGATCCGCCTTGCTGAGCAAGGAAAGCTCTGCCGGCAGCCACTCGTCAGTGCGGCGAATATCTGCAGCGGCAACCAGGGCGGAAGCGCGCTCCTGCGTTTCTGTGTCAATTGTGTTAACAAACCTTACGAGCACCCTCGTGACGTTGTCCGTCTGTACAAATGCCAGCCGCAGCAGCCGCTCTAAGTCGCTCATCCAGGCCGCTGCCTGCAGCACCCCGCCCTCTACCGCCAGATCAACCGACAATACGGCCCGATGCCAGTCAGCGCGGCGGATCGGCAGCCCGAGCTGCAGACCGGCCAGGGAATCAACCAAATTGTTGCTGCTGATCCGTTTGATGCGCTCTGCTTGAAAAACGGCAACATCTAAGGCCGCTTTATTTGCTTTTTTGCCGAGCAGCGGCAGCACGCCAAGCAGCCCGGTCACTAAGATGGTCACAGCACTGGCGGCCAACAAAGCTTTACCGACTCGCATTTTTTTCACGCCTTTCGCAACATCAAAATCTGTCCTCTTCTTATTGTACAAAGAAAAAAAGCAGGCTATGCCTGCTTAATCAAGCGAGAACAGGTATCGACAAGCGAATGGGCCGGCTTCAGCCGATGCTAATCGTCATTGTCGATGACGCCATGCTTAGTTAGTATCGTAGCTTTGCCCCTGACCTTGATCGCGGATGTGTGATCAGTAAATTGCACAATCATTATTTCTCCCTTATCCAGCTTCTCCGTATGGTGAAATTTAGTATCGTGGCCGCGAGTTAAGCCGATTACTTGGACCCCCTGCGCTTTAGCTTTGATGACCACATAATCCCCCTGCAGCGTCTCACTCATAATTCGCAAGCCTCCTTGTCATGTAATTTCCAATATTGTGAGAAGAAAAAACTGCCTCCCGAACAATGATCAGGACGGCAGTAAATGTGATAATTCTTATTCAGTGGTCGGGTGTACCGGATTTGAACTGGCGACCTCTACCACCCCAAGGTAGCGCTCTACCAAGCTGAGCTAACACCCGACATTGCAACCCGCCATTAACTTTATGCGCATGGCTGACTGCAAGGTTGAGTCTACTGGATTTCCTAACTATTGTCAATAGAAAGTAACGAATTGTAGTCCTAAAAAAACGCCCGCTGCCTGGGCATGCGGACGTTATCGGCGGCGGTTAACCGCCTGTTCATTATTGTACTTGATCTTTCAGCGCTTTACCTGCCTTGAAGGAAGGAATTTTGCTAGCTGGAATGTCGATCTCTTGACCTGTTTGCGGATTGCGTCCTTTACGAGCTTCGCGGCTTTTCACCTCAAAGTTGCCAAATCCTACCAGCTGAACTTTGTCTCCGCTTTGCAGCGCTTCGGAAATAGCATCGAATACAGCATCTACTGCTTTGGACGCATCTTTCTTGGAAAGGTCTGTCAACTCGGCTACTTTTGCAATGAGTTCTGTTTTGTTCAATTCATTCACCTCCCCTTACAGCAGCTTCAAAGCTTTCACTATCATTCTGTTTAACCGAAACTCGCAAAATTATACATGCTTCTGTCCGGTCACATACGATTTCTCCGCGCTATGCGTCGCAGCCCTCAAACAATAATAACAATTGCGGGGCGAGAACAAACGCCATTACCGCCGGATTAGTGACAAAACTATAGTAATACAGCGCATTTAGAATTTCAAGTGGGCACACAAGTTTTCCCGCGTGAGACCTAGATAATTCACAGTTTTGCGACTATTTCTTCAAGCCTTGGAGCCACTGTTTGAAATTATACATGAAAAAGACGTGCCTAATCAAGGCACGTCTCCTTAAATTTTCCCAAAAATCACTAAAGAATGATCGCAATTAGTCCGCCAGAGCCCTCGTTGATTATTCTGCCCAGCGTCTCCTGCAGCTTATAGCGCGCATTATCCGGCATCATAGCAATTTTGCCCTGGATGCCCTCGCGGACAATCGAGTGCAAGGACCGGCCGAACATATCGGAATCCCACACCTTGATCGGGTCGTTCTCAAAATCCTGCATCAAATAACGGACGAGCTCCTCGCTTTGCTTCTCGGTTCCGATAATGGGCGCAAACTCCGACTCGACATCTACTCTGATCATATGGATCGACGGCGCCGTCGCTTTCAATCTTACACCGAAACGGGAGCCCTGGCGAATAAGCTCAGGCTCATCGAGCTGCATCTCTGCAAGTGTAGGCGCAGCTATGCCATAGCCGGTCGTCTTGACCATCTCCAGCGCTTCCTGGAAGCGGTCGTATTCCTTCTTGGCATGAGCGAAGTCCTGCATCAATTGCAGCAAGTGATCCTTGCCGCGAATTTCTACGCCGACGACTTCCATCAAAATTTGATCGTATAGTTCATCCGGTGCATACAGATCGATCTCTGCTACCCCTTGCCCCATATTCATGCCGCTTAAGCCGGCGCGGGCAATGAACTCGTACTCCATAAACTGGCTTACAACGCGGTCTACGTCGCGCAGACGGCGAATGTCCTTAACCGTATCGCGCACCGAATTCTCGTAGTTGCTGCGCAGCCAGTGCTGGTCATTGAGCACCATTACCCAGCTTGGCAGGTTGACGTTGACTTCATGAACCGGGAATTCATAAAGCACTTCCCGCAGAACAGACATGACATCTTCCTCGCCCATCGTAGCGACACTAAGCGTCATGACCGGAATATCATATTTGGTCTGAAGCTCGCTGCGCAGTTGCTGCGCTTCCTCGCTCCGCGGCCTTGTGGAGTTGACGATCAGCACGAATGGCTTGCCGACCTCCTTCAGCTCCTCAATGACGCGTTCTTCAGCTTCTACGTATGATTCCCGCGGTATTTCCGCGATCGTTCCATCTGTCGTTACTACAACGCCAAGCGTTGAATGCTCCTGAATCACTTTGCGCGTTCCAATTTCAGCCGCTTCCTGGAACGGAATCGGCTCCTCGAACCACGGTGTTGTGATCATTCGCGGCCCATTCTCATCCTCGTAGCCTTTGGCTCCCACTACGGCATAGCCTACACAATCGACGAGCCGCACATTAACTTCAAGCCCTTCTGCTACGCGAAGCTGTACGGCTTGATTGGGCACAAACTTCGGCTCTGTCGTCATAATCGTTTTGCCTGCCGCGCTTTGCGGCAGTTCATCAATAGCTCTTGCCCGGTCGGCCTCGTTTGTAATATTCGGCAGCACAACCGTCTCCATGAACCGCTTGATGAAGGTTGATTTGCCCGTGCGGACCGCACCGACGACGCCGAGGTAAATATCCCCGCCAGTTCGTTCGGCTATGTCCTTGAAAATGTCTACTTTCTCCACTGATATCCCCTCCCAATCGAATTTCGCCAGTACATGGACGTACCGTTACTGCCGCGTTTCCCGCTGCCTGCGCAGTCGTCAGGGTTCGCCGCCATCGCCGATCCGGAGCAAGCAAGCAACGCAACTCGTACATGATTTTGGACTAGTAATAGCTTATTGTGCGATTGTCCCATTTATGACGACTATTCTTTGAAATCTTTCAATTTTTGCTTTCTCCGCAACCGGCCTTCCCAGATAGAGATATATGAGAGAATTTGATGTCCTATACCATCTCTAATGAGAAAAACTTCGACTGAAGTCCTTCGAGGATGAGCAACTGTGAAAAAAAACGCCGCTGTACTGTAACGGTCAGTACAACGGCGCCTTCTTGCCGGATCGCTGTCGCCCTTAAGGCTCCAGCACCGCTTGCGGCTCGCCATTTATTAATTTATAACCGGGCGATTTAACGGGTACGAAGTCCGATTGCTCTACAAGCAGCTCGCGCAGATCGGCCATGTTTTCATATCCGCTGCTGGCGCTAGGCATCATTTGCGAAATATCGATGGCATAATCGATATAAACCTTGCCCATCTCATCCAACAGCGTATGCAGCGTTTGACCTGAAAATACGCTCTGGATTTCAGGCTCCTTTACACTAAGCTTGCTATAATCGATCAAGTAAAAATCGGGATAATACTTCTCTCCCGCCGGAAGCTTGCCGCCATTGTTGTTTTTATAGGCGGCCACAGCATTTTGCACATCGTTGATTTTTTGAAACTGCGCCAAATTCATCAGCTTTACTGTCGGATCGGTCTCTTCGTTAATAACGAGGAAATAGTAGCTGCCGCCCTTTTCAAAAGCAGATGCCGGTATTTCGCTTACATAATTCATCCGCAGCAATTTATCAAAATCGATCATGAACTTTTCATAGCGCGGCGTGTCAGGCTCGCTATTGCGAATAGGCAGCAACCCTGTATCCTTTTGATACTTGTCCACGACGAGCTGCACGTTCATGAGTGCATCTTTGGCCGGCTTCTGATTTTGCGCCAGCTTCTCTTTCGGATAAAGACATCCGGACAGAAATAAAGTAATAAGCGACAGCATAAGCGCGATCTTTACTCTATGAAGCATCGTTTAATCCCCCCACAAATCATCAGACTCCGTCTGCTGCAGCTGCTTCCGTATAGCTGCGCGAAGCGGGTCCTCAGGCACTTCGACCGTCACAGGACCGACAATCCGCGCCTGGCAGGAAAGACGCATGCCCTCGTCAGCCAGACCGGCCAGCTTGCGGCGCTCTGCTTCATTAACAGCCGACAAGCCTTTATCTCCGGCATGGCGCACCTTGCACATCAAGCATGCCGCTTTCCCGCCGCAGCGGGTGCGGATCGCGATTCCGGCCTTGCGCGAAGCATCCAGCACGGTCGTCCCGCTCCGGACCGTTATCGTCTTATTGGCAGGCTGAAAAGTGATTTGCACTCTCACAGCAACCCCTCCGCCCCTGCCTGTTCCAAACAGGCATGCACCTTGGCCATCGTTGCGGACGATAGCGGATTTCTTGCCTCTATACAATCAAAGGCAGCTTGGTGGACAGGGCGCTCCTCACGTACAGCAGCGGCTATCAGCTCGACGCGGTCGCGCCGGCCGCGCAGCATATTGAACCACATTTCATGCGCCAATGGCACTAGACCGATCCGCCTGGTACCGCAGGAAAGCTCCAGCTGCAGCGGGTAAAGCGCTTCGCGCACCTCCACCTGATAGCGGTCCTCCTGGGTCGTTACTACAAATCCGCCTACCAGCTCGACCTGCACCCCGGCAATCAAATAGTGGCTCAGAACGGAAGCGTAGATCCCTGAAACGTTCTCCTGCTGCTCATCAAGCGCATAAGGAGCCAATGCCTGATGCAGCAATCTCGCATCTTCATGATCAGCATATAAATCGAGATCGCGAGGCAGCTGTGCGAGCTGCAATCCCCGCAGCATTAACCCCGCACTCCCGCCAACCAGCCACACAGCTCCTGTAGGCTGTGCCGCTTCTGCGATGACTTCGAGCGCGCGGCGGATTGATTGTCGATCCTCCACCGGACTCCACATCCTTTTCTATATTTCACTTATATTTTGAAATAGGGTTTGTTGCGTACTGAAATCTCGCCGGCGCCAGGCATTATCGTTGCCTGGCACGCCAGCCGATAGCCCTCATCGAATTCTTCCGGCTCCAGCCTATTCCATTCCGCATCTGTAATATCTCCCAAAAATTCGCCGCCAGCCTCCACAATACAGCGGCACCGGGCGCATGTAGCGCGTTTGCAATTATGCAGCCAATCTATGTCATGCTTGAGCGCCAGTTCCAGCACGGACTTCCCGGCCTCTGCCTCAACAATCGCAGTTTTCGTACGTCCTGTTAACTCCACCATATATTTCCCCATCCTTTCCAGCCGCCTCTTGTCCTGCGCGCGCCAATCAGAGGTTATGTAATCTTCTTCGCCCCATTTTAGGCAATCGATAAAAAACCGAGTATTCCGCCTACAACTAAACATATAAATGCGACCGTTGAAACAATAAATCGAAAAACGCCTTTAAGCTTATAGCGCGCTACCGTTATCAAGACAGCGGCTATCGCCATTAACCCGATCCCAATCAAGGAAATCCACATCTTTGTCATTGGATCCACTTTATTGCTTCCCCACCTTGTCCATTAAATATTCGCGCTTTTAGCCAGCAAGCTTATGAAATTGACGCCTTATTATAGCATTTGTCGAGCTGTGGCGGCTACTTGCAGCCAATTTGTTCACATAAAAGAAGAAAAGGGACTTCGCAAATCGATCCCGGACAGCTGGAGCCAGGCATCGCTTTGCTAATGTCCCTTATCAGTTACTTCTTCATCATCATTTTCATAAGAGCTTCCACATTGCCCATGTTCATGCCGCTTTTTTTGACAGCGCTGATAATATCGTTAATGGTACTTTCGGCTACAGGTACATTCGCCACTGCCGATACTTGTTTGATCAGCTTGCGCAGTTCGGCATCGCTTTGCATCGTTTTTGCAGTTACTCCGCTAGCAAGCTTTTTGACGGCTGATTCTGAAATAGATTTGCCTGTTTTTTTCTTCACCGCGTTTAAGACGTCTTTTGAAATGTTTTTATCGCTCATCGTTTCCCCTCCTAGCCAGTACTCGTAACACTATATGAGAGGAAAAGGTGATTGGTGTAGGCACTATGGAAAAGCAATGTCCTCCATTTCATGCGTCCGGCCTCGTCCCATCAGATCTTCGACGGCGACCCGCGGCGGTTTATTGTTGAACAGCACTTGAAACAGCTGCTCTGTAATCGGCATTACAACCCCAAAAGATTCTGCAAGCTCGCGCGCTGCGCTAGTTGTACGTACCCCTTCCACGACCATGCCCATCCGTTCCAGCATCTGATCGAGCGGCACGCCCTCTGCCAGCATGTACCCGGCGCGGAAATTGCGGCTGTGACGGCTTGTACACGTAACGACAAGGTCGCCAACCCCGGCGAGGCCGGCAAAGGTTAGCGGATTGGCCCCCATAGCAATGCCAAGCCGCTTGATCTCGGCGAGGCCCCGCGTCAGCAGCGCCGCCTTGGCGTTATCGCCAAACCCGAGCCCATCCGACAATCCGGCGCCAAGGGCAATAATATTTTTGATCGCTCCAGCAACCTCGACCCCGATTACATCCAGATTCGTATAAACACGGAAATATGGCGTAATAAAGGCATCCTGCGCTTTCTCGGCGGCTGCGAGAGAGGCTGCGGCAACAACTACAGTAGTCGGCTGTCTTCTTACGACTTCCTCTGCGTGACTTGGCCCGGAAAGCACAACAATCGATTCCGGATCGACCGGCAGCTCCTCCGCCAGCACAATCGACATCCGCTTCAAGCTGCCCGTTTCAAAGCCTTTGGTAGCATGGACACATAATGCATTTGCAGCGATAAATGGCGCCGCCGTGCGGGCAACCTGCCGCATAGCGGAAGAAGGAGCAGCAAACAATACGATCTCCGCATCCTTCAATGCACTTTCGATATTAGTCGTGGCCGCGATGGAATGAGGCAGCTCGGCACCTGGCAAAAATCTGCCGTTCACATGTGTACGGTTAATTTCTTCGACTTGAGCCTCATTACGTGACCAAATATGAACGATATATTGATTTTCTGCGAGTACCGTTGCAAGAGCCGTCCCCCAGCTCCCGGCGACCAACACTGCAGCTTTTCGTTTTTCCATGCCTTCCTCCCTACTGCTTGCGAGCACCCAGCTTATTTTCATTGCCTTGCACCAGCTTGACAATATTGCTCCGATGGCGCACAAACGCAAATATGCAGATGAGCAAGCTTGCCAGCAACAATGGCAATGGCTTACTGGTCAACAAAATAATAATCGGCACTAATGCGGCAAAAATAAGCGATCCCAGTGAAACAAATCGCGTAATAACTATGGAGAGAATTGCGGCAATCCCGGCGATCAATGCCGGCAAAAAGGCTAGTGAAGCAATAACTCCAACCGTCGTGGCAATTCCTTTTCCGCCTTTAAAGCCGAAAAATACCGGCCAGTTGTGGCCTATAATAGCAGCCAGTCCGCAAACGACGGGCACCCATTCTCCGCCGACGAGCCATTTGCCAAGCAGAACGGCTAGAACGCCTTTTATAATGTCGAGTAAAAAAACGGCCGCCGCCGGCCCCTTGCCCAAAATACGCAAAGTATTCGTTGCCCCTGCATTGCCGCTGCCATGTTTGCGAATGTCGATTCCTTTAATCCATTTGGCAATTAAAATACTGAATGATAACGAGCCCAGCAAATAACTGATCACGATTGCAATTACTGTTAACACCGTTCCTGTCTCCCCCTAAAAAGCATAAACCGGCTCTCCGAATAAGCAATGAAGCCGCTCCAGGCGCCAGCCGGCTCAATACGGCAGCCAGCGCATGGATACAGGCTTCTTGGCATGCAGCGCTAATTAATCGTCGTCTGATTTCTTTCTGGTATAGATCCGAATCGGCGTTCCTTCAAAGTCAAAGGAGGCCCGGATCTTGTTCTCCAAATAGCGCTCATAGGAGAAATGCATCAGCTCCGGATCATTTGCAAACAGCACAATAGTAGGAGGTTTGACCGCTACCTGGGTGACATAATTAATACGAAGGCGGCGCCCTTTGTCCGTTGGCGGCGGATTGATCGCAATCGCATCCGAAACAACATCATTAAGCAGATGCGTCTGGATACGCAGCGCATGCTGCTCCGATACGCGATTGACAACCGGCAGCAGCTTATGCAGCCGCTGTTTTGTCTTGGCGGACAAGAAGACAATCGGCGCATAAGTCATAAACAAAAAATGATCCCGGATTTTTTGCGTGAACTGCTGCATCGTCTTGTCGTCCTTCTCGACAACATCCCATTTGTTAACGACAAAGATCGAAGCCTTGCCCGCTTCATGCGCATAGCCGGCGATATGCTTGTCTTGCTCAATGATCCCTTCTTCGCCATTAATGAGCACAAGCACGACATCTGCGCGTTCAATGGCTTTCATGGCGCGCATCACGCTGTACTTCTCGGTCGTTTCATACACCTTGCCGCGCTTGCGCATGCCCGCTGTATCGATTAGGACATATTTTTGCCCATCGTGCTCAAACGGAGTGTCGATCGCGTCGCGGGTCGTCCCTGCCATATCGCTTACTATGACCCGCTCTTCCCCAAGAATCGCATTCACCAAGGAGGACTTTCCGACGTTCGGCCGGCCGATTAAAGCGACGCGAATGACATCCTCCTCATATTCCTCTTCCTGCTCTTCCGGAAGCCGCTCTACGACCGCATCCAGCAAATCTCCAATTCCTGTGCCGTGAGCCCCGGAGATCGGAATCGGTTCGCCAAATCCCAGGCTGTAAAATTCATAAATATCATCATGTCGATTCAAGTTATCCACTTTATTGACAGCAATTATAACCGGCTTGCGCGAACGCATCAGCATCTGCGCAACTTCGTCGTCAGCATATGTTACTCCCGCTTTTGCATCCACCATAAAAACGATGACATCCGCTTCTTCTACTGCCAGCTCTGCCTGCATCCGTACTGACTTCATAATTTCATCTTCGCCGTCAATCTCAATGCCTCCAGTATCCACAATACTAAAGGCTCTGCCATTCCATTCACCGGAACCGTAAAGCCGGTCCCTCGTTACACCAGGCTTGTCCTCCACAATCGCCAACCGATCGCCGATCACCCGGTTAAAGATCGTAGATTTCCCCACATTCGGCCGCCCTACAATCGCGACAATGGGTCTAGACATCGAATTCACTCCTCAAGCGTAAGCAGCTGTCTTCCATATGAGAACAGCAGCTGCTTCACAAATTACTCACGCCTTCCATCATAGCAAAAAACAGCGTCGTTGGCTAACATTTCATTCTGAAGTATGATCAACCAATATGTAGGTACCGTTCTTCAGATCGTGAACAGCGGCATTTAATATCTTTTCCAGCAAAAATGCCGTTGCTTCCTGCTGAGCCGCATTCTTTTCGATAAAGATCGGCGCGCCTCCATCGACAGCAGCGGAGTCGGTTGTGACGATTGCGACGATTTTAGCCATGCCAGCCTTCCTCCTGCTTATTCAGATTCGCCTCCGTTGGCATTCTTACAGCCGATTCCAATATAGGCACACGCAGCATGATTTGCTTGGCCTTCTCCGGATTATTGTCATGCGCAAGAATAAATACGGCCAGCCGCCCATCCCTCATATCCAGCTTCGCCATCGGAATTAAAGCCGGCTCGCCGTCATCGCGGTAAATGCCAAGCATCGTAGATAGATCATACAGCATCGCCTGCCGCTGACCCAAATTGCTGATGGTTACTTTCGCATTCGGGTTTTTCGGGTGCAGTACGAGACCGATTCCGCCCTCAGCAATCAATTTTTGATTTGATCCCAGCCCGACATTCATGATATAGATATCATTAACATACAAATCCGGCCCCTTTACGATAACATTGCCAATTTCAACCTCGGCAATATGGGAGATCATCTTGCCCGACTTGAGCCAGAGAACGACGATTAAAGTGGCCAGGCCGACTACGATACCATAAATAACGCCGAGCGAGAGGGAGGCTAGCGTAGTAAGCAGCGCTGAAAAGATAACCAGATAGTTCCGCCCCTCAAACACCATGGCAATGCCTTCAATATATGTAGCGCCGCGCGGCACAAGCTCCAGGCTGTCAATTTTCGACAATGTTTCTCTCTCCATTTTGCGCACATCGCGAAATTGCTGAGCAGCCAAAGTCAAGAACGTAATGGCCGTGTAATCTTTCTTGTATAATGCCGGTACCGCTACCGCCCCTAAGGCGGCAGCGATCACCCCAAGCGAAATATGGATGATTTTCCCGTGCGGGTAAGCGGGATATTGCCGATAATCGGTCCGCAGTAAAAACAACCGTGCGCATATGCCAAAGGCAATCCCCAGCAGGATCCCAATCATTACATGATGGGGCTGGCCAGATATCATTTGTTTCCACATCGATTCAATTACCCCCCCGCGCTCTGGTACGGATGCTTGTCATTTTCATCCAAGACAGCTGCAGACCGTATTTTATGTTCCATAGCAATCTTGTCATACATACAGCGCAAACCGTTTGATCCCACCAGCGCAGCGTGCCAATCGCGACTTCCCCGGCAGCCTGGCCGGCCAGCCCAATCTCTGCAGCCATAACTGCGAGCACTGAGATTGCAGCATGATAACGGAATCGTTCAGTAAGCAAGCTCGCTATGAACCCGATTAGAATCGGGGCATCCCACTCAGGAGCTACAACAACCATCACCGGATCCAACCGGTACAGATAATGGCTCCACCAGCTCAAGCCTGCAGCCAGCGCTGCGCTAAGTAAGACGCTAATATGCTCCTGCAGCGGCCTTGCAGTAAAAATAACAACAATTGCGATCATTGTTGCTCCAAGAGCACTACCGCTCATTACAATATGATCGGACATTCTGACCGGCCAAGGATGAAGGAGAGCAAGCAGTACGGCCATGCTCCACAGCAGCCTTACGGAAGCTTCTCCAGCAACCTGGCGCTTCCAGCCCGTCACATAAAGCACCAGGCCCATCGCAAGCAGCCAAGCCGCAAGAAAACCTGCCCCCATCTTCTTCCCTTCCTTCTAAATTAGCAGTCAGCCACTATTATGCGCTTATTACTGCACTGTTAATCAAAAAAAGCTGCTCCCTGAACTTAACAGGGAACAGCTTTCTCATATAGATTAACTTATTTAAGTTTGCTCAGCTTGTCGCCGAAACGCTCAGCAAGCGTAAAGCTCATGCCTTCGTTGCTAAGGCTGACATTCGGGTTGTCGATTTTTTCAATTTTTGGACCGCGGTCACGGTCGCGATCGCGAGGCGCTCTTTCCGCTTTTTCCGGTTGGGCAGGCGCTTCTTCTGTTTCTTTGATGCTCAAGCTTACACGCTTCTCTGCAGGATTGAAGTCCAAAATCTTCGCTTGCACTTCTTGGCCTTCTTGAACAACCTCATGCGGAGTCGCCACATGGCGGTGAGCCAATTGAGAAATGTGAACAAGGCCTTCTACGCCTGGAGCAATTTCAACAAAGGCGCCGAAAGTAACGATGCGGCGAACGGTGCCTGTTACAATATCGCCTGTGTTGAATTGGCCTGCTGCAGTTTCCCAAGGGCCAGGCTGAGCTGCTTTCATGCTCAGGCTGATTTTTCCTGCTTCCGGATCGACCTTCAATACTTTGACGCGAACCGATTGACCTTCAGAAACCAAATCTTTCGGATGAGCGACATGCTCCCAGGAAAGCTCGGAAACGTGGACCAGACCGTCAATGCCGCCGATATCGACGAATGCGCCGAACGGAGTCAGCCGCTGTACAGTTCCCTCAAGCTCTTGGCCTGCTTCGAGAGAGTTCATAATTTTTTGCTTGTTTTGCTCATATTCTTCATCAAGCACTTCTTTTTGCGACAGAATCACTTTATTGTTCTCGCGGTCGATTTCCTTCACTTTTACGCGAAGCGTACGGCCTTTGTAATCGCTGAAATCTTCAACGAAGTGACGCTCAACCATAGAAGCCGGGATAAATCCGCGAACGCCAATGTCCGTTACGAGGCCGCCTTTAACAACGTCTGCAACCGTAACTTCGAATACTTCGCCGCTGTCAAAACGCGCTTGCAGCTCATCCCATGCGCGCTCGCTATCAATTTGACGCTTCGAAAGAACAAGCTTTTCCTTCTCATCGTCGATGCTGACGACCTTTACTTCAACTTCTTGACCGATTTGAACCGCTTCGGCCGCGTTTTCGAGTTGAACCGGAGACAGCTCGCGAATTGGAATAACGCCGTCATATTTATATCCAAGGCTTACAAAGACTTGGTTATCATCGATTTTGACGATCGTACCTGTAACCGTGTCACCTTTTTTGATCGACACGATATTGTCCATAGCCTCCTGGGTAATCGTTTCCGCTGGAGCGGACTCTTGTACTTTTGTTTCTTCTGACATTTGAAATACCTCCTCAATTCATACCCCAACTTTATTTAAACGCACATGCCATAGCTTGTGCAAGCCAAACATGTACTGTCTAAAACATTATTTTGCAGCCTATCTACCCTTGGCGGGTCATCTCGCGTATTTCCGTCATGACCGCATCCGTTACCCGATCCAGCACATCGGATGAAGAATCCTGTATGAAGGCCGATAAATCGATCGGCTGGCCGTAACGAATTTTCATTTTGCGAAATAGGCGATAATTCCCGATAATTGCCACCGGTATGATAGTTGCATTGCTGCGCATAGCAATCATGGCAGCGCCCTTCTTAGCCATTCCTGTCGCCGGAGCATTGCGCGTGCCCTCCGGGAAAATCCCCATTACTCCGCCCTCTTCCAGCAGAGCAATCGCAGAGCGTATCGCCTCCTTGCTCACTCCCCCGCGCTTGACCGGAAACGCGCCCAAGGCGCGAATGAACGGGCCAAATAACGGGATATTAAACAGCTCCGCCTTTGCCATATAGTGCACTTTGCGCTCCAGCTTGGTTCCTACCGTCGGCGGATCAAGCAAGCTAATATGATTGGCGCATAGCACAACGGGACCGGTGGACGGGATATTTTCCAGCCCTACAGCTTCGAATCGGTATAGCATCGCATAAATGAGCCGGAGCAGACCGCGGCAAGTATTATATAACATAGTCTACTTCGCCTCCGCCAATTTGGTTCGGCTCAAATTGAGAATAATTTCTACAACTTGATCGATATTCAGCTCCGTGCTATCGACTACGACGGCGTCGTCTGCGCATACGAGAGGAGAGACCTCCCGCTCCTGATCGCTGCGGTCGCGTTCAGCAATTTCAGCCTCCAGTTGATCAAGCGGAACCTTCTGTTCATCCCTAAGCTCCCGGTAACGCCGTAATGCTCTGATTTGCACACTGGCTGTCAGGAAAATCTTCAGCTCAGCATCAGGCAAGACATGTGTGCCAATGTCGCGCCCATCCATTACAATGCCGCCTGCAGCAGCCATTTTGCGCTGCAGCTCGACCAGCCTCGCTCTAACCTGCTGGTGCGCTGCGACTTGTGAGACGCGCAAAGTAACGTCGCGCGTACGGATGGCATCGGTAACGTCCTCACCGTCAAGCAGAACAATCTGCCCTTCTGCTCCCGGCTTCAAGATAACCTCGGACCGGCGAGCGATTGCGCCCAGCTCGTCCGACTCTGTCGGCTCGATGCCGGCTCTGTTCGCAGCGAGTGTCACTGCCCGGTACATCGCACCGGTATCGATGTAGATGTAACCAAGCTTCTCAGCAACACGACGGGCAACTGTACTTTTCCCTGCACCAGCCGGTCCGTCGATCGCAATATTCATGCGCTCGCTGCAACGTGTATCATCCTTGCTCAACGATGTGCGACCTCCTTGGAGTGCCTTTGCGGCAGCTTGCCTTGTCCTTCTCACAGGCGCGCTGTAAAATCCTCAAGAAAAAAGCAGGCTCTGCCTGCGGTTGTGAAAATTATACCACACTAAAGTTGGAGATGCAAAGAACGTCCCCTCACCTTAGCGGTCTTCCTTCCAGCCGGTCCACGCCGGTAATCCACTCTCTAACACCCTCAAACTGCAGGGCGGCTTGCGAAATTACAAGAATTACAAGCAGCCCGATTGCTACAATTTTGAGCAGGCTGCTAACCTTGTCAATTTGGTGTATTCGCTCGTATTTTTGCTTAGCGCCTGCTGAATGCGCCCGCTTCTCCCTTGATTGATTGGCAATAACAGCGCACCTCCCCAAATTGGACGTGTCGAACAGCCAGTCCGTCTTCACTATTAAAATGAAAATTGTCTCATTTGGGGTAGTTTTTCCATTTCATGCATTGTTATGTATCATTTTTTGCGGATTTCCAGCTGCCGTTCAAAGCAATAGCGAATAATTTTTTGCCGCTCTCCGTCGGTAATGCTTGTAAACTTGATCATGACCTGGTTGCGGCCAGACTCGAGCTTGCGAACCCGAACAACCTCAGATTTAAACTGCGCATGCTCGATTGCGCCATTGCGGTAAGGAAGAAGCAGCCAGCATTCCAGCTCCTTTCCCGGAGTCATCGGCCATTTGCCGTCCGACAAAAACGATATCCCTCCGCCGCCAACATCGTCCGTTATACCGATAAAACGAATCTGCGGCGATAATTGGATCGCCATCTCCAGCTCTGCAGCTACACGCAAAAAATTCCGGCGCTGAACCTTTGTAATCGAATCGGGATCAGGCTTGCGGATGCGCACTAGCCGCACAACATCTTCTTTATGCCCCAGCACATGAGAATTGAAGTAATGTTTTACGCCGTCGCCTGATATGTAATAGGCAGAGAGCTCATCGCCCAAAAACAATCGCTTGTATTTCCCCATCCCTTCTTGTACAGGCACTTCAATCAGCAGCTCTATATCATTCTCATCTGCAATTCTTGACTTATATTCTATCTGCGCTTCCTCTTCATCCGATGAAGCTACCTGTAAAAATAAAAACTGATTGATCTTAGGCACCATATGATCCCCCCTGAATTACTGCAATAATTATAGCATAACAACCCAATTTCGGGGGAGCGATGCGCAACAAAATTTTACATTTTCATGCCGGTTCTGATAAGGGCAGTTGGGATCTGGGAACTTATAACTCAACTTTCGCACTTCATTAAACTCGTTCAGCCCAGAGAATCGCTAAGGATAAGCAGATTAAAAAAAGTAACTGGACAATTACTGCAATAAGAAAAATACCGCTCATTGTGGACCATTTCACAATCTGCTTCTCAGTTGGTTAAAAGCACACACGTCCATTCGACAGCCTCTTATAGGACGACTAAAGGGATTTTTTTCATTTAGTTTCCCTGTCTTTCAGAAATCACGAGGAACTACATGCATTTTCTCCCTTTAGTTTGCAGCAAAATCACGAATCCCGTTCAAATCGGCTAAACTAAATACAGGTTTTGCATTTAGATCGCGAATCGTCTGCTTATCCCTAGCAACTAACTACATAAAATGCAGTTAGTTGCTACCCCATGCTACTGCACGGCATCATCAGGGGGATAGTGATCTGGCTCCCCTCCATTTCATCCTCCCTATGCTGACGATTAGGGCTAACGAACTTGAGACACGCTATTGGCCGAAAAATCGGCTTGCTCCGCGTGTAACGAACCGAAGACACGCTATTGCTGGAAAAAAGGCGGGGAAGCGGCCGATTTTCGGTGAATAACGATCGGTAGATTCGTTACAACTCACAAGGTCCCATTTTGAGCCGGATAAGGATTGTCAGGTTCGTTAGCAAATCTTATCAGATGGATGATGCTGCCAAGCAAACAGGCAAAAAAATCACAAAATTAATAAAGCAGCAACTAAAATACAGTTAGACGTCCATGCCTCTGCACGGCGTACCACTTTCCGCTGACTTACAAAAAACGCCTCTGACCATATGGCCGGAGGCGTTTATCATCTTTTTAAGGAAGCTTTTCAATCGCTTCTTCGGTGCCTGTGGCGGCATTGATATAGATGCGGTACGTACCGCCATTAATCGACCCGGTAAACTCATGGCAGAGCACTTCTTTGTTTTCGTCATTCAAAATGACTGCCAGACGTTCACTTGTTTGCTTCAAATCCGGATTAAGCGATTTGCGGGCTTCTTCTACGGAGATCGCAGGCTTAGGCAGGTTGCGCTCATGATGCTCATGGATATAATCCGCCGCCTGCAGTCCTACCGCCTCACCGTTATCCAGTGCAATTTTTACTGTTATCTTCTCAGGGTAGATCAATACGCCATCCTGACTTGCAACATAAGTAAATGTCGCGATTTTATTATATTCGTCATAGACAGCAGGCACCATGTTTTGATAGCCGCGATGTTTCAGAAACGCTGTTGCCTGCTGTTCCGCTTGTTTGTAACCCACTTTATGGTCATTAACCGCCCGCGAATTCATGTAGTAGATCAGATGGCCTCCATCCTGAGTGAAATCCATTTGAACAGGATGTTTGTCTTTTCCTTGCTCTACTGTCGCCGAATAAGTTGCATATTCGGTGCCCTTGCCATTTTCCACTACGCGAACAGCTTGCTCATCCACACCCGCAAATTGTGCGGCCAGCGCTTTAATTTCCTGTGGCGATTTTTTCGGTCCGCCAAGCATCTTCAATGTCCGTTTTTGATACATGCTGGATACGGAAGGGCCCCAATCCAGCTCCGGATACTCACCGACCTTTTTGTCAACGAGCTTGAAGCCGTCAATAATTGAATTGTCCCGAGTGGATTTTTCAGAAGCGAGCGCGAGTTCAACATCCATCCAGCGCAAATTGCTTGCCAGCACCTTGCTCTGCACGCCAAGCAGGTCTTTGGATATTTGATCGGCATTGGCATAAAGCGACTTCAAGGTTTTCATTTCATTTGCATTGAGCGGCTCTTTCGTCAAATCACGTACAGAAGCTTTGTAAGCAAAACTGGATATTTTCGACAAAAATTCTTCTGTCCGATTGAACGGCATCAGCGAAAGCGGCAATTGATTAATCTCATTTTGCGCCTGGCTTGTCAACCGCCATACATTCACAAGCCCTTTGCGCTGATAGCCGTGAGAAGCTTGGCCGACGGCAAGCGTATTGCCGAGCTCAGAATGCAATTTCTGCACATGGTAAGACAGATCGTGAAACGCGCGTTGATATTGGTTTTCCGCCTTAATCAGAATTGAATTTTTCTCTTGATGCTCCTGATATCCCCAGTAAAGCGAGCCTGCAAAAAACAGCGTCATTACCGGAAACAATATGGCGCTTAGTCGCTGGTACATAAGTCAAAAGCTCCTTTCGTGTGCAAAACCTGGTGTTAGTTTGGTTTGCCTTCAGGAGCTTTATACATTGTTTTTCAGTTTTGTTATTGAACTGGCCAAAATTTCAGAACGGTAATTCTTCAATTTCAAAATCTTCCGCATTGCTGCAAACACATTGTTTAAAGCCTGTATCGATTTTCCCCTTATCACGCCGTCCGCGCAAAACAAATTTTTCTCCGCATTTGCGGCAGCGAATCGATACCTTTATCCGTGCCAAGTTCATTAGACCCTCCTGCCCGCTGCTATAAGCGTAAGCGTTGCCTGTTCTCTTATAGTAGTATAGACAAGGGAGTCAAAACTTAACCTCTTTTTCCCTGACTAGCAGCCGGAATGGCGAGCGGGCATTGGCACGATTTATTTTACGCAAACCTTTGATCCACAAAAACGCCATTAACGGTACGATAAAATATATCCAGTACACTGTTCCTGAGCCCATAATCCAGTCATATACCCCATGCTCAAGCAGAGCGATTAAAAAGGACAGCGCTAAAAAGCGTTTGACTTTGGACTTTTCCGAAAATTTGGCTTTTCCTAAATAATACCCCATCGTCACACCGAACAAGGCATGTCCGGGTACGGGCAGCAGCGCCCGCACAAGGATCGTTCCGAACTCAACAGGCTGGTAAATGGCGTACAGGACATTCTCTGCAGTGGCGAAGCCTAGTGAAATGGCAACCGCGTAGACGATCCCGTCATAGGGCTCGTCGAACTCCGTATGATTAAAAATAATATGATAGAGCACGAACCACTTGAGCAGTTCCTCTACGCCGGCAGAAATGGCGAACGCAAATAAAAAAGGATGGTCTTCTCCAATCCATAGAACCAATCCGCGCTGAATAACCATTATCGGAAGCACTATCAAAACGCCAAGCAAAAATACTTTGGCTACCATTAAAATCGGCTCGGAATCATATTTATCCCGTAAATAAAAATAGGTGAGCAGTGATATTCCCGGCGCGACAGCCGCTGTTAAAACTGAAAGTAACACCATCCCCCATTAATCACCTCCGATCTATTTATTATACAACGCCGGGAATAGATCGGGAAACTGCTGAAATTGCCAATTTATAAAATTAAAGAGCTTGCAGCCGGCCGGCAATGCCGCAGCTGAAGCTCTCGCTGTGTGTGGTTAAAAATGAGTGCATATTTCTGAAACTGCGTTGTCGGAAATAATCAATTTCCCATACTCATCCAGAACAGCCGTTGTGACCGATGTCGCTTCGCCATACTCAGCCAGCAGCGCAATAAGCGCATGATACTGGGGCAGCTCAAGACCCGTTGGCTCGAAGGCGAGCATATATTTGTCATTATAGGCATACAAGCGGCCGCCTTCCAGAAAGTTAGCTGCTTGAAGCTGTTTGCAGGCAGATATAATGTCTTCAAAATCCTTGAATGCATACAACACAACGTCACTTTGCTCAAGAGTAACCTCAAGCTCGTAAACATCTTCGTCATGTTCATCTTCATCCAGCGCCCGTTCTCCAGGCCTGCCATTCACCTTGCCCCTAGTGACGATTACAACCATGCCCTGTGCCGGAAGCTGAAAAACTTCTACCGCCAGCGGCCCGCTTGCATCAAATCCGAGCTCTGTGTAGGCTTGATCCATCATCTCACTGAACAACTCATGCACCTTCGGAATTTCTCGCCACATGTCCTCCTTCTGGATCCCACGCTCCAGCAGGTCGTCGAACGTCAGAAAGATTCGTATTTTATCTTGATTGAGCCGTTCGATTTTCATGATAGGATCCTCCTCCTCGAAAGCATCTGCTTGTTATCGCGGAGCAAAACAGATTTCGAAGCGCTGATTGCGGCATGATCTGTTATAACAGCGTATGAAGCAGAGAGAGATATGTGCTAAAATCGTGCTATGTACCTATGTTATCACTTCTACACACGGAATGCACTAGATCAGACAAAAAAAGAATCGTAGAGCCGCTGCTTCCTTGCAAAAGGGAATGCTTGGCTCGACGATTCAAGGCAAATTAATGCGCTTTGTTGTCTTGGAGCATTTTCTCTACTTCTTGATTTAATTCAGGATCGCTTTCGACTACAGCATGGATTTGATCCCAAGCCTCAGCGGAGCCTTTTGCCGAGGCTTGCGCAGGCTTTGGGATAGCCGCATTCTTTTTCCGCATGAATTTTCCTGTCATCATCTCACTGGCCGCTGATCCGGCGAGCGAGATCCATTCCGGGCGTCTTCTTGATAAAAATACGGCAGCTGCCATCCCCGTTAGGCCGCCCATAACAAATGAAGACCATTTCATCAGGCACTTCCTCCTTAATTCTTAATGCGTGCATCCATAGTGTGGCCTTAGCAATATCGGCTCATCCCGCACAAATTAAGGAAGTGGGAAGCATTTTATTTTTTTCCGGCCGCGGATCGCAGGGTGAACAAATGATATTCAGACGGGGCGCGGAACCGCAAAGGCAGCTTGGATGTTCCAAACCCGCAGCTTACAAACATTCTCGCTTTATTCCGCTTATGTACGATTTTGCCGGCTGTATCAAAGCCTCCGGCGGACTTAGGCCAGTACCAGCCGCGGTTCCAAAAAGAGCGAAAAACCGAACCGATAAACGGAAGAAATATTTGTCCTCCGTGAGTATGGCCTGCAAGCACAAGATCCACGCTGACTTTGTCCTGCAATTTATCGATTCGCGTCATAATGACCGGATCATGCGCGAGCAGCAGCGTAAACGCCGCCTCCTTCTCATCCGCCTCCAGCGCTTGCTCCAGCCGGTCGCGTTTTGTATGGGGGTCATCCACTCCGCTCAATCGGATTCGTGCGCCATTCGGCTTTTCCAATATGACAGATTCATTGATCAGCAGTCTGACGCCCTCTTCGCGCAGCATAACATCCAAAGCTCTAATATCATCATCGTAGTCATGATTGCCGTATACCATATATACCGGCGCCAGCTTGGCCAGCATACGCACATTATGCCTGCTGCGCGGCAGCGGCACCCCCGCCTCCTTGAGATCGCCGCCAATCAGCACTAAATCTATTTTGCCCAAATTCATGCATGATTCTACGAGCGCTGCAGAAATTTTTCGCCGATGAATATCCGAAATAAATAAAACTGCAGTCCCGTCAAATGCTTCCGGCAATGTTTCCAGCTCAATTTGCTGAACATCCGGCCGGGCGCGACAGGCGCAAATGAACATATAAAGCAGCAGACCAACCGGCAAAAATATTAGCAGCAGCAGAATTGCAATCCACATCTATCCGTTTCCCCCATCGCATAATCCGTTTATTCCATTCTATGCTGTAAAGATCCTTTTCCTGTTTCGGTCTACATTTTTATTAACGTTCTTTTCGGTAACGGATAATAAACCCCATGACGGCATCAATTAAAAAATGCGCAATAATCGGCGTCCACAACGTGCCGGTCTGTTCATACGCCCAGCCCAAACCGTAGCTTATCGAAAAAACAAGACCTGTCGGAATCCAGTGCCTTAAGTAGCGAACGTGAATGGTCGCAAACAAGATGCTTGTCCAGTAAGGACCGATCGAATGCTGAATGGCGCCTCTGAATAACGTCTCCTCGCAAATCGCCACAATAAAGGAGAGCAAAATAATATGCCACCACGGCCTGTTTTTAAAGATCCGTTCATTAACCCCGCCGTCGTCTCCCACCTCATCCGGTACAAATCGGGATATGGCAATATCAACAGCTAGGACTATAACCCCAAGACCTAAGACCCAGTACACAAAATTGACGTTTTTCGGAATGGCAAACAATGAAAATAAACTTTGATGCTGAAAAAATATCCAGATCAAGCCGATAATAAGAGTAAGTGCTTGAGTGCCATACAGATTGATAAGCAGCATTCTATCGTCGATCTCATCGATGTTCACTTTGCGCAGCTTGAATTTGCCCAAGTTGAATTTTTTCATAAGTTACCGCCTGTCATTGAAGTTGTATATTTTCTTTTCCAACATTTTCACCTATACTAAACTAGGACAATAGATGCATTACAGCCGCCATCTTATATTTCGAAAAATGACAACATTTGTCTAACGAGGGAGATTGCTATGGAGAAACGACTGGCACGAACCGAATTACTTTTTAGTATTGGATTCTTATTCACGCTCGTCCTTGCTGTCGGTGCTTTCTTTTACGGGATCAAGGTTGGCTCTGACAAGACAGAAGCCAAATTTATCGAACAAACGAAACATCTCAGCAGCAACAGCGGCGCCAGCGCCCTAGCTTATCAGCAGCAGGATCTTGTTTCATTCTATCATACCGTATATTTGCCCTATCGTGAATTTCAGAATGCATGGGTACAGACGATGACCAAGCTTGCCGCAGGACAGCTCGCCGATCCGGCAGCCGCCTTAAAGGAACTGTCCGGCCTTGCCGACCGCAAATATACAGAAGCCTCCCGGGCTGCCCAGCCACAATCCTCACCGCTGCTCGGACAGGCTCAGGTGGAGCTGATGAAGGGCATGAAGGCGCTAGGCACGGCTGCAGATCAGGTGAAAAATAATGCCAACCGGACGAAAAGCTCCAGCGTTCTGAATACGATAAACAACAATCAGCATTACAACGAAGGGGTAAAACACATCTTAACCGGGCAGATGAAATATTACACCTCCATGCAAAAATGGAGCTCCTCCGTCAATCGCGATATTCCCGATCAATATGAAGTTAAAAATATTTTGCAGATTAGCGCTTGGAAAAAGCTCCCGCTAACGGTGAAAAACAAGCTTGCTGCCGAGCAAATAAAGGCGCGCAATCAATTAACCGCCTTTTTGCCGCATGATTTGACCGCGCGAATCGATGAGTTCATCTTATCCGGACAAGCCAGCAAAATGAAAATTAAAACGATCGACGCAATCATCGACCTGCTTATAAGCACCAAGGCAGTGCGTGCCGGGGACTTCGGCAACAGCAAGGCACGTCTGTATGACAATGAATTGTTGCCGCAGCTTCCTTTCTTCTATCCCGAGCAGGAATGAATTGAAGCGGGGCTGTCTCCTATAGACGAGGAGACAGCCCCGCTTCGCAATCATCACCCAGCTAAAAACCCGGTTTCAAGGCTCTCTTGATTAATCGTACTGGAAACCGTATATCGCTGCGACAGCGGCCATACCGCCAATGACGTTATGCAAATTGTCGTAGCCCCTCCCGCTTAAATAACGGCAGACCGCCACGCTGCGAATGCCGTGAGCGCAAATGATGTATAGCGGCTTATCTTGAGGGAGCTCATTGCAGCGTTCGATAAACGTACTTGTAGGCATTAGGACAGATCCATCAAGATGATAATAATCATATTCATGCCTTTCTCGCACATCGAAAATTTGCTCGCGTTCGATTGCTTCAGCTGCTAGAAGCTCCGCCAATTGCTGAGGTTCAATATCTTCCCAGTTTTCCATCGACTTTAATCCCTGCCAATCGCCTGTTCTTGCCCTTGATCATAACGAAAATTTCACAATTGGGCAAGTTTCGGCATTGCATTCTTCCACAGTGTTGCATTAAAATAGAAACGTCCGTATCGTCATCACAGTCTAATATTCCTCAACGTTCGACACCAAGGCGAGCAAGAGGAACCTTAAACCCGAGAACCGACTCTCGTCCCGCTTTTGCTTCATGAGCGGAGGGCGGGGGTTTTTCGCTTCTACATACAAAACTGAGCTGATCCTTCCGAAGCAAATTTTGTTTCGATGAGACTACGCTCAACAAAACTGAGCCCATCCTTCCGAAGCAAGTTTTGTTTCGATGAGACTTCGAGGAAGATTACGCTCAACAAAACTGAGCCGATCCTTCCGAAGTAAGTTTTGTTTCGATGAGACTTCGCGGAAGATTATGCTCAACAAAACTGAGCCGATCCTTCCGAAGTAAGTTTTGTTTCGATGAGACTTCGAGGAAGATTACGCTCAACAAAACTTTTAGGAGGCATGTTTATGTTTAAAGTGCTTGTATCTGATCCGATTAGCGATATGGGGATACAACAGCTTGCTGATGCGGCTGATGTTATTGTCGACAAAAAGCCAGGTCTGAGTGAAGATGAATTGGTTGAAATTATTGGAGAATATGATGCACTGCTTGTCCGCAGCCAAACGCGTGTCACAGCGCGCATTATGGATGCCGGCAAAAAGCTGAAGGTTGTTGGCCGCGCCGGCGTTGGCGTCGATAACATCGATCTGGAGGCTGCTACGCAGCGCGGTATTATCGTTATTAACGCTCCCGACGGCAACACGATCACGACCTGTGAGCATACGTTTGCCATGATGATGGCTGTAGCCCGCCATATTCCGCAAGCTTATCACAAAACTGTCGGCGGCGTATGGGATCGCAAATCCTTCCTCGGAGTGGAGCTGCGGAACAAAATTCTCGGCGTCCTTGGCATGGGCCGGATCGGCAGCGAGGTTGCAAAACGCGCCAAAGCGTTCGGTATGGAAATTTGGGGCTACGATCCGTTCTTGACGGAAGAGCGCGCCGAAAAGATTGGCGTCCGTCTTTCCACTGTAGAAGAGATTATACGCAATGCCGATTTTATGACCGTCCATACTCCGCTTACTCCTGAGACTCGTCATATGATTTCACGCCCGCAATTTGAAGTGATGAAAAAAGGAATGCGCATCGTCAACTGCGCCCGCGGCGGCATTATCGACGAGCAGGCGCTTGTCGAAGCCATCGATCAGGGCATCGTTGCCGGAGCTGCTTTTGACGTATTTGAAGTAGAACCGCCGGCAGCGGATCACCCGTTCCTCGGGCATCCTAAAATTATCGTGACACCGCATTTGGGCGCCTCGACAGTAGAAGCGCAAGAAAATGTCGCCATTGACGTTTCAGAGCAAGTTCTGAATATTTTGCGGGACAAGCCATTTATGAACGCTGTTAATATGCCGCCAATTCCGGCCAACGTCCGGAATAAACTGCAGCCGTACTTCGGACTCGGGGAAAAACTGGGCAGCTTCGCGGCACAAATTACCGAAGGCGCGATCGAAGAGATTACGGTCAGCTACTCCGGCGAACTAGCCGAAGTCGACACTCAACCGTTAACGCGCTACATTGTCCGCGGCGTTATGGCGCACCATCTTGGCCTGGACCAAGTCAATGTCGTTAACTCGATGCATTTGGCCAAGCAGCGCAGCGTCAACGTCGTTATTCAAACTTCGCACACAGCGAAGGACTTCACCAATCTGGTGACCGTCACACTGCGTTCGAAGAAGGAAACGCGCCAAGTATCCGGCACCCTGTTGACAGGCTATGGCCCGCGTATCGTGCAAGTTGACAAATTCCCGGTCGATGTCGATCCGGAAGGACATATCATTCTTGTCTCGCACTTTGACAAGCCTGGTATCGTTGGCCGCGTCGGCACCTTGCTGGGCAGCAACGATGTCAACATCGCCACGATGCAGGTCGGCCGTCAACTGGCAGGCGGATCGGCGATTATGCTGATTAGAGTCGATAAATCCGTTCCTAAAGCAGTGCTTTCGGAGCTGGTCACATTGTCCGATCTTAACAGCGCCAAAGAAATTACATTGACTTAATGGCCGCGCGATAAAGGCTGCTCAAAAACAAAAATGTTTCACGTACAACAAGATTAGTCGGTTTCTTTCAACAAAAAGAGCGCTCCTCATAAGGAGCGCTCTTCTTTTTCTATGGCCCTTCGACAGGAAGCAGCAGCGTAAACTCCGTTCCTTTGCCGACCGAGCTCGTAGCGTATATACGGCCGTAATGGGCTTCAACAATATTTTTAACGATAGCAAGGCCGAGGCCTGTACCTCCTAAAGCAGCACCGCGCTTGCGCGCCTTATCCGCTTTGTAAAACCGTTCAAATATATAAGGCAAATCCTCGGACGGGATTCCATGGCCTTCATCCCGTACTTTTATTTCGATAAACGGCTTGCCTTCTACTTGCCCGTAGCGCGCCGACAGCTCAATTTCCGCACCGCTCGGCGTATGCCGCAAAGCATTATCGAGCAAATTGGTAAGCACCTGCTCCAGACGATCCTCATCGCCGGCTTCAATGCCCAGATGCTCCTCTGGCAAGCTGGAGGTCAGCACATTGCCGCGTTCCTTGGCATAAGCGATAAACTTGCGATGCACCCGCTTTAGCAAGGCCGTCATATCTACCGGCTCCAGCTTAACCTCGATATGGCCGGCTTCCATTCGCGCAAGATCAAGCAAATCCTTCACTAGCCGGCCCATTCGCAGCGATTCGTCGTGAATGACCTGGACCAGCTCCTGGCGCTCCTCAGGCGAAGCCGCAATATCATCAAGGAGAGCCTCGCTATATCCTTGCAGCATAGATAGCGGAGTACGGATTTCATGCGACACATTGGCGACAAAATCGCGCCGCAGTTTTTCCAGCTTGGATTCTTCCGTGACGTTGCGCATGACCGCCACTGCCCCGCGGACAGTGTCATTCGACTTCAACGGTGCCATGACTAGCGACCAGACCCCGCTCTGAACATGAACTTTGTCTGTCATGTCCCGTCCTTCTCGCAACACGGCGCTGTAGAGCTCGCGAAGCGGGCCGGGAACCTGGCTGATGCGGCTCTCGCCAGAAGCAGCAGTTCCTTCGTCCGCCTTCTCTTCCCCGATCGCCGCAGCATCCTCTGACCATTGCAGATCATTCCAGCTTTCAAGCAATAATTGCCCCGGCGGGTTCGCCAAAATAATTTGCCCTTCAGCATCGAAAGTAACGACGGCATCGGCCATGCTTCGCAATACGCTCGACAGATGATCCTTCTCATGGTTCAAATCGCGGATCAACGTGCCCAATTCGCTCGCCATATGGTTGAAGGTGTTGGCTAAATCGCCGATTTCATCTGTAGAGCGGATCATAACCCGAGTCTCATAGTTACCCTGAGCAATCAAATCGGCTGCTTTTTTCATTTGCAGCAGCGGCTGCGTTATTTTGGTAGACAGAAAAAAGGCAAAAAATGTGGAAAGCAAGAAGCCGATAATCGCCGTATAGACGAACAGCACCTTCACATCATGCGATCGATCACTAAAGGTAACATCGATATATTGCAGCAGGAACATGCCGAGGCTTAGCAGCACGACCGCCACCAGCCCGATAATGGTCATCCACAGCTTGCCGACAACACTGCGCCATAGCATTGTCAGCATGGATTACTTAGGCACCTCAAGCTTGTAACCGACGCCCCAAACTGTAGTTATCATCGCCGCCGCATCGGCCGAAACCTTGTTCAGCTTTTCCCGCAGACGCTTCACATGGGTATCTACAGTACGCAGATCGCCGAAAAACTCATAGTTCCAAACGTCTTTCAGCAGCTCTTCCCTCGAAAAGACCTTGTCCGGTGAAATCGCCAAATAATGCAGCAGTTCATATTCCTTAGGAGTCAGGCTCACTTCCTGGCCGCCTGCCATCACCCGGTGCGCATCATGCTCAATGATCAAATGTGGAAACACAATGTTGTTGCTGGTGAGCGCCTCTTTGGAAAGGAAGGCCGTTGCCGACGAGCGGCGCAAAATCGCTTTTACCCGATAAATCACCTCACGCGGGCTAAATGGTTTCACTACATAATCGTCTGCTCCGACCTCAAAGCCCTGGACGCGATTCATCTCCTCGCCCTTAGCCGTCAGCATGATGACCGGGGTCGCTTTTACTTGCCGCAGTCTGGAGCAAACTTCAATACCATCAATTCCGGGCAACATGACGTCGAGCAAAATAAGATCAAAGTCGCTGCCGGTCGCCAGCCGGATAGCCGTTTCCCCATCCTCTGCCTCTTGAATGACATAGCCCTCTTTTTCCAAGTACATCTTCAGCAATCTGCGAATCCGTTCCTCATCATCTACTACCAGAATGCGATGTGCCTGTTCAGCCATACGATCCGACTCCTTTCATCTGTTCAAAAATTTTAAGCGCCTGCGTAAGAGTGCAAACCGACAAGCACCAGGTTGACGCCAATGAGTGTAAACATGACGACAACGAAGCCGATAACGGCAAGCCATGCCGACTTTTTGCCGTGCCAGCCGCGCGACAGGCGCAGGTGCAAGTAAGCTGTGTAATAGAGCCATGTAATAAGTGCCCATACCTCTTTCGGGTCCCAGCCCCAGAAGCGCGACCAGGCGATATAGGCCCAGATCATTGCGAAAATAAGCGCCCCAAGCGTATAGATAGGGTAACCGATCACAATCGTGCGATAGCTGATTTCGTCCAGATCGTCCGGATCGATATCGCCCATGCCGGAATGAATCACTGCACCGATCGGCCTGCGCAGCGCCAAACGGACAATGCCGTACAAAATCGTACCGACGATAATCGACCATACGATTGTGTTCAGCTTCCGCCCGGCATTGACACCCTTCATCCATACCGGCGTTTCCAGCAGCGGCTCCTTCATGCCGAGGAACGGCTTCATTTCGATGACTTCACTGTTATATGGCTTGAAGATCGGCGGCAACGTATACTCGACCGTCTCCACCGAAGTGCTCTCCTGCCCGGTGCTGCTAATCACCGATATTTCTTGTTTGAAGGAAGCTTGATAATGCGCGCCTCTGAAGGCAAAAACTGTGCCTACAAAAGCAATAATAACTATAATAACATAGAGACAAAATTCCACCCAGCGCTGTTCCCGGCGAGCGGCTTTATCGGTTGACTTAAAATTGACGACTCTTAACAAGTACATCAGACCTGCGGCAAAGCCGACAGCGAAAAAAGCTTCACCAAGCGCGGCTGTCGTCACATGGACCTTCAGCCACATCGACTGCAGGGCCGGAATAAGCGGCTGCACCTCCTGCGGGAATACGGCTGCTAATGCGACGATAATGACCGTCAGCGGCAGTGAGAACAGCCCCAGCAGCGGCTTGCGGTAAATGGCATACGTAATGATGAAGGCAAGCATAATCATCATCGCCAGAAACGTCATAAACTCATACATGTTGCTGGTCGGGATCTGGCCGCTGCCAATCCACCTTGTGAAGAAAAAGGTCAGATGAGCGGCAAAGCCGATTATGGAAGTGACGAAAGCAATGCGGCTCCACCGCTTTTGATGCTCCTCCGGCTTGCGGTTGCTGAACTTCTTCCCCATTACCGTTACCCCGTAAAACAAAAACCCAAAACAATAAAGAAAGAAGGCAGCAATGAAGGCAATGCTGCTAAACTCCACCAAATTCACGATTGGTTCCCTCCGTTATCGAGCGACTTCGGCTCTACGTTCAGCCCAGTTTTGTTCAATACTGCGGCAACTTCGGCACGCATGCCGTAATTGTTTTTATTCGTATGAGCGCCCAGCGAAACCCGCCCGTTATCAATTCGCAGCCAGATCCGGCGATGCTGCCAATAGGAGCCCATCAGCAAACCTAACATCGAAATTCCCGCTCCAATCCATATATAAGGCATCGCATAATCCATCCGAATATTTAACACCGAGACTGCGCCTTCGAACTCGATGCCGTCCATGGACGGCACTTTAATTTCAAATCTTTCGCCGATTTTGCCGTTAATGGCATCTTGGCTGAAGCGCGCCTTGTCCGTTTGCTTCGGGAAATACATATACGGCTCGCCTGTATCAGGAAGATCGCCCCCCTTAATGACAAAGGCAAAAGCAGGCGCATTCGGATTCGGCGATTTGGAAGCCGGCTCGCCGCTAGCATCAATAGTGAAGTCCATAAACTTTGATCTTAGCAGCAGCTCGTAGGGACCAAGCTTAAACGCAGTGTCCGGGTCCCGCATCGACAGACGGAAAGGGCCGTAGGTTTCGCCTGTTTGATGATCGATCAGGACCGGGTTCACAGCGTGCAGCTTGGGCGTGTCGTCAAAGCTGTACTGGTACAATTTCAGACCGTTGAACGACAAAGGCTCGTTTACCTGAATATGCTGTTTGGCGACCTCCTGCAGCTTAGGCTGCAGCAGCGGATCGTTGCAATCTCCCGTACATTCGTAAAGAACAGCCTGCGTCTCATACTTTTTGGCCCGCATCGTGCCTTGCAGCTGCTGCGGAAGCTCGTCCTTCCCGTAGTATTCGACCGTAAACTTCTCACTTTTCACAAAATAATCAGTGCCCGGGATTTGAACCGTCTCTCCTTCTTGGACCGATACATAATTGTCCATCGTCCAGCCCGGAATCGTCCGCAGAAGGGCTGCGAGCAAAAAGACAATCAGGCCGATATGGTTAATATAAGGGCCCCAGCGGCTAAACCTTGATTTTTCAGCGAACAGCGCCTGGCCGTCCTTTTTGACCCGGTAACGCTTCCGCTTCAATTCTTTCTCCACATCGTCAATCCAATTGTCGGCCGCTTGCCCGCCCTTGGCCACCTCCCCGGAATAGACGGTTTTTTGCCTCATTATAAATTGCATATGCTTCCGCGTCTGCTGCTTGTTAAGCGCGCGATAGAGCGGCAGCACCCGATCGAGGCTGCAGATGACGAGCGAAGCGCCGATCATAACGAGCAGACCTCTAAACCACCAGGACTCATATGTATTAGAGAGTCCCAGCGTATAGTACCATTTGCCGATCCAGCCGTATTTCTCTTCATAGTAGGTTGCCGGATCGAAGGAAACAAAGGCGTTTTCCTGCGTAAAAATGGTGCCGACGATCGCCGCCAGCAGTGTAATGATAATCATGCGCACTGCAACCTTGACGGAGGAAAAGAAATTCCATACTTTGTCGATAAAATTCGGATTGCTTTTTTGCGACCGTCGCGCCACCCCGTCGTAGCGCATTTCAAGCGGCGTAGTTTGCGCGGCGAGCTCCTCGGATAAAGGCTTGCCGCAGCTTTCGCAAAGAACGGTTCCTACCGGGTTTTGGTGGCCGCACTCGCATTTCGTATTTTCAAATGACAACAACTGCACAGACCTCCCAAACTTTAGAACTGCAGCAATTTCTCAATGCGCCTATCAATCTCCTCTTCGGTCAATCCGCCTACATAAATATCCATAATGCTTCCGTCCGGCTTCACAAAAAAGGTCGTCGGATAGGAGCGTACGCCATAAAGCCTTTCAATCTTATTGCGCTGATCACGCAATATATCATAGGTCAGCCCGAATTTTTCCACAAAATTGTTAACCGTCAACTGATCCTCGCTCAAGTTGATGCCTATAATTTCGAACGGTTTTCCTTGAGCCTGCCATTTCTCATATTGCCGCTGAAATTCGGGTGTTTCGATCACGCATGGCGGGCAGAAGCTGCCCCAAAAATTAATGACAAGCGCCTTCCCTTCGTAATCGGCCAGACGATGGGTTTTATTATCGGTGCCAAGCAATGCAAAATCTGGCGGCCGTTCGCCGATTTTCGGCAAATCGTCCTTCGAGCCGAATACCGCATTGCCTATTGTATAGCCACCAAGCAGAACGACAGCAAAAAGCACAATAATTTGAACTAATCTGCGGTTTTTTTTCATAGGTTTGCAAGGTCACCGCCCTTCTCGTTCTTCTTTAGCATTCCAATTGTCATTATAACGAAAACTGGACGGCAATTAGATTGCCGCCACTCGTTATTTTTGAATATTATGTGTCTTCGTTGCGATTTTCTTCAAATCTTCGACTTCCTGCGCCGTCAGATGCCGGTACTTGCCGCGGGCCAAATTCGACAAGTTCAGCTCGCCGTACTTGATCCGCTTCAAGCGCGACACCGGATGATTAATCGCCTCAAACATCCGCCGCACCTGCCGGTTGCGCCCTTCATGAATCGTAATCCGAATGGTCGCCTGCTTCCGCTCCGGATCTACGTCCTGGTACTCAACCTCTGCCGGAGCGGTCATTCCGTCCTTGAGCTTGATTCCGTTCTGCAGCTTCTCCAAGGCATTGCCGTGCGGAATTCCTCTTACTGTCGCCAAATAAGTTTTCGGCACCTGATGGCTGGGGTGTGTAAGCATCTTGGCAAAGTCACCGTCATTCGTCAAAATGAGCAGGCCTTCAGTGTCATAATCAAGTCTTCCTACCGGGTAGACCCGTTCCTTGATGCCCGGCAAGTAATCAGACACGATTTTGCGGCCATGCGGATCGCTCGCGCTTGTAATTACACCTTTTGGTTTATTCATCACGAGATACAGCTTTTTCTCGCTCTTGATCGGCTTGCCGCCAACCGTTATGATATCAGCCTCCGGATCCGCCTTGACCCCCAAAGTCGTTACCGTCTCTCCATTGACAGCTACTTGTCCGGATAAAATCAGTTCTTCACATTTTCGGCGCGACGCAACCCCGGCCTGCGCCAAAATTTTCTGTAATCGTTCCAATAATTTCACCTCATCATTCATCATACCCCAAAATCGACAGGAAATCACTATTTGCTAATGTTTGAATTAAAACCCCGGTTCGCTTCGCGCTTGCAGCTGCAAACACGAGACTTACCGGGGCCCTCGCCATTATCCGAATATGTAAAGACAAATAAAAATAGCAGCAATAAATCCGACTAAATCCGAGAATAATCCTACCTTCAGCGCATAACGGCTGCGGCGAATGCCGACAGCGCCAAAATATACAGTCAACACGTACAGCGTCGTATCCGTGCTTCCTTGGATAGTCGAGGCAATGCGGCCAATCATCGAATCCGGGCCATACGTTTTTATGAGCTCAGTCGTAAAGGCAAGCGAGCCTGCCCCCGTTAATGGCCTAAGCATGCCAAGCGGCAATATTTCGCTCGGAACGCCGAATTGATCAAATACAGGACGAATAAGGGCTGAAAGCAAATCCATCGCCCCGGAGGCGCGAAACATACTAATGGCAACCATCATGCCGACCAGATGGGGGATAATATTTATCGCCGTTCCGAAGCCCTCCTTGGCGCCCTCCAGAAACGTTTCATACACCGGTACCTTTTTAAATGCCGCATAAAGCGGAATAAACACAATCATAAAGGGGATTGTCCACGCCGAAATTATTGTAATCCATTCATACAACGGCCTCACCCTCTCCGCCGTTCGTTCCATCCTTTCGAATCCGCTTAACGGCTTGATTGCGTCGTCTTCGCTTCTTGCTGTCTATATCCGCGGGCGGGCCGGAGCGGAATCTGTACCAGCGGTCGGCCAAAATGGCCGCGGCCGTGGCGATTATCGTCGCGGCTAGGGTCGTACCGACAATTTCGGCGGGGTGTGCCGAATTGTAGGTCATGCGTATAGCAATTAACGTGGTCGGCACAAGGGTAATGCTTGCGGTATTTAAGGCGAGCAACGTGCACATCGCGGGGGTGGCAGTCGTTTTGTCCGGATTCAGCTTCTGCAGCTCCTGCATCGCTTTAATCCCCATCGGAGTCGCAGCATTGCCCAGCCCTAAAATATTGGCGCTCATGTTGCTCATAATATAGCCGAGCGCCGGATGGCCTTTCGGCACATCCGGAAATAAAAAGCGGACAACAGGTTGCAGCAGCACGGCGAGCTTGCGCAGCAGCCCGCCATCTTCCGCTATCCGCATTAAGCCCAGCCAAAACACCATCACACTTATTAAACCGAAGCTTACGGTAACACCGCTTTCCGCCCCCTTGAAGGCCGCTTCCGTGAGCACTTCAATCCGGCCGTTAATTAGCGCCGCTACAAAGCTGGCTGCAATAAAAAACAACCATATATAATTTACCATTATGCCGTCTCCTCTCCTCCAAACAAGGTGGTCAGCACAAGTTTCATTACTGTAACAAAAGGCAGGCTTTCCGGCTGCTGCCCGCTGCTTTCATGGCGAACAATCGCTGCCTGCGCCTTTGTCTGCGCTTTTGCCTGTGGCTTGGCGGGGGCCGCTTTTTCGTTTACAGGCGTAACCCCTATTTTATTATCTCCGATATACCACTCAATCGTGCCGCGCTCGCCAAGTTTGTAATCCATTGAACGAGTCTTCGTTAAAATAAGCTTGGAACGAAGCTGTTCCTTTTCACCTTTTGCCAGCGGATATCGCAGCGTGCGGGAAATTTCCAGCGGATGGCCGTTAATTGCTTGACCTTTTTGAGCCACCTCTTGCAGCGGGAAATTTTCAAAGCCCCAGTCGAGCATCCGCTTATGATCGGCCCAGTCATCGCCGTCATTGATCGTTACCGCAGCCAGCTGCTGTCCGTCACGGGTAGCGGAGCTAACGAGGCAGCGCAAGGCCAGTTTTGTATAGCCGGTCTTTACTCCATCCGCGCCATCGTACATTTGCAGCATTCTATTTTTGTTTGTCCATTCATAATCCCACGGCTCGTGAGGATTAGGCGCTTTTTTCACTTTTGTTTTGACAATTTCCTTAAAAGTGGGATTGTGCAGAGCATACGCCGTCATCTTTGCCAAGTCGTTAGCTGAAGAATAATGACCTTTTGCATCCAAGCCGTGCGGATTCATAAAATGGCTGTTCGTCAAGCCCAGTTCTTTTGCCTTTTCATTCATCAAGTAGACGAATCCTTCCTCCGAGCCCCCTACATGCTCCGCAATAGCAGTAGCTGCATCGTTGCCTGAACGCAGCATCAGCCCGTACAGCATCGTCTCCAATTCCATCTCTTCTCCAAGCTTTAAAAAAATTGATGAACCTTCTTTGGCGAATGCCCGTTTGCTCGTTTTCACTTTATCTGTCAGCTTGCCGTGCTCAATTGCGACGATCGCCGTCATAATTTTCGTTAAGCTGGCAATGCGCATTGGCGTGTCTCCTTCCTTACTATAGAGCAACCTACCCGATTCGACATCGATCAATGCTGCCGCTTTTGCATGATTGGGCACATCATTCGGCACTTCAGCCGCTACATGCGCGTTTGGCAATAAAAGTGCGATTACTATGCCCAGGAGCCAACTGTTTTTCCGGATTACTCTCATTGCTGCATTTCCTCCTTATAAAATCGGGCGCCCGCGGAGTGCGCCGGGTCTTGTACATTATATGAAAACAAATTAAAGTTATGTCCGGGGCAGTTCCGAACTACTCACATACCTGGAAAACGCCCGAAAATGTCCGAGTTTTTTGAGAAGAAACGGCTGACGCCGTCCTTGGCGCGAGGCAAGTTCTTCCCCTGAAATTTTATACAATTTATCGAGTGAAACTTATAAATTACAATCAAGAAAAAGAAAAACCGCTCTTTAAGCGAGCAGTTTCTCTTTGCTTCTTAGGTTAGCTGATTACTAGAATGATAATCTTAATGATTCTGACCCAACTACACTGAAGTTTGCCCTGATGTCTGAGTCTGTTGTTGGCTTGGTCTGCATGCTTCCTGAATCATATCCATTGCTCTAGGCATATAATCAATCACACGGTCAATGAGATGTGTTTGATTATCTAATGGAACGACTTTAGTCCCATGGGAGCCAACCACAAGGAATGCGATAGGTGTAATTGTAACACCGCCGCCAGAACCTCCACCAAATGGGAGAGATACTGTAGCATTTTCTTTTTTTTGATTGTCCATTCCATAATCACTGCCACCAGCAGCAAAACCAAAAGAAACTTTTGATATTGGCATAATCACGTCACCATCAGGGGTTTGGACAGGATCGCCAATAATCGTATTAACGTCAATCATTTCTTTAAGGTTTTCCATTGATGTTTTCATGAGTCCTTGAATCGGATGATCTGCCATCGGTACTTTTTCCTCCTTTAATTGCTCGCAATGTATGGCCTTCTGTATCATTCCCCTGCATCCTAAGCATTATGTAGCCAGCGATTTCAAGGTGCGGCGAACACTTTCTAAGGAAAATAGCGCGCGAACGCCGCTTGTCCGCACAATGCGGTACAGCAGAAAAATAATGGCAGCTGTCGCAATGCCAAATCGCATCGTCGCTTTTGTATGCAGCTCGGATTCAAAATGATTTTGATTATAAACAGGATGAACTGCGATCTGCGGCTCCGCCTGTAAACGAACCAATTGCGACAGCACGCCGAGGAAGGCCCCTTTAATTGACCACGCAGCTCCTGTAAGCATCGCTGTCCATACAGCGTCGCCTGACCCGATCGCCGATCGCCAGCGCCACTCGGTAAGCTTTATATGCGACACAGTAAATTTGGCCCACCGCAGTAAATCCTCCGTCATGTCTGCCAACTGCTTCATCTCATCAATCGCGTGCAGCACCGTATCCTTGTCGATATGCTTTACGATGGACTGCTCATCGCCATGAAAGGGAGACTTTGTTCCCGATTCCCGCTTTAGTTCAACGCCTAGCCCTTTTAGCCGGATCACAGGAAGCTTCCAATTGTAATTGATGAAGCCGTATAAGCCGCGAATATGCATTTCCGCATGATCATTGTGATTTATTCGGCTCGCCGTCCATTCGACATTAAGCGGGGACAGCATTACGATCATGAGCAGCACAAAAAAAAGACCTGCCGCGAAGATCAACCAACCGTACAGATAACCCATGGGTGCATTCCCCCTTGCAGAATCCATTTTCAGTGAAAAAAGGGTGAAAAGGATTCGGTTATTCACGGATTTAGTATGACCTTGCAGGCAAGTCTCCATGCATACTATGCTTCGTCAATTGTCATTTGGCGGCCTTCGAGCTTTTCGAACAAGAGCTGTGTCCGTTCTTCAAGCGATTCATCCTCAACCATATTCGGTTCAGGCAAGGCAGCCAGGCTTGATAAATTAAAATAGTCCAAAAAAGATTTCGTCGTGCCATATAAAATTGGCCTGCCGATCGCTTCGGCCCGCCCCACTTCTTCGATTAAATCCTTCACAATCAGTGAATGCAGTGCCCGGTCGCTCTTTACGCCGCGTATTTCTTCAATGTCAATGCGCGTAATAGGCTGGCGGTAAGCGATAATCGATAAGGTCTCAAGCGCCGCTTGCGAAAGACTGGAACGCGTTGGCGTATAGGCCATCCGTTCAAAATAAGGCGCATGATCCGGATTTGTCGTCAGACGGTAGGAACCGGCTACATGCGACATTTGAATGCCGCGTTTTTTTCGTTTCAGCTCCTTCATTAAATCTCGCGCCAGTTCATCGGCAAGGGGGGCATCAAGCAGCAATATGTCGGCCAACTGCTTGGCGCTCAATCCTTCGTCTCCCGCCATAAACAGCAAGCTTTCAATAACTGTCTTCAATTTCGAGTAATCCACTTTCTGCCGCTTCCCCTCTCCAATGAATCACGATATCGTCAAATAACTGATTTTGAAAACAACGGATATGTTTAATTTTCATTAACTCCAGGAGGGCAAGGAAAGTCACGACAATCTCATGGCGGCCCATTTCCTCGCGAATTAACTTGGAGAACCGCACCGTCTCATATTCACGCAGCACATCGACGATATCGCGAATCCGATCTTTCACTGATATTTCATCCCGATGGATAGTTGCCACAATATTGCGCCGCGACACCTTGCGCATCGCCTTCTGAAAAGCTTTGATCAAATCATCAAGATGAAGGCCCCGCACCGGATTGTCCGGAATGACCGGCATATAAGGCGTAAGATCCTCCGCTTCCTTCGTAAAGACCAAGCTTCGTTCCTGCTCCCAATCTCGCAGCTGTTCAGCAATTTGTTTGTATTTGCGGTATTCGACCAGCTTGGCAATCAGCTCATCATGCGGATCAAGGCCTTCTTCCTCCCACATCTCATCGAACTCATCCTCGATGATCGGCGGCTTTGGCAGCAATTGCTTGCTCTTAATAAACAGCAGCGTTGCTGCCATGACCAAAAATTCACTGGTTACCTCAAGCTCCAATTGCTGCATGGCATCCAGATAGTCCATGTATTGATCGGTAATCTCGCTGATGGACACTTCATGAATGTCAATCTCCGCCTTGTCGATCAGGTGAAGAAGCAAGTCAAGCGGGCCTTCGAATGCTTCCAGTTTATATGTCACCGCCATAAGGGTACTGCTCACGCCTCTCTCTTAATAGTTCCCGCTATCTCGCCGCCAGCCGTCCGCTGGACTTATTGAGACAACACTTTTGTCAAATTCGCCATTTCAATCGCAGTAACTGCGGCCTCCCAGCCTTTATTGCCGGCCTTTGTACCCGCACGTTCAATCGCTTGTTCGATTGTATCCACAGTGAGCACGCCGAAGATGGTAGGGACGCCTGTCTTTAGCGCTGTGGCGGCTACTCCCTTGGCAGCTTCATTACACACATAATCAAAATGCGGCGTTGAACCGCGAATGACGGCGCCAAGCGTTATGACGGCGTCATATTTGCCGCTTTCCGCCATCTTTTGGGCGATTAACGGAATTTCAAAGGCGCCTGGCACCCAGGCAATTTCGATTTCGCTATCCTCAGCTCCGTGGCGCTTGAATGCATCCAATGCGCCGCTGAGCAGCTTGCTCGAAATAAACTCGTTAAATCTTCCAACAACAACACCGTAGCGCAAGCCTTCTGAAACTAAATGTCCTTCATAAATATGTGGCATAGTGATTCTCTCCTCCGAATTGTAAATGAATTTGTACCCGTTTGTCATTACTCAAAATGAAGCATATGGCCGAGCTTGGCCTTTTTCGTCCGCAAATATGCAGCATTATCCTCGCGTTCGGGCATCTGGATGGGCACCCGTTCAATCACTTCGATCCCATAGCCCTCCAGGCCGCGAATCTTTCGCGGATTGTTCGTCATGAGCCGCATCTTGCGGATGCCGATATCCTTCAAAATTTGAGCGCCTATCCCGTATTCACGTAAATCAGGAGGAAATCCTAATTTAATATTCGCGTCAACGGTGTCGAATCCCTGCTCCTGCAGCTGATAGGCTTTCAATTTGTTAATCAGACCGATTCCGCGGCCTTCCTGGCGCATATAAAGCAGCACCCCATTGCCTTCCCGCTCAATTTGCTGCAGCGCTGCTGCAAACTGCGGGCCGCAATCACAGCGGCGGGAATGGAAAACGTCGCCGGTCAAGCATTCCGAATGCACCCGCACGAGCGTCGGTTTCTCCGGATCGATCTTTCCTTTTACCAGCGCGACGTGCTCCTTGTCATCCACTTTATTCGTATAAGCAACCGCCTGGAACTGCCCGAAATCTGTCGGCATATTGACCTCTACAACCCGCTCTACCAAACGTTCCTTCTGGTTGCGGTAATGAATCAGATCACGAATGGCAATGAGCTTCAGCCGGTGCCGTTTTTTAAATTCCAGCAAATCGGGCAAGCGGGCCATCGTGCCGTCCTCTTTAATGATTTCACAAATAACCGCGCCCGGCCGGGCCCCGCACAGCTTGGCCAAATCGACTGCCGCTTCCGTATGACCAGCACGCCGCAGCACTCCGCCTTCTTTGGCGATCAAAGGGAAAATATGCCCCGGCTTGCGGAAGCTCGCCGCATCGGCGGCAGCATCGATGAGCGCCTTGACCGTTAATGAGCGCTCGCCTGCAGAAATGCCTGTTGTGGTCGAGATATGGTCGACCGAGACCGTAAAGGCCGTCCCGTGATAGTCGGTGTTGTGCGCTACCATCGGCGGCAGCTCCAGCTGCTCGGCACGCTCCTGCGGAATCGGAACGCAGACGAGCCCTTTTGCCTCCGTAATCATGAAATTGATCATTTCCGGAGTAGCAAAATCAGCCAGCGCTATCAAGTCGCCCTCATTTTCCCGATCCTCGTCATCGACAACGATAACGGCTTTTCCTTGAGAAAGATCCGTCAAGGCGTCCTCAATTGTATCAAAAACCCACTTTTCCTCTGTCATCACTTGCTATCCCTCCGTTTCACAAAAATCCGTGCTCTGCCAAAAATGACGCCGACAATCGGTCCTTGTCCGTTCCCCCTGTCGAAGACTGGCTGGGACCGAAACGCGTTTGCAGTAAATGGTCGACATATTTGCCCAGAACATCGCACTCCACATTCACCCGGCTGCCTGCGTCTTTGAAAAAGAGAGCAGTCGCCTTCCATGTATGAGGAATAATCGCTACGGAGAAGGTTTGTTCGCCGCAGCCGCTTACTGTCAAGCTAACGCCGTCTATCGTTATAGAGCCTTGCGGTACGATATAGCGCATTAAGGAGGAATGATCCGCTTCGAAAGTAAAGACCACCATATTGCCCTCCGGCCCACGTTTCAAAATTCGGGCTGTACCGTCTCCATGTCCCTGAACGATATGGCCGCCAAACCGCCCGCCCGCCGCCATAGCGCGCTCCAGATTTAAAGGGTCTCCCGGGCGAAGCGCGTGCAGATTGGAAAAGCGGTATGTCTGCGGTGTAACGTCTGCTGCAAACAGCCCCCGCTCAAAGTTCGTAACCGTCAAACAAATGCCATTAACCGCAATGCTGTCGCCAACTCTCATATCGTCCATAATCGCTTTTGCTTCAATCACCAGCCGCATTGATTCTCCCTGCTTGCTTACATGCTGCAAACGCCCCACTTCTTCAATCAGTCCGGTAAACATCGCTTTATTGCTCCTTCCGCTTTGGCAAATAACCGGTCACACATATATCTCCGCCGAGCAGTTCCACCTGCATCCGCTCAAGCGGCACTGCGTCCGCCATCCGCTCGAAGCCCTGAAATACAAAGGCGCCTGGCGCATTCTCTCCGCCGATTAGCTTTGGGGCAATGAACAATACGAGCTTATCCACCAAACCCAGCTCAATCATCGCTCCACTCAGCTTGCCGCCCCCCTCGAGCAAAATTGAGGATATTTCCAGCTGGCCCAGCTGCCTCATTGCCGCATCAAGATCAACATGCGGCCCCGCTCCGCACACCAGGACGCGCGCACCTTGCTGTTCGAGCTGCCGTCTGGCATGCTCCGAAGCTTGCGCAGTCGTCAATACTATGACGGGGGCGGCCTTATCCTTCAGCAGTCTGGCATCAAGCGGCAGCCTGAGCCGCGAATCTGCAATAATGCGGGCCGGGTTCAGGCCGGGTACGGGCAGCCTTGTCGTAAGCTCGGGATCATCGGCGATGGCTGTATCGACGCCGATCATAATTGCGCTGTGCCGATGCCGCATCGCGTGCACTTTTTCCCTCGCCGCAGCGCCGCTTACGTAACGGCTGTCTCCCGTATATGAAGCAATCTTCCCGTCGAGCGTCATCGCCGTCTTCAACGTAACAAAAGGATAGCCCGTAACAATGTACTTGTTGAACGCTTCATTCAAGGCCTGCGCTTGCTGCTCAAGCACTCCGGCCTTAACCTCGATCCCTGCCGCGCGCAATTGAGCCAGGCCTCTGCCGGCAACCTGCGGATTTGGATCCTGACAAGCTACCACTACTCTTGCTACCTTGGCGGCAACCAGCCGATTGCTGCAGGGCGGCGTCCGCCCGAAATGGCTGCAGGGCTCAAGCGTCACATAGACGGTTGCCCCTTCCGCCTCATCTCCGGCCATTTGCAGCGCATGCACCTCCGCATGGCCTTCACCGCGGCGCAAATGCGCTCCCAGCCCTACAATGCGCCCTGACTTGACGACAACACAGCCGACAACCGGATTAATATCCGTCTGTCCCGATGCTCCAGCCGCAAGCTGCAGGGCGTACTGCATGTAAAACTCGTCACTTAAAACTGCCGCAGAAATAAAAAATCACCCCTTGTCGCATACAGCCGACGGAGTGATGGTAAAAGTGAATGAAGCATGCCAAAAAATATCCAAATAAGCCTGCGTTCCTTGTGAAAAAAAGAACAAGAATCGCAGTACTGGCAGATTGATATTAGCATGCTATCCTTCCTTCTCCCATCCAGACTATAACTGTCGGTCCCGGATTTGCACCAGGTCCACCGTCTCGCCGATCTATACGGCCGCGATCGTTTGGACGATTGCGGCAGCGAGCCGGGTCACGGACTGACAAAAGCAGCTGCTCTTGATCACCGCCGGTAGGGATTTACACCCTGCCCCGAAGAAAGTTGCATTATTTTATTGGAAAGTAACTAACGTTGACTGCAATCTTATCACTCGAAATCAAAAAAAGCAAGAATTTTCATCTCAGCGGATCTACGGTCCGGCAAACTGCCCAGAAGTGCTAGATCAATGCCCAATTTAATACGGGCAAGCATCCCTAATTGCCCGTTTCGAATACATTAGCATGAACACAACTTTAAGGAGTGATTATCATTGGCTTTAACACCTCAAGCTCAACCGCAGCGTCCTGACGGAATGCATCATCATGAGATGCATCATCATGAGATGCACACTCATGAGATGCATCATCATCATGTACACCATCACCATCATCACCATTACCATCATATGCACCCTATGCACCATATGTCTCAAGGCAGCTGGCATAGCGGACAATGGCAAAGTTCTGAAAGCGAGTCTCGTATGCGGAAAAGATAAATCTTACTTGAGGAGAAGGGCGCATATCCCTTCTCCTTTGTTTTTCGGCTGAGCTTGGAAACTTGTAATGAAATCAAAAAAGACGCCCCCGAAGGACGTCCCTCTGAATCTTACACAACTTCCACTGTTTCCATTTTGTCGCGGCCCTGGAATGCATCGATATGCTCCATGCCTTTGGTTACTTTGCCAAATACAGTGTGCCCGCCGTCCAGATGCGGCTGCGGCTGATAGCAGATATAGAACTGGCTGCCGCCTGTATTGCGGCCGGCATGCGCCATCGCAAGAGTTCCGCGCTCATGCTTATTAGGGTTGATTTCGCAATTAATCGTATATCCAGGTCCGCCTGTACCGGTGCCATGCGGGCAGCCCCCTTGAGCTACAAAGCCGGGAATGACGCGATGAAAAGTCAGGCCGTTGTAAAAGCCCTCATTGGCCAGCTTCTCGAAGTTAGCTACCGTATTAGGCGCGTCCTTGTCAAACAGCTCCAGTTCGATCTCCGCTCCATTTGCCATTTTAATTTTTGCTGTTTTTGCCATTTGTAGATCCATCCCTTCACAAAATAATTATCGATACAGAGTATCGTTTCCATTCACAGTACAAGAAGCAAACATTGCCATTATAGCACGAACAATCCGCCAAATAAAAGAGCTGTGCCTCTGTCGGTGCAATACACCGAAAGCCACGAGGCACAGCAATCTGTTTATTTACGTTGCTTTACTTGACAGCAGTCGTCGCTTGCTGCTTCATCCGCGCAGGGATAACATCATTGACGATAATATCCTGCAAAGATTCCCGCTGCACAACAATATCCGCTTCGCCATCTTTAACAAAAACAACAGCCGGTCGGCGAATCCGATTGTAGTTGCTGGCCATAGCGTAGTTATAGGCTCCTGTGCTGAATACAGCGAGCAGATCACCGATTTCTGCTTTTGGCAGCTGGCAATCGATAATGAGCTTATCGCCGCTCTCGCAGCATTTGCCGGCTACCGTAACCGTCTCCTCAAGCGGAGCATTGGCGCGATTGGCGATCATCGCTTCATATTTGGACTCATAAAGCGCCGGACGCGGATTATCGGTCATGCCGCCGTCAACGGCGATATACTTGCGTACGCCTGGAATAGTCTTGCTTGTCCCGATCGTATACAGCGTAGTGCCCGCTTCCCCTACCATGCTGCGGCCAGGCTCAACCCAAATTTCCGGAAGCGGATAGCCCGCTTTGCCAAAGTTCGACTTGATCGCTCCTGTTATTGCTGCAATATATTCACCTACAGGCAATGGCTTATCTTCAGAGGTATAGCGGATGCCAAAGCCCCCGCCCAAGTTAATGACCTTGAACGTAATGTCCAGTTCAGCGCGCACTTTAATCGCAAATTCGGCTACTTTAGCTGCAGCGATCTCGAAGCCGTCGACCTCAAAAATTTGTGAGCCGATATGGGAATGCACGCCCAATAATTGAAGATGCGGCAGCTCTTCCGCTTCCTGAATCGCTTGATAAGCGGCGCCGTCCGCCAGATTGAACCCGAATTTGGAGTCTTCTTGCCCGGTCGAAATATAGTCATGGGTATGAGCCTCAACTCCAGGCGTAATCCGCAGCAGCACGTTCACTTTTTTCCCTTTATCGCCAGCCAGCGTGTTCAAAAGCTGCAGCTCGACGAAGTTGTCGACAACAAAGCAGCCGATGCCGGCGTCGAGCGCCATATTAATTTCATCCGGCGTCTTATTGTTGCCGTGGAAATGAATGCGTTGAGCGGGAAAGCCAGCCTGCAGCGCCGTATAGAGCTCGCCATCCGACACCACATCCAGCGATAGATTTTCTTGTTCGGCTATGACGCACATAGCCATGACGCTGAATGCTTTGCTTGCGTAGGCGACCTGAAACTTCAAGCCCGACGCCTGAAAGGCCTCGACATATTCCCGTGCGCGCTGACGAATGAGCGCTTCATCGACTACATAAAGAGGCGTTCCGAATTTTTGTGCTAATTCCACTGTATCGCAGCCGCCGATCTCTAAATGTCCGCGAGCGTTAATTGTACTTGTTCCATGTAAATGCTGCATGATTTACCCCTTCCCTTATCTTTCAACCTTTTACTGTATGCTAAAATACGGTTGAATGCCAATTAGCTTTAGTATACAACAAATAAGGGATGGCGCGAAATGGATAAATCAGCATTTCCTTTGTATTATTTGTATACAATTATTTGGGGTTATCGTTGTTAGGCATCTTGTCCATCTGCTTCGGCTTGAGCAAATTCGGGCGTGTACGGTTTTGCAGTACAGGCGGACGGATGAACAAGTTTTGCATTCCTTTCAGATCAAACGGGATAAGCGGCCAAAAGTAGGGACGATTGAATGAACGTTCCGTCGCCAGCATTACGATTACCCCCATCGTGACGAGCATAAAGCCCGGCACCTTGAAAATTGCTACCGCAATAAGGAGGAGCAGGCGTACAATCCGGTTTGCAAGACCGAGTTCATAGCTTGGCGTTGCATACATGCCGATGGCAGCCACCGCCATATACAAAATGACCTCATTGACAAACAAGCCCGTCTTGACCGCAACGTCGCCGATCAGAATGGCTGATATAATCGACATCGCCGCAACGAGCGGCGCCGGTGTATGCACCGCGGCAAGCCGCATCAAGTCTACACCGACCTCCGCCGTTAAAAACTGGGCGATGAGCGGGAGCTTGCTTGCTTTTTCCGCGCCGATAAAAGAGAGCATGGCCGGCTTCAGCTCCGGCTTCAGTGTAAATAAAAACCAAAGCGGCAGCAAAAAAAGGGAAGCAAATACACCCAGAAATCTAACCCATCGCAAATAAGTCCCGATAAACGGCGTCTGTCTATTTTCCTCCGCGTGCTGAACGTGGTCAAAAAAGGTCGTTGGCAAAATCATGACACTTGGCGTTGTATCGACGAAAACGGCGACATGACCTTCCAGCAGATGAGCAGCCACTACATCGGGGCGTTCCGAATAACGCACAAGCGGAAACGGGCTCCAGCCTCGCTTTACAGTCGCCTCTTCCAGCTGCTTGTCGGCAAGCGGCAAACCGTCGAGCTCCACCAGGGAGATTTTGTGTCGAATCGCTTCGAGCAGCTGACTGTCAACGATATCGTCTATGTACGCAATACACAGATCCGTCTGTGTTCTTTCACCAACGCGGACAATTTCGTAACGCAAATGCTTGTCGCGCAGCCGTCTGCGTACAAGCGTAATATTGACCAGCAGCGTTTCTACAAAGCCGTCGCGGCTGCCGCGCACCACCCGTTCCAATGAAGGCTCTTCAGGCCCGCGTGCCGGAAAATTTTTAGCGTCAATAAGTAGAACTGTCGGCTCGCCATCTACATATAAGGCACTTCCTCCAGCCAGCACATTGGTCACCATATTGTTCCAATCCGATTCCTGTGTCACTTGGATGGCCGGTACATAGTGATGCAAAAAAGCTAGAAAAGCATCCGCATTCAAATCCCCGGGCTCCAAATACGTTAGTCTAGTCAGCACCTCCGTCAATATTTCATCCTTAGCAAAGCCATTCATAAAGAACAATGCCGTTTTTTTATTGCAGAACGTCATCTCCCGCACAACGACGTCAAAGCTGACCATATAGCCAACATCTGACTCCAGCTTGGCAATATAGCCCTCAATCGTATCTGGAATCGGAACATGCTCCGGCTTCGGCTCCTGAGATGATGCTTTTTTTCGTGCGGCGATCAGCAGCGGCTCATAGCGATCATGCAATACTTCCGGCGCTTCTTCCTCTAATTGCTGCAAATGATCAAGCTTGATCGGCTGCCGGAAAACAGAAGACGGCACATCGCTGCCGGTCTCTTTAATGCCGCCTTCATCCTTGCCGGAACCGTTGTTCATCGTTGCCATCGTTAAGTTCTCCTTTCATGTCGTTAAACGTTCCATTGGAATACAAGCCAATCAAACAGCGATCCCGCCACCTTCCCAAGCATCATCGCCGTCACTAACGCCAGCAGGTAAGGTTCGATTCGTAGCCGCCGGGCCAGAATCGGCAGCACATTCATCACTTCCGTCAATGCCGCGGCGAGCATGCCGACAAATACGCCGTCAAGCAGGCCCACCGGTGCAAGCACAGCCTGCGGCAAGTGAAGGACGCGCCAATCCAGAAAATCGGCAATCGACCAAAAAAACGCGCCCGAGATGACAGCCGTCTCAAACCATACTGCTTTGCGAAATGCGCACGCCAGCTGTGCGAGCCTGGGAATCAAATCAAATACGATCAACAGCGATACTAGCCCCCCGCCAACCGCAATGCCTCCGGCAAGCCCCAGGAAGATGAGGAACAAGTATTGAAGGATATCTGCTATCATCTGCTCTGCCCCTGCTCTTCGCGCTCGCTGGTCTTGCTCATTTCCTCGGCTATGACATACTCATTGACATTTTCCTCATACATATACAGCTCTACTTCCAGCGGGCTGGGCTCTTCATTGAACCGTTTGCGGAAAAGATGATTGAAAAAAACAACCATGCCAATCCCAATACCGAAGGAGTAAGGTATCTGGAGCCATAACGGATGCTCGTTTTTGTCGCCGGTTATCATCTCTGTAATCCGCTGATGCACTTCCTTCATACTGACATCTGTATGGAAGTTCATAATGGCCAGTCCGGCCCCAAAAAATAACAGCAGCCAAGCAATAATCAGTACAAGCATTCGCGGCTTCGGCGGCGTATCGGACACTATGACCAGAACTTGCGGATCGCCAAACGTTTCCACTTCGATTTGCGGTGTTGCGCCTCGAATTTTTTGCACAATTTGCAGCAAATCAATGACGACCCGATTTCCATCCTTCTGGCGATGCTTATACAGCACAAGCTGCTGCAGCCGGCGCTCTAAAACGGGATTGCCGGCAAACAGCCGCGCTGCTAAGCCTAATGTAACGGTCTGACCCGGCTTGATGTTGATCCGTTTGCGCAAACGCAAGTAAAGGGTTGGCGACGTTTCTGTTGTCAAGGCGCATCCCCCCTTTTTATATGTTGGGCCCTCTCCCTCATGCTTCCTGCTTAGTATGAGAAAAGATGGGGATGTATAATCATGTCAGATTATTAATAAATGAAATGAGAAAAGACCAAACCGCCTATTGGGCGATTTGGTCCCGGATGGACTGCAATATTTTTTTCTCTAACCGCGAAACTTGGACCTGCGAAATGCCTAGCCTTGCAGCAACCTCGGACTGTGTCTGATCCCGGTAATAACGCAAAAAGACTATGAGCCGCTCGCGCTCGGACAGACCGCCAATCGCTTCCGTCAACGCCATTTTATCAAACCAGCGTTCCTGCGAATCATCTGCAATTTGATCGATCAGCGTAATCGGATCGCCATCGTTTTCAAACACAGTTTCATGTATAGAACTTGGCGGCTTATTCGCTTCCTGCGCGAACACGACATCCTCCGGGGTTATCCCGAGATGCTCCGCCACCTCTTTAATCGTCGGCAATCTGCCGAGCACCTTCGATAATTCATCCTTTGTCTTGCGAACTTTATTCGCTGTCTCTTTCAGCGAACGGCTTACCTTCAATGTCCCGTCATCGCGGAGAAAACGTTGAATCTCGCCAATAATCATTGGAACGGCATAGGTAGAAAATTTCACATCATACGATAGATCAAACTTGTCGACCGATTTCAGCAATCCGATACAACCGATTTGAAACAGATCTTCCGGCTCGTAGCCTCTGCCCATAAACCGTTGTACGACCGACCAGACCAACCGTATATTGCACTGCACCAACGTATCGCGAGCTACCGAATCTCCGGACTGACTGAGCGCAATGAGCCGTTTCACTTCCGCATCGTCCAAGAACGGCTGCGCCGTTTGTTTCATATCGACTTCCATGAGGTTCAGCCCCTCGCGCTTAATTGTAGAGCGCTTTTTTCGATTCGATACGCTTTGTCATCGCAATAGATGTCCCTTTACCCGGTGTACTCGAGACGTCAAAGCCGTCCATGAAATTTTCCATAATTGTAAAGCCCATACCGGATCGCTCCATCTCCGGCCGGGAGGTGAACAGCGGCTGTCTGGCCAAATCCAGATCTTCGATCCCTTTGCCTTCATCTTTAATCACTAACGTAACATGCTCGCCTTCGATAAGCGCTTCAATGGTTACCATTCCGCTTGGGTCGCTGTCATAGCCATGAATGATGGCGTTGGTCACGCCTTCCGAGACCACCGTCTTCAAATCATTCAATTCATCCATTGTCGGGTCTAGCTGGGATACGAAAGCAGCGACGGCAATGCGTGCAAAAGCTTCATTCTCCGAGCGGGCGGAAAACGACAGCTTCATCTCATTCGTTCCATTCATGAGACGACCTCCAGACTTGTGAGCGCCAGACGCTCATTTTCGTGAATTGGCAATATTTTGAACAGCCCGGAAAGTTCAAATAGGCGATAGACGCTGGGATTAACATCGCAGACGACCATCTTTCCGTCTCTGGCCTTTAATTGCTTATAACGGCCAAGAATAACTCCCAAACCTGAGCTGTCCATAAACAGGAGATCCTTCAAGCTAAGAATGACATGATCGCTGCCACCGCGCAGAATGGCCTCCTCCATCTTGAAGCGGACACTGTCCGCTGTGTGATGATCCAACTCGCCACGCAGCCTTACAATTAGAACATTACGGTAGTGCTCCAGTTCAACCTGCAAACTCATAAGCATGTTCACTCCTAAACGTTAAGTAGCGCTGTGACTCCTTTACGTGCGGCTCTGAACAAGCATTTCTACGGACGCCTTGCCGTTTCCTCCCTCGCGACAAAACTAGAAGAAGGTCGATAGAAGTTGACAAATTACGCCCCTAATTATTGAAAGAGATTCCTGCTTACACGCTTGAGCAAGGTCCACCAGCCCGCTTTTTCAATTGACATTGGCGCGTCAACGGAAAATTCCGTAATCACCTGGTTATTTTGATAGACGATTAGTTTTCCTATAGGCTGATTGACTTTAATCGGCGCTTTCAGCGGCTCAATGTGCAATTCATGTCGAATATCGTTTACAGCGCCGCCCTTTTTCAGCAGCACATTGTAAGGATGCTTGGCCGTCAGCTGCATTTCAGGCAGTTCTCCTTTTTCAACCTTCACAGTACCCATCGTATCGCCCTCTTTGAAAATCGGGTAATTCATATATTGGGCAAAGGAATAATCGAACATTTGCGTAACTTCCGCATTGCGCGTTTTTGTGTTCGGCTCTCCCATCACGACGGCAATGACGCGCAAGCCATCCCGCTGCGCTGTAGCTGTCAGACAAAACTTCGCCTCGCTGGTAAATCCGGTCTTAAGTCCATCCGCTCCAGTATAGAAACGCACCAGCTTATTCGTGTTGACGAGCCAGAAGGGCTTTTCACTCGACTTACGTAAGTAATCCTGATACAGTCCGGTATACTTCGTAATTTCGCTATGCTTCAAAAGCTCCATCGACATGATCGCAATATCCCGTGCAGATGTATAGTGATTCTCTGCAGGCAAACCGTTGCAGTTTACAAAATTTGTATTTTTCATACCAAGCTCGGCCGCCCGCTTGTTCATTAGCTTGACAAATTCCGCTTCTGTTCCGGCGATTTTTTCGGCTAAAGCAACCGATGCATCATTACCGGAGGCAAGTGCAATCCCTTTTAGCATCTCATCGACAGTCATCTCCTCGCCCGGCTCGAGAAAGATTTGCGAGCCTCCCATCGATGCGGCGTACTCGCTAGTCTTTACTTTATCTGTCAGCTTGATAACACCTTCATCAAGCGCCTCCATAACGAGCAGCATCGTCATCACTTTTGTAATGCTTGCCGGCGGCAATTTATCGTTGCTGTTTTTTTCATAAATAATTGTACCGGTGCCTTGATCCATCAAGATCGCCGAACGCGCCGACGGCGCCAAATTGAGCTGGCTTGCAGGTGCCGGCGCCGCTGATTTCGTTTTTGCCTCTTCCTTTGCCAATACTGCCGACGGCATGATGGCTGTCAGCACCATCAGCATCGCGACAGCGATAATGTTACGTTTACATCGCTTAATCATAGGTATAGTCCCCTCCTAATTGGCCACTAGCGGCTTGCAAAAGCCGTATTTCGGCTATAATCTCATCCTTAGTGTCGACCGATACTGTATAAATTATTCCAATTTGGGAGGAACAAACTTCCTGCATGTTGTTAATGTTATCCACAAAAAAGCTGTAAACCGGTCTTCTATGGACCGATTTACAGCTATATATCGAATTTTATAATAAAGACTCTTTGCGTGGCACGGCCTGGATGTTGATAATTGTCGTCCACAGTTCAGCGGGCCGCTGAAGCGCCGGTCCCTTTTTCTCTTCGTCGGCAAGCCTGCCTGCAACCTGCTGCCAAAAGCCGAGAAAATGCTCATGAACCTGCTGCTGAAACAGCTCCAAAGGGTCAATCCCGCCGATGCTTTCCAAAAAAATACTGTCTCTGCGCCCTGCTATATATTCCAGATGCTCGCTCCAGCTCTGATCAATGGCTTGCAATACGATCCTGCGGTCCAGCGCCGCCCACTTTTCAATTTCTGACGCCAGCTCGTTGTCTTGCAGCAGAGCGGCCGGCTGCCAATTCCCTTTGAGCACCTGCTCGCGCTCGCACATCACTGCACGGCGCTGCTGTTCCTGCAGGTCTGAATAACAAAACAGCGTATCCCGCATCGCCGCATGCCAGCCATAAGCGACCCGCTGCAAATGCGCAAGCTGTCTGCGACTTGCCAAACCTCCAGCAGCGAAGCGCTTGAACAGCTCATCGTCAGTACTGACCATCAACATTGATGCCCCCGGCTCTCCATGCCGTCCTGCCCGGCCGCGCAATTGGGCTGTATGCCGTTCACTTCCGCTCAATTCTGTGCCAATAACGAGCAGACCTCCAGCTTTTTCGGCATGTTCAGCCTCACTTGAACTATTACCGCCAAGGCGGATATCAATTCCCCGCCCCGCCATCTTGGCCGACACAGTAACCGCCCCAAATCTTCCCGCTTGCTCCATTGCAGCCGCTTCAGCCTCTTCAGCTGCTGCAGTGATTATAGTACAGGCGATATTGCTGGCTTGCAGCTGCCCGGACAATCGTTTTGCTTCCTGCACAGTTGCGGTGCAGAGCAGTACCGGCTGACCGCACGCATGCGCTGCAGCCGTCTGCTTTATCACTTCCTGCTCTTGTTTTTGACGCCCCTCAAATATCTGGACAGGGCGATCTACTCTCCGGCACGGCTTCGCAGACGGCAAAGCGACGACATTCATTCCGTACCATGTGCGAAATTCGTCCGCGGCGCTGCGAGCCGTTGCCGTCATTCCGCTTCTGTACGGATATAAGCTGAGCAGGTCGCGAATCGTCATCATTCCCCAAATACGCCCGCGCCCGCTGACTGGCACTCCTTCACGCCGCTCTATTTCAGCTTGTAATGGATACGGCCATTTTCGCCGCGCAGAAGGACGGCCGGTCAGTGGATCGATAATATGGATCTTATCTTCGCGCACAATATAGTGCACATCCCGCTCAACCAACGCCAAAGCGTGCAAGCTGTTCATCAAGCCATTGAATATGGCTGCGTTGGCCTCATCGAACAACGAGCCGCAGCCAAGCTGCCGCTCGGCCTTCGCAATGCCTGCTTCCAGCAAGTAAACACGCTTCTCTCTAGCATCAATCCGATAATGCTGCCCGATCTGGAGCTGCTTAGCCAACTCTGTATAAACTTGCGGATCCTCCTCTGCTGCTTCAGGGCAAGGGGCGGACAGAACCAGCGATGAAGCAGCATCATCGAGCAGCACCGCGTCAATTTCGTCAATTAACACACTATAAAGCGGCCGCTGCAGCCGTTCTTCTTCCGTCACGCGAATTGCATCTTTTAAATAATCAAATCCGGCTTCATGCACAGAGACATACGTAATATCCGCAGCATATGCGGCCCGTTTGTCCTCCGTCGTCATATCAGCTTGAACATAAGCAGCGGACAGCCCGAGAAATTCGTACACAGGAGCTAAATTTGTCGCGTCCCTTCGCGCCAAATAGTCATTGCATGTCCATACATGCACGCCTTTGCCGCTCAAAGCATGGGCATAAACCGGCAGCACAGCCGCAAAAGTTTTGCCCTCGCCGGCTCCCATTTCAATCAGCAGCCCTTCGCCCATAGCCATGCCGGCGACGATCTGCATTTCATACAGCTCTATGCCTTTAACAATTTTCAGCGCCGCGATTGCCAGTGCATAAGCTTCATCCGGATCCTCCATGAGCTGCAGCTCTCCCTGCCTAACCTGCTCCTTCAATTGCTCTGCACGCAGAGCAATCTGCTGGGCTGTCAGCTCACTAGTCCTATACTGCTCCAACGTTGCCAAACGCGTCTTATATTTACGAAGCTTGTAAAGCTGTACTTTTGTTGCCAACCATCGCTTCCAGTGCAATATTTGCCGCATCGTAATCCTCCTTGACTCCAAATGCTCCTATACAACATTCTGTCAAGGCAGGCATGAGGCTCCTTCAGCCTCAGATAAACGATTGGAATTAAGCGTTGGCGCCAGCTTATATAGGACAGAGCCAGCACAATAAAAATAAGAAAAGCTATATATTTTCTCAGTAATAATAACATTGTCGGCAAAGCAAGCAGATGAAGCCAATGGAATCGTACCGTGCCATTCAACAACAACTGCCAGCATATACGCAGTTCGCCCATGCAATTAGCGCGCCTTTGGCTATGCAGCGTCGGCAAGGCTTTATAAAGGCATGCGGCCAGCCGCGGCCACTGACTGAGCAGTATAAGCATACAGAAAATCACGTCCATTGTCTCCTCTCCATCCACTATGCCATTATACTACAGTTAAGAGCCGTTTCCATATCCGGAAAACGGCTCCCTTCCTGCTACAATTTAAAGTTTTCTGCGGCCCGCCGTAATTCTGCCGACATTTGATCGAGCGCATTGGCTGACGACTCAATCTCCTCCATAGCCGCCAGCTGCTCTTCGGATGAGGCGCTGACCGCTTGCGCGCTTTCAGAGGCCTGCAAGGACATTTGCTCCATCTGCTGCAGCGTTGCTGTAATCTGCTGGGTACCTGCAGACATTTGCTCGGCAGAGGCAGACGCCTCCTCCATCTGCGCAACTATATGGCGGGTTGAAGCCAAAATGCGTTCAAAGGCTTCGCCTGTTGATTGAATATAATTGACGCCTTCGGCCACTTCACTTTCACCCTGCTGCATGGACAGCACCGCTTCAGCGATTTCCGTCTGAATAGTGCCGACCAGCGCGGCCACCTCAGCAGCCGATTCATCCGAGCGCACCGCCAGCTTGCGCACTTCACCGGCAACGACAGCGAACCCGCGTCCGCTTTCGCCCGCACGCGCAGCTTCAATCGAAGCATTGAGCGCAAGCAAATTCGTCTGTGCCGAGATTTCCTGAATCGTCTGAACAATGCTGCCAATCTGTCTGGAGCCCTCATCCAGTCGGGCAACTGATCGCGCAAGCTGCTCGACCGTGTTATGAATTGCCGTCATTTGCTGCTCGGATTGTTTGATCAGCTCGCCTCCCTGCTCAGCGAAATCCAGGGTTTGCACGGAAGCTTCATACGCTTGGTTGGATGAGTCCGATACTTTCTGAACGCCGACGGTCATTTCCTCCATCGCACGGGACGTATCCTGTATGCTGCGCGCTTGTCCTTCGCTGCCGGCTGCTACCTCTGAAATCGCTGCGGTCGTCTGGCTAACCGCTTCCCTTGTGTCGTGGATAACATGAGAAAGCCGCTGAGATGCGCTTGTCACCGTTTTCGAGCTGAGCATCATATTGCCGACCAGATCCCGCATATTGTCCAGCATTACATTAAACGCATCGGCGAGCCTGCCGACTTCATCCTTATTTTTTACCTGGATCGGCTCTCCATGCAAATCACCTTGGGCAATATGGTTGGCGCGTTTTGCCATCCGAATAATCGGCGAGGTCATATGACGGGCAAACAAAGCGGTAACGACAGTACCGGCAACGATACATATAATAAGCGTGACCAAAATCGAATTCAAAATCTCTTTTTGACCGCTATTGTAATCCTGATAATAGGAGCCGGCTGCAACGATCCAGCCCCAGTCTTTATCCAGTTTGGAATATGTAATTTTTAATGCTTCCTTATGTTCATTCGGAGCTGCTAAAGGCCAGCTATACTCCGTTATGCCGCCGCCCTCCTGTGCGACCTTAATGACATCCTGAATATAAAATTGGCCCTCGGAGGATTGCTTGTTCCAAATGTTGTCGCCTTCGGACAGCGGATGCGCCAACAGTTCGCCTTTCGAATCGAGAATAAAGAAATATCCGTTTTCCCCCAAATCAAAGTTTTTATTGATCGGCCGCGTATTGTCGTCCCGCTTTTTGCCAAGCAGCATATCTTTTATTTCGTCCTGCGCCTCGGCTTTTGTCATCAGCCCGTTATTGACATTGTTATTTAAGGTGTGGATCATTTCAATCGCCATATTCACACTTGTTCCCAGTTTACTGTAAATTAGTCCGTTAGACTCAGAAACAGCAGCGGTATAGCTGCGAATGCCAAGAGCCACAACAGGTATAATCAGCAGCACTAAACTAACAAATAACAGTTTTTTTCGGACATTGATTGCAAGTTTCTCTTTTATTTGCGTCTTCATTTCTCTCCTTACTCCCCTCAACGTCTCAGCTACTTTTTATCTATTATATTAACATATTAGGTCCAATTCACTATAGTAAAACGGTAATTTTCGACAATTTTATGGATATTTGAAGAAAAAAAAGCCTGCCATCCTAATGACGGCAGACTTTTTTCATTGGTTTTCGGCCTGTTTCTCTTGTAAAGTCACATCATCTTTACGAGCAAAATAAGCCTCGATCCGCTTGCTTATTATTAAAGAAATCGCAACAAACAGCAGTACATACAAAATTTCCAGCGGACGCTCGACGAAGCGGGACAAGTCATGGCCAATATAGGATACGGAAAATACCATTACCGCCTTACCCATCGTTACCGCTATAAAAAACGACCGCACCCGCATCTTTGCCACGCCGGCCGCAATGTTAATAATGACGAACGGCCCCACCGGGAACAAGCTAAGCAAAAAAACGTAGCTAAATGCATTGCGGCGAATCCATACCAAACGTTTGGCTACCTTCGGCTTTTGCGCCCAACGCTCCAGCAGCCGGTGCCCGACAATTGCCCGGGCAATTAAAAAGGTAACCATACAGCCGCTTACAATTCCGATCCAGGAGTAAAAAAAGCCGGGCCACAGGCCATAAATCGCGGCGTTGACGCCAACGATGCCAATGGTCGGAAGCGGTGGAATAAATGATTTGAGAAAAGTAAGCAAAATACCTGGAAGCGGACCGAAGGAACGATATTGCTCGATGAAATGAGCGATGTTCTCTTCGGTAAAATAGTCGGTTATTTCCGAAATATTCATGTTGTCCCCTTATTTCTTGACACAATCGCTAATCAGCATAGCGGGCAATGCCGTCCGAAGTTACGGCAGACAGCAGCAACGGGCGCAATCGGGGCGCCTCTGCTCCAATAATGAAGGCATTTCTTGCCCGGTCAACAAGCTGCCTGCCGCCATCATCGGCTGCATGCAGCAGTGCGAGTACATCGCCTGCCGTAACAGCTTCACCAACTTTTCGCTGCATAGTAATGCCGACAGCGTAATCAATCGGCTCATCCTTCGCGGCCCGCCCTGCCCCCAGCAGCATAGCGCAAATGCCCAGTTCCTCCGCTTCAATACGCTGCACGTATCCGGAGCGTCCTGCCTTAACCTCTATAACAACTGCCGCCTGCGGCAGCAGTGACAAATGATCTGCAACAGCCGGGTCTGCACCCTGAGCCGCAATCATGGCGCGAAAACGTTCTAACGCTTTGCCCGATTTCAGCTGTTCCCGCACCAGCGCTTCCGCAGCGGCCAGATCAGCAGCTGCCCCGCCCAAGAGCACCATCTGCGCACTGAGCGCAATACATAGCGCCGTCAAATCCTCGGGGCCCTCGCCGCGAAGCGTTCTGATCGCTTCAGCCACTTCAAGCGCATTGCCGATGGCAAATCCGAGCGGCTGGTCCATATCGCTTATGATGGCCGAAGTTTGCCGTCCTACAGCAGTGCCGATATCCACCATCGCTTTAGCCAGCGCTTCGGCGTCTTCAATTGTTTTCATAAAAGCGCCGCTGCCGGTTTTGACATCAAGCACGATGGCGTCGGCGCCTGCGGCGATCTTTTTGCTCATGACCGAGCTGGCAATTAGCGGAATGGATTCTACAGTTGCCGTTACATCGCGCAACGCGTACAGCTTTTTGTCGGCGGGAGTGATGTTTCCGCTTTGCCCGATGACCGCCAGACCGATTTCATTGACTTGCGAGACAAATTGCTGCTGGGTCAGCTCGATTTGAAAGCCTGCCATCGACTCTAATTTATCGATCGTCCCGCCTGTATGTCCCAGCCCCCGTCCCGACATTTTTGCTACATGAACACCGCATGCAGCGACTAGCGGGGCAACAATTAAGGTCGTTTTGTCGCCTACCCCGCCAGTGCTGTGCTTGTCTACTTTAATGCCGTGTATAGAGGCGAGATTCACTTGATCGCCTGAGCGTGCCATCGCAAGCGTCAATTCAGCAGTTTCTTCCACACTCATACCTTGAAAAAATACGGCCATTGCCCATGCCGACATTTGATAGTCGGGTATTTGATCCCGGCAATAGCCGTCAACCAGAAAATCAATCTCTGCGGCAGACAATTGCCCGCCATTTCTTTTTTTCTGTATCAGATCTACAGCTCGCATTCAAGAAGACCTCCCTTACCTGTGGTGTCTATAATTGGCCCAATAGCTTGTATCCTCTTGAAAGTGTTAATTCGTGTGAAAAGCCGGCATGTCGATCTGACTGGAAGCAGTGGCCGCCATCAATCAATTATTTGCTTTCTTGAAGTGCCCGCAGCTTCTCGCGCTGGGCGATCACAATTAATTGATCAAGCGACTGGCTTAGCAATAAAACCTCGCGATGCAGCATATTTTTTTTGTGCATCGCCACTGCGACCAACTGACAACGCAGTCGTTCAAGCCGCCAATTCATTTGATTGTCCATTTCTGTCCGATCCTCACTTTTTCCGTCTAATTATAACATGGACATTATACGACGGTGCGCGAACAAAAAATGTCACAATCAGTCGAGGCGAAAGTTACATTTATGTTACAAAGAAGCGAATTGAGGACATATTGCTCTCATTTTATAAAAGCGGCACGACTGCGTTTACGAGTCCGAGGAAGCGAGATTTCACACGTTCTGTCGTTTCCATTACTTCTTCATGCGACAAAGGCTGATCAAGAATGCCCGATGCCATGTTGCTGATGCAGGAAATGCCCAGCACCTCAATGCCGCAATGCCGCGCGGCAATAACCTCGGCAACAGTGGACATCCCCACCGCGTCAGCGCCCATCGTCCGCATCATCCGGATTTCGGCAGGCGTTTCATAGGAAGGCCCAAGCACGCCGACGTATACCCCTTCGCTGAGCGAAAAGCCCTGGGCTTCGGCTGTTTCAGCTGCAAGCTGCCGCATTCTTCGGCTGTAGCCTTCCGACATATCCGGGAACCGCGGTCCCCACTCCTCCAAGTTCGGGCCAATGAGCGGATTGCGGCCGGTCAAATTAATATGATCGCTAATAAGCATCAAATCTCCGGGCTCATAGGACGTGTTGATCCCCCCGGCAGCATTCGTTACGAGCAGCTTATTCACACCGATCGCCTTCATGACGCGGACCGGAAAAGCCGTCAGTTCCGGACCGTAGCCTTCGTACATATGAAATCTGCCGCGCATCAGCACGACCGGGCGGCTGGCCAGTTTGCCGATCATGAGCTCGCCGGCGTGTCCTTCGACAGTCGATAACGGAAAATGCGGAATATCCGCATAATCAATCGTTACAGCATCCGTAATATAATCGCCCAGTATGCCGAGCCCTGACCCCATAATTAAGCCTACTTCCGGTTGCACCGTTGTCCGGGCAGCAATATAAGCTGCCGCTTCTTTAATTTGCTCCGACTGCAGCATTCATGTTTCCCCCTATTCGTTAGTTCGCGGTCATCTGCAATCAACTCATCGTTGCCCGCGGATGAGCCTTTGTATAGACATCCTTTATCCTCGATTTGTTCACCTGCATATAAATTTGCGTGGAGGAAATATCGGCATGCCCCAGCATCTCCTGCACAGACCGCAAATCCGCGCCATTTTCCAGCAAATGAGCAGCGAATGAATGCCGCAGCGTATGCGGAGTAATCTCGCAAGCGATGCCGGCCTCCTGCGCATACTTTTTGATCATTTTCCAAAAGCCTTGCCGGGACATGCGGGAACCGAGCTGATTCAAAAATAAGGCCTGCTCGTCCCGCCGCTGCTTCAGCAGCTTTTCTCTCTTGCCGTGCAAATAACCGCTTAATGCCTGCTGCGCCACTTGGCCAAGCGGAATAATTCTTTCTTTGCCTCCCGATCCGATACAGCGAATGAAGCCAAGCGGCAAATTAACATGCTCCAGCTCCAGCGAAATAAGCTCCGACACCCGTATGCCGGTAGCATAGAGCACCTCAAGCATCGCTTTATCGCGCATCCCTGCCGGAGCGGCGGCGTCGGGAGCATGAAGCAGCCGCTCAACCTGCGCAATCGTCAAAACAAGCGGGAGACGCTTCTCCTGCTTGGGCGTTTCTACATCTGAAGCCGGATCTGCAGCAATGATCCGCTCTTTGCGCAAATAATGAAAAAAAGCACGAATCGACACGATGTGCCGCGACACAGTCGCTACCGCTCGCCCCTGCTGCTTTAAGCGATGCAAATAAAGAGCGATATGATGCTTATGTACATCTTGAACTGTCATTGCACCTTGCTCGCTAACATAATCAAGAAAGGCGTGTAAGTCCCGTTCATACGATTCTACTGTGTTGCGGGAGAGCCTCCGTTCTGCACCCAGGTAATCGATAAATGGCTGTAATTGTGATTTCATGGACTGATCCCTCCCGGTAGTCGAACCACCTTCCACACTATTCCACAAAGCAGCCGCTTTTTCCTGCATTGCTGACTTAATAACTGTCGAATGATCGGATATCGTTCGCTTTTTTGGCAAAATTTCGCCATGAATAAACCGTCACTCCCCGTACCAATAAAACAGGCGCAAGCGATCCGCTACGGACTCCTTGATAGGCTGCTCACCCTCAAGATCGAAAACTTTGAGCGCCTTCCCTTGCGGAATCCGGTACGGATCATTAGGCGCCAGCCACGCATTCACAAGGCGCAGACCGTCATAAACGATCGTTGTAAGCAATATTAGCAGTACGATGAAAACCGCGCATTTCAACCATTTGCGTATGGACAAGACCATGTCATGACCACCTCCTGACAAACGAGCGTTGAATTGGGAACCATTACAACACTTTATGTCGCGGAAGGCGTGATCATGACCGCTTGTACATCGTTCTAGGCATTGGTCACCAGTTGCTCTAACGGCATATAAGGCAGCCCCAGTGCTTCCGCCACCCGTTCATGCGTCACATGTCCGTCCATCGTATTGACGCCTTTCCAGAGCGGCTTGCTGCGCTGCAGCGCCTTTAACAACCCGTTGCCGGCCAGCTCCAGCGCATAATCGATCGTAGCATTCGTCAGCGCCAGCGTTGCTGTGCGCGGGACAGCTCCGGGCATATTCGCCACCGCATAATGCAGTACGCCGTGTTTTTCATAGACAGGGCTGCTGTGCGTAGTTGCCCGGTCAATCGTTGCGATGATACCGCCCTGGTCGACAGCGACATCTACAATGACCGCTCCCTTCTTCATCGACTTCACCATTTCTTCCGTCACGAGCCGCGGCGCTTTGGCGCCGGGAATAAGTACAGCGCCAATCAGCAGATCTGCCCGCTTGACCATTGCCGCTATATTGTAGCTGTTGGACATCAGCGTATGGATGCGTCCGCCTAATACATCGTCGATATAGCGCATCCTGTCCGCGCTCCGCTCAAGAATCGTAACATTGGCGCCAAGTCCGAGCGCCATCTTTGCCGCATTAAGTCCGACGATGCCTCCGCCGATAATGACGACCTCTGCAGCGGATACACCGGTCACGCCTCCGAGCAAAATGCCTTGGCCGCCATAGAAAGCTTCCAAAAACTGCGCGCCGGTCTGCACGGCCATCCTTCCTGCAACCTCGCTCATCGGCGTCAGCAGCGGCAATGCCCCATCTGCCGTCTGTATCGTCTCATAGGCGATGCTGGTTACTTTTTTCTCCACCAAAGCAGCCGCCAGATCAGGCGCTGCCGCCAAATGCAAATACGTAAACAGCAATAAGCCCGAACGGAAATAGTCATATTCCTCAGGCAGCGGCTCCTTTACTTTCATAATCATATCTGCTTGCAGCCATACGTCCGCCGCCTGCCTGACGATCGTCGCCCCTTCTTCCTCGTACGTCGCATCTGCGAATCCGCTGCCTTCTCCCGCCCCCGCCTGAACGACGACCTTATGGCCTGCATTGCTGAGCATATGGATACCGGCAGGAGTTAACGCCACCCGGTATTCGCTCACTTTGATTTCTTTTGGCACGCCGATAATCATCTGCATCTCCTCCTCGTACTTTCATATGCAAACATCGGACGGGATGACAGTCCTTATGCGATACGATTTCCTCCGAGAAGTTAAAATATGTATTTCCGGTCTTTTCCCATTCACAAGAAGAAACGGCTGACGCCGTCCTTGGCGCGAGGCAAGTTTCTTCCCCTGAAATTTTATAGCATTTATCAGGTAAATCATATAAATTCTATAAAATCGAAAAAACTCCCTCCGTGCAGATGCGCTCATCGTAAAGGATGTTACGCGCTGCACGCGGGAGTTACTGTTGTTGGTCATTCTTTTGTCGGCATCGCCGGCAAATGCCTTGGAAATCCAGTCTATGGTCGATTACGGTAAACCCGTATTCCTTCTCCAGCTTTTCTTCCAAAGGTCCAAGCCAGTCTTCCAAAATTTCGTCCATTGCGCCGCATTGTACGCAGATCAGATGATGGTGATGATGCTTGTTATTATCAGTACGCAGATCGTACCGGGCTACACCGTCGCCAAAATTCATCTTCTCAACAACATGCAGCTCGCTTAACAATTCAAGCGTCCGATATACGGTAGCCAGACCGATCTCCGGCGCGATATCCTTAACGAGCATAAACACATCCTCAGCACTGAGGTGGTCCTCCTCGTTCTCCAATAACACCCGTACAGTCGCTTCACGCTGCGGGGTAAGCTTGTACCCTTGAGACTGCAGCTGTTGTTTAATTTTATCAATCCGGGATTCCATGGTTTCCCCCCTCGCACATGGCTTATGCCCATCGCCGGAAACGCTTGATTTCATTATAGGGTCACATTGCGAGGAAAGTCAACTTTTTTAGAATGATTACAATCCACTGCCCTCTGCAACTAACAATGGAGCAGCCCATTTCAGCAAAAATGGCGAAAGATACATCTCTACAGCGGCGGCAGCCAGCACGACGATCAGCATCACCGCCGCTGTCGACACATAGGTCACAAAGGGCGGCCGCAGGCTGCCCATCCTGCCAAGAAGGCGATTGCGTATTACATATAATGAAAAAGAAATCGCTGCGGCGCTCGTAATGAGCACCATCGGGACGACTAACAGATTTGGCGGAGCTACCGATACAAGCGAGAACAGCAGCCCCTTCCATTCATATTGATAGACAATCGTGCCCACCGCAAAGCCCACAAGGACGCCCTTTAAAAAATCAAGCGCCAGCACCAGCGGCATTCCAACTACTGTCAGCCCGAGCAGCCAGATGAGCATCATCCATTTGAAATGAAAAAAGAAGCGCTCGCTAAACATGTACTCTGTATCATTACCGGCGAGAAGCCGCTGGACGAATTGATAAATATCGCCAGCGAGATTCTGCTGCTGATCGAGCGTTAATGCGCTGACCAGCAATACCCCGAACACAATGCCGACAACAAATAACACAAAAACAAACACATAGAGGGCGAGTTGATCCCTGACCGTCGATTGACGCAATAAAAAACGCATAGCTCGACATACACCTCCCGCGACTTCTCAATGGTTATGTGTATGTCCAAGCCATCGGGGCTATGACGCTCTTGCCATCTTAAATTTCAAATTGCCGTAAGCGCTCGGCCTAGCCGCGAGCGGCAGCGGCCCGCCTGACATGCCCGTACCTTCCGCCGCCTCCGGCCTGCAGCTCGATCGTGCCTGCGCGTACAGCCATAATGGCTTCGGCTACCGCCACGCCTGCCGTATCGGCAATTGCAGCGAAGCCGGCATCATGCAAAATCGCCATTTCTGTACCGAAGCGCTGCAGCAGCTTCTCTAACGTTTTGCGGCCGACACCAGGCAAAAATTCAAGCGGCACTTGATAATGGTAAGGAGGCCGCGCAGCCTGCCGCTGTTCATCGCGCCGCTTATCGGCCACACTGTAACTGCCTGCCAGCTGCTCAATCCTATCCATAACCCCGCGCACAAGCTTGCTGCTGCCGCATTTGCGGCATACGGCTACTTCCGGGCCCTCCTCCGCAAGCGCATCGCATGCCAGGCAGCGCGTGCGGTGATACTTGCCGAGCAGCGGATTCAATCCGTAGTTGGCGACAATGCCGCGGCCGCCGCTGCTGCGCAGTACAAGCTCCAGCTCGGCAAAGGAAGGCTCCTTCATCGCAAATTCATTATATTCCCGGCCGATCTTGGAAAGTGAATGCGCATCTGAATTGCTCAAATAAGGATAACGTGCAAGATCGCCCAGCCGACATGCCATAGCAGTATCTGCACTCAAGCCAAGCTCAACGGCATGAACCCGCTCCGGATCGAGCGTATCGGCCAGCCTGTCCGAACAGCTGCCGAACAGGCTTTTATGCGGGGTAAAGATATGAGCCGGAATAAACAAGCCTCCGCGCCCGCATACTTCCTGCTGCAGCTCGCGCGCCGGCACATAAATCCGCTGGGAGCTAAGCTGCACATTGCGCATATAACGGGATATCCATTTTGTAAAATCGCAAATTGCCGCAAAGGTAGGCAAGTAAACAAGATGATGCGCCAGGCCGAAGCCGGCATCCTTCACTTCAATCTCCGCGCCGAGCAGAATCGTCGTCTCCCGATAGCGAATGCCGCCGCCCTGGGTCTCCTCCATTTCTCCGCAATCGAGCAGCTCCGCGATATCGCGCTGCACGCCCGGCGAATGGCAGTCAATGACCCCAAGCAAGGAAATGCCCTTGCGATGTGCGGCCTCATGAGCGATGTTGCGGAAAGTCAAATTTCGGCTTGCACTGATTTTGACAGAGTCCCCGCTGGACGTGCTGCCAATATGCAGGTGTAAATCGGCAAAAATACGGCGAAGCTGAGCTGGCATCGTTAAATTTCACCGGTCAGCCGGTAGAGCTGCCATGCATATACGGCCAACAAAGTTTTGGCATCGCTAATACGCTCTTCACGAATATACTGCTGCGCCTGCTCGAAGGTGATCGCCTCTACATTTAAAAACTCATCGTCATCCGGTCTGCTTTCGCCCTTAACCAGTTGTTCCGCAATATAGACATAAAGCTTCTCGTCTGCAAAGCCCGGGGAAGTGTAGAAGGCGGAAAGCGGCTTCAAGCTGCCGGCCCGATAGCCTGTTTCCTCCTCCAGCTCGCGGGCCGCTGCCACGATCGGATCCTCGCCCGGATCAAGCTTCCCTGCCGGAATTTCCACCTGAAACTTTTCTAGCGGCTTGCGATATTGTTCTACAACCAGCATTTTGTCATCGATCAGCGCCAGCACTGCCGCTGCGCCAGGATGCTTTACAATTTCCCTCGTAGCTGTTCCGCCATCAGGCAGTTGCACTGTATCCACCTGGAGCGAAATCACTTTCCCCGCAAAGATTGGTTTCGATTCAATTGTCCGCTCTTCATATTGCTCTGTTTTTTTCAGCATCTGCACTCAACATCCTTTAATAAAAATGATCATAACTTGTCCATCCGCTACATAAGCTTCATTATATCAAATCCAAAGCGGAGGGGCGCTACAATGAAACAATATTTAAATTGCACAAATATGACATTAGTCGGAAAGTCATGGGAGATCCGCCATCAGCTTCGTACAATAGCCAAACATCAGCAGCGTAAAGACGCGAACCCGTTCGCCCCTCCTATGCTGAAAGATTACTTGCAGCCTTCATCCGCAGGGCAGCATGCTGCCGGCGGCAAATAGCTTCAATGAGAAGAAACGGCTGACGCCGTCCTTGGGGCGAGGCAAGTTTCTTGCCCTGAAATTTTATTGCATTTATCAGGTTAAACATATAAATTCTATAAAATCAAAAAAAACCGTCTCCGTATGCAAGGATGCTGTCGCCGGCATAAGCAGCACCTTCAGATGAGAGACGGTTTTTTAATGTCATTTCGCCTCAGCCGCAGCCTGACGAATCAGTTCAACGACCAGTTGGGCTGTCTTTACAAGATCGCCGGCCTTAATTTGCTCTTTGGTCGTATGAATATGCTCATAGCCGATTGCCAAATTAACTGTCGGCACGCCCAGGCCATTAAATATATTGGCATCGCTGCCGCCGCCCGAGTGAAAGGTGACCGGCTCTGCCCCAATTGCGCGGATCGCTTTTTTCGCCAATTCGACGACCGGGTCGCCATCCTGATAACGGTAAGCCGGGTACACCAGCACATCCTCAAACTCTGCACGAGCCCCGAATTCGGCTACGGCCGAATCCACGGCCGCCCTCATCGCTTCGACCTGCTTGTTCAGCTTCTCCGCGTCAACACTGCGCGCCTCTGCCTCCAGCTTGGCAAAATCAGTGACAATATTCGTTGCGCCCCCGCCTTCAAACCGCCCGATATTCGCCGTCGTTTCATAATCAATGCGCCCCAGCGGCATACGGGCGATCGCCTTGGCCGCCACCTGAATCGCGCTAATGCCCTTTTCCGGGTTTACCCCAGCATGTGCCGATTTGCCATGGATTTTAATGATGATTTTCGCTTGCGCCGGTGCGGCTACCGCAATCTCTCCAACCTCGCCGTTCGAATCGAGCGCATAACCGAATTTCGCTTCCAGTTTTGCCGGATCCAGCGCTCTTGCCCCGACAAGCCCCGATTCCTCACCTGCTGTAATGATAAAATGCACCTCGCCATGCGGAATCTGCTGCTCCTTAAGCACTCTTACGGCCTCGAAAATCGCAGCAAGCCCGGCCTTATCATCACTTCCGAGGATGGTCGTGCCGTCGCTGCGGATGTAGCCGTCCTCATCTAGCTGCGGCTTGATGCCCTTGCCGGGCGTCACCGTATCCATATGACAGGTGAAAAAAATCGTATCCGCTTGTTGTGCGCCGTTGGCCGGCAGCTTAACGATAAGATTGCCTGCGCCATGCCCCGTAACCGCTGCAGAGGCATCCTCTTCCACTGACAAGCCCAATTCTGCGAAGGACGCCTTCAAGACATCGCAAATTTCTCTCTCCTGCTTCGTTTCACTATCGATCTGCACGAGCGACATAAAATGGTTGATCAAACGCTCTTCTTGAATCATCGGCTTTCCTCCATCCTGCATTATCGTATACAATAGTGGATATGAATCGATTTTCTATCGTTTTATTGAAAGGAGCCTTATCCTATGCGTCGTAACCGAGTAATGAAATTTGTCGTTTGGCTGCTTATAATATCGCTCTTATTATCCACTCTGCTCATCGGAGTCGGCTGGATGCTCGAGTAATTCCGTCATCTCGACGTTCTTGTAGCCAAAGCTCCGGCAAAAATGCGGGACAAGCTCCTCTGCTGCTTGCCGGATGCTGAGGTTGATGCCTGTCACATCAGCGAAGGATGTCACAGCAAACTGCTCAATGCCGCAAGGTATAATGCCGCGAAAGCCTTCTTGGCCGATTCCCGCCCGCAAATTTAGCGCAAAGCCGTGGCTCGTCACGAAACCGCGGCGATTGCGGCTTTTATTAAATTTCACGCCAATTGCGGCAATCTTCGCATCGCCAACCCAGACACCGGTATATTCCGGCTTCCGTCCGCCTTCAACCCCATATCCGGCAAGCCAATCGATTATGACTTGCTCCAGCTGGCGCAAATAAGCGTGCAAATCGAGCCCCGCCGCATCCAAATATAATAGCGGATACCCTACCAATTGTCCCGGACCATGGTAAGTAATATCCCCGCCGCGATCAATCTCAAACACTTTAATCCCCTGCTCAGCCAGCTCCTCTTCGGAAAAAAGCAAATGCTCGGGATGGCGCTGCGAGCCTATCGTATAGGTCGGCGGATGCTGAAGCAGGAGCAGCGTATCACGCCGCTCCTGCTTATCGATTTGCCGGACAATTGTTTTCTGCAGTTCCCATGCTTCAGCATACCCATACATTGGAGAAAAACGGATATCAATGGGCTTAAAAGATTCTGTCATTCAAGCTCAACCTCGTTTCAATACAGCTTAGTGTCCTGATCGAAGCCTTCCAGCGTATCCTTGACGCGCTGTAAAAACCGGCCGCATATAACGCCATCCAAAATACGATGGTCCAGCGACAGGCAAACATTCGCCATAGAACGAACAGCTAGCATGTCATTGATAACAACCGGGCGTTTGACGATCGATTCAAACGTAATAATTGCCGCTTGCGGATAGTTAATGATCGGATGCGTCAAGATCGAGCCGAATGAGCCCGTATTGTTGACCGTAAATGTACCGCCCTGCACATCATCCAGCTTCAGCTTGCCCTCGCGCGTCTTTCGGGCAAGCACATCGATTTCCCGTGCTATGCCGGCAATATTTTTTTGATCAGCATTTTTAATAACCGGTGTAATAACGGAATCCTCCGTGCCGACCGACAACGAAATATTAATATCCCGCTTCATAATAATTTTATCGACAGCCCATACCGAGTTGATGATCGGAAAATCTTTAATCGCATTGACCACAGCTTTTATGAAGAAGGCCAAGTATGTCAAATTGACGCCTTCCCGCTTTATAAACTCATCCTTCAGCTTGTTGCGCAGCACGACGAGATTCGTTACATCAACCTCGATCATCATCCAGCCATGGGGAATTTCAGTAACGCTCTGGCGCATCTTTTGCGCGATCGAGTTGCGCACCGGCGTAACATCAATAAAGGTTTCGCCCCGTCCCGGTATCGCTTGGCCCTCTACCGGCGCTATGCGCGGCGTCTCCGACAAATGGAGGCCGGTTGAGCGCACCGGCACATTCGCCTCATCGATCACCGGCTCGACCGGAGCTTGCGGCACCGCTCCCCGGGTTGCAGATGATGCTTGCTTGCCTGCATCACCGGCAGCGATGTAAGCAAGTACATCCTTCCGCGTAATCCTTCCGCCCATGCCGGTGCCAGGCACTTTCGTCAAATCGACGCCATGCTCGGCCGCGAGTTGCTGCACCGCTGGGGAATAGCGATTGCGCATACTTCCATCGCCATTAGCACTTTCAACCGCCGCTTCGGCATTGCCCGCTGCCTGCATTTCTCCTGTCGGGGCTGCACTCGCATGATCAGCCGCTTCAGTCTCAATGAGACAAATTGGCGATCCTACAGGAACAGTCTCTCCATCGCCTATCAATATTTTCGCAATCGTTCCCTTAATGGTAGAAGGAAGCTCGGCTGATACTTTATCTGTAATAATTTCTGCAATCGGCTCATACAAGTCAACAGAGTCGCCCGGTTTTTTCAACCATTTGGAAATCGTAGCCGATACCAGCGATTCTGCGAGCTGCGGCATAATGACTTCTACTACAGATTTCAATAATATCCACTCCTAACGGCTGCAAGAATTGACACTGCTTAGTCCGTTGTGTTTAATATTGCGCAAGCTCACGCATACGCTCTTTCACTTTTTCCTTATTGAGCATAAAGAATTTTTCGCCCGGCGGGTTAATTGGCATCGCAGGCACGTCTGGTCCGCACAGGCGCATAATTGGCGCATCCAGCTCGTACAGCAGTTCCTCGGCAATGATAGCCGCCACTTCTCCGCCAACGCCGCCAAATTTGTTATCCTCATGGATGATAAGCACTTTGCCAGTACGGCGAACCGCTTCCAGGATCGCATCTTTATCCAGCGGCTGCAATGAGCGCAAATCGAGAATATGAGCCGTTATGCCTTCCTTCTCCAGCTCCTCGGCAGCCTCCATAGCAAAATGCAGCGGCAGGCTGTAGCTGATTACCGTAATATCATCGCCTTCACGAAGTACGTTTGCCTTGCCGATTGGCACGACATAATCAGTTTCCGGCACATCGCCCACAACCAGCTTATAGCATTTTTTATGCTCAAAAAATAATACCGGATCCGGATCGCGCACGGCCGCCTTCAGCAGCCCTTTTGCATCGTAGGCTGTATATGGCGCTACAATTTTAAGCCCCGGCGTTCCGAAAAACACCGATTCCGGACATTGGGAATGATACAACCCTCCGAAAATGCCGCCGCCAATCGGCGCCCGAATGACAAGCGGGCAGTCCCAGTCATTATTGGAGCGGTAGCGAATTTTGGCCGCCTCACTAATAATTTGGTTCGTAGCCGGAAACATGAAATCCGAATACTGCATCTCGGCAATCGGCTTCATGCCGTACATCGCCGCCCCAATCGCCACACCGGCAATGGCCGATTCAGACAGCGGCGTATCCATCGACCGCAGCTCCCCGAACTGCTCCTGCAGTCCCTTTGTAGTCGTGAAGACTCCGCCTTTGCGGCCTACATCCTCACCCAGCACGAATACATTCTCATCGCGCTCCATTTCTTCCTTCATCGCTAGCCGCAGTGCATCGATATACTCCATTACTGCCATATGTTATCGCCCTCCCCCGTCTGCATCATCCGCATAGACATGTTGAAGAATATCTTCCGGTGCCGGGAACGGCGCTTTGTCTCCATATTCAGTCGCATCGTCGACCAAAGCCCGCAATTTGCGTTGCAGCTCTTCATCCCTCTCCTCGTTCCAAATGCCGCAATCGATCAAATACTGCTTGAACTTTGGAAGCCCGTCTTTGCCGCGGTGTTCTTCCACTTCTTCCTTCGAGCGATAAGCAAGATCGTTATCGGATGTGGAATGCGGTGATAAGCGATACGTCATTGTTTCAATTAGGGTCGGCCCCTCGCCGTTGGCCGCACGGGCGCGTGCTTCCTTCACCACCCGGTACACTTCGAGCGGATCGTTGCCATCGACGCGCACTCCAGGGAAGCCGTACCCGGCTGCGCGCTCATATACTGGACCGCCAAGCTGACGATGTGTTGGCGTTGATATTGCATATTGATTGTTTTCACACATAAAAATAACCGGCAGCTTATGGACGCCTGCAAAATTGCAGCCCTCGTGGAAATCCCCTTGATTGCTGGAGCCTTCTCCAAACGTAACAAATGACACAAATGACTGCTGCTTCATCTTCGCAGCAAGCGCAAAACCTACAGCATGCGGAACTTGCGTCGTTACAGGGCTTGAGCCTGTCACAATCCGCAGCCTTTTGCAGCCAAAATGCCCTGGCATCTGTCGTCCGCCGCTATTCGGGTCCTCGGCTTTGGCAAACACAGACAGCATTAATTCGCGCAAAGTCATACCGACACTCAGCACAAAGCCATAATCGCGGTAATACGGCAGATAATAATCGATATCCCTGTTAAGCGCAAAGGCTGCCGCGACCTGCGCCGGCTCCTGACCGATTCCGGAAACATGGAAATTCACCTTGCCCGCTCGCTGCAACAGCAGCACCCGCTCATCAAAGCGCCGCGCCATAAGCATTGTCGTATACATCTCAATCGCCTGATCATTAGTCAGTCCGAGTTCCTCATGTTTCGCCATTTGGCGGACAGATCCGGTTTGTGTCATGGAATTCCCTCCTTTAGCTACTCTTAAAACCTGGTACTAAGACTTGATTCTATTATAACGAAAGCCTTGAAAAAAGAAAAGCAACGATTATTTTAATATGCGATCGCCTTGCCGTCCGCTGCCAGCATCGCCTCAGCCATAATCTCTGACAGTGTAGGATGCGCGTGGATCGTTTGCCCCACTTCCCACGGCGTAGCGTCCAGAAGCATGGCGAGCGAAGCCTCCGCGATCAGATCGGTAGCATGTGCCCCTACAAGATGAACACCGATAATATCATTCGTTTCTTTATCGGCGATTACTTTCGCGAAGCCTTCTTGCTGACCGAGGACGACTGCTTTGCCGATCGCACTGAAAGGGATTTTGCCAATCTTCACCTTTTTCCCTTGAGCCCGTGCCGCCTCTTCTGTCAAGCCAATTGCGGCTACCTCGGGATGAGAATAAATACAGCGCGGCATCCGCATCCCTTCCGCTGTCTGGGCTTTTCCGCCCGTCAAATGCTCGATGGCGATCGTGGCCTCATGAGCAGCCGCATGCGCCAGCTGCATGCCGCCAACCACATCGCCAACAGCGTAAATATGCGGCTCTGTCGTCTGGCCGTACCGATTGACCTTAATGACGCCATCGCTTACCGTAATATCGGTATTTTCCAGCCCGATCCCTTCAATGTTAGCTTGTCTGCCGATCGATACAAGCATGCATGCTGCCTGCAGCTCCAGCTTTTCCTCGCCCTTCTGGACAGTAATCCGGGCTTGTCCATCCTCATATGTATACGTATCAGTCAAAAGCTGCATTCCGGTATATATTTTCACTTTGCGCTTCTGCAGCTGCTTCGCCAATTCATTGACGATCTCTTTATCCTCAGCCGGGAGGATGCGATCCGCGGACTCCACAATAGTAACCTCTACGCCAAAATCGGCAAGCAGCGACGCCCATTCAACCCCGATCACACCGCCGCCGACAATAATAATCGAGCTTGGCAGCTGTTCCATCGCCAATACCTCATCGCTCGTCAAAATACCTTTGCCGTCCGCAGGCAGCGCGGAAAGCTGCCGCGGTCTGGAGCCTGTTGCAATAATCAAGTTAGTCGGCACTACCGTTTCCATTTCCCCGTTGTCAAGCTCAACAGCTATGCTGCCGCTGCGCGGCGAAAAAATGGACGGCCCGATAACGCGTCCATTCCCCTTCATGATCGTAATCCCGTTTTTGCGCATTAAATATTGCAGACCTTTATACAGTTGTTCCACCGTTTGCTCCTGGCGCTCCTTAACGCCAGCATAATTGACTTTGACAGCGGCCGCATCCACCTCGATCCCGTAGGAGGCGGCATCCATTAGCGTTGCATATACTTCCGCGCTGCGCAGCAAAGCCTTGGTAGGAATGCAGCCGCGATGCAGACATGTGCCGCCCAGTTTCTCTCTCTCAATCAAAATGACCTTTTTGCCTGCCTGCGCTGCACGTATGGCAGCCGTATATCCTGCTATGCCGCCGCCAAGGACAGCAGTATCGCATGTTATTGTCGTCATTGTTATTTACACCTCCAAAAGTCGTTCCCCTTGGTCTTATTGTACCTGTTTTCTTCGCCCGCGAAAACAGCCCTGCATAGAAATGGACAGCCCAGCCGGAAAAGAGTATGATAAATAGCATATGAAAGTGTCGTTAACAGGAGGATCTATCCAGATGAAACAAGTGATATCCCGTTTCATTGCGATCATGCTTTTGGTCGTTCCAGGGATCGGGGCTATGTACGGTTTTTTGCTGATGAAAGACGCTGTATTCCATTACTTTGCCTCCTTCGGCGATGAAGAAGCGGTCTCCGTCTCCAGTTCATTTGAGTGGGGCATGTTTTTAATCGGCTTTATTCTCTTTGCAATCGGAGTCGGCTTTATTGGCGGCTGGACATTTTTCCGCGACCGCAAACGCAACTATTTGGCGCCGCGCTTCCGTGAAAAGCGTCCGCGGCCTCCTCGCCCTGTTCGTCCGGGAGCGGCTGCAGGAACAAACCCGTCTGCTTCAGGATCTGAGCCAGAATCCGGTACGAGCCGGTAAATAAGAAAAACGGCTGACGGCGTCCTTGGTACTACCTCAAGTTTTTTCTTCTAACACTGGAGTTCAGGGGGCAAAAGCTCTGAAGGAGGATCGCCTGCAAAGCGAGTTCATCTTACGGAAGCCACGGACCTTATTTCGTCAATTCCCTTCCTTTTTGAAATCTAACGGAATTGAGTGATCTTAATGGGACGTTTTTGGGCGAAATCGGGCTCATCCTCAGCAAATAGGGGCTCACAGTTCCGTTACAATTTCAAATCTGTCGAATTTTGACAAATAGCGGCTGTGGCATCCGTTAGCATTCGTTCATCACGAACGAAGCGGACCCAAGCGGACCGTGGATCCGTTATCTGTGAATAAACCTGCCAAAACGGCTTCCTCGCGGACCGTAGATCCGTTATTGGTCTCAAAACGCCGCGAAAACCCGGCAAAACCAGCAAATAACGGAACCTGTGTCTGCGTAACCTCTGAATTGTCGGTATTCCACAAAATAGCGGATCGTGTGATCGTGTGTCCACTTGGCTAAGAAAACACTTTACGTTAAGGCCACATCAGCCGAAATTTTATAAATTCTATACAATTAAGAAAGTATAAGGTGAAACTTATACTTTCTTATATTTTAAAAAAGGCAATCCCTTCACAGCCATAACCCCGTAGGCTGTGATGGAATTGCCTTTTTGGCTGCACATTATTAATGAACAGTTTCCAAAATGTGGTCGATCAGACCGTATTGAAGCGCATCTTCCGCACTCATATAATGATCCCGATCAGAATCGCGTTCAATTGTCGCTACATCCTGGCCGGTATGCTGCGATAAGATCCGATTCACCTTTTCCCGCGTTTTCAAAATCCATTTCGCTTGAATTTCAATATCGCTCGCCTGCCCGCGCGCTCCGCCAAGCGGCTGATGAATCAGCACCTCGCTATTAGGCAGCGCCATCCGCTTCCCTTTTGCTCCGCCTGTCAGCAGCAGCGCTCCGAAACTCGCGGCCATTCCCGTACATATCGTTGCAACATCCGGCTTGATATACTGCATCGTGTCGTAAATTGAAAAACCGGCAGTAATGACTCCGCCTGGACTGTTGATATACATCGAAATATCCTTATCCGGGTCATCCGCAGCCAAAAACAGCAGCTGCGCTACAATCGAATTGGCCATTGTATCTTCGATTTCGCCATGGACCATAATGATCCGATCTTTTAACAGCCGGGAATAGATGTCATAGCTTCGCTCACCTCGGCTTGTTTGCTCCACAACATATGGCGTCAGATTCATCGTCTGTACCTCCTCGTTTTCACTATAGAAGTTAAGCGGCATACACTGCCTGCATCCGGAAGGAGGAGGTTGCTGTACGATTGGCTGCCATTTGATTATTCATCATACCGATCGCCTCAACAGATGTAACGAGCTGATTCTGTACCATGGTCAAATATACGAGCGCCGCAGGATCACTTTCCCTGAAAGCTGCAAGATAAGCTTGCGCCCATGCCCCATCATCCGCTTCTTTTGCAGCCCGCTCCCCCTGCCTAAAACGGCAGATAGCTCTCCGCGCACGATGGAGCGCCGATTTAACCGCACCTTCCGTCATCTCCAGCCAGTGCGACGTTTCCGGCGCGCTGAACCCGAAGACTTCGCGCAGCAGAAACACCGTTAATTGCAGCGGGGACAGATGCTGCATCAGTTCCTTCAAAACAGAGTCGGCTTCAAAGTAATGCTCATCGTGATGAACGCCGCGGTCGCTCATTTGTTCAAACAGCGCCGCCGCTCGCGACTGCCGCCGCGCTTCATCAGTCCATATATTTTTCGCAGTGCGAATTAGGAATGCAACCGGATTGTTATGCTTTCGCTCCCCTACAATGATCGGCATCGCACGCAAGCAGGTTTCCTGAACAAGATCTTCGGCCTCCCACACTGAGTGCGTTAAAGCCAAGCAATAACGAAATAGGACATTCACATAACGCTCTGCCACTTCATTATAATCGGACATGCTCCCCACCTCCTTCCATACTTCATATAAGGAAAACGAATAATCGGCGCCAAAAGATACGGCCTAAAAAAATAAAAGCCCTCTGCAAACATATTCAGAATACAGAGGACTTTTGCATATCGTTTATTTTAAGCAAGCATCAATTTCTCCAGCTCCAGCGGCTCGATATATTGACCATCTTTATAAGCGCGCATATTGCCGCCCGAAATTTCATCTATCAACATAATTTGATTATTGTCCGCAATACGGCCGAACTCAAATTTAATATCGTACAGGTCGATGCCTTTTTTCGCCAGCTCATCGCGAACTACACCGGCAATCTGCTGTGTCAGCTGCTTCAGCACAGCATACTCCTGCTTGCTCAAAATGCCAAGCATGTCGAGCCCATCCTCAGAGATCGGCGGATCTTGGCGGGCGTCATCTTTAAGCGTGACTTCAACAAATGCATCCAAAGCTTGCCCTTCTTCAACATATTTGCCGTAACGGCGCAAAAAGCTCCCTACAGCACGATAGCGGCAAATAACTTCCAGCCCTTGTCCAAACACAGTAGCCGGTTTCACTGTCATTGTCGCCTCATCGATATTCGCGTCAATATAGTGAGTCGGGATTCCCTCTTCCTTCAAGCGTTCAAAAAAGAACTTTGTAAGCTTGAGGCCTGCTCTACCTGCACCTTCAAGCGTCAATCCAACCGTATTGGCTCCTGGATCAAAGACACCATTCTCACCTGTTACATCATCTTTAAATTTAAGCAAATAATTACCGTCTTCTAATACGTAAACATCTTTTGTCTTGCCAGTATATTGCAGTTTCATGAGGAAAGTCCTTTCTCCAATAGATTAACAAATTCTATTATACATCAAATGATGGTATTAACCGCAAGCCCAGATCGAATAAAAAGTGAATTTTGTCTACTCACTCACTAGTTACCCCCTGCTTTCTTTATCATACGAACATCTTCACCATCCGCAAGATAGACCTCATCTGCCAGATCAATGAACAATCCATTCTCAACAACCCCCGGAATGTTGTTAATGGTCTTTGATAAAAACGCAGGTTCTTCAATACAGTTGAGATATAAGTCGAGAATATAGTTCCCACCGTCTGTTTCATACAGCTTGCCGTTATTTTCGCGAATTTTCGGAGTAAAGCCTTCTTTAATAAATCTCTTTAGCGTATGTTTGTAGGCGTAAGGAACAATTTCCACAGGTAACGGAAATGCGCCCAACCGTTTAACATATTTTGTTGAATCGATAATTAAAACCACTTTCTTGGAATGAGATGCTACAATCTTCTCCCGAAGTAATGCACCTCCTCCGCCTTTTATTGCACAAAGATCTTTATCAACTTCATCCGCTCCATCAATGCAAATATCGATTTCTTCTACTTCATTGATATCGACCACATTTATACCAAGGGATAAAGCCAGTTCAGTTGTACTGCGCGATGTGGAAACTCCCGTGACGGCCAACCCTTCTTTGACCCTTTCTGCAAGTTTTTTTATCATATAATAAACAGTCGACCCCGTTCCAAGACCAACAGTCATATTATGTTCAATCAGTTCTGCCGCTTTACTTCCGACCAGTTCTTTCTCAAGCAATTGCTTCTGGTTCATACTTTCCTCCTTGATTACAGTATACCTACAAAAAATACCACTCCTTATTGGTTTCGAATAACCAATAAATAAGCGGTATTAGTTGGATTGTTATTCCTTCGGATCTATCTTTATTATTCCCTTGTTCAGCTCACCTTATGCTCAATCCTGAGCTTGTCTGCGACCATCGCGATGAACTCACTGTTGGTCGGTTTTGACTTGCTGATATTGATCGTATAGCCAAACAGGTGGCTGATGCTGTCGATGTTGCCGCGCGTCCAGGCGACTTCGATCGCGTGGCGGATAGCACGTTCGACGCGTGAAGGCGTCGTTTTGAATTTCTCGGCAATAGCTGGATACAATGTTTTGGTGATCGCGCCCAAAATTTCAATATTGTTGTACACCATCGTAATGGCTTCCCGCAAATATTGATAACCTTTAATATGCGCTGGCACACCCATTTCGTGGATGATGCTCGTAATATTCGCATCCAGATTTTTACCTTTGGACATTGGCACAACATTCGATTTGGAAAGGTTGGCCGAATTGACAAATGAACTCGATCCGCTGTTCGACATCACTGTCTGATTGCCAACAAGTTGGCGAATCCGGTTTGCTAACATCTCCATGTCAAATGGTTTCAATATGTAATAAGAGGCGCCAAGCTGTACTGCTTTTTGCGTAATATTTTCTTGTCCGAATGCTGTCAGCATAATAATTTTCGGCATTGGGGAAAGATTCAGCTCACGAAGCCGCTCCAGCACACCCAATCCGTCCAGGTGCGGCATAATAATGTCCAAAATGAGAATATCAGGTGATTTCCTCGATCCCTCCAGCATACTCAGCACTTCTTCACCATTATAGGCGATGCCAGTCACTGTCATATCGCTTTGCTCTGAGATATACTCCGACAACAAATTAATAAATTCACGATTGTCGTCCGCTAACAAAACTTCAATTCTTTGCAAAGTAATATCCTCCTTAGACTATAATCCGAGTATGATTGCCGCAGCTAGTTCTAGACGTTTACCATACCTGTCGTATATAAACTTTTCGACACTTCAAATGAAATTCCTTCTGTCGAATAATATTTTTTCTTTATTTTTTATTCACTATGATTTATAATAGATATTTTGCAACATCATCCATCATCGTTCGAACATTTTCGACAAAATCATTTAAATTTAGAATCAAAATTCTATAAAAGCAAAAGAAACGGCTGGTGCCGTTCTATAAACATTTGCAACAAAAATCCTAAGGGGCCATTAAGCCGCCTTAAGATTTTTGTGAGCTGTTTTGAGCAGTATACCTGCATCCTGCAGCATCCACTCAATAAAACAACCATATCCAGATGTCGGATCATTCACGAATACATGCGTCACAGCACCAATTAGCTTGCCATTTTGTATAATTGGGCTCCCTGACATTCCTTGTACAATGCCACCGGTTCGCTCTACTAAGCGCGGATCGGTAATTTTGATCACCATGCCTTTGGTTGCCGCTGATGTTTGCTTGGAAACATGTACAACTTCTATATTGAATCGCTCAACCTTCTGGCCGTTTACTACCGTCAATATTTGTGCCGGTCCTTCTTTTATTTCTTCTGCGAATGCAACAGGCAATGCTTGCTGATTATAGCTGTGATCAGGCAGTTCAGTCATCTTGCCAAAAATACCAAATGGCGTATTGCGTTCGATATTACCGAGTACTTTACTTTCCTTCACAAATTGCGCCCGCTTTTCTCCAGGCTCACCGTGGTGGCTTTTATTAATCGAAGTAACATGAGACTGTAGAATAGTACCTTCTCCGACTTCAATCGGGGTCTGTGTATCCATATCCGTGATGACATGTCCCAATGCGCCGTATACCCCTTGATCAGGAGCATAAAAAGTTAGTGTGCCTACACCGGCAGCAGAGTCCCGAATGTATAGTCCGAGTCTCCAAGCCTGATCTTCAACATCAAATATTGGCTTCAACTTCGCATGGAATATTTCATTCCCGCGCTTTACCGATAATTGAAGAGGCTTATTCTTGCTTCCTGCTCTCATCGCTAATTCCGCCACTTTGTGCACTTCATTAATGGCAACTCCGTCAATCTTGACAATCAAATCGCCTAACTGCAAATTTGCCTCTTCACCGGGTGATACTTTCCCATTTTTAGTAACGACTTGATGATGTCCCACAACCATAATGCCAGCCGATCTTACCTTTACTCCGATCGTCTGCCCGCCGGGAATAACTTTCAGATCAGGGACCACATTAACCTTGACAGTTTTGAATGGGATTTTTCCGAATAATTTCAATTTCATCGTCGTGCTGCCGCTCTGCTGAGATTCAATGGACAATGGCTTGTTTAAATCTACAGACAACGACTGGTCATTCGAACCGTTAACGCGAATCATTTGAGGGTCCACAGTAACTTGCGCATGGACGGGCATGCTGAAATCCAACTTTGTCAACTGGCCGGAAAACAAACGTAATTCGTTTGGAAAAGCGGCAAAATGTTGAACAGGTGAAGAAAGACCTAGCATGCACATAAGGATAACGAGGGCAAGACCCAACCAACGCAAACGCCAATTGGCATTCAATGACTTCACGCTCCCTGTGCTTAACTCCGCTTGACGAGAAGTGTTCGCCATTTGCGTACCTTTAAGGTATCCTTGCCCTGTCTCTTTTATGTTGGCAAAATCATTCCTCAAATGTTTTACATTTCAGTGAACATCCCTTTCCCCATTAATAAGCGTTATTTGCCCAATTATGCCCCTTTCTGTCTGAAGGCCAAATCAAGCATTTCTTGTGCATGGTGCCTTGTTTTTTCCGTAACTTCTACACCGCCAAGCATGCGTGCCAGTTCTTCAATTCGTCTGCCGGGCTCCAGCTCGGCAACATTAGTTGAAGTACGCTCAGCAATAATGGACTTGCAAATTTCATAATGATGATCCGCCATACAAGCAACTTGAGGCAAATGAGTAATGGAGAACACCTGGCACTGCGCCGACAAGCGTGACATTTTTTCTGCTATCGCCTGCGCCGCGCGGCCGCTGACTCCGGTATCCACCTCATCGAAAACAAGGGTAGGAACTTGATCGATGGAAGCGAAGATTGTTTTGAGGGCAAGCATGACACGAGACATTTCACCGCCTGAAGCTATTCTGCTCAGCGGCTTAAGCGGTTCTCCAGGGTTCGGCGCAATCATAAATGCAGCCTCGTCTATTCCGCTTGCTGTTAAACGATATGAGCCATCCTCATTAAGCGTCGGCTGCAGCTCAACCCGGAAGGTAGTGCGTTCCATTTGCAGCTGGCGCAGCTCTGCCTCAATGGCGGAGGAAATGCGCCCCGCCGCAGCTTGTCTAAGCTCCGATAGATTTTGGGCAGATTGCAATGCTTCAGCATAAAGATGCTCTTGTTCATGTTGAAGCCGCAAAATATGGTCATCGCGATTTTCAATTTTGTCTACTTCTTGTTCAATTTGCTGCAAATACGCTAAAATTTCCGGAATGCTTTCACCATACTTCCGTTTTAGTCCATTGATCATGTCGATCCGGTCTTCAATAAAAGCAAGCTGTTCCGGGTCAGATTCGATGTCATCCCGATAATCGCGCAATTGAAATGCTGCGTCCTCCAGTTGATAAAAAGCTGATTGCAGCTGTTCCAGCAACGGCTCCAACGTAGCTGTATCAAACTCCTTTATATCCTCCATACGGGATATCGCGCGGCTAATGGCGTCAAGCCCCCTATCTCCATTCAACAGCTCGTATGCTTCCGATGTGGAATGACGTCTTTTAACGGCATACATTAGCTTTTGCCTTTCTTCCAATAAAGATTCATCCTCGCCAGGCACAAGTTTGGCTGAACGGATTTCGTCGATTTGAAACCGATACAGATCAAGCATTTGTATATTTTGCCGGGATGATTGCTCTACTTCTTTTAATTGCTGCCGAATCTGCTCGTAATGCTTGAATGTAAATTTATATTGTGCCAACAATTTGGCCACCCGTTCGCCTGCATATAAATCTAGCCATTCCAAATGCTTCTCTGTCTTGAATAGAGACTGATGCTCATGCTGACCGTGTATGTTAACAAGAAATTCACCAGCTTCGCGCAACATAGACATATTAACGATATGTCCGTTAATCCGGCTCACACTCTTGCCTTGTGCCGATAACTCCCGCCTAATGACAAGCGCTTCCTCGCATGACGCTTCAATTCCGAAAGAAGCAAGCTTCTCCCAAACCGGATGGTTGGCAGATAACTCGAACAACGCTTCTATCTCAGCTTTGTCACACCCATATCTGACCATATCAGAGGAGCCTCTGCCGCCTGCAATTAAGCTAAGCGCATCAATGAGAATTGATTTCCCGGCTCCTGTCTCACCTGTCAGTACATGAAAGCCATTATAAAAGCGAACGTTAACCGACTCAATAACAGCAAAATTGCGTATGGACAATTCGCGAAGCATCTCTATTCTCCTCTCTAGGTCCAATCAGTTCATATAGCCAAGCAGCCGATCTATAACTTCGGTACTTTGCGGTTTTGTTCGGCAAATGATCAAAATTGTATCATCGCCGCAAATCGTGCCCATTACCTCTGGCCATTCCATATTATCGAGTAAGGCGCAGATTGTATTGGCTGTCCCCGGCAAGCACTTCATAACAACCAAATTGTCAGTGTAGTCGATATGGACAAAATGATCGACAAGCGCCCGCTTTAATTTATGGAGCGGATTCATGCGCTGCTCTTGCGGCAATGAATAACGGTAGCGGCCGTCCTCGGCGGGCACCTTGATCAATTGCAATTCTTTAATATCTCTGGAGACCGTTGCCTGAGTCACCTGCAATCCTGCATCTCCCAAGGCTTCAACCAGTTCCTCCTGCGTCTCGATAATCTGTCCGGTAATCAATTCCCTAATTTTCATATGTCTGACACTCTTCATCGTGAGCGTTCCTCCAATAGTTCATTAATCCGAAAAATGAAAGGTTACCGTCTTAATCAGGTTCGACTTCTGATCAACAAACAGCACGCCTTCACATTCCGGCATCAGCAATGCATATATTAACAATCGATCCCGCAAACCGCTGCCTGTCCATTCGATCGGCATCCGTTCACGGGCCGTCTTGACAACATAATACTTGCCATCACGTTCAGCAATCATATCAATAAATAAGCGGCTGTATAGCTGCTCGCCATCCAAATCGATCGTGATGGGTATACGGTACTTGCCGTAATTAACCTCATAGCCGTTGCGTTCAAGGAACCGGACATTGTCATCCCGCTCGTCAACATCCTCTGCACGGCTTAAAAGCAGCTTGGAGTTGACACCGGGCGGTTCATGCAGCCAGCGATAAAACAAACGGTAGAGCCAGTATACAATAATGCTGCCAGCTACTAACATAATTAGCCAGTCACCATATTTGCCCATTGCATTCCCTCCTTCGGCGATGTACAATAAACATTCGCGCTAAGGAAAGATTATCCTTGTCCGTCCGAATCATTTTCGCAAATCAATGCAACATCAGAATCTGCACAAGAGACAAACCCTTGATTTCAAACCCCGCGTTATTATAAAATGGACTCTATCCTGTTATATTTTATGCCTTTTTGTTTCACCCCACATACGCGAACGCTTGTTTGGTTTTCTTCAGTTTACCAAATATTCTTCAATCTGCAAAGAGTTTTTTTGTAAAAATTAAAAAGTCTTTCGCTCCAGTATCATCGGAACGAAAGACTTTTTTATTATAAAGGCAGGCAATGCTGAGGCTCACTGCTCCTGCTCAACGGAATGTACCCGCCGCTTCCTCAACAAGCTGCTGCAGCTCTGCCTCCGCCGGTACAACCGCCTGCGCTTCTTCGGCCGAGGTCAGCGTCCAATTCGCCAAAAACTCAATATTGCCTTCGCCCCCTGTAATCGGGGAATACGTAAGATGCTTCAGCGTGAGCCCGAGCCCGGCCGCAAATTGCAGTACGGTGTGCAGCACTTCTTTATGCACGGCCGGATCGCGCACTACTCCGGATTTCCCTACTTTCTCCCTGCCTGCCTCAAATTGCGGCTTGATCAGCGCAACGACTTGAGCTCCCTGCGGGATTAACGTCACCAAAGTCGTTAAAATAATCCGCAAAGAGATAAACGAAACATCGATTGTCGCAAAGGTTGGCTGCGCCCCTGTAAGATCCTCAGGCACCATGTAGCGAAAGTTCGTTCTCTCCATGACATGAACTCGGTTGTCGCTGCGCAGCGACCAATCAAGCTGGTTATAGCCGACATCAATTGCATAGACATATGCCGCGCCGTTTTGCAGCGCGCAGTCCGTAAAGCCTCCGGTAGATGCGCCAATATCGAGCATCACCACATCCGTTAAGTCGAGGTGAAATTCACGGATCGCCTTTTCCAGCTTTAGACCGCCGCGGCTGACGTAGGGATGCAAGGCTCCCTTCACTTGAATGGCCGCCGTGCGCGGAACCTTCGTGCCGCTTTTTTCTATTCTTTCCCCGTCTACGACTACCAGCCCGGCCATAAGAGCGGCCTTCGCCTTTTCCCGGCTTTCATAAAACCCCTGCTCTACCAATAATACATCTATTCGTTCTTTCACGTGTTTTTGTCAGCTCCCGATTGGTTAAGCCGGACCGCTGGCGCTTTTCCGAACGCGGGGGCGCATTGCCATCACTTCATTGACCACCCGCTCTACTGTCAATCCCGCCTCTTGGCGCTGCTCCTTTATTGAACCATGCTCAATGAACAGATCCGGAATACCGATAATGCGCACTGAGGCGCTTATGCCATGCAAAGAATAAAACTCCAGTATAGAGCTGCCAAGCCCGCCTAGCTCCGCCGTTTCTTCCAAAACGATCATTCGCAGCCCTTCCTGCGCCAGCTGCCGCAGCATCGTCTCATCCAACGGCTTAATAAAACGGGCGTTGATGATCCGTACATTGATACCTTCGCGCTTAAGCTGCTCGGCAGCCTCCTCGGCTACTTCAAGCATCGGTCCAAGCGCAAGGATCGCCGCGGAATCGCCGTCGCGAACGGTCTCCCAGCTGCCGATCGGGATCGGAAGCGGCTCCGGATCGATTTCGACGCCCAGACCGTTAATTCGCGGATAGCGAATTCCGATTGGCCCCGATTCATAATCAAGCGCAGTTCTCATCATTCTGCGCAATTCGTTTTCATCCTTCGGCATCATCAGCACCATATTCGGAATATGACGCAAATAGGCGATATCATATACTCCTTGATGGGTTTCACCGTCAGGACCGACAAAGCCCGCGCGATCAATGGCAAATACGACATTCAGATTTTGGCGGCAAATATCATGCACTACCTGATCATAAGCGCGCTGCAAAAATGTCGAATATACCGCGTATACAGGCTTCAAGCCTTCCATAGCCAGTGCAGCGCACATCGTAGCGGCATGCTGCTCGGCAATCCCAACATCGATCATCCGGTCAGGAAATCGCTCTGCGAATTTTACAAGCCCGGAGCCGCTCGGCATCGCCGGCGTAACTGCGACAATGCGCTTATCACGCTCCGCCATTTCAATTAAAGTATTGCCGAAAACTTCGGTATACATCGGCGGCCCGACAGCTTTTAACATCTGACCGGATTCGATTTTATAAGGTGATGATACGCCGTGCCATTTATGCGAATCCGCTTCTGCCGGAGAATAGCCTTTTCCTTTGACTGTTATGACATGAATAAGCACAGGCCCTGTCGCGTTGCGCGCCTGTTCCATCACATCGATAAGCTGACCCAAATCATGGCCGTCAACAGGACCAAAATAGGTCAATCCAAACTGTTCGAATAAAATGCCGCTGACGAGCAAATATTTGATGCTGTCCTTCAGCCGCTCAGCAGTCTTGGCTAATTTGCCGCCGATGGCCGGTATTTTATTGAGCAGTTGGTTAAGCTCTTCTTTTGCTTTTTGATAATGGCGGTCAGTTCTGATTTTGCCCAAATAGTGATGCATCGCACCGACATTTGGCGCAATCGACATTTCGTTATCGTTCAAAATGACCATCATTTTTTTCTTCTCATGTCCGATATGATTCAATGCTTCAAGCGCCATGCCGCCTGTTAGCGCGCCGTCGCCGATTACAGCGATCACTTCATTGGATTCACCCTTCAAATCGCGGGCCAGCGCCATTCCCATCGCCGCTGACAACGATGTGCTGCTATGCCCGGCTTCCCATACATCATGCTCGCTCTCGGCGCGCTTGACGAATCCGCACATCCCTTTATATTTGCGCAGCGTATCAAACCGGTCTTTGCGTCCGGTCAAAATTTTGTGCACGTATGACTGATGGCCGACATCAAAAATAAATTTATCTTTCGGGCTGTCAAATAAATAATGCATAGCTAGCGTCAGCTCTACTACGCCAAGATTCGGCGCAAGATGTCCGCCTGTAACGGAAAGCTTTTCAATTAGAAACCTGCGGATCTCTTCAGCCAACTGTTCCAGTTCTGGAATCGTTAATGTTTTCAAATCCTTCGGTCCGTCAATTTGCTCGAGCAACACGATGAATTCCTCGCTTTCGCGGCAACTAAACTAAAATTGCCCAGTGAACGTCTAACGTTTTGACTCATTATAACATAGATCGCCTTTTCTGCCTAAATCATTCGTGATCTATGCTATGTTTTTAGTGATCCCGGCTAACCAAATAATCAGCAATTGCCAGCAGCCGCTCCGGGTTTGCCAGATCTGCGCGCGCAAGCGCCGCTTTGGCCTCTTCCGTCAGCTTCGCTACTAAAGCGCGGCTCTCCTCAAGTCCGATCAAATACGGATAGGTTACCTTGTTTTGCTCAACATCACTCTGAACCGGCTTGCCTAGCTTGGCGGTATCTCCGGTTAAATCCAAAATATCGTCCTGTACCTGAAATGCATGGCCAAGCTTGCAGGCAAATTCGTTCAAAGCCTCCAACTGTCCGCTATTCGCCCCGCCGATTCGCGCCCCGGCCGTCACCGCAAATGTAATCAGGTCGCTTGTTTTGCGCAGATGAATGTATTCAAGCTGCTCAATCGAAGTAATTCCCTGTTCGCCCATCAGATCGGCAGCCTGCCCGCCTACCATGCCAGAAATGCCGGCCAAACGGGCTAAATCAGCTGTAATTGCCAGCGCAGTTTCCGGCGATGCACCCAGCAAGGCAGATTGTGTCACGGCATAAAAAGCATGCGTAAGCAGCCCGTCACCAGCCAGAATAGCCATACCTTCGCCGTATACCTTATGATTGGTCGGCTTGCCGCGTCTGAAATCATCATTGTCCATCGCCGGCAAATCATCGTGGATGAGTGAATACGTATGGATCATTTCTACTGCGCAGGCAACCGGGATTGCAGTTTTCCACGCCTCATGCTCTCCACGCACGGCCTCTGCTGCAACTAAAACAAGGATCGGACGAAGCCGCTTTCCACCGGCTTCCAGCGAATACATCATCGCTTCGCGCAGCTTTTGCGGCACATCCCATCCGACAGGCAATGCTTCCTTCAGCTCTCTCTCTACTTCAGCGGCAGATTGAGCGATAAACTGTTTGATATCATTTTGCGCGTTCAAAAGATCGATTCTCCTCTATCATCGTTTGACGGGGCAAACGGTTTTTTCTGAAAGCCATTTTCCGCTTCAATGAGTATTTCGATTTTCCGTTCCACCTGCTCCAGTTTTGCTCCGCAAAGCTGCGACAGCTTCATTCCTTCCTGAAAAAGCTCGATCGCCGTCTCCAGCGGCACGTCGCCATTCTCAAGCTGGCCTACAATGCTCTCCAGCTTTTCCATCGCTTCCTCAAAGCTCAGTTCCTGCTGCTCCATCTCCCGTTATTGCTCCCCTTTCATCGCCCATACTTGACATTCCAGCTGGCCATCCGCCACTTTTACCTTGATGAGATCTCCCGGCTGGACCTGATCGATCGATTTGATCAGCCGCTTTTCACTTTCGTCATACACCAGGCTGTAGCCGCGCGCCATCACTTTCAATGGGCTTAATGCATCCAGTTGCCGCACAGCAGCATGCAGCTTCATCGTTCTATCCTTCATCCCTGAGGAAATAACAGCTTCCAGCCGCTCTCTAGTAATCTGCAGCTGCTTTCTGGCCGCCGCCAGCTGCTGGGTCGGCTGAACTGCAGTCAGAGCAGCTTTTAACCTTAATAGTCTTTCCTGCTCTCTTTCACTTTTACGCACAATCCGGTTATTTAATCTTTCGTTCAAGCGGTCAAGACGCTCGGCTTGCTGCAGTAAAAATTTGCGCGGATTGGTTAGCACCGGCGAGCGTTTAATGCGGCTTAGCTGCTGCTGCCTGCTTTCTACCATCCTTGTTATCGATTGTTGCAGTCTAGTTTCCAGATGGACCAGGCCCGCCTTTAGCTCCCGTATATTCGGCACTGCCAGCTCAGCCGCAGCCGTCGGCGTAGCTGCCCGCAAATCGGCGACGAAATCGGCAATGGTAAAATCCGTCTCATGCCCGACTGCAGAAATGACCGGAATAACCGAGTCAGCTATCGCTCTTGCCACAGTCTCCTCATTGAATGCCCATAGTTCTTCCAGTGAGCCGCCGCCGCGGCCTACGATCAACACATCTGCACCGCCATGCCGGTTCATCGATTCAATCGCTTTCACAATTGCCGGAGCCGCTCCTTTGCCTTGCACAAGCACCGGCAGCAGCAGAATTGGAACAGCCGGGAAGCGCCGCTGCAATGTAATCATAATATCGCGCACGGCAGCCCCGGTCTGCGAAGTAATAACTCCGACAGCTTGAGGAAATTTAGGAATCGGGCGTTTGCGGCTCTCGGCAAACAAGCCTTCCTGCTCCAGCTTCCGCTTCAGCTGCTCATAAGCCATATATAAGCTGCCTATCCCGTCCGGCTGCATTTGCATCACATAAAACTGATAATTGCCGTCCCGCTCATAGACGGAAAAATTGCCTCGTGCCAGCACCTTCATCCCTTCCTTTGGCAGAAAGGGAAGGCGCTGATTATGAGAAGCAAACATGATGGATTTCAAACGGCTGTCGGCATCCTTCAACGTGAAATACATATGTCCGCTTGAGTGATGGGTGAAATTCGAGATTTCTCCGCGAAGCCAGACATCGCCCAGCACTTTGTCTGATTCAAGCTTCATTTTTATATATCGCGTAATTTCTTTAATTGAATATATTCTTGCATCCTGTGCCATAATCGGGTTACACCCCGATTGCGTGAGTTTGCTTGGCCGCCTTTAACGTATTGAGCATCAGCATCGTAATCGTCATCGGGCCGACACCGCCCGGAACAGGTGTAATATAGCCTGCAGTTTCCAGCACAGCGTCATAATCAACATCGCCTGCCAGCTTGCCGTCCTCCAGCCGGTTGATGCCTACATCGATTACGACAGCGCCCGGCTTCACATAGCTGGCGCCGATCGCCTTCGCTTTGCCGATGGCGACGACTAAAATATCAGCCGTGCGGGCTATCTCTTCCATATTAGGCGTTTTCGAATGGCAAACCGTCACTGTAGCGTGCTCGCGCAGCAGCAGCATGGCCACTGGCTTGCCTACAATGTTGCTGCGGCCAATTACTACAGCATGCTTGCCCGCAATTTCAATGCCTGTCCGCTTGATCATTTCAATGACGCCTGCAGGCGTACAAGGCAGCAAGCTAACGTCGCCAATGACAAGGTTGCCGACGCTTACAGGATGAAAGCCGTCTACATCCTTATGGACGCTGATCGCATCGATTACCGCTTTTTCATCGATATGCTTTGGCAGCGGAAGCTGTACCAATATACCGTGAATTGAATCCTGTTTATTGAGCTTCTCGATTAAAGCCAGCAAGTCTGATTGGGAGGTGTTTTCGGCCAAGCGATGAACCTCGGAATAAAAGCCGAGCTGTTCACAGGCTTTTGCCTTGCTGCCCACATAGACTTTGGAAGCCGGGTCTTCCCCAACCAATACAACTGCAAGGCCTGGAACAATTCCTTTCTTTTTTAGTTCAGCTGTCTCCTGAACGATCTCCGCGCGAATCGCGTCTGAAATTTGCTTGCCTTCAATTCGTTGCGCACTCATCAATTGTTCCTCCTCAATATTACTCATTTCTTGATTCGCATTGAATCAAGCCTGCGGCTTCAATTCATCCAACGTTTTGTAAAGCTTGCCAAGTACACCGTTGACAAACTTGCCCGACTCATCCGTGCCAAAATGTTTGGCCAGCTCGATCGCCTCATTAATAACCGCTTTCGGCGGTACATCGCTGCAATAGACCATCTCATAGCATGCAAGACGAAGGATTTGCCGGTCAACGCGCGACAAACGATCCACCTGCCAGCCTGTCAAATATTGCTGCAGCATATCGTCGATTGCCGCCTTATGCCCGATCACACCGTGAACAAGACCGCGCACATACTCCTCAATACGGCGCACATCAGCCGCAGTTGCATCTAATTCGTTTTCTTCCTCTCTGGTTTCACTTACTAACATATTGACTGCGTCTTCCGCCGTCACTTCATTCATCTCAAGCTGGTACAAGCTCTGTACCGCCATTTCCCGTGCTAGCCTTCGTTTCATGGGGCCTCCCTGACAAAAAATCGTTTTGCTTACTATAGCCTTGATTACATTAAAATCGAAAAAATACGCTCTCCTCCCTGCCCCGCAAGAAACACTGTCTTTCGGGGTACGGAGGAGAGCATAGTACTATCTAAAAGGACGCCAGCGCTGCTGCAGCCACTCCATTAACCGATTCCACGGAATGATTGGCCCGCTTCCCTCGTCCTTCATGCGTCCGATTGTATAGCCGATCCAGAGCAACAGACCGAAAAACAACATGTCCCAGAAGCCTACGACAAAATACAAAATACCGAGAACAATGCCAGTGACGACACCGGCAATCCGTCCTCCATAGGTTCCCCATACTTCTTTCCACATCGGCAAGCGCTCCTATTCCACACGACTCTTGAAGCTGGTCGTCTGGATAATATTGGCGACGTAAACGGAAACGATCGCGACAGGAATTCCCGTAATTTCCTCTACATGATCTTTGACGGACTTTTGGATCTCCTCCGTTAATGCCGGAATCGAGGTTTCGCCGTCAACGACCGCACGCAAGGCGATATCGATTCCTGCATCCGTCAGGCGGATGCGGGCGCGCAAATCCTTAACCTCACGCTGACGTCCGGCCACTTTAAGCGCCAAATTTTCAACGGTTTCCATCGAAATCCGTATATCGCCAAATTCTGTACGCTGATCAATCGAAGGCACTGCAACATTGCTCCGGCGCACGGAAACATAGAAGAAACGCAAGCTAATTAAAAACAACGCTGCTGATACTGCGATTAATGTAATTTTCAGCCAATTCGCTCCACTGTATACATTGTAGGAGAAGTTCTCGACCCACTGCTCCGGCACCCAATTGAAGCCGAGGCAAAATACAAAAACAGCTGCGATACCGATAGCGAGACTGTATACAAACAGTAAAAGCTTGTCCATCATTCTGATCAATGTATCTTCCTCCCCGGACGGACTGAACAAACCACAAACCCCCAAGCGCCGAGCGGCAAGCCCATTGACAAGGGGGTTTATGCATCATTGGCACCACTATTTCACTCTTTGGGTAACTTCTTCTTCCTCAGCCTTTTCCGGCGTTTTAAAATGCACATCATGAATATGGACGTTCACTTCAACGACGTGCAATCCCGTCATCGTCTCGATTGAACGCTTTACATTGCGCTGAATATCGGCGGCAACTTCCGGGATATGATTGCCGTATTCCACAATGATCGAGACATCGACAGCCGCTTCGCGCTGTCCCACTTCGACTTTAACGCCTTTGGACAAGTTTTTGCGGCCCAGGAGCTCAGCGATGCCTCCGGCAAAGCCCCCGCTCATGCCAGCCACGCCTTCCACCTCAACTGTGGCTAATCCTGCAATAATCTCGATTACCTCGGGTGCGATTTGAATGACACCCATGTCCGTTTTCTCATAATCCGCCGCTAGTGTGCTCATAACCATCTACACCTCCATAAAGTAGCTGCTCCAGCCAGTGCCGGGCTTATCCGCTTCTTATTCCTATACTATAGCATTCGGGACGAAATATGACAAACCATATTCACCTTTTTGGACAACGATCCTCCTGGGCCAAAAGGCGCTATGATTAGCCTTCAATACCCGCTATTCGCCGCCTCATTCAATTTCCTGCACATTAATATCATGCTCTTCCAGAAACTTAATATCAAAGTCGCCTTCGATAAATTTTGGATGACTGAGCAGCTTCATATGGAACGGAATGGTTGTTTTAATTCCATCGATCGCAAATTCAGCTAAAGCGCGCTTCATGCGTGCAATAGCCGCTTCGCGCGTCTCCCCCCAAACGATCAGCTTGGCAATCATCGAGTCGTAGTGAGGCGAGATGGTGTAGCCCGGATAGACCGCGCTATCGACCCGCACCCCCAGCCCTCCCGGAGGCAAGTAAAATTGAATATTGCCTGGCGAAGGCATAAAGTTGCGGTCCGGGTCCTCTGCATTGATCCGGCATTCGATGGACCAGCCATTAATTTTCATATCCGCTTGCGAGAAGGACAACGGGTTGCCCTCGGCAACCGAAATCATTTCTTTGATCAAATCGACGCCCGTGATCGCTTCGGTAACCGGATGCTCCACTTGAATACGCGTGTTCATTTCCATGAAATAAAACTTGCCGTCCAGTCCAAGCAAAAACTCCAGCGTGCCTGCGCCTGCATAGTTAACTGCGAGCGCTGCCCGCACAGCCGCTTGTCCCATCTGCTGCCGCAACCCTTCGTCAAGGATCGGGCACGGCGCTTCCTCTACAAGCTTCTGGCGCCGGCGCTGTACAGAGCAGTCGCGCTCGAACAAATGAACGGCGTTGCCGTGCTTGTCAGCTATAATTTGAATTTCGACGTGCTTCATGCCCGTCAAATATTTTTCCAAATAAACACCGGCATTGCCGAAGGCCTTTTGCGCCTCCTGCTGCGCAGTCGTGATTTGCGTAATTAGGGCCGCCTCGTCTTCAGCGATCCGAATGCCCTTGCCGCCGCCGCCGGCAGTAGCCTTGATAATGACCGGATAGCCGATCTCCCTTGCAATGCGCACCGCCTCGTCCAGATCCTCCACAAGGCCGTCAGACCCCGGGATTACCGGCACGTTAGCATCTTTCATCGTTTGCTTTGCAACGGCTTTGTCACCCATGCGGCTAATCGCCTGCGGCGAAGGACCGATAAATACGATATTGCATGATTCGCAGATTTCTGCGAAATCCGCATTTTCCGCCAAAAAGCCGTATCCGGGATGAATGGCGTCGCATTCGGTCAAGGTTGCAACGCTCATTATGTTTGTCAGGTTTAAATAACTGTCTTTCGAAGCTACTGGCCCGATGCAATAGGCCTCATCAGCAAGACGAACATGAAGCGAGTCCCGGTCAGCTTCGGAATAAACAGCTACTGTCTGTATACCAAGCTCGCGGCAAGCGCGAATAATCCGAACGGCTATCTCGCCGCGGTTAGCTATCAATATTTTGTTGAATTTCACGGTTAAAGCTCCTTTCGTGCGCACCGATCCTGGGTTAGCCCGCAACAGTTTGCGGTTTGATTACTCTGGCTTTACCAAGAACAAAGGCTGCCCGAATTCAACAAGCTGGCCATTGTCAACCAATATTTCAACGATTTCGCCGCGTACTTCCGCTTCCAGCTCGTTCATCAATTTCATTGCTTCCAAAATGCATACGACTGTCTTCTCGTTAACCCGGTCGCCCACATTGACATATGGCGCCGCATCCGGTGAGGAAGCCTGATAGAATGTACCGACCATCGGTGATACGATCTGATGCAGGTTGTCCGATTTCGCTGCTGGCTGAGGCGCAGGAGCAGCCTCGGCAGCTGTTGGCGCCGCTTGTGGTGCCTGTTGTGGTGCAGCGGGTGTATATGTAGGGACAACTGGAGCCGTATGCATGTTCACCACTTCCGTTTTGCCCGGTTTACGGATGAGCAAGCGCTCGCCTTCATTTTCAATTTCCAACTCGTGGACAGAGGTTTGGTCGACCAGCTTAATAAGCTCTTTTATCTCGCTCAACTTGAACATGATTTCACTCCTAAAAGGGTTTCTGTGCTGCATAATTATTGGCTCCGCCGCAGAAGCGATGCCAAAACTTGCACATAACAGGCCTATTATAGCATAAACAAGGCTGAACACGAACCCTATTTTTTAAGTTCTTGCAACAGACAAATCCATCCCGGAATGAAGAGCTGATGGCTCCGGGACGGATTTATGGTTGCCGCTATATTACGGCACAAACTGTACAGAGACCTGATCGGCCGTCAAGTCCAGCTTATTCATAACAATATGAACGATGCTTTCTGCCTCTGCTTTTTCCATCTTGTCGCTTTGTACGACCACTTTATATTTGTCGTTCGCCTCGGCAGAAATAACCGCTTGATTGTACTGCTTTTCAAGCTCTTGCTCTACAGTGGCAATCTTGTCTGTCTTCGCTTCCAGCTTGTCGAGCTGCGCCACTGCATCCGTTGCCGTCTGGGGATCCTGCTTCGTGTCAGCCATAACACTGTACAGTTTGTTTTGCTCGTCTACCAATTGCTGGGTGCGCTTGTATTGAATGTCGCTAAACACATCTCCGGCAACTCCCTGCGACTCTACCTGCTTCAAAATTTCCTGATCCTCTTTGCCCAGCGCCGCTGCGCTTTCTGCCGCATTGCCTGCCCCTTCCGCGTTGTTGCCCACAACCTCGTCTACGACGACGCCGGACTTATCAGTTCCGTTATCGGCAGCGGTCTTGGATGTTCCGTCCGGCTCCGCCCCGTTGGTTGCCTTGCTTTCCGACAGCATGTCCGGAGTTGTACCGATATCTTCTGTAAACAGATAGTATGCTGACAGGATAACCATCAAACTAAGCATTGATACAAGCCAAATCGTTTGTCTTTTCGTATTCATGAAAAAAGCCTCCTTTTTTTATTCATCGTGGTGAATGCTTGCTGGGCACAATCGAAATGCGGCTAGCCGGAACGTTAAGCCCTTTCTCGACCGCTTCAAGCACAATCCGCCGCACCGTCGCATTCTCAGCGCCTTTAGCGACAACGAGCACACCGCGGATTTTCGGCTTAATCCGCTTGGTTAACAGCGGCGCCTGTCCTCCTGAAGATTCCATAAGGACGATTTGCCCTTCTTTCGTCACTGAAGTCGAGTGCCGTTTACCTCCGCTTTTATCATTCTCATCTGTAATTTGCTGGCTTTCCTTCTCGTTTTGCTCATACACGCTTTCCTCGGTCGAATCCACTGTTATCATGACATGAACCGAGCCGACCCCCACGATTTTTTCTAAAATATCCTTCAGTCTGTTTTCAAGCGGACGTTCTATGGCGTCAAACTCCGATTGCCCCGCTTCCTTCCGTTCCAAGAAAGCGGCCTGCTCTGCAGGATCAGTTGCCGCTGGCTCAGGATCCGGCTCAATGGTTGGCAGAGACAGGAAAGAATTCAGCAAGATAAGCGCAATTCCGAGCGCTCCGAGGAGCATCAGCCAGCGCATTGTTTTCACTCGCTTCGCCCCCCCTTGCCCTCCGCCCACCAGCTTCTCCAGCCCATCCAGCCACTTAGCCACCTTTGTCCCTCCTCTCTAATGTTTTCGTCCTTGCAGCTTCAACCGGAGGACCAATGAATGGAGACCATGTGCGGCGCAACCGACCACCCGCGCTGCAAAATGGTTGTTATTTGCTCCGCAAGCTGGCGGTCGATCTCAGATGGCGGCTGTTGCTCCTGTGCGGCCCCTTCTTCTTCAGCCTGGATGGAGATGATGACAGGCTGTACAGGCTCAATCTCAATGTCCGTCTGAGCGCTCTCCTTCTCCGGGCTGTCATGCCCTTCCGCGTTCCGCGGCTTCGCCAGCGCTATTTGAACTTCGCGAATTACAAGCTCGCTTCCCGCCCGGGCTTGCTCGAGCCGTACAGCGAGCCGGTCCACCTGCATGCCCGTCTGCTTGATCAGCTCCTCCTTCATTTGCGCGGCGAGCTGATTTTCGGTGAGCGCTGCCGCCGCCCGCTCCTGCTGCTGCCGCATCTTGTCTGCATTGCGGCTGATCTCCTCCAGCGTTGGCATCTTATACTCCTTTCCTGCCGTGCCATTAAGCCACGGATCGATACTAGCTTTCAGCTTAGTATCAAAATCGCCCTGCAGCAGTCTGATGATCGGCGTCAATATCGTCAATAAAATGATCAAGCCTGCAACAAGCCGCACATAGCGCTGCATCGATTTATTAGGAAGCAGCAGGTCAATAAGGCCAGCCAGCAGCACAACAGCAATAATTTGTTTTAGCCAGGCGGCCAGCCAGGCCAGCATGCCCATCTCCTCCTAACGAATCATGACGGCGGCGTTGCCGGCGGTCAAAATGATGGTCACTGCCAAAAAGAACATAAGACTGACTGCCGCCAAAGCGGCAAACACATAGATCAAAGTTTTGCCGATTGTTTGCAGACAGCGGGTAATCGGACTGTCTCCCAGCGGCTGCATAACGGCAGCTGCGATATTATAAATAAGCGCCATCGTCAATATTTTGATCGCCGGGAAAGCGCAAAGAAAAATCAAGATGACGACGCCGGCCAGACCTATCGCATTTTTGACCAGCAATGAAGCCGACATCACTGTATCGGCCGCATCGGAAAAGGTTCTGCCGATAACCGGCACAAAGTTGCCGGTTATAAACTTGGCGGTTCGCATCGTAACGCCATCAGCAACCGAGCTGGTAGCTCCCTGAACCGAGATGACGCCCAGAAAAATTGTCAGCATGATTCCCATCAGGCCGACCCCAAAATTGCGCAAAACGTTGGCCAGTTGTGTTACTTTAAACTTTTCCGTAAGCGCGCTCGCTATATGAAGTACGGCCGAGAAAAACAAAAGCGGAAATACGAATGTATGGATGACCGTCCCCACCGCATGAATCATAAATATGATGATCGGGTGCAGCACCGTTACTGTCACCACATTGCCCATCGATGCCAGCAGGCTTAGCAGCAGCGGCACCATCGCCATCATAAATTGAATCATGCTGTTAATCGCTTCCTTCGCATAGCCAATTGCGACATTGAAGCTGTTGACCGCAAGAATAATCATGACCATATATGAAATCGTATAAGCAACTTTACTGACAGCGCTGCGTTCAAATGCCGACTGCAAAGTTTCCAGAATCATACTGAACACGGTCAGCATGACGATTGTCACCAGCAGCTTGCTATTATAAAGCACTTCATGGAACATATAACGGAGCAAGCCGCCCAGTACTGCACTCAGCTTGAAGCCCTCGCCGCCCGGTGCAATCATCTCGATAAAGCTCGGGTGTTTCCCGCCGGGAAACACCCCGCCGTATTCCTTCATCAAATTGTTCCAGTACGATTCAATATCCCCGGTATCCATGCTTTTCAATTGCTCGTCGGCAAGCCCGTCCGTAATTTCGGCAGCGGCGCCGTAATCCGCGGAGGGCAGCTCACGCTCCGCCTGTCCCGATTGTCCGCCAGGCAGCTGCTTGTCCGGCGCTTTCCCCGCCGATGCCGCGGCAATGTCGGCACCCCCTCCCCACACGATTGCCGCGAGCGTGATGAACAGCCATACGATACGCATAAGCCGGAGCAGCATCGGCTTCAACTCCCCGCCGGCAACAATCCGATCACCGTCTCGATTACGACGCCGATGATCGGAACTGCCATAACTAAAATGAGCACTTTGCCGGCAAATTCTATTTTGGAAGCGACGCTCTCTTGTCCGGCATCCCTGACGATCTGCGCTCCGAATTCAGCGATGTACGCAATGCCGATTATTTTTAGCACAGTTTTTAAGTAGATCGAAGGAATACCGGAGCGTTCAGCCAGCTGCTGCAATACGGAGATGACCGCTTCAATCTTGCCGATCATGAAAAGGAAAATAACTATACCTGTAAATGCGGCAAGTAAAAAGGCGAACATCGGCTTTTGTTCCCGAATGACGAGAATGAGAACCGTCGCTACTAACCCAAGACCGACAATTTGTATGATTTCCATCCGGGTTCACCTGCTTGTCGGAGATCTTACTGAAACAGGAAAATCGCCTTAATTTCCTGAAATAGATCATTTAACAAACGGACTACCATAAACAACACGACAACAAAACCGATTAATGTTACCCAGTGCGCCATATCTTCTTTGCCCATCTGCTTCAATACCGTATGAATCATTGCGATAATGATGCCGATACCGGCAATTTGGAAAATTGCGCTCACATCAATATTCATGTCACCGGCACCCCACTAAACGATCAATATGACAACCAGCACAGCGACAAGGACCCCCAAACTTCTGCTCATCTTCTCATAACGGGCCTGTTCTTCCCGCGCGGCATCTTCTTCCGCTCTCAACTGTTGTACCGCCAGCTGCAAATGCTTGACCTGATCCTCCCGATCGCTAATGCCAAGTGTCGAGCCCAGCCGCAGCAGCGCTGACTGTTCATTGTTTTTCATTGCCGTTGCGGGCCAATTGCTCTTAACCGCCTGTTCCCAGCATTCAGCAAACGGCCGGCCTTCGGCGCTGCTGCTCAGATCACTTGCATCGCGCAGTATCGCACACACCGGCTCCGGAAGCTGGATGCCGGAACGCCCAATTGCCTCCGGGAGCAGTGTATAGCCATAGTTGATTTCAGTTTCAAGCCGCTGCAGCGCTTGGATTAGTTGACGAATTTGTCTTGGTCTGGCGGAATACCCCGCTGCCTGCTGCCAGCCGATCATCGTACCGGCGAACAATATGAGTACAGCCCCGATGAGCTTAATCATCGGTTATCCCGCCTGCCGCCGTGGGCTCGCGCGCTCCGCGCAATCGGCTGTCCAGCCGGCTTCTTACGGGCGTAACGAAGCCGCTTAAGCCCGCTGCGCCTCGACGCAGCTCCACGCACTGCGCGAAAGCTCCTTCATCAAGCAAGCGCCGCAGCACCGGCCTTGCACTGGCATCCTTCAAATTGTTGGCATGTGCTGTAGCAATTACGGCAATCCCGGCATGACTGGCATCCAGAATCGCTTCTGCATCCTCGGTCTTGCCGATCTCATCGACGATCAGCACTTCAGGCGACATTGAGCGAATCATCATCATCATCCCTTCCGCCTTTGGGCATGCATCCAGTACATCTGTGCGCGGGCCGATGTCGAAGGTCGGCACCCCTTGCACGCAAGCCGCGATTTCTGATCGTTCATCTACAATGCCTACTTTGCGACTCGTCCAGCCTGCAGCAGTATGTCCCCACTCACCGGAGCTGATCAGCCTCGCCATATCTCGGATCAAGGTCGTTTTCCCTTGCTGGGGAGGGGCGACAATCAATGTAGAATGGACGGATCGCCTGCTGTAGTCCAGCAGCTTGGGCAGCAGCTTGACTGCCGCGCCCGGCACTTCCCTGGCAATCCGGACATTAAAGGCCGCTACGTCACGTATGGCTCGCACGCGGCTATCGTCAAGCACGGTCCGGCCGGCCAGTCCAATCCGGTGTCCGCCGGCTACGGTTATATAGCCGCGCCGCAGCTCCTCCTCCATAGCATAAAGGGAATGATTAGTTACCCGTTCAAGCAAGGAACGGCAAAGCGCCCTGGACGGCCTGTACGCCCCTGCTGCATCGAAATGCAGCGAACCGTCCGGATGAACAAAACGAAACCCGTCGCAAAAGCCGATTTCAAGCGGCCTGCCTTCGCGGATGCGAATTTCCTCCATCGAGTCTTTCACTCTAGCAGGCATTCTCTCCAACATGGCGGCCAGCTCTTGCGGCAACAATTGCATGATGCGGGAAAGCATCCCCATCCACTCCCAAATCGATCATGTTCTGCTTGTCTAAATGCCTTGCTTGTTTCCGATTTTATGCAGACAACCTGTCAGTTATGACAGCTCTACTGCCTTTTCTCTCAAAAGTTCTCTACTTTTTCAAAATACCGATTAACAGACAGCCTACGCCCGCTACGATCCATGCCAGCTTGCCCAGCGACAATTTATCGGCCATCCCTATTAAGCCGATCGTCGTTGTCGTAATCAAAATGAGCGGCCCCACTAGCGCAAGAGAAGCATTTACCGCCAGGGCGCGATCAATTTGGTTTAGACGGAGCATAAGCAGCGCTGCGCTAATTTCGATAAGACCGGAAAGCACGCGAAGCGACGACATCATCAGCACTATTTTGTTAAACATATCCCTCTCTCCCTTTTGAGCAGCTTTTCTACTACAGCGTATGCAAGCTTGTCTCCAATTCATGCCACGATCGTCCGGGCACCCGCCTGAATAATGCTGCATATATTAAAGGAACTTCTTTGATAAGTGAGGCGAGCAACTGAAATGAGTGGGAACTTACAACAGGTATGGCCGCTTGAGCTGATTGATCCGAGCGGAGAGCGAGCAAACCGGCGTACATCCTCAACATTCGGGCAAACGATGGTAATCGACAAATTTTTGGGGCGTAATGGTTTTACAGATTTATTAGAGACAGCGGCCCCTTATATTAGCTGTATTAAAATCGGATTCGGCACAGCGCCTCTATATCCAACCGAGCTGCTGCTGTTCAAAATCAATCTGGCAAAGCAATATGGAACTACAGTCATGGCAGGAGGCACTCTGCTCGAAGCTGCCGTCCAGCAAAATAAAGTGACAGCTTTTTTTGATGCGATTTGCCAGTTGGGCTTCAACGGCGTGGAAGTATCGGATGGAACGATCCAGCTCAAGGAGCAATTGCGGGATGAATTAATTCGTGAAGGAGTGAGGCGCGGTCTTAAAGTGGTTTCCGAGTATGGCAAAAAACTTTCGAATTCGCTGCTTGACGCCACAGATTTTGCGCTCAGAGCAGAAGCAGATCTTGAAGCCGGCTCTTCTCTCGTAACGGTCGAGGCCCGGGAATCCGGCTGCGGCGGAGGCTTATTTAACGAGCGGGGAGAGTGCAATGAAGGAATTCTCGATAGCATTAGTCACGTTGTGGAAGATCAATCGAAAATTATGTGGGAGGCGCCGTTAAAGCATCAGCAGGTACTGCTGCTGCAGCGGTTTGGCTCAAATGTAAATTTGGGGAATATCGCGCCGGCCGATATACTTTCGCTTGAGACTTTGCGCCGCGGGCTGCGCTCGGACACCTTTAGCTTCGGCCTTCAGCAAGGCCGCACACAGGAGCAGGAGGACTCCGGTGAGGAAAGCGCCTTCCTTTATATGATTTAACCGACATATTAGCAGGGCTTGTTCCATAGACTGTGATAGATACAGTCGGAGGTGGCGAATATGAACGGGCAAATAATACTGGTTGCATTGATCATTATCGGGTTGATTGGGCGATCGCCAATCATCTCCACAGCTGCCTGTATATTGCTCGTTATTAAACTGGTAGCGCTTGACCGCTACTTGCCTGCTATTGAACGGCGCGGCTTGGAGCTGGGCTTGCTCTTTCTCACCTTTAGCGTCCTTGTCCCTTTCGCTTCCGGAAGAATTGAGACCAAGCATATTGTGCAGGCCTTAACTTCATGGCCGGGCATTTTAGCGCTGGCAGGAGGAGCAATTGCCACTTATGTGAATGGCAAAGGCCTCGAAATGTTAAAATTCGATCCCCAGCTAATTGTCGGACTCGTTGTCGGTTCCATTATCGGTATCGTTTTTTTTCGCGGCATCCCTGTCGGCCCGCTAATGGCAGCGGGCTTGACCGCAATCTTATTCAAAATCTTCAGCTTCATTGCCGGCCGCTTTTGAGCGCTTACTTCGTTTGCCGGACAGGGCAGTTGGCGGCGAGTGATCAGAGATGAGCGATGAGGGTTGAGGTATGAGATTAAGGATGCGATGAGCGATGAGGGATGCGGGATGGGGGATGCGGGATGAGGGATAATTGTTGCACACAATACAACATTCCACTTAGAATGCAGCTGTATAGAGTCAAAATGTTGCACGTTCTGCAACAATCATCGCCATTTCGGCTACTTGAAGAAGCAGATTGTTGCATTTCGTACAACAATTCGCTGCCATGTGTGCTTCCCGCCATAGGTTTGTTGCACAAACTACAACATTTGAGCGCTTACTCCGGTTGCCGGACCGTCAAAGACAAGTTCGGTAAGCGGACGAGCGAAGCTGAGCGAAACTGAACGGACCTGAACGGACCTGAACGAGCCTAAGCGAATCTGAGCGTACCTGACCGAGCCTGAGCGGACTGTCGTTCCGTTATCTGTGAACAAGCGTTCCAAAACGCCGGAGCGTCGGACCATGGTTCCGTTATTTGCTTCGAATCGCCGCGAAAATCAGGCAATTGGCACAAATAACGGATTCTCTGTCCGCGAAAGCCTAAATCGCCCGTTTTTCGCACACATAACGGATCATATTTCCGCATGTCTCAAGGCCCCCCGTCTAGCTGAGCGCAAAAGCCCTCTCCTTGAGGTAGTTCCTCCTTAATCGATTGCGCTGTCTAGCGCACAAAAGGCCGCTCTAGGCCGTCACCTCGCGATGACAGCCTAAAGCGGCCTTTTTTCTTGTTAGCGGCGGTCTTTCGGCCCGCCGATAAACGCTTGCTCTTCCACATCCAAGCCGTATGCCGTATGCAGCGCGCGAACGACATCGTGAATACGGTCAGCAGCGATGACACAAGATACTCTGATTTCCGATGTGCTAACCAGCTTAATGCTAATGCCAAGCCCGGAAATCACTTCGAACATTTTGGCTGCCACGCCTGGATTGCTAACCATGCCGGCGCCGACGATCGATACTTTTACGAGATCTTCCTCCGAGGTTACTTCATCGAAGGAAACCTCGCCGCGGATGCCTTCAACCACGGAGATCGCTTTATCTTTGTCGCTAAGCGATACGGTAAACGAGAAGTCAGCCTTGCCGTTCAATACACCGCTTTGTACGATAATGTCAACATTTACTTCGCCTGCTGCGAGCGCACCGAATACAGTCGCCAGTACGCCCGGCACATCCTCAACGCCCAAGATGCTAATTCTTGCTACATCCTTGTCATAAGCGATGCCGCGAACGGCTACGCCTTGTTCCATGACCGCTTCCTCCTTCACACTCGTGCCTTCATTTTGCGTAAAGCTTGAACGGACTACTAACCGTACGTTGTTATGCTTCGCATATTCAACAGCACGCGGATGAAGCACAGCCGCGCCCAAATTAGCCAGTTCCAGCATTTCATCATATGAAATTTCATTAAGCTTGCGCGCACATTTCACGACGCGCGGATCGGTCGAATATACGCCGTCCACATCTGTATAAATCTCGCACACATCAGCATTAATCGCTGCAGCCAGCGCAACTGCTGTCGTGTCCGAGCCGCCGCGGCCAAGTGTCGTAATTTCTCCGTCATCTGTCATTCCTTGGAATCCGGCTACGATAACCGTATACCCTTGTTCGAATGCCTTGAAAATCCGCTCCGGCGCAATATCTGTAATCCGCGCTTTGCCGTGAACGGCATCTGTGCGGAAACCTGCTTGCCAGCCTGTAAGCGACATCGCCTTATGACCGATCTGATGGATAGCCATCGATAATAATGCAACTGAAATTTGCTCCCCTGTCGTGAGCAGCATATCCATCTCGCGCGCCGGCGGATTCGGATTAAGCTGCTTGGACTGATCAATCAAGTCATCAGTTGTATCGCCCATAGCAGAAACGACAACCGCTACCTGGTGACCGGCTTCATGGTAATCGGCAATCCGTCTGGCCACGCGCTGCATGCGCTCTGTTGTGCCGACGGAACTGCCGCCGAATTTCATAACAATCAACGACAACGCTGATCCACTCCCCACATTCAATTCCATCACAAAAAATGATTATACCACAAAAGTAACTCTTTGAATATGAAAGAAGAACTTCTATTGAAGTCCTTCATGGAGGAGCGACCGTATTTTAGCGGTTTCAGCTAACGGTTGCTACAGACGTTATTTCGCCATTAATCCTCCCTTTTTAAATCTAACGGAAGTGTGCGATCTTAATGACACATTTTTGGCCGAAATCGTGCTCCTGATTATCAAATAGCAGCGCACAGTTCCGTTACAATTTCAGATCGGTCGAATTTTCGAAAATAGCGGCCGTGAGATCCGTTAGGATTCGTTCATCACGAACGAGCGGACCCGAGCGAACCGTAGATCCGTTATTGGTCGTTAAAATCCGGCAAAACCAGCAAATAACGGATCCTGTGTCCGCGGAACCTTCGAATAGACCGGGTTTCGACAAAATAGCGGATCGTGTCCACTAGGCTCGTTGTCCTTGGCTCGAGGCAGTTTCTTCCCCTAAAAGTCCCTGGAATTTATCGGGTGAAACTTATTAATTCCAGAAAACAAGAAACCGTCCAGACCTTTGTCTGGACGGCTCAACCGTTCAATTATGCGCGCGAGATATATTTGCCTTCACGCGTATCGATCAGCAAAACATCATCTTCATTGATAAAGAGCGGCACTTGTACATTGAGGCCAGTCTCTACCTTGGCATTCTTCGTTGCGCCCTGAGCCGTGTTGCCTTTCACGCCCGGCTCAGTCTCGATCACTTTCAAATCTACGCTGTTCGGCAGCGTAATCCCCAAAATTTCGCCTTGATAACTGGTAATGTTCACAGTCATGTTTTCTTTAAGGAAATTGATTTCCCACTCCAGCTGATCCTGATCCAGCGTGAATTGGTCGAATGTTTCGTTATCCATGAATGTATATTCATTGCCTGCATTGTACAAGTATTGTACTGCACGGTTCTCTACATGGGCACGGCCGATATTCTCACCGGCGCGGAACGTTTTCTCAACGGTGTTGCCGTTGCGCAGATTTTTCAGCTTGGAACGCACGAAGGCAGCGCCTTTACCTGGTTTAACGTGTTGAAACTCAAGTACGGTAAAGATATCTCCGTCTACTTCTACGGTCAAGCCTGTTTTAAAATCGTTAACTGAAATCACTGCAAATTCCCTCCTAAGTAATTACGCAAAATATCGACCAACCTCACTAGAGCTGTACAAGCTCTTTGGCTGAGGTGGTCAAGCGAGTGTTGCCGGTGGCAGTAATGACGATATCATCCTCAATCCGCACACCGCCGAAACCAGGAATGTAGATCCCCGGTTCTACAGTTACTGTCATCCCAGGCTCGAGCACATCGTCCGCAAGCTTGGACAAACGCGGCATCTCATGCACTTCCATCCCCAAACCATGCCCGGTGCTGTGCCCGAATTGCTCTCCAAAGCCGTAACGCGCGATGATGTCGCGCGCAATGGCGTCCGCTTCTCTGCCTGTCATGCCGGGCTTGATGCCGTCCAGTGCCGCTTGCTGGGCTTCAAGCACAATCGAGTAAATTTCCCGATGACGCTCCTGTGCCCGACCGACAACGACCGTTCTTGTCAAATCCGAACAATAACCGCCAAAGAGCGCTCCAAAGTCCATCGTTACGAACTCATTAACGCCGATCTGCCGCTCGCTGGCCACGCCATGCGGCAAGGCCGACCGTTCGCCCGAGGCAACGATCGTCTCGAAGGAAGTAGCTGTCGCGCCTCTGCTGCGCATGTACATCTCCAGTTCAAGCGCAACGTCGCCTTCGCGCACACCTGGCTTGATAAAGCCGAGAACATGCTCATACGCCTCATCTGCCAGCCTGGCAGCGGCGCGCATAATTTCCAGCTCATCTTCGTCCTTGTACATTCGCCGCTTCTCAACGATACCGCTGGTCGGAGCCAGTTCCACATCTTTCAGGACGGAAGCCCACAACGCATGCTCGCTAAAAGTGACCAGACTTTGCTCAAAGCCAATCCGTTTTAATCCTGCTTTCTTTACCAGCTCGGCTACCGTATCGATCGCTCTGGCTTGCTGCTGTACCACTTGAAATCCGGCAGCCTGCTCAGCCGCTTGTACATTGTAGCGAAAATCAGTTACCAGCCATTCGTCTGTTGGCGTGAGAAGCACAATACCGGCAGATCCGGTAAATCCGCTCACGTATCGCCGATTAACGGCGCTAGCAATCAGCAAGCCGTCCAGTTTCAGCTCGTTCAACTGGGCTCTGATCGCAGTTACCCGTCTATTCGTCATACGTCCTCCTCCAATTATACAACTATCGCACTAGCCGGACTGATCTTCAGACTTGTTAAAAATATAAGAAAACATAAGTTTGACCCTACATCGCTTATATTTCTAAGAGGAAGAACCTTGCTTCGCGCCAAGGTCAGCCGTTTCTTCCTGCTGTAATCGAAGATGCTCTGCAAGAGCGGACAAACCTAGTATGTAGCTTTGCACGCCGAAGCCGGCAATCTGTCCAACCGCAACCGGAGCAACAACCGACACATGGCGGAACGGCTCGCGTTTGTGAATATTGGACATGTGAACCTCGACGACAGGCAAAGCGACTGTACTTAATGCATCGCGCAGCGCATAACTGTAGTGCGTCAATGCGCCCGGATTAATAACAATACCGTCCACTTTTCCGTAAGCTTCATGAATCCGGTCAATCAGGTAGCCTTCATGATTCGATTGGTAAAATGAAATATCGACGCCAAGCTTTGCCGCATGCTCTGTCAGAAGCGACTCAATATCCGCCAGCGTAGCCGTGCCGTACACACCTGGTTCGCGGACGCCGAGCATGTTCAAATTGGGGCCGTTCAACACTAATATTGATCGCATAACTACCCTCCCGGAGCATAAGTCAATTGACATTTTACCACATACACCCGCCCTTTGAGAAGTAATCAATTCGGCCTGGCCGGCTCCCTTGACGCTTCGTCATGAAACTCGAAAGCAATCGTGTACCCAATGAATAATCCCCAGACGACAAACACGGAAAACTCGGTTGAAATTGTATCGTAGCCAATTCTGTTAAACGGCTCCATAGTCCCCCATAGCGGCCCTGCGGCCACCATCAGAACCGCCCACCAGGCGATGCCGTAGATGATCCCCCACCACGGCCCTTTAAGCCGTCCGAATACAACGATATATAAAAAGGTCGCAGCGATCGAAAACAGGATAAAAAAACCAAGCCCCAGCGCGTGCCCCCAGCCTGAAACTAAAAACTGATGCCGAAAAAAGGGCTCTGCCAAAAAAGCGGGAATCACTTTTGTAAACTTAATACTGTACAGCATCCAGCGCACTAATCCCCAGATCAGACCGGCAAAAAAGCCAAGCCTGATGCCAAAATAAAAAGAATTTGTTTGATGCTTGCTCCGCGCCCCTTCCGCGACAGCTCCATGAGCTTGCTGTCCAGACCATAATCCGCTCATTCCAGTCCACCTCCTTGCACACTGCATACAGATTTTCATAATTCCGCTCCGTTCTACGTTCTAGTATGTACAAAATGTTAATTTGAAAATCCTCTGCAGGCGTATGCACTGCAAACGCCCCCTCTCGCTTTCAGCGCAATAATAAAGTACAATAGAAGCAGACGAATTTCATTCCCTACACGCTATTCAGCTGAATTTCAAAAGGAAGGTGACATGACCTTGTCGCAGAACGCACAAAATATTTATGGGGGGCAAGCTGTCATAGAAGGCGTTATGTTTGCAGGAAAGCACGTAAATGTAACCGCAGTACGGCGCAAAAATAACGAAATTATCTTCTATGAAGTGCCTCGGACTACAAAACCATGGATTCAAAAGCTCAAAAAAATTCCGCTAATTCGCGGCATTGTAGGCATTCTGGAATCAAGCGCCAAAGGATCGCAGCATTTGAACTTCTCAATGGAAACCTATGCGGAGGATGAAACTGCAGGAGATAAGCCGGAGGATAAACCGCAGGATCAGCCGGCTGAATCCGAGAAAAAAGAAAAAAGCGGCTGGAGCCTGACGATGATCGTCGGGGTTGCGGTAGCCGGCATCATCTCTTTTATTGTCGGAAAGCTTGCTTTCACTGTTGTACCGGCAGCCGTTACCGAGTTGATATTCGGACATACCAAGCTGAATATAGTAGTTAATAACCTGATTGAAGGCTTGATTAAAATTACGTTTCTGCTCTTCTACCTTTACATTATTTCGCTAACTCCGCTGATCAAGAGACTGTTCCAGTATCACGGAGCCGAGCATAAAGTAATTAGTGCCTATGAGGGCGGCGTAGACTTGACGGTAAGTAATGTACAGCGCTATACGCGGCTGCATTATCGCTGCGGCAGCAGCTTTATTGTTTTTTCCGTCATTGTCGGTGTCATCATTTACTCGCTGCCGATTTTCACATGGGACTCTATGTGGGAAAGAATTTATTTACGGGTGCTGCTGCTGCCGGTCGTACTGGGATTGTCCTATGAAACATTACGCGTCACCAATGCAGTGCGCGATATTCCCGTGCTGCGCGTGCTTGGCTATCCGGGACTGTGGCTGCAGAAGCTGACGACAAAAGAGCCGACCGACGAGCAAGTCGCCGTATCGATCGCCTCTTTCAACCGCATGCTCGAGATCGACCAGAAGATGGCCAAATCCGCTTAGAGTCTTGATGAAGAGATGTAAGAAAGGGTGAGCACCATACTGCGCAAACTTAGTCCGTTGACGATTTTCATTCTGTTGCTTGCCGGGATTGGACTGGTATACGGTCTGCTGACTGAACCGGCGCGGCTCCTTATTCCCGTTCTTGTCCTTGGCGGTATTTTCATGCTGTACATGCTGCAAATGCGGGGGCTCCGCAAAAAGGCAGCTGCCAAATCGGTCGCAAGGCGCGATGCCGCCGCGGTGAATAAAGCCAAAGCGCGGAAATCGATGCCCTTCAGAGTTATTGAAGGCGGCAAAGATGACGACAACATACCGAAGTATCACTAAATCGCAGGCAGACCTAAGAAGAAACGGCTGATGCCATCCTTGGCGAAGCAAGTTTCTTCCCTTACAAATATAAGCTGTGTATAAGGTGAAACTTATACTTTCTTATATTTTGAGCAAAAAAACCGCTGGTACATATTGTACCAGCGGTTTTTTTGCTGCAGGATGCGGCCTTAACCGCGCCTGCCCTTATTCCGTATCAAGCTCTTGACGAATCGCTCTCAGCTCCGCCAGGCGGCTCTCGTCACGCTGAAAATATTGAACCAAAGTTTCGATGCAAGTAATAGAATCCCAGCTCAGATGATGCTCGATTCCCTCGACATCCGTGTAAATATTTTCTTCTCTTACTCCGATCACGGTCAAAAAGGATTCCAGCAATTCGTGCCTGTCCACAAGGCGCTTGCCCATCTTTTTCCCCTTGCTGGTCAGCACGAGACCGCGGTATTTCTCATAGACCAGATAATTGTCCTTGTCCAATTTCTGGATCATCTTTGTTACCGATGAAGGGTGAACTTCGAGTCCTTCTGCAATGTCGGATACGCGTGCGTAACCTTTTTCATCAATAAGCTTGTAAATCCGTTCCAAATAGTCTTCCATGCTCGGCGTCGGCATCGAAAGAACCTCCATTCCCACCATCATCCAGCTCCATACCTTTGAAATCGATGTATTTAATTACCACGTCGGTTCAATATTCATTTCACCGCGAGTCACTTCTTGTATCATACACTGATTGCATAGCTTGCCGCAACCTGTTGAATGTCACGATTAGCACCATTTTAGTTAAAAATCATCCATTCGGGCGTAATCGAGTTCAGCCAAATCGTAATTTTGGTCATCTGATTCGTAAACAGCAAAATCCCCATTAAAATCATAATGCTGCCGCCAATTTTCATCATAAGAGCCGAATAGCGCACAATCCAGCGCGCAGAGCCAATGAAGAACGCCAGTACAAAAAACGGAATAGCAAATCCTAATGCATAGGCCGTAGTCAGTTGAAACCAGGTTCCCGGCTCAGATGCCGCCAAGGCCAGAATCGCCGCCAGTATCGGTCCCGTACATGGTGACCACCCTGCAGAAAAGCCGATCCCAAATACGAACGAAGCGAGATAGCCCGACTTTTCCAGCTTGAGCGGAAGCTTGCGCTCCTTGAGCAGCAGCTTAGGCTGAATCAGCCCTGTCAGAATTAGACCCATCAAAATAATAAGTACAGCCGACAGCTGCCGGATACGTTCCTGATATTCCGAAAAAAAGTCGGCGAATGCGCTCGTCCCATAACCAAGCGTATAGTAGATAACCGAAAAACCCAGTATAAAAAACAAGGTGTGCGACATCGTCCGAATGCGCACTGCCTTGCCGGGCTTTTCACTTTTCAGATCCGTTACAGATATGCCTGTAATATACGATAAGTACGAAGGATAAAGAGGAAGACAACACGGCGAAATGAACGAAGCAATGCCCGCTCCGAACGCAATCCATACATTTACATCCGTCATAAGGAGCCTCCTAAAAACTAAACTGAATTACATTATCGTCTTTTTACAAGTAGCAGCAGCAAAAGCACGCCGATAAGCAGCAGTACTATTGTACCGCCGGGAGCCAAGTTCCAAATGCCGGCCATCATCAGCCCGCCAATAATCGCCGCCTCGGCAATCAGCACGACGGCGATGACGGATTGCCGGAAGCTTTTGGCAACTACAAGCGCGCACGCTGTCGGTATCGTCAATAGAGCAGAAACGAGCAGCGCCCCTACAATTTTGATGGAGACACTGATGACTAATGCAGTCATAACGCTTATCAGCAGATTGAAATACCGGGTTGGCAGCCCGCTTACAGCGGCTGCATCTTCATCGAAAGTAAGCAAAAACAGTTCCTTCATATGCGTCCCGATCACAAGCACTACAATAACCGTCACGATCGCGATGACAAGCAAATCAAAATTATCGAGTGTATAGATGCTGCCAAACAAATAGTCGTTTACACTTACACTAAAGCCCTTGCCCAGCGTAAATAACAAGGAAGCTAGCGCGACGCCGCCAGACATAATGATAGCGCTGGACAGCTCGGCATAGCTTTTGTACGCTTTGCGCAGTTTCTCAATCGCCAGCGTAGCAGCTAATGCGAACAGCAGTCCAACGCCTATCGGATAAATGCCGATCAGGAAGCCCAGCGCAACCCCGGCAATCGAAACATGAGCCAGCGTGTCGCCGATCATAGACAATCGGCGCAGTACGAGGAACAGCCCCATAAGCGGCGCTGTAATACCGATTAATACGCCCCCGATCAGCGCTTTTTGAAAAAACTCGCTCGTTAGGATTTCCAACTTGCTACGCCCACCTTCTCATTGTCCATCGACCGGCGCAAGTCCCGCAAGCCGTGTGTTAAATTCGTTTCCGTACAATCCTCAAGCTCATGCGAATGCTTCACATAAAAGTTGATCTTGCCATACTCCCGCTTGGGCTTTTCGCCAAGATAGGAGCGGATCATCTCCATATCATGCGACACCATCAAAAAAGTCATATTATGATGTTGATGCATATGCTTGATCAAGTGAAAAAATCCTTCCTGCGTCTCCACATCAATGCCGACCGTCGGCTCATCGAGAATTAACAGCGCCGGATTGTTTATGAGCGCTCTAGCCAAAAAAGCGCGCTGCTGCTGCCCTCCGGACAGCTGACCGATTCGTTTGTCCGCCAGGTCCTCAATGGCCATCGCATGCAGCGCTTCATCGCACTTCAACTGATCAGCCTTCGTAATCCGGCGGAACAATTTGTTTCTCCCGTATAAGCCTGACAGCACCACTTCGCGGACTGTCGCTGGAAACAGCGGGTTGAAATTGTTTTTCTGCGGAACATACCCGATGCGACCCCAGTCGCGAAATTGCGCAATCGGCGTCCCAAACAGCTTGATCGCACCGCTGTCCGGCTTAAGCAGCCCGACAATCATCCGCAGCAGCGTCGTCTTCCCGGCCCCGTTCGAGCCGATCAGCCCGACGAAGTCTCGCTCCTGAACACCAAAGCTAATATGCTCGACTACCTTTTTGCTTTGGTAAGAAAACGATACGTCAATCAGTTCAATGACGTGATCATGACAAATTGGCGGAGCCGCAAGCTTAGTCTCGCTATTCATATTTCTTGCCTCCCTCTTACTCCGCGCTTCTTCCTGATCCTTCTATTGTAATGCTTGCAGCAAATTTTGCAAATTCGCTTCCATAATTGAAAAATAATCTTCGCCCTTGCTTTCCTGCTCAGGTGTCAGTCCTTCAACAGGATTTAGCACTAATGTCTCAACCTTCGCCTCGCGCGCCAGCGTATTCGCCAGCTTATCGGACACCAGCTCTTCAAAGAAAATGTATTTGATGCCGTTCTCTTTGACGAACTTGGCAATTTGCAGCAAATCCTGCGCTTTTGGCTCGGCATCAGGCGATAGCCCCATTATTGACACTTGCTCCAGCCCATAATCACGCGCCAAGTAACCAAAAGCATGATGCGAGGTCACGATTGCTTTCAGCTTTGCCGCTCCCAGCTTCTCCGTATATTGCTCATCCAGCTGCTTGAGTTTCACTTGCAGCGCTTCGTAATTAACCTCATACTGCTCACGGTGATCCGCATCGACCTCGATAAGCGCATTGCGTACATTTTCAGCCATAATGAGCATCGACTTCGGGCTTACCCACGTATGCGGATCATGATGATGGCCGTCCGCATCCGCTTCATGACCATGATCGTGCTCCTCCTCTTCGCCCTCGCTGTCAATCAGAGCGATTCCTTCGCTGGCAACCTTCGTCACTACCTTGCTGTCTTTGGACAGCCCCTTAAGGAAGTTATCCACCCAGCCCTCAAAGCCTGCGCCATTATACAAAAACAGCTGGGCCTTGGAGGCGATATCCAGATCGAGACTTTTCGGGCTCCATTCATGCGGCTCGACCCCTGCCGGAATTAAATTGACCGCATTAACTTGCTCGCCGCCGATCTGCTTAGCCAAAAAATAAAGCGGATAAAAGCTTGTCACCACATTGGTCTTGCCGTCCACCAATTTATTGTCACTGCTGCTGGTACAACCGGATAAAATAAGCAGCATGCCAAGCAGCAGCAAAATTGCCGCTGTCATATTAACACGAAATAATTTCATCTGATTCAAGCTCCTTATAATCTATTTATTCGTAACAATTACGTTTTAAATTATATAAGCTCGACTTTTAACTTGTCAATAGACAAAAAGTGAAGGCCGAGCCCGGAGCTTTACAGCCCCTATTGCTTAGCCTTCACTCTTTACTTGCTTCTTACTTCACGATCGCGCCGTTCGGCATGCTGTCAGGCACAGTAGCCAGTGTCAGCTGCTCTCCGACAGAAGCTGCCAAAATCATGCCTTGCGAAACCTCGCCGCGCAGCTTGACCGGCTTCAAATTCGTCACACAAATCACTTTGCGGCCTACAAGCTCCTCAGGCGTATAATACTTCGCGATGCCGGATACAACTTGCCGCTGCTCGTAGCCGAGATTAAGCTGCAGCTTCAGCAGCTTATCCGCCTTTTTCACCGGTTCTGCCGCGATAACTTGCGCGACGCGCAGCTCCACTTTGGCAAACTCGTCAATCGTGATTTCGTCCTTCAGCTCAGGAACCTCCTGAACGTCAGCAGCGGAAGCCGAATCCTCAGCCTGTTGTCCTTCCTGCGCTCCAGCAGCGGCTATCCCCTTATTCATGGAAGCGGCAATGTAAGCCGTCTCCACCTCTGCATCGAGGCGCGGGAAGATCGGTTCGGCTTTGGTTACCTTGGTGCCGGCAGGCAGCAAACCGAATGTCTTCGCGCTATCCCAGGAGGCCAGCTCACCTTCTTCGATCCCCAACTGACGGCGGATTTCCCGCGGCGCATTCGTCAGGAACGGCTGCAGCAAAATCGACATAATCCGCAACGCTTCCGCCAAATGATGCATGACGGATTCCAGCTCGCCGCGTTTTGCTTCATCCTTGGCCAGTGCCCAAGGCTGTGTTTCGTCAATGTACTTGTTCGTCCGGCCTACCAGCTGCCACAAGCCATTCAGCGCAACAGAAAATTCCATATTATCCATCGCTGCTTCCACTTGCGTTGCCGTGCCGGCTGCAAGTCCCGCCAACGCTTCGTCAAACGCCGTTACATTGCCGGCATAGGCTGGAATTTGTCCGCCGCAATATTTGTCCACCATCGCAATGGTACGGTTGAGCAGGTTGCCCAAATCATTAGCCAGATCAAAATTGATACGCTCAATAAAGCCCTCTGGCGTAAATACGCCGTCAGAGCCGAAAGGCACCTCGCGCAGCAAGAAGTAGCGCAATGCATCAAGACCGTACCGTTCAATCAAGACGACCGGATCGACGACATTCCCTTTCGATTTGGACATTTTGCCGTCCTTGGAGAGGAACCAGCCATGGGCAAACACTTGCTTCGGCAGCGGCAGATCAAGCGCCATCAGCATAATCGGCCAGTAAATGGTATGGAAGCGGACAATTTCTTTACCCACGAGATGCACATCGGCCGGCCAGAACGTTTTGAAAGGCTGGTCATTGTCCGTGCCATAGCCCAGCGCTGTAATATAGTTCGATAAGGCATCGATCCATACATAGACGACATGCTTCGGATCACCCTTAACCTTGATGCCCCACTCAAACGTCGTACGGGATACCGCCAAGTCCTCAAGCCCGGGCTTAATAAAGTTGTTGATCATCTCATTTTTGCGGGATTCCGGCTGGATGAAGCTCGGATTATCCTCGTAATATTTCAGCAGCCGATCGGCATATTTGCTCATCCGGAAGAAGTAGCTTTCTTCCTTCACCAGCTCCACCGGCCTGCCACAGTCGGGACAGTTGCCGTCATTCAATTGCCGCTCCAAAAAGAACGATTCGCAAGGGGTGCAGTACCAGCCCTCGTAAGTCCCTTTGTAAATATCGCCCTGCTGCAGCAAACGGTCAAAAATCTCCACAACGACTTCCTTATGGCGCGGTTCTGTTGTGCGAATAAAATCGTCATTGGAAATATCGAGCTTCTTCCACAGCTCTTTAATCGTCGCCACGATACCGTCGACAAACTGCTGCGGCGATTGTCCCTTTTCCGCCGCTTTGCGTTCAATCTTTTGCCCATGCTCGTCCGTACCGGTCAAATACCAGACATCATAGCCGCGCAGCCTTTTGTAGCGAGCCATTACGTCGCCGGCCACCGTCGTATAAGCATGACCGATATGAAGTTTATCGCTCGGATAATAAATCGGTGTCGTTATATAGAACGTTTTTTTTGCTTCGCTCATTATTGGAGCCTCCTTATGTGTGTTAGAAAATCAAAAAAGCTTCCGCCCGTATGGGGCGAAAGCCTAGCTTACGCGATACCACCCAAATTCCTCTTGCACGCCATCATCCATACAGACGGCTGCAAAAGCTCATTAAGTGTCATCTGCTGCAGATGACATCATGCCAGTAACGCGGCCTACGCCGCTCCCTTGCTGCAGCCTGCCGCTGCCAGCTCGAAAGCAGATTCTCCAGGACCATCTTCCGATATCGTCTCCTTGCCGGCTCCCACCTGTCCCGGCTCTCTGTAAAGGGCGCAATGATCGTACTTATCCATTCATTGAAGTGAATTATTGAATTGTACGTTTATTGTTAAATATAACTAATCTGCAGCTGCAATGTCAAGAGACGCCGGCATCCTGCTGCGCTAACTCGCGCTTCTCACGCTCTGTGAGCGGCACATAATCGATCCCGCCGGGATGAAAGGGGTGACAGCGGGCAATGCGCCTTGCGGCAAGCCAGCTTCCGCGCAGCGCGCCATGCTTTTCAATCGCCTCCAGCGCATAGGCGGAGCAGGTTGGATAGAAGCGACAGGTCGGCGGCTTCAAAGGCGAGATGAAGCGCCGGTAGGCTACAATCGGCAGACGGAGCAATGTTCGCATCAAATAAAATCGCCACTTCCTTAAAATAAAGCTTTCAGATTCATTTTCTCTCATCATGCCTGAAAATATAAGCAGCGTCAACAGCAGTATAATGAACTTTTCCTCCCGCTCCTGTTTTAGTGCAACATTGTGACAAAAACAAATGTCGCAAATTTACAGAGCGAATGTCATATTAATCGATTATAGCTTGCGCATATTTGTGTTACCTTATCGTTGTGTCGCATAATTAGAGTATCTATTATAGGAGGTAACTACAGATGATTCGAGTTGCTATGCTTAGCTATTGGCATGTTCATGCATGGGATTACACGAAACAAGTACAAGGAAATTCACAGACTGAGGTTGTTGCGGTATGGGATGAAATCCCAGCACGCGGCCAAGAAAACGCTGAGAAGCTAGGCGTACCTTTTGTCGCAGATTTAGATGAACTATTGGCACGTGAGGACGTCGACGCTGTAGTTGTCGACACGCCGACCAATATCCATCGTGACGTCATGATTAAAGCAGCTCGGGCAGGAAAGCATATTTTCACTGAAAAGGTTATTGCTCCTACTTTGCAAGAAGTGAATGAAATTATGGCCGCGATCCGCGAAGCAGGGGTAAAATTCACTGTCTCCCTGCCAAGATTGAACGATGCTTATACACTGGCTGCCCAGCAAGTTATCGAGCAAGGCTTGCTCGGCGAGCTGACTCAGGCGCGCGCCCGTCTGTCGCATAACGGCGCCATTGCCGGCTGGCTGCCCGATCATTTCTTCAGCCTTGAGCAATGCGGCGGCGGCGCGCTTATTGATCTGGGCTGCCATCCGATGTATTTGACCCGCCTGTTCCTTGGCGTGCCGCAAAGCGTGAGCACAACGTTCGGCTATGTAAGCGGCAAAGAGGTAGAAGATAACGCGGTATCGATTCTTCGTTACGAGAATGGCGCAATCGGGATTGTCGAAGCCGGCTTCGTCAACTCCCACTCCCCGTTCTGCATCGAAATTCACGGTACGGAAGGCACGCTCCTTTACGGTCTGCCTGACGAAATCGTACGTGTACGCAGCAATAAGCTGAAAGCGGACGAATGGGTGGCGATCGAAATGCCGAAGAACCGCATTTCCGCTTTTGATCAATGGGTAGATCATATTTTGAACGATACGACGGCCGATGAAAATATTGAGCTGGCAATCGATTTGACGAAATTGATGGAAGCTTCCAACCTATCGGAAAAAGAGCAGCGGGAAATTCGTCTTTCCGATCTGAAGGCTTAATTGCAGCTATAAAAATCCGGCAGGAAAGGACGCGCTAATATGGGCAAACCGTTCGCATATACATTAATGGCCGACAAGCAGGATGCCATTGATCGGCTGGACATTCGTTTTCGTTGGGGCGGGTATGGAATCCGTGTAATCCGGTGCCATTTAACGTCTTTTCCGCCGGGCAAAATCATTCGCTTTCACAAACATTCCGAATACGAGTTTCATTTTATCCCGCGCGGCAAAGGAATTATCCGCTTCGAGGAAACCAGCTACAACGTGCAGGAAGGGCAATTTTATTTGACCGGCCCGGGCGTTTTGCATCAGCAGGAAGCAGATGACAGCGAGGCGATGGATGAGCTGTGCCTGCATGTGGACATCACTCCGCTGCCGGCCGCAGCACCTTCCGGCGACTGGGGAGAATCGTGGGAGCTGCAGGAGGCCGAAGCCTGCATTCAAGCGATCAATGCCCTTCCCCGGCGGCCGGTCGCCGATCAGTACAATGCCATGGCCTGGTTTTTGACCGCGTATCGCGCCTGGCTCAATGGCCATAGCGGCGCTTATTCGACGATCAAGCAGGCCGTGATCCAAATTCTGCTCCGCGCCTCCCGCATGTCAGCCTTGCCCGCGCTATCCATCGAGCCGCCAACCCGCAATATCAATGAGCATCGCTTCCAAATGGCGACGCAGTTCATTCATGACAACTACGCATCGCCTTTGTCGCTGCAGGAAGTGGCGGAACGGATTCGAATCAGCGGACGGCAGCTGCAGCGGATTTTCCAGGAGCAAAGCTCCGGTTCATTCAGCGCCTATTTGGAAAATTACCGTCTTTCCCAAATATGCAATGCGATCTTAGAGGGACAGGGCTCGATCGAACAGATTGCGCTCGAGCACGGCTTTGCCAGCGGCAGTTACTTGTATCATGTATTTAAAAAGCGCTTCGGCATGACACCGAAGCAGTTCAAAGCCAGTCATGCCGCCGGCGCTTCCGGCGAGACACCTTTACAACAAGCAAAGGAGATTGACTCCCATGACTAAAACGATGCGGATCGGCATCATTGGCAGCGGCGGTATTGCCGGCGCTCATGTAGCGCAATATAAACAGCTGGAAAATGTAGAAATTGTCGGCATAGCTGACGTAGTCCCGGGCAAGGCGAAACAATTTACAGACCAGCATGGTTTGGGCGGTGCGCAATCCTTCGAGGATCACCGCAAGCTGCTCGAGCTTGAGCTGGATGGCGTCAGCATTTGTACGCCTAATGTATCCCATCATCAGACGACCGTAGATGCGCTCCGCGCCGGCAAAAATGTACTGCTCGAAAAGCCGATGTCGGTCACGCTGGCTGAAGCTGTCGATATGGTCCAAGTGCAGCGCGAGACGGGGCGCATGCTTACAATCGGCTTTCAGCCCCGCTACGACCCGAATATGAAGCTGGTACAGGAGATTGTGCAATCCGGCAAGCTTGGCAAGGTCTATTATGTCGAGACAGGCGGCGGACGGCGGCGCGGCATGCCCGGCGGCACCTTCATCCGCAAGGAGCTGGCGGGAGCCGGCGCGATGGCCGATATCGGATGTTACTCTCTGGATATGGCGCTCAACGCGCTCGGCTATCCGAAGCCGCTTACCGTATCCGCCTATACGTCCAATTACTTTGGCACGAATCCGCTCTATCATCCGGAAGCGGACCGTTTTGAAGTCGAGGACTTCGGCGTAGCTATGGTGCGTTTCGAGGGCGATCTCGTGCTGCAATTCAAAATTTCCTGGGCGATGCATATGGACACGCTCGGCGCTACGATGTTTCTCGGTACGGACGGAGGCCTAAAGGTCACGCCGCACGGCTCCGGCAACTGGTCCGGCGTCTGGGACGGCAAAGTGGGCGCGATGACGCTCTACCACGACTTTATGGGGCAGCAAACGGCAACTCCGGTACCTGTCATTGAGCATGACCGCCAGCTCTTCTTCGAAAAAGTTCGCGATTTTGTCGACGCTGTGCGCGAAGGCCGCCCGGCTCCAATTCCAGGCGAGCAAATCTTAATTCAGCAAGCCATTATCGATGGCGTTCAGCGCTCGGCGGAAGCGAAGTGCGAGGTCGCAATCGAGCTGCCTTAAACAACAACGACCGGCTTGAGCGTAAAAAAACAGCCCTTCGCAAATGGAGGCCATCCATTCGCGAGGGGCTGTTTGCTGTTTTTCTCAATATCGTTCTTCCGGCATCGGCATTAAGAGCATCGCAACTGCCAAATTGCTGCCTGTAGCCAAGGTGAACACCATTTCTACAGATTCTTCCTGGTTACCGGTTCGATACAAAACGCCGGCATCTCCAAGGTTTAAAATGCTGTCATTCGTTAGAGTCACCAATTCCCCATTGACGATGAAACCGCCTGTGTAATGGCCGGCGCGCGGATTAAGCACGATCAATGTATTCGGCGCTACGCGGTTCAGCTTCAATTTGTAGACGACGCCGAAGTTGCCGACATTGACTTCATTTTGTCCGCTGGTCGCATCATAACCGACCAGATAGGAGTCGTAGTTATAGTCGCCAAGCACGATGCGGTCGCCGTCATAACCCAGCGGCTCATTCACTTCAATTGTGCGGTTGGCGCTGCTGAAGGTGCCGCGGACATGGACGTCGCGCTCCAAAATCGACAGATCAGGCAAAGATTTAATCGGATCGCGGTCTTCCTTGACGACGACGACACGGTATTGCAATTCTTTTTCCGAGAACACGTCGCCGTAAGCGGAAATAACTTGCTTCGGTTTAATCGGGAATTGGGACAATTCCGGCATTAAACTGATCGATTCGCCCGGCTTCAACGTGAACCATTTCGGCGCCGGTTTTTCCATAAGTGATTTCAAATAACGCACCGTCGACAGTTTGCCTGTATTCCCGACAAACTGATTTGGCCCGCCAAGGCCGAAGGCGCCGGTGCTGACAGTAGCTGTCGTCGAGTTCGGATTCGTTACAATCAAATACATTTTTAGCGAATAGCCGGAATTATTCAAATTGTGGAACAGGAAGCGGACATCTCCCGAAAGCACGTCCTCATAAACGATTCCTTCCTTCGTCAGCGTCTCGGGGCTGTTGCTGCGCACGAACTTCGCCCGGTCCGATTCAATGGAGTACTTGAGCGCCGGAAAACTTAAAGCCTTGCTTGAAGCCATTGCAAACTTGTCGCCAACCGCCGTATACAGCATATCGTACTCTGCGCGCGTATACAGCACTTCATCGGTAACGAAAATCGTCTTCGTTATTTTATCTTTCAAGCCTTGCTTATCTTCTACTTCCAATGTGACCTGATGTTCGCCCGGCTCGAAAAACACTTGGACATCTTTAAGCTTAGGCGTCCATGTTCTTTTTACAATTGCATTGCCGTCGTCGGTGCTCAAATCGGTATATTCAATCCGCTCACCGATGCGATATTGCAGCTTGTCTGTTGTGAAATCGGCAACTGGTGGCAAGTTAGGCGCCAGCACGTCGATCGTTACACTGTACGGCTCGCTCCATGTTCCATTCGCGTCCTGAACCTGTCTCGTAATGGTATACTGGCCCGCTTCCGGGAACACGCTCAATTTGCCTTCCCAAGCTTCGTTAATAATTCTTGCTCCGCTTGGGCTCTTGGAGCGATCCGTGTAAGTCACCATCGTTTCACCTGCGTAAATTTTGCTAGGCGATACTGTAAATTCGGCAGTCGGCGCAGGAGGAAGCGAGTTCCAGGAAAGTGAAATCGTTTTGCCCTTTATGCTGAGCTTGCTGTCGGTAACATTAGCCCAGGTGCGTACCGGAACCATTAAAGTTCCCTTAACGGCAAACGGCGCTGCCGGCGCTTTAACGATATTACTTCCCTGCTTTACTAGCGTGCTGTCCAGCTTAAAACGAATTTCCCGTTTATTGCCAGTTAGCTGTTCATTAATCGCAATCGACTCCTTGGACTTGGAGTCATAGGTTACTTTATAGCCATAACGCGTAGCCAAGCTTGCAAATGGTACAAACGTCGTACCTTTTTTCACCGTCGCCGGCTGTGGCGTTTGGAATCCCCACCCATTGTGAACCATTGCCGTACTGTCGAGCTGCAGTTCCAACTTATCGGTAATGATCTCTTCAGCAAACGCGGTCGGAGAGAACGAGCCCCCCAGCGGTAAAATCAATAATGATAACATCAACAACCATTTCAAAGATTTCATGTCCTGTCTCCTTTTCTACTTCTACAACTATCTGGTTGAATCTGCAACCTCCAAGAAGTTAAACGCCGAGCTAGCTGGAAAAGTTGCGAAATTACTCACCCAAGACATAAAATCGACACAATTTACCGCTGCGCTGGCTGGCCCCCCTTTTTTATTCGACACCATTCAACCGCATATTCGTCAAAAAGCTGCCAATCATTGCAGCAAACAGGACGATTGTCACTACTCCGACAACGATCCGCAGCCGCTTCGCCTTCTGCAGACGCGCATCATCCTTCTCCTCACGGGCTAACGTAACCGTGCGCTGTACAAACAAATAAACGACCAGTGAAATTACAAACAGAATATTAATGATAAACCATATAACCTGCCACATTAATATTAAATCCCCCCAATGTTCTTGGCTCCCCGGACGTTACTCGACAAACCCGAACTGTTGAACTAGACTAGACTTTGACAGTAATCGATAATGCGGCGAAAAGCAACCGACATCTCTGTGAACTCTAACGAAAGGACAAGATTCTGATGCCACTAACAAAAGCAGATAAAAGCAAGCAGCCGGCGCAGCATTCATTTTCCGGTTTTTCGCAAACGGATTTCGACGTGTTCGCTATTCCGGGACTGGAAGCCCGCATGGAGAAATTAATCGAACATATCCGCCCCAAGCTGCATGAGCTGGGCGAGCTGCTGTCGCCTGTCTTGAGCGAGCTGTGCGGAGAAGAGATTTATCCGCATGTGGCCAAGCATGCAAGACGAACGATCAATCCTCCGAACGACACATGGGTCGCTTTTGCTCCTAATAAACGCGGGTATAAGGCGCATCCCCATTTTCAAATCGGCTTGTTCGGCTCCCACCTGTTTGTGCAGTTCGCGATTATTTATGAAGCTGCGAATAAAGCCGTGTTTGCCGAGCACGCCCTTCAGCAGCTTTCCGACATTATGACGCATATCCCGCCGCATTTTATATGGTCGGGCAATCATATGGTCCCGGAAGGCACGCCGCAGGGACAGCTTGGAGAGGACGGGCTGCGCAGCTTGCTCGCCCGCCTGAAGTCAGTAAAAGCCTCCGAAGCGCTTTGCGGCATCCATATCGATCGGCACGATCCGCTGCTGAAGGATGGCAGCGCTTTTCTTGAAACGGCAGTTGCGACCTTCCGGCAAGTGCTGCCGCTCTATCGGATGGCCTTTTGATGACACTGGCCCATCAGTCGTGCTCCCATCGGGCGCATGCCCGTTTGCAGCAGAAAACGCATAGCCTGGCCCATTAAATGGGGCTAAGCTATGCGTTCTTTATTTTAAACTTCTGCCATTATCGCGGCTGCTGCTGCCTGACGCTGCTTTTTCGATTTGCGGAAAAACAACAGCTCATACATGCACGGCACAATAACCAAAGTTAAGATTGTCGCGGCAGCCAGCCCGCCGACAACGACAATCGCCAAGCTTTGCGAGACGATGCTGCCATTCTCAGCAGTGCCGAACAATAACGGCAGCATCGCGCAAATCGTTGCTACAGCCGTCATCAGAATCGGCCGCATCCTTGTCGCCGCCGCCTCGATTACAGCGTCCCGGATCGGCATATGCTGTTCATTTTGCTTCACCCGGTCAATCAATACGATCGCATTCGTCACCACGACGCCGATGAGCATCAATGCGCCGAACATCGCGGTGAAGTCAGGCGAGATTCCCGATACAATCAGTCCCCCGATCGCCCCGATGGCTGCAAGCGGCAGCGAGAACATAATCGCTAATGGAGCGCGGATCGTTTTGAACGCAATAACCATAATTAAATATACGATGCCGATCGAGATGAGTGCGGTCAAGCCCAAGTCGGCGAAATCTCCCGCTTGCTCCGCCGATGCCCCGCCCACTGTGTAGGCAACGCCGCCGGCAGGCTTCAATTCGTTTATTTTGTCCGCGATTTCCTTGCCCGCTACCGACAAGCGGGAAGGCTCTACCGTAGCGGTAATGCGAATATACAGTTTGCCGTCCTTATGATAGAACAAGCTGGCCTCTTCGCTTTGTTTCAGCTTGGCGATTTGATCCAGGCGCACCGGCCCTTGCTCGGTCATGACGGTTAATGCTTTGAGATCGTCTGCAGTCCGAGGATCGAATGCAGGCTGCAGCATGACCATCGTCTCCGCATTGTTCAGCGTGATGGAACCGAGCGGCAGCGGGTTCAGCAGGCCTTGCAGCTGCCGGGCGACCTCCTCGCCCTTCGCCTTCATCGGATCGAGCTCGAAGGTATATACCGGCTTTTTCTGCTCCTGATTTGTAGTTACTTTAAGAACATCGCTAATCTTCTCAATGGCGGCTGCCGCCTGCTCCGCCCCAGCGGCGATCGCTTCCGGACTATCGCCCGTAACGTCGACAGTAATCTCGGCAGCCCCGCCCCCCATCATCAAATCAGCGGCTGAGGCAGTCAGCTCCGCTCCTTTGTAATGCTCCTTTTGAGCTTTGACAGCTTCAATCAGCAGCTCGGCATCTGCGCCCTCCTTCATCCCGATCATGTAACTGACTTGTGTAGGCGAGGAGACATTTCCGTATTTGGCGCTGTCTGCGCTATTGCCATTTTGCATCAGCAGCCAATCGATATCCGTACGCTCCAGCAGCCATTGCTCCAGCTGCTTGCCGGCAGCAATCACGTCCTCGCGCGGCTTGTTATTTTCATACTCCAACGAAATGTTGACATTCGAAGCGCTGGAAGAATCAAGCGCCGCCTTCGGCATGAACATATAGGCGCCAATTGCGCCAAAGAACAATACGCCCGATACAAGCAGCGGCACCCACTTATGCTGAAGGTTCCACTTCAGGAAGCGGGAAAAACGCGGAGCTCCCTGATGTTCGGCAAGCCTTGTCCCACGCAGCAAAACCGCGCTCAGCAGCGGAACTACCGTTAAGGCAACCAGCAAGGAGGCCAGCAGCGAATAAGCTACTGTCAGGGCGAAAGGCAGTAAAAATGACTGCAAGGTCCCGCGCAGCAGTCCCATAGGCAAAAATACGGCGACCGTTACTAATGTGGATGACGTAATGGCCGAGGCAACTTCTTTCGTTGAATCGATAATTAACGAGGTGGAGAAAGACTCCTTTTGCAAACGGCGATATATATTTTCAATGACAACGATGCTGTCATCGACAAGCCGCCCGACAGCGACCGCTACACCGCCCAATGTAATAATGTTCAAGGTCACTCCCGATAAATCCAGCAAATAAAGCGTAAGCGCCAGCGACAGCGGAATGGAAATAATCGTGATCAGCGTTGCACGCACATTGCGCATAAAGAGGAGAATGACAATCGTGGCGAACAGCGCGCCCATCAGCACTTCCTTTAACATCGAATGCACAGCATTAGTAACTTGCTCTGACGTGCTCAGCATTACTTTCGCGGATGCGCCCTTCACTTCTTTATTGACCTGGCCGACCGTTTCCGCCACTGCCTCGCCTACTGCAACGGCATTGGCATTGCCGGCCTTCGTAATCGTCAAAATCAGCACATCCTCGCCGTTTACTCGGCTGATCGTTTCTTGCTGCTTCTCAAGCTCTACTGTCGCTACGTCTCCAAGTACAGTATCTGCTGTCAATGGCAGCTTGCGCAATGTGCCGATATCGGAAATCCGCGAGCTGATCTGAATATTGCCTGCCGATCCGTCGATCGTCTTCTCTCCCACAGCCGCTCCCGCTTCCCGTCCCTGCACGATGCCCATCAGCGCTTGCAGCGGAATCCCTTTCGCGGCCAGCTTATGTTCCCCGATGTCGACAGCATGCTCTTCTTTCCTTTTGTAAATTGCAGCGTTTCCTCCAGCTTGTTCGTCACCTGCTGCTCCATCGATTTCGCATCATAGCCCGGCGCGATAGTCGCTACAGTCACCATCGGATTGTCGGCCTCCGGCAAAAACTCCATCGGCAGCTTCCAATAACTAATCGCTCCTACTAAGAGCGCCATAATAACCACGATTTTCATCGCTGCCTTATTATCGAAGGCCCATTGTGTAAATTTGTACATGACCGCTTTTACTCCCTTCAAACTCTTTTCGCAAAATCTCTTGCTAAAGCTTACCTTTTTTCGGGTTGGCTCAAAAACGGCTGCAGACTAATCTTTCTCCCCGTCTCAAGACTGAGCGGAAGTAAGCCACCAGATGTACGCGTAATAATGAGTGATTACTCACTTTACAAAATTGGCATCAAACTGTATTATAAGAGTGAGTAATCACTCATTTTCACTATAAAGGAGAGGATTGTAATGTCTTCAGCGCCCTCCGTACTGCAGCTGACCTCGGTATGCCGAACCTTTAGCAGCACTGGTGCGGTTGTACTAAGTGACATTAATCTAACGATTGGGCAAGGGGAAATATTCGGCCTGCTCGGCCCGTCCGGATCCGGCAAAACCACTTTAATTAAACTAATGACCGGCATCGATCAGGCCAGTGCAGGCACTGTCGAAATGCTGCATACGCCCCTTCCCAATCGGGCAATGATGCAGCAATTTGGCTATATGGCTCAAGCAGATGCTCTGTACAGCGAGCTGACCGCAAAAGAGAATATGCGCTTCTTCGCCTCCCTTTACGGCCTAAAGGGCAAACAGCGTATGCGCAGAATCGAAGAGACGCTTGCTATTGTCGACCTGCTCGATCATTTGCATAAGCCGATCGCCGCTTATTCCGGCGGAATGAAACGCCGCCTGTCGCTGGCGATTGCCTTACTGCATGAACCGAGCCTGCTCATTTTGGATGAACCGACTGTCGGCATAGATCCCGTACTCAGACAATCCATCTGGCAAGAGCTACTTGCGCTGCGAAACAGCGGCGTTACGATCGTCGTCACTACCCATGTCATGGATGAAGCCGCTCATTGCGATCGGCTCGGCCTGATCCGGCAAGGCAAGCTGATCGCCGTCGATTCGCCTGCCGCAATTATTGCGGCAACGAACAGCACAACGATTGAAGAAGCATTTATTACACTTGGCAAGGGGGATCGGGAGTAATGCGCATACAAGCAGTTGCAGCCCGCATTATCCGTCAATTCATTCGCGATAAACGTACGCTCGCTCTTTTATTTGCAGCTCCGCTGCTCGTTCTAACGCTCGTGAAACTAGTATTTAGCGGCACGGCGGCAGATCCCCATATCGGCGTGTCTTCCGCTTTGCCCAAGGAGATTGCCGTTCAACTCACGCAGGCCGGCGCCGCGGTAACGGCTTATGAGCAGACAGAGCAAGCGCTGGATGCCCTGCAAGCAAAAAAACTTGATGCCGTTGTCGCAGTAACCGGAGGGCAGCCGGCAGTAACGCTGGAAGGCAGCGATCCGGCAGCAAGCAAGGCGGTCATCATGGTGCTGCAAAAGGCGCTGCAGCGCAGCTCTTCCGCCCCGCAGCCGCAAATCTCCTATTTGCACGGGAGCCCCGACATGTCTGCTTTTGATTCCTTCGGTCCTGTACTGATCGGCTTCTTTTCCTTTTTCTTCGTCTTTATGCTGGCCGGGGTCTCCTTTCTGCGCGAACGGACAGGAGGTACACTCGAGCGGCTGCTCGCTACCCCCATCCGCCGCTCAGAAGTAGTCGCAGGCTATATAAGCGGCTTTGGGTTGTTCACCCTGCTGCAAGCTGTCCTAATCGCCTGGTATGCGATCGATATTTTGGGCATCTATATGGACGGCTCGCTGGCGCTCGTGCTGCTGATCAACTTGCTGCTGTCGCTCACCGCATTGACGCTCGGAATATTGCTGTCTTCATTCGCGGGCAATGAATTTCAGATCATCCAGTTCATCCCGCTCGTCATCGTGCCGCAGGTGTTTTTCTCCGGATTGTTTTCACTGGATACGATGGCGCCATGGCTGCAAAAATTAAGCTATATCATGCCGCTCTATTATGGGGCTGATGCGATGAGGAATATTATGATTCGCGGTGAGGGGTGGAACGGAATTCAAGGAGACGTTTATATATTGCTGGGCTTCTCTGCCTTGTTTGCCCTGCTTAATATCGTTGCCTTGCGGCGGCACCGTGCCATATGACAAAAGCGGGAAGGTCCTCAATTATGGTATGATCTATTTTGACTATGAAATAACTGCCTGGATTTAAAAAGGAGCTGCTAATCTTGACAGAGACAATGGAGCAATGGATGGAGGAACTGCTGCTTGCCGACGGTGATGAGACGAAGATGACGGAGAAGCAGGCCAAAATTTTGGAAGCGGCAATCGCCGTATTTGCCGAGAAAGGCTTCGCCTCCTCCTCTACAAATGAAATAGCCCAGCGGGCCGGTGTCGCTGAAGGAACAATCTTCCGCCACTATAAAACAAAAAAGGATTTGCTGCTGTCGATCGTAGCGCCGACGCTGGCCAAATTTATCGCCCCATTCGTATTGCGCGATTTCAATCAAATTTTCGATGCCGAGTACAATTCTTATGAGGAACTGCTGCGGGCCATCATTGTGAATCGCATTGAATTTTTGAATAAGCACAAACGTGTTCTCAAAATACTCGTGCAGGAAATTCCCTTCCATCCCGATCTGCAGGAGCAAATGAAAAAATTCGTGCTGGCTAAAGTGCTGGAGAGGTTCGGGGTTATTATCGCTAAATTTAAGGCCTCCGGACAATTAGCCGATCTCCCGGTTGCTACAATTGTCCGTTTGACAGCCTCCGGGATAGTCAGCTACGTGCTGCTGTATGTGTACAATCAATCGCTCGATAAGCGGCAGAAGAGCGTCCAATGGGATGAAGACGGTGAGCGGGAAGCGACCATTCGTTTTATTATGAAGGGGCTTGCGCCATAATACGCTTTTTGGGTAACAAAAACAGACCTGTGCATCATTTCTTCATACAGAGGTCTGTTTTTTGTTACGAAAAAAGTAGGCCGGCATCTAGTACGTACAACATTTGCGTCCAAAACGGTGGAATGCGGGTGCGAATATTGTATTTTCTGCAACAATTTTACCGCGGCCAACCTTGCTTGATTCCCCTCACATTTGCCGAACAATATATGCTAAGTTTAACTCTGCTCTTGTACAGCCTGAGCCTGCCGGTCCAAAACTGTAAATCTCAAGAGAAGGAACAAGGCAGCGAGCGAGAGCAGACCGCCAATGATGAAGGGCAGCTGAAGCTGCAGCTTGAACAGCATCGTACCGAGCAGCGGCCCAATGATCCGCCCCAAGCTGTCCATTGAGGAGCTGAGACCGGAAGCCACACCTTGGCCGACCGTTGTCTTTTGCGTAATCAGCGAGGTCACGCACGGCCGGATTAATGAGTTGCCAATGCCGAACACGGCCAAATAAACCGTAGCCGTCCACAGCTCATGCGATGTAATCATCAATATAAAACCGACTGCAGAAATAATCAGGCCAAGCGCGATAAACTTCGGTTCATCGCCTTTGCGGATCAACCTTCTTACGACACCGCCTTGAATCAACGCCCCTACGATACCGCTTACGAGAAACATAATGCCGATCTGGAGCGGCGTGACGTTAAAGCGTGCCATCCCGAACAACTGCAGCGTCGCTTCAAGACCAGCGAGCGACAAGGAAACAAATAGAGCAAGCATATACAAATATTTCAGTGAGCCGGTAAAGGCAGTCCAGCGGGAAGGCCGGCGCTCATGAGAGGCGCGCCGCTGATCAGGCGTCAAAGATTCCGACAACTTCGTAACTGCGAGTGCGAATGTGATAATCGCCAACGCGGCCGCAGCGTAGAAAGGGGTATTTTGCGAAACTAAACTGAGCAATCCGCCGAAACCCGGCCCAATCGTAAAGCCAAGCCCAATGGACATGCCGACAAGCCCCATTCCTTTCGTCCGCTGCTCGGGAGGTGTAATATCGGCTACATAAGCTACGATCACTGATGTTACCGCCCCCGAAAACAGTCCGCCCAAAATGCGGGATAGGTACATTAATGTCAGACTGCCGTCAGCAACGCCAAATACTAGAAAGCTTGCCGCAAATCCTAATATACCAGTCAAAATTACTGGTCGTCTGCCGATCCGATCCGATAATCCGCCCCAAATTGGCGACAGCACAAACGAAATCGCGGAATAAAGCGATAACATTAATCCCAAGTGCAGCTCAACCGAGCCAGGACTAGCTTCTTTAATCAGCTCAGGCAGGACAGGAATAATTATGCCAAAGCCGATAAAAGTCGTAATCAGCATCAGCATAACGATACCTAGTCGCTTATCTCTCATAATAACAATCCCTCCACTATCATCGTACCACAACTGCGGAGCGTCTGGTTATGAACAAATGAAGAACAAACAGCAGCAGCAGTACAGAGCCGCTCAAAATAAACGGCATATGCGGGCCCAGCAAATCATACAGCTTGCCGGAGATAATGCTCCCCAGCACCATGCCGGATCCTTCAATCGTCAGAAAAAATCCCCACACGGCGCCGCGCTCCTCTTTGGGAATGGCGGTGGCAATAAGCGCATTCCAGGCCGGAATAATCATCGCATATCCGATGCCGATCAAGGCGACGACAGGAAGAACAAGCGTAAGCGAGCGTGTAAAGCCAAGCAGCGGCAAAGCAACTGCAGCCACCAAAAAACCGACATGCAAAAACCATTTCGTCCCGTAGCGGTCGACCCATTTGCCAACCGGAATAAGTCCCAGCACGGTAACGGCGCCGCCGGCTATCAGATACAAGCTGTATTGCTGCGGCGTAAGATGAAGCACCGTCCGGGCATATAACGTAAGCACCGGCGTCAGCAGCCCCAGCGCAAAGTTTTGCGTGAACATGGCGGGATATAGAAGCCAGCTTGCATGCATCGATTGGCGAACCTTGTGAAAATAGGCGGAGATGCGCTCCATTACCGGACGGCGCTGCATGGCCTTGGCGGGCTCCTTGTCCAGACGCCCCTCGATTGCAAGCGACTTTTCCCTTCCCGGCAAAAATAGCGCAACGACGACTACGAGAATCATTAAACCGGTCAGTATTTGAAAAGCTAACGTAAAATTGCTGTTAATAAAAAAGTTAATGACAATCGGTCCAGCGCCCACGCCTATGAGCCAGGACATATAAACGACACTCATAATCGTCCCGCCCGCTTCTTTTCCGGCAACCGCAGTTGATCCGGTAATAACACAAGGCCACAGCGGCGATGTCCCGACGCCAAGCAAAATGCAGGCCAGAACAAGCCAGCCGAAGGCAGACGTCAGCGCTACAATTCCGACTGCTGCAAAGGTTAAGATGACGCCGAAAAGCATAACATAGCGGTAGCCGATCCGGTCAATAATCCAACCTAGCAAGCTGCGGAAGGCATTATCGCCAATATATTGCAGCGCGAGCGCCCAGCCGATTGCATAAGCCGACAGCCCCAGCACAGTTCCCATATATACAGGCAGGATAGAGATCAGCAATGCTCCCTTCACAAATTCCACACAAAACATAATGATCAGCAATTGAATGACAAAAGGAGATTTCAGCACTTTTTTCCCTGCCCAGCCTGTTCCCTTACTCATCATCTTGCTCCCTTTCCTAGGCATTGATTGCGACAGAAATAATATACCACTGTCAACCGCCGTTCCACTATCATTAGTTTCTACAAAAATGTCGCTTGCAATCCCCCCTGTTTTTGCTATACTCAAGCTTGTTTCACTATTATCTACAACGAAAGGCTGGGATGAAGACAATGGATCATACCCGTGCCCCGCTGTTCAATGCTCTGCGCGAACATGCGGCTCATAATCCAGTTCAATTCCATATCCCCGGACATAAAAAAGGACGGGGCAGCGATCCTGAATTCAGATCGTTCATTGGCGAGAACGCCCTATCAATTGACTTAATCAATATTGCGCCTCTTGATGACCTCCATCAGCCGACAGGTGTCATCGAGGAAGCCCAAAAATTGGCAGCTGATGCTTTCGGAGCTGATTATACCTTTTTTTCGGTACAAGGAACAAGCGGAGCCATCATGACGATGATTTTATCGGTGTGCTCCCCCGGCGAGAAAATCATTGTACCGCGAAATGTGCATAAATCGATTATGTCTGCCATCATTTTTGCTGGAGCGCGTCCGGTATTCATCTCACCGGCCCGGGATGGAAATCTTGGCATCGATCACGGCATTACGACCCGCGCTGTAAAACGCGCGCTTGAGCGTCATCCGGATGCCAAGGCGGTGCTGGTCATTAATCCGACCTATTACGGCATATGCGCCAATTTGCAAGAGATTGTCGAGCTGGTGCACAGCTACGATGTTCCGGTGCTAGTCGACGAGGCGCATGGCGTGCTGATTCACTTCCATGACAAGCTGCCTATGTCCGCCATGCAAGCCGGCGCCGATATGGCTGCGACGAGCGTTCACAAGCTTGGCGGCTCCATGACGCAAAGCTCGGTGCTTAATGTCCGCAAAGGGCGCGTCAACCCGCAGCGGGTACAGACGATTATTAGCATGCTGACCACGACGTCCACTTCTTATCTGCTGCTCGGATCGCTTGATACTTCCCGCCGTCAGCTTGCTTTGCACGGCCACGAAATCGCTGAGCGCACGCTGGCGCTTGCCGGAGAGGCGCGCAAGGCGATTAACGAAATGCCCGGCCTGTATTGCTTTGGCGAGGAAATTCTGGGCGGTGAAGCGACTTTCGATTACGATGCAACGAAGCTGACGATTCATGTCCGCCATCTCGGCATAACCGGCTACGATGCGGAAAATTGGCTGCGCGAACATTATAATATCGAAGTTGAATTAAGCGATATGTACAATATTTTATGCCTGATTACATCCGGCGACGCCGAGGACTCTGTTGATACGCTGCTGACAGCGCTGCGCGAGATGGCTAGAGTGAATTACGAGGTCAACGAGGCCAAGGAGCTTATAGTCAAAATACCGGAAATTCCGCAGCTGTCGCTTACTCCCCGCGACGCCTTTTACGCCGAAACGGAAATTGTTCCGTTCAAACAATCGGCAGGACGGATCATTGCAGAATTTATCTATGTATACCCGCCGGGCATTCCGATTTTGCTGCCGGGTGAAGTTATTTCCCAATCGAATATCGACTATATCGTCGATCATATCGAGGTGGGACTGCCTGTTAAAGGCCCTGAGGACCGCAGCATTGAGTTTGTTAAAGTTATTGTGGAAGAGACGGCTATCTCGTAGACGTTATTGCACCCCTCCATTGGTCTTGCCATGGAGGTTTTCTTTTTCATTGTAAACCAAATAAAGGAATGCTATGATGTTGGTGGAGGTGGCGAAGTTGAGTCAAAGCGCTTACATCACATTTGTCGACGGATCCGTTGTAGATCGTCTGGAGCTGGCAGAAGTTAAGGAACAGCTGAATCGTTATTGTGAGCAGACTGCGTTGACAGGACAGCAGCTTGGATGGAACTACACCGAGGCAGCCTTCCCATATACGATTGAGACAAAACCAGGCGAAGAAGACCGCTGGTTTTATTTGCAAGGTACAGAAGCAAGGTACAAGCACATCGTCTTCGGTGTCGGCACGACAATTGAGGAAGGCGCAGAACGCGCTTATGTCCAAATCGTGCTTCCCGATACATCTACGCACGGCGATAAATCAAAAGGCAATGAATTGTGCAAATATATGGCTAAGCAGCTGCAAGCAAGGCTAACCTTATTCAACGGACGCACGATCTATTATAATCCGCGTAAGTAAGATTCAAACAAAAACGCCGCTCCCAGCCGGGTGCGGCGTTTTTGCGAGCTTTTCCGGCATAAGAAAGGCAGGCAGCCATTCTCACCGTCAAACCGCTTATAAAACTAAGCTTCGTTTTCGCTTTGCGCAATTTCTTCGTAAATTTTTGTGACGCGCTCCCACTCAGCATCGTCCTCAATGCCTACCAGGTACGCTTCGTCATCCTCTTCCTCGATGCGGAAAATAACACCGTCCGATTCCAGATCATTGCGATCCAGCAGCACAGCGTATACTTGCTCTTCCGATTCAAAGGTGTAGACCATTACCATTTCGCGCTCTTGGCCTTCTTCATCTGTCACCAAAAACACATGTTCTTCATGTTCATGGTCGTGACCGCACCCGCAATTGTCACCATGTTCGTGATTATGCTCACTCATTGTTCGTAACCTCGTTTCCAATTAAACGTAACTTTCCTCCGTATCGTATCATGAAGAAAACCTCGGGTCAAACAAGACACGGGGGCGTTCAGATCAAAATAAAGAAGCTATCCTTTCGTCCACCGATTTAGGATAGCTCCGCCGTCATTTTATTGAGCCGTAATTATTTTTTCAGATACAAGCTTCCATTCGTCATTTGCGGTTAATTTGATAAAGAAACGAACGGCATATTTGCCGGATGCATCAAAATTATATTTGATATCCTCTGTCCGGAACCAGAAGTTGTCTTTCTCTACTGTTACATTCTGGGATTGAATCACTTTCTCGTCACCGGAAGGATCAAAGATTGATACTTTAACAGCTGCTACACTGGTCAACAAATTGTCGATCTGGGCGAAAACTTTGAAAGTATAACGGTTACCCTTCTTTACATTGCCGAAAATATTGTTGTCCTGAAACAGAAACATATGAACATTCGGCTTGTAGACGATTGCCCTCTTCGCTGAATCGTCCCAGACAACCAGCGCTTGCAGCGTATCTGCCAGCTGCCGGACAGCCAGAAACGTCCTGCCCTCAGACGATAACCCGGCATCATCCAGCTCTTCCCCATTGACAATGACTCTCACCTTCTGCGCAGCTGCATCAGCGAATATCATTGTACCGCCCCACATGCATACGACCAGCAGCAAGATGAGAAGCTTTCTAAACCTCATGATGTCACCACCCTCCATCCTGTATCTGCATATAAGGTTATACTCCACTGTCAATACGAAGTTGCGCTTGTCCGAAAAAATTTCTCTCCCAAAAAGCGTCAAGCAAAAAGCGGCCGCACGGTCTTGAATTTTTAGCTCTTTTCATTCCTTATTGGACATGATAAATTGGTAAATACAAACTATTTTGAACAAGCTTGTCTAGGAGGGACCCGCTTGAACTTTCAAATTCAAATGCTTGGAACAGGCAGCGCTTTTGCAAAAAAATATTTTAACAACAATGCCCTGTTTTTTAAGAATGAAAAAATAGCCATGCTCGATTGCGGCATTACGGCGCCATGGGCGCTGCACCAGCTCGGGTATACCTTTAACGATATAGACGCTCTATTCATTAGCCATATTCATGCCGATCATATCGGCGGGGTGGAGGAATTTGCTTTTCAGCGCAAATTTGTGTATAACCGGCTGCCGGCTCTGTTCATTCCCGAGCCGCTTATTGAGCCATTATGGGAGCATTCGCTCAAAGGCGGGCTATGGCAGGAGGATACGCCGGCATTAGAGGATTACTTCAGGATTACACCTCTATATGAGCGCCAAGAGATCGAAATCGTGCCGGGTCTTACGGTTGAAGCAATTCGTACCAAGCATATCAATGGCAAAGCCAGTTTCTCTTATTTGATCAACAAGCATTTTTTTTATTCAGCCGATATAAGATTTACGCCTGAGCTGCTGCAAAGCTTATGCGACCGCGGCTGTCAGACGATTTTTCACGACTGTCAGCTAACTTCGCCAGCAGCTGTGCATACTTCACTCGACGAGCTGCTGACCTTGCCCACTGAAATACAACAACGCATTTGGCTCATGCATTACGGCGATGCTATGCCCGAATTTGAGGGACGCACAGGTCCCATGCGCTTTGTCAAACAGCATATCAAATACGATTTTTAAGTAAAAAAAGCGCCGCTTGGGAGCATTCACTCCAGCGGCGCTTCTCATTCACTCAAATCTTGGCAATTGATCCAGATTGTTGTCCGGGTTGCCATCCGCGTCACCGCGGATATACGTTTCGCCATCCCGTCCCTTAAAGGCATTAACGCCAGCAATACGGCCAGCTTGCACCTCCGCGAGCGCCTCATCATATTGCAGCACCCGGCCAGTCGAGGTTTTAAAGGCTGTCAAATCGCCGTCGCCGTTTTTTTGCACAGCTACAATGGATTCTCTGGTGTCTTGATTCGCATTTACTCCGGATTGCTCTGAGAAATTCATACTTTCGCCCTCCTTTCCTCGCTTCTCTAGCATAGATTTCCCTTGCCCGCCTTCTCTTATTCAGCAATATCGGTTATCATTAGGTCAGTATTGTTGTTGAAAGGAGCTGGACGCCGCTATGACCTCTGTCTACGTCATTTCTATCATTATATGTATCGTTCTGACGGCGCTTTATTTATGGGTGACGAAAAAAGCGTATTCACGCAAATGGGAAGATGATTAAAGCCATTACGGCGTTGCCCTCAGGGCAACGCCTTTTTTCGCTGCTAAGAGTCACTGATCGGCGCACTGTACGGCGGCCTTACAGAATCCGGAAGCTTCGGAGGCAGCGTTTCGCTTTTTGGCGTTTCGTAGACCGCACTAAAAACCGATTTGCTGTTGCCGTATACAGTGTTCATAACAGACTGCTCGCCACCCTCCAGTTCACCTCCGGCTTCATTTACCGCCTTAGTTGTTCCACACCCGGCACATAGTACAAATGTAACTGCTATCGCAAGCAGCATCCCTATTGTTTTCAACAAACATCAACCTCTGCTTCATATCAAGATGAGATTAGTATGCGCCAGGTATAAATCCTCTAAACATTTTTGCTTGAATCGGTTATTTCACTTTCCGTTGCCATATGAACTCTTCATCGTAAGACATCGAATCCGTTTTCACCGCTAACGTCAAATAGTAGGATACGATACCGATTAACCCAAACATGCCGGCCAGCCAGATGACCAAATAAGCTCCTTCATTCATCATCATCACGCCTTTCTGCATCAATCGTTTGTTATCAATTTATGTATATGTAAGCTAGACCGTATTAGTCGAACCGATTAATTTCCTAGCTGCAGAAATTTTTTCTAAAAAACAGTTGACTTCTCTCTTTAATCTTGATATATTAATACTTGTCACTACGACAACATGATCTGTTAGCTCAGCTGGGAGAGCACTATCTTGACAGGGTAGGGGTCAGTGGTTCGAGCCCACTACAGATCACCATACTTAAAAGCCCAAGAAGCCTTGATTTATAAGGCTTCTTTTCTTTTTGTCTATTTTTATGCGAACACTAAAAAATCTGGTGCCGGGATCAAGCTCAATCCATCTGCTAGGTGCAAGCTTGGGGCGCAGTCTTTATCATATACATATGCAGCACACATAGTTTCACTTGCTATCCCTCCCTTGTATTTCCGCATGCAGACGGCATTGGTTCGAAATCTATTTCTCTTAAATGAGGCTTACTTCCCTACTATAAACACACAGTCATAGATAAATAGTAGCGCATAACTTATCTTGTACCAAAACATAGGAGGTGCTTAGAAATGTCTGACATCCTTGGAGAAGAGTTTCGTCCTCGCCGCAACATGGGCCAAACCCTGGTGCTTTTTATTTTGTTGGTCATTATCCTCAGAACCTGCTTCTTCTAAGTTCCGTAAAGGCCCGCTTGATCAGCGGGTCTTTGCTTTCTTCTCCCCTCCCATGATTGAAATCTATTTCTTTTAAATAGGGCATACTTCCCTACTATAAACACACAGTCACAAATAAATAGTAGCGCATAACTTATCTTGTATCAAAACATAGGAGGTGCTTAGAAAATGTCTGAGATCCGTGAAGAGTTTCGTGAACGCCGCCACTTCTCCATGACCCTGGTACTTTTTATTTTGTTGGTCATTATCCTTTGTAGCTGCTTCGGAGGTTTCTTCTAAGTCCCGTAAAGGCCCGCCTAATCAGCGGGTCTTTGCTTTACTTCCACCCTGCCATGATCCTGAATGCGCTTCCTTCTCAGCACCACCGCAGGGTAGGCGAATAACACGTTTTAAAATCCAGCATAACAAACACCCAATCACACTGCCATTACCATGCATAATTTATCTTGTATCACATCAAAGGAGGAGAAAAAAACATGTCTGAACCTGTTCGTGGAGGATTCTTTGGTAACAATATGGGCCAAATCTTAGTCCTGTTTATTTTGCTGGTGATTATCCTTTGTAGCTGCTTTGGTTTCGGCTTTATCTAATTGACATCATTTCCACGCTATACTTTGTATTTCCCTCCCTTAAGACCCGCCATCTAGGCGGGTCTTTTAAGCATTCTTTTATCGACAAGCAGGAAAGCGGCTCCTGCCTGCTAATAGGTATCCGCTACAGATTAAATATAATAGTAACAAACACCCAATCATCCAACTCCCTTTTCTCATACATTAATGTGTACCCAAACAAAGGAGGTGCAGGAAAGAATGTCTGAAGTTCGCGGCGAGTTTGGCTTTCGCAACAATATGGCCCAAGTCTTAGTACTCTTTATTTTGTTGGTGATTATCCTTTGCGGCTGCTTTGGATTCGGCTTTTTCTAATAGCCCGATTGAGCGAAAATCCTCTCTTAAAGACCCGCTGGCAATGCGGGTCTTTAGCATTTTCAAACCTCTGCATAGTAGCGATCATTTCCGATGTATAAAATGATTGGTTTTATCGCAACATATTTCCATCAACAGGAGGTGATCGAATGGCTCGCAATAACCGACTAGTTATTCCTGAGGCACGTTGGGCTCTTGATCAAATGAAATTTGAGGTAGCTGCACAGCTCGGCATCGACCTGCCTGCGGACGGCTATTATGGAAATATGGCTACGCGCGATATGGGATTGATTGGCGGCAACATTACCCGCAGACTCATCCAAATCGCCGAGCAACAGCTACATAAATAAAATTAAAAGGGAACCGCAGACTGCCGCTCATTAGCAGACGCTGTATGGTTCCCTTTTTATTAACATTATTGATGAGTAGTTGCCGTTTCTAAATCAGCCAGCGGCGGAATCGACCAATCAATTTCCGGACTGCCGATACTTTTCAAAAATTGATTCGTACGCGAAAACGGCTTGCTGCCGAAAAAGCCACGATGCGCGGCAAAAGGGCTCGGATGCGCCGAAGAAATAATAAAATGGCGATCGGTATTAATGTTGGCAGCCTTTTCCTGAGCATGTCTGCCCCATAGAATGAATACGATCGGTTTTTCCCGTTCATTCAATCTGGCTACAATGGCATCGGTGAATTTTTCCCAGCCTATCCCTTGATGCGAGGCGGCTTGCCCAGCTTCGACGGTTAACACATTGTTAAGCAGCAGCACTCCCTGCTTCGTCCAGGGGAGCAAATAGCCATGATCAGGTATCGCACAGCCAAGATCGTCTTTCAATTCTTTAAAAATGTTTTGCAGCGATGGCGGCGGCTTCACACCAGGCTGTACCGAAAAGCTTAATCCATGCGCCTGACGCGGCCCATGATAAGGATCTTGTCCCAAAATAACAACCCTCGTGTCGGCATATGAAGTGTAATGAAGCGCATTGAAAATATGATGCATATCGGGATAAATCGTCTTGGTGCGATACTGCTCTGCTAATAACAATCGCAGCTCGCGATAATAATCCTGCTCCATCTCTTCATGTAACCATTCAGACCAATCATTATTAAATATTTGTGCCATGCTAATGATCTACCTCCCTGTTCACTAACAAATGATACCGGAAATAGAACGAGCATACCACCCTTTTTGTACTGCTTTCAAAAAAATTACGATCAATATCGCCGATTCACTTGCTCTCACCTTATTGAACAGGGTAAACTTAAAGATACGGGTTGTTTCGAAACTAAGTCTATGCTTCCGAGACAAGCTTGGTTGCGATGTAAATGTGGAAGTATAGCTACACAAAACATTTAGGAGATCTGAGTATGGCCAAACGACAACGCAAGTTTTCTTGGACGAATTTTCTGCAACGCATTTTGTTTATTACCCTTGGCGCCATTTTAATGGGGGTTGCGCTCGAAGTATTTCTTGTTCCTAACGAAGTCATTGATGGCGGCATTACCGGAATATCGATTGTGATTTCCAAAGTTACCTCCCTCCCGCTGGGTTTATTCATTTTCCTGCTCAATGTGCCTTTCCTGTTTATCGGCTACAAGCAAATCGGCAAAACCTTTGCCTTTTCCACTCTTTACGGGATCGCAATAATGTCTGCGACTACGGCCTACTTACATCATGTAGAGCCATTTACGAATGAAAAAATATTAGCCGTCTTATTTGGCGGACTTATACTTGGTCTTGGTGTCGGTCTTGTACTCCGCTATGGCGGCTCTCTCGACGGATCGGAAATTGTCGCTATTTTGCTATCCAAAAAAACACGACTGCCCGTCGGTCAACTTATACTCATTTTTAACGTGTTTATTTTCAGTATTGCTGGCTTTGTTTTTGGCTGGGACTCGGCCATGTATTCCATCTTCACCTTCTATATCGCTTCTAAAGTGATGGATATCGTGGTGGAGGGCTTGAACGAATCCAAATCAGTCACGATTATTTCCAGCGAGTATGAAGAAATCTCCGAAACGATCATGAAACGTCTCGGCCGCAGTACAACCTTCCTCTATGCCCGCGGCGGTTACAGCAAGGAAAATACACAAATGATTTACTGTGTCGTCACACGCCTTGAGGTCGCTAAGCTGAAAGCGATCGTGCAAGAAATCGACGCCACGGCGTTTATCGCGATTGAGCATGTGTCCGATGTGATGGGCGGCAATTTCGAGAAATCTGCCATTCATTAAAGGTTATCTCCTCCAGTCCTTCTGTTGCATGATGTTACAATACATTATGTAGCAGAAGGTTTTTTTATTTCAAACAGAATAAACATGATTTCGAAATTGTATATCTCGACATAGATGTACCTAATTGCCGCTTCAGCACGCGTCAAATGACCGCTAGACTCAAAGGAATAGTCTGGGATAGAGAAATAAACCTATCCAACAGCGCGGCTTCTATATAGGGCCGAGACGCTGCAGAAAGAAATTACGGATCGATTATCGTGTAATAGACGAATTTTACTGTGGAGGAATCGATTAATGCCCGCTATAATATAAGTAACACCGCACCAAAATAATAAAAAACGCGGTTACAATCGAAATTCGTTATGCGGTATTATATAAATTAGCTTGTAAGGATTTTTACGTGAAAGGACGAAGTATAATGGAGGAAGTTAAAGCAATGCTGCGGGCGATTATCGAAAATCAAGCGATAACGAACGCGAAACTAGACGCTCTTGAAATGAAAGCCGCTAAGTTCGAAGGCGAGGTTCGCAGCAATTTTCGAGAGTTACAATCGCAAATGGACTACTTGGCTGGGAAACTCGGCCAGCACGACAAGGACTTATACATACTGCGGCACAATCTTCAGGCAGATACAGAAAAATCGTACTAGGCTGAAAAAGGACGCCCTAAAAAGAAGCGTCCTTTTCAGTGAGTCGCCTGTGTCCCGTAAATTGTATCGATCAACGGGGCCGGTCGTCTCCATTTTATTTGCGCTCTGCCCCCATCTTTCCTCGCAAAAAAATACAGCTTTTAACCGCATATTCTTCGTACGCGGTTAAAAGCTGTATTTTACGCGGCCATTTTACCGAGGTGGACACGTCAGGATTCATATTTTACGGTGCGTAATATTCGTATTTATTAACGGTTGCTTTCGCTTGGGTGTAGCCTCGGCAAACCGCATATTTTCGCTGATTTTTGTAATGGTGCCGAGGACGGGAATCGAACCCGTACGGTAGTCACCTACCGCAGGATTTTAAGTCCTGAAACGGTTTCCGTAGCCCTTATTCTACACCATAGAAAGCTCGAACACAAATCCTTTAACCGAGCGGGTTAAAAGCACTTTTTAAGTACCGTGCCCTCTACGTTCAGAAAATTGCACACGGAGCCATGTTAGCGAAAATGTTAGCAAAATGATGGAGCAGAAGCTATGTGCTTCTGCTCCTTTTTTCTACAAAAATGTATCTCATCGCAGCTTGATGAGCAAAGGTGCTTTGTAAATTAGAAAAACAACAGAGGTAGGCATTCAGATTCAATAACAATAATCCCATGAGATCTTGTTTCTACAACCGATTGCACCGATGATATGTGTGAATTCATGAATGTAAAAGTAGCCAGTCAACGTGGCGTAGGTCCCGAGATTTTACGAATTTTTCAGGAGCAGAGTGATAAGGAAATCTATGGCGTAAAGTCTTGTGTAGCCTGGGTTAAAGCTATTTTATAAAATTGGTGATGTTTCACGTTCAATACGCCGAGGAAAGCCGAATTGCTCAAATCATTTCAAAAAATCTAAACTATCCTTCCTCTTTCTTAAGAGGCCATTTCTCTATTTCATTCTTCTGCGATAGCTCCTCATTTTCTGAAAGAGCGACGCTCTGTATTTTTTCTTCGACTTGCTCACCAGATGCATCTTCTGCATGTATCTGCAGTAATCCGTTTTGATCAATATTAAGTGTTATTTTGATACTATCACCTGTATATAAGATTGGGTGATAAAACTCAACTTCTTTTATCTGCTCGTATTCTTCTTCACCGTTTCTACTGCTCACACCCTGGGCTATTTTTAATCTTGTACTTGGACTCAACACAAATGATACACTATGATTCAAGTGTGCTTTAGCAGGTGGGTATGGAGTCCCTCTGTTAATAATCGGGTTAAATGAATTTCCGCTCAATAATCCATAACTATGGACAGTCTTTCTTTGGAATTTCCCTTTAATATCAAACCCAGCTAAAATACCTGCATAAATCGCTGCACCTCTAGCGACTGTATGATCTTCTCTACCATCTAGAGCAGGTGCCTTCCCGAACAACTTAGATACCAAGTCACGCACTAAAGGAATTCTTGTAGAACCACCAACCATAATGACTCTGTCCAATTTATCCCATGAGTCCAAATCGCCATTAGTGTTACCCTTTGCAGTCATTAATGCCCTATTAGCTCTATCTTCCATTTCCTGCAGTTTCGGTTCTAAAGTCTTTTCTACATCGTTTCTAGTAAGATCTATGCTCATTAGTGTTGTAAAAAGGCTACTATATGGGATATAGACTTTCCGTGAACTCATATTACTTAACATAATCTTTGCATTCTCTACGGTGTCAATGATGTCAATTAATATAGCCCAAAGTTCAAAATCTTTGACCTGTCCGGTATCTCTTAATTCTTTTAAGCCCGATAAAACCTTATCCAAGTCAGTTCTCTGTTGTGGATATTTATCAATTAGTTTTAAGAGTGTTACTTCGGTCAAATCTAGATCGAAATCAAATCCACCTAATTTTCGATGTCCCTCCGTTGCAATAATTCGAATAATTGGATTTTGATCCTCCCATGTTAATTGGGCTACAGAGATATCAAAAGTACCTCCACCGAGATCAAAAACTGAGTAATATTTATTACCCTGACTGCTATTAATGTTATTCTCGTTTATTTTTTCATGTAAATAGTCCAAGATCGCAGCAGTAGGTTCCTCAATTAAAACTACATCTAAGTTTAACAGCCTTGCAGCATCTATAGTAGCTTGACGTTCATTATCTCCAAAAAAAGCTGGAATCGTTATTACAACACTCTTTAATTCAAGCTCAGGTGCCCTCTGTTTAGCGTATCTTATCAAATAATTAAGAATAAAAGAGGAAATCTGCTGGGGACTAAAATGCTCAGCACCTCTCGACTCATTGATAATGTATCGATATTGTGAGTCTCCCATCTTCCGTTTGACCCACCTAATCACATTATTAGGTTCTTCTTTCCATATTTGAAGGGCGTCATTACCCACTACAGAACTCCTGTCATTTGAATCAAAGAACACAACGGAAGGCGTCAAATCTTTACCACCAGGGTTTGATAACACCTTCGGATACCAATTATTTCTTGAGTCCAAAACCATTGTAGAAGCAACTGAATACGTAGTTCCCAAATCAATTCCCAGTGCAATTAAACCTGTCATTTATTTCTCACCTCTTATTCTGCCAACCAAGTTCATCTAAAACCTGGATTAGCAACTTCAAGGTATAAATTTGATGCATGTATTGATCAATTATTGGATTAATTATTGTTAAAAAACCTTCCTTGTCTGAGTCATTAAGCTTTTCCAAAAACGGAGACATCTGCTTATATAAGGTCTCTTCAGAAAAAATTAATCTTTCACCATTAAGGTATCCTTGCAATTGTAAAATTACTTGAGTAAATTTACTTTTCAATTGATCATTGATTCTGATTTCTGATTTGAGCAACCTGTTCTGTGTATCATTTACAGAAATCTCAAGACTATTAATTTTGTATCTTGATTCCTCAAGTTCTTTCAAAAGCTTATCGTAATTCTCGGTGTTAATGACGTTTGTGTTAAGTTGTGTTGGTGGAATAATTGAGTTCGATACATTACGAATTCGCATCTCCATTTTTTGCAAAGTATCTCTGATACTTAAAATATCGTTTACTTTACGCTCAATTCTATCCAACGTTTCCTTCAAAGGTTCCACAGGCTTTTCAAAAAGATTGACAAGAGCCTTTTCTAATGAATCTGAACTTGTTTGAGTTCCAACCTTTGTTTTATTTCTTGGAAACTCATTTGTGGTTTTAATACTAGCTGTAGTTAAGTCAGTATTAGATTTACTTTTAGACGATTCATATTTAGTTTTTATATTTTGATTTATCGTAAATAGATCTGAACCTCCATTTACATTTGGTTTAAAAAAAGTCCTAATTATCCAAGGATCTGTAGGACTCGTATTGTCTGTAATAATCAACCCACCATCTCGAGCAATATTTTTCAAACGCTCGCTTTCCCTAATATTCGGTGAGTTGGGTAAAATACCAATATACCGATTATTAATTAATACTTCCCACTTGTTCCCTTGTATAACTGCATATTTAGAACGAGCATTAATTGTATGAACTTTTATCGACGAGAAACTGATATTTCTATTTCTCCAAAAGAATTCTTCCAAGTTCTCAGTCTTTGCATTGACATCAAGAAGTTCAGTATAATCGTCAGCATATACTTGATCAACCCTTATATTAACTGGCGGTATAATCCACTCAACTGTGTTATCTTTAGAGAATGCAACTAAAATCCTTTTGGGATCGATTGGATGTTTTGCTATAGTAAATATGGACATCTTAGCCCTCCTATCTCGGTTTGCCAGCATAAATCATTTGATACTCTTCATTTGTACGGGAGCGAATGAACACCTGCAATTACATAATTTCTGTGATTATTATAATACTCAACGACGAAAAATGTCTTATTTTTCGACAAAAATTTCAACCATTTATTTCTTGCCGCTAAAAAGTAGGTTGGACGATTTAAAGCAATTTCATGCCAGAATGTCTTCCATCTTAGATCTTTACAAGCGACACCAACTTTACTCATCGCAGGTTCCCAAGTAACTCCATTCAATTGAAATTCAATTCTATTTTCCCAAAAGAATGGTCTGCGTAATTCGGCTACATTTTCCTTAGGTGTCATAATAATATCAGTAATATTATCTGGTTCCACCATTGTAACATATGTAGTTGTTCCAATAGGTGTATCGACCGATTTATTAAGTGAGAGTTTGTGGAGCCATTTCAAACGATCATCACCAGTGATTATATCAACTGGCTTAGGCGGGATCGTATAATCTATTCGATGGACATTTGATCTCGCTTCCGTATAATCTCTAGCTATATTTGCTGAAGTTACTTGAAACAAATCCCACACAGGTTTGTTATCAATTGTCGCTGAATTAAGCGGCAACTTCGGTAACAGTACCCATTTATTCTCGTCCAAGTCCCACGCAACAACTTCATATTGTGTCTGAGTTGTTTCTGTTAAAGCAAGGGTCAATAAATTAGCCATATTAGATACCTCTTGTCTTTATTATCTATTTTCCATAAGCGCTAACGAAGAATACATATAGATTAATTTAGAAAGCTCAACATTTAAGCCATAAGAACTTCTTAAATCTGGATATTTGGAAATTGTTTCAGCCAAACACAGCAAAATTGGAAGCCAGTAACCATTTTCAATATCGATAAACTTTGCCTGATCAAATAACGTAATAATCTCCTGCAGTTCTCTGACATCTAGATTTTGCTCTTGTAGAAGACTTCTCATAAGCAACCATAGAGTGTCTCGAAAATGCTTTGAAACACTAGTCGGATCTGTTCTATATAACTCACATAGACTAAGTATCCATTTAAATCTATCTACATTTCTAAACTGAGCACTCTTTATCAAAGGCCACATTATTTCACGACTTATTTTAGCCTTAGGAAATAGACTCACGGGACTTAACAAATTATGATCTAAAGCTGTCCATTCACCTAATAAGAGTAGTCTTGATCCTTTTACTAGTGACTCTCCCTTAGCACTTCTTGAAAGCCCAGAACCTATGATGAAACGTTGAGTTGAACTTTCGCTAACCACTTCGTCTTCTAATTCAAGTGTCCCTTCACTTATTGCGCCTCTCAAGAAAAGTGATCTATATTTATATTGATCACCGTAGTAGTGCTGGAAAAACTGACCATTAGAGTCGTATACTTCTGCAAAAAGTTGTGAGCAGCCATCAATAGCTGAATCAATATTTTCCCAAACCAGAATTAATGAGTCACTAAAAACAACAGACTGTTTTAATCCACTTGGAGAATTACTTACGAATTTACGAACATGATCATGGAATAAACTCAACTTATCTCTAGCGATTGGCAAGTTTCTTTCAATCAGATCGCTTATGCCTAGAATATCAATAAATGCTGTATAGCATTGACTTTCTGATAAATTCATTAATGGCACCATCCGTCACTATATATTCACAAGCATTATTATATTAAAAAACGAAGAACTTCCAATATTCCCTCTCGTTATTTAACTATTCTGAAATAATCACAAGCACCAAATAGTACTGTTTTTTCTTAAAAAGTGATTAGATCCACTGTAATGAAACTCGCATCAATATCCTTAAAACAGCACAGCCATTATAGCGTGATTAGAACGACAAAGGAAAACGGACTGCATCCGTTCCAGTACATTATAAAAGCGCTTCATGCCGTGTCACCTTTATTACCGGACACTCGCCGCAATTATTGAGTTATAAACATCATACTCTAGCTCCCATCTGAATACTAGGTGGAGCCTATCTGACATTCACATCCTTCGATTTCCAAAGTACAAGCAATGCGTAGAGTGGCTGAGAACTCTAGCACAACATCAAAGCTTGTACTGAATGAATGATTATTGAAAACAATTTACGCAATCTTTATACAAAGTAATACCTTTTGAACTACACCTTTTTACACAATTCGCCACCCTGATATAGACTTCAACTTGCTGAATATTGATCCTTAATGCATCACTAGCTCACGATTGAGAAACAACTGACAAACGCAAGTTCTTCTGTTTCCCTCAAGTGCAGTATACTTACCATCCTCGATGTAAACTACTATACGCTCCACTGGCATCAAGCCTTCATTTTCAACTATGCCTCGCGCTAATGATAATGCTCCTTCTTGATCGAGCAGGTAGTTCGAATATTAGCTTGACTATCTCCTGTATCAGGAATTATAAATCTTGGGTTTTTAGGATTCAGTATGAGATCGAGTGGAGACACTATTATTTGTCATCTAGTGGTCACCTTCCTTAAGCTACTCTGGGTTCTTTCCCGCCCATTATTCAGCACTTATTTATCTCTAGTACATTGATTCGATACAATACGACATTCTTCCTGCTTTTGGGTATAAGAAAAAGCGCTCTTCTGAGCGCTTTAGCCTAGTTTTCTCTTTTCATCTTTTCATTTGTAGAGGCGGACTCATATGTGAGGGTGTTCCTATCCTTGCTCAAGCTAAGGGAAGTCAGCTTTAAAAATGTCGATTGTCGATATGGCAATCTTTAGGCTTTTGATGACAACAGCCAAGCGGCGGCATGATGGGAGAGTTATGTCAGCGTTCCCCCTATGGCCGATTTGGCTGTCGTAACGCCAAGAACTAATGATAATCAAAGGTATTAGCTCATCGAAAGCACAGCAAAATATTACCGATTCTGTTGAGTAATCTGCCACATTTCAATTCTATATTATATTACAGATACCTATACCGATAGGTAGTCCTCACGAGAGATTCGCGTACAAGAGCCGAACACAGCAATCCGTGTTCGGCTCTTCATTTTGTCTGAGGGAGGTGCTTCTTTGTTTTCCAGCAATAGAGTGTCTCGCCGCGAGTAGCGAATAAGATTCCTCTGCGGCTGCAAAATCTGCGATGCTATCTGGTCGAGACAATGAATGTTGGGGTTAAGGACTTATTTGAACTGAGCAAGGTGCTTGAGAACGACACGATCAAGCAGAAAATCGTCCATTTTCAGCAGCCGGACTACTATAAGGAGTATATTCTTTCTGCTAAAACGATGATTGAGGTCGTTATTGTACCCATTGTTGCGGGCAGATACTGTCTGCTCATCATGATCTAATCCTACTTCGAATAAACTGGAGGGAATAAAATGAATAAATACGATAACGATACAACGACGTTTAAATCTTTGGTAGCAGCATCCCTTTGCGAAAAACAAGGGAGCTACCTCATTGAAGAACTGTTTCAGCGATTTCCCGACAAAAATGCATTTATGGATGCAACGGAACAAGAATTGATCCAGATTAAAGGCATCGGCGTGGGGAAAGCACAGCAGATTATTTCCCTGATCCAATTGACCCAAATCTTATCCAAGCCTAAACGTATCATCAAGATCATTAAAAGTCCAAATGATGTATATGAGTTGCTGGCTCCAGAAGTTCAGCACTTGAACAAAGAGCATTTTGTTGCTTTGCTGCTAAACACAAAGAACCATTTGATTGCCAAAGAAATCATATCGATTGGCTCATTAAACGCCACAATTGCCCATCCTCGCGAAGTTTTTCATAAGGCAATAAGGCATAGCAGCGCCTCGGTTATTGCTGTTCATAATCATCCGTCTGGAGACCCACAGCCGAGTTATGAGGACATTGAAATAACTCGGCGACTAGCTGAAGCGGGTGAGATTATCGGCATTGAATTACTCGATCATGTTGTAATTGGAGAGGATAGATATGTTAGCTTGAAAGAAAAAGGACATATGTAAGGGATTCTTACTTCTGGTCCCGAAACGATAAGATTTGCTTAACTAAATGGTAAATCGCCTCTTGTTCCGCTATAGTGCGACCGTGTAGTTGAAAGGCGATCTTTTGGGGAATGGAGAAATCATCATTTTCTGTAGTATCGCCGTCTTCAAAGCGAAATAATTCTTCCAACGTGATATCTAAAGAAACGGCTACTTTTTCAAGTGTATCAATGGTAGCTCCCCGCTCCCCCCGTTCCACTTGACCCATATAGGATGGAGTGATGTCAGCTTTAAATGCCAGCTTTTCTTGACTTAATCCTCGTTGATGGCGCAAGGTTCTGATTCTCTCGCCAACGATTATGGAAATTTTACTCATAGGTCTCATCACCTCAATACTAACCCTACTTCTCTATAAAACATAGATCGTAAGTTGAGCAGTGACAACGCAATATAGTAACTATTAAAATTAATCATTATAATAATTGACACCCTTCAACACCAACAGTTATAATCAGCATGGAAGAATCTAGGCAAAAAGGAGGATGACTTGTCCAATTCATCGCAAAACATTATAGGGGGTCTTGAGACTCAATCTGACCGATTTGTTAAAGTAAGAGCTCTTAAATAGCCTCTCGGAATTAAAGGGTAGCTGAAGGGGTGAAAACCGAGAGCAAAGACAGTTGTAGCTGGAAAACGTGGAAAATGAAAACCAGTTTCAAAAAAGGGCAGACTGCACCAATTTTTAAATG